>CAKQXY010000032.1 GCA_934292725.1 uncultured Lachnospiraceae bacterium
TATAAAGCAGCATACCTGCATTACTATTGTGAGTCCCCATGATACCGGATATGAGATAAACAATACGTCAAGTGCGCGGTTTCTTGGAAATATAACATAAATCCAGAAGATTCTGGTGCCGACTGTTCCGATGATTGATAGGATCATTGGCACGCCTGAGCGCCCCATTCCACGCATCGCGCCTGGAAAAAGATCCATTATTCCGCACAAAAAATATGTCAGCGTTGTGAATGAAAGGATTTCCATTCCACTTTTAATTACATCCAGCTCTTTATTGTAGACACTTAATATCTGCGGTCCAAAAACGTAAAATGCACCGCCCATGACTGTTGCTATGAGAATTGACAAAATGATACAGTCAACTAAGACGCGGTCCATTCGCTTTGTCTTTTTAACTCCATAATTCTGGCTGGTAAAGCTCATGCACGCCTGTGTGACAGAATTTATTGAGGTATATAAAAATCCAAGCAAATTGTTGGCTGCAGTATAACCTGCCATCGCGATTGAACCAAATGAGTTGACGGATGACTGCAGCAGCACATTGGAGAAATTAATTACAGTACTCTGTATTCCTGCCGGCACTCCAACTTGAAAGATCTGCCGTAAATATTTTCCATTTATTGACAGCTTTGAAAAATGAAGCTGATAGCCTGCATCTGTCTTGCAAAGGCAGCGAAGCACAAGAACGCAGGAAATCATCTGCGAAATCACTGTTGCAATTGCAACTCCCTCTACATCAAGATGAAATACAACAACTAATATCACATTTAAAATAGCATTAACTGTACCTGATATCACTAAAAAGACTAGCGGGCGTCTTGTATCCCCGACGGCTCGAAGCACAGCTGCACCATAATTGTAAAGCATAAAAAATGGCACACCAACAAAATAAATTTTCAAATAAAGTGCTGCCATATCAATGACCTCATCAGGTGTTTCCATCAGTTCAAGCGCAAAACGTGAAAACAAAAGTCCTACAATCATCATCACAACACCGCTTATTGCAGCAAAAAGAATTGAAGTATGGACTGTATCAGACATTTCCTTTATCTTGCCTGAAGCGAAAAAACGTGCAGCCAGCACATTAGTTCCAAGCGAAATGCCGATAAAAAAATTAGTAAACACATTTATCAGCGCACTCGTTGAGCCGACTGCTGCTAACGGCCGGCTGCCGCTGAATTGTCCCACTACGATAATATCCACAGCATTAAACATCAGCTGTAAAATACCAGACAGCATAAGTGGCAGCGAAAATGTAATCAGCTTGTCCATGATCGTGCCATTTGTCATATCTATTTCATATTTTTTGTTGTTTTTCATAAGCTCTTCTTTCTAATTATGTCTTCTTTTTTCTGTCAGTAATTCATTCTCCAATCGTATTTTCAAGACGGCCGATCTTGTCTATCTCGCAGATCACTTTATCTCCTGTCTTTAAAAATTTCGGTGGATTAAAGCCCATTCCCACACCAGCAGGTGTTCCTGTCGCAATCAATGTTCCTGCAAGAAGCGTCATTCCCTCGCTCAATTCTTCTATTGCACCTCCGATTGTCTGAATCATGAATCCTGTGTTACTGTTTTGGCGAAGCTCACCGTTTACATAGCTTCTGATTCCAAGATCTGCAACATTGCCGATCTCATCCTTTGTCACGATACATGGACCAATGGAAGTCAGCTTATCAAGGCTCTTTCCAAGATACCACTGCTTATGACGCGTCTGCAAATTGCGTGCACTGAAGTCATTAATGATCGTATAGCCAAAGATGAATTTTTCTGCATCCTCTGCCTTTACGCCCTTTGCATCCCTGCCAAGCACAACGCCAAGCTCTGCCTCGTAGTCCAAACTGTCCACTAAGCCTTTATAGCTTGGAATCGTCTCCTTATCTCCTGCTGCCTCACTTACACGCTTTGAAAAATAAATAGTGTATGGCTTGTCCTTTGTGAATGCTTCTTTAGAAAATGCACTTGCTTCCTTTGCATGTTCAGAATAATTTATTCCAAGACACACCACATCCTGTCTCGGACGCACAATCGGTGCTAAAATCTGAATTTCATCTAACGCGTATGCACGCTTTCCCTCTCTCTCATTTAAGAGCCTAGCCTTCTGCTCATCAGTAATCTTGCATACAAGCTCAGTCATATCGGCAAATTTCATGCCATAATCTTCTATTTTATATAAAAAAGGATCCTTCTCAAAGCCTACAAAAAGCTGCTGTTTTCCTTCTAATTTTCCTGTATAAAAACGCATTTTTATGCCTTCTTTCTGTTACACATTTTCCATGAAAACGCCTCGGCGAATGTTCTTCGCCGAGACGCCTTCGTAGAACTTGCGGGTTGCACTCTCTCGTAAAACTTCCGGGTTGCATTCGTTATCTAATCAGCTGTCCCTCAATACCTTCAAAATCAATAGTGCGTGTTGTTCCATCCTTTAGTGTAATGGTTACAGGGCCATAACCTCCGCATTTCTTCGTATCTGTATAATGTACTTTTTCAATCGGGAAAATCTCATCATCTGTGAAATCCTCAAGACTTTCCTTTGTGATAACCTGTGAAATAAGTACATACGGCTGATAGCCATATTTCTTTTCTCTTGCAGTCTTTGCGTAAATCACGATAGAGTTTTCTGAATCTGGATTTGTTCCTGTGCTCTTAACAATCTCTAGCTCATCCCATCCATCATAAATCGTCATTGCCATCTGCTTTTCTCTTCCGGTATGATCATGACCCTTTAAGATGATTGCCTTTGCACCATCTGCAGTCTTTTCGATGATCTGTGTTCCATTGTCTGGGAAACCATAGGAGCCAAGTGTCAGGCGAATCGGACAGCTAAACAGACGAAGCTTATCTGCACGAATAACACCATAAGGCACTGTAAAATCTGCCAGATTCATTGCCTGAATCCAATGACACTCATTCTCTAAATCATAGTTAAAGAACTGACGGCGATATAACACATCATTTTTAAGACCATGCCAATATGTTACATTGCCCTTTTTAATTTCATCTGAAACACCATCATAAAGAACATACTGCTGTGCTTCGATATCTGGTGCAACAGCTGCCTCCCACGGATATTTGGTGTTAAAGCAAAGCTTTGAATAATTCCACATGCCATGCTCATCTTTTTTATTCTTTACGACTTTTCCAGTACGAAGAATAGTCTCACCATTTGCCTGATGATTTGAGAAGCAAAGTGCCGGTCCATTTAATGATGTAACCTTGGTGCCCTTGCTTCCAAGTGTCTCCCAAGTACCATTATTTTCTGTTGCTGTCCAGAATGGATGATCTGCCGGCAGATGCAGACAAAGAAATGCCTTGCCAAGCCAGAATGGAGATTCTGCGCATGAGTAGCCCTGAACAAGAGGTGTAAACTGACCATAAAATCCAAGTGTTGGAACACCCTTAAATAAGAAGTCATCTCTTGTCATAAACTGAAGCAAAGAGCCAGAAGAAATACGTCTTGCCAGACCTGGATCAGCTGTGCTGTTATGAAGCATTAAGTTGCCGTCAAAAGCGCTTGTTGCTGCGTTACGGTAAATATTGCTTCTGCCCCACATATTGGTGAATCCATCACGGTCAAAGAAATCGGCATATGTTTCCATCAATTTATTGGAGTGCTCCTCAAACTTTGCTGCGATATACGGCTGCTTCTCATAGCCATACCACAAATTCCATATTGGTGCATACACATTAAATGCCCAGCAGGAATAGTAGTCAAATGAATGACCATCTCTGTACCAGCCATCGCCTGCATAATAGGCAAGAATGCTCTGTGCATGATCAAGCATGATCTCTTCATCAATCTCGTAGCCTTCCATGTCAAGGAAAGCCATATCGAGCATATTAAACAGACGCCAGTTCTGCGGAACTGTATTTCCATCTGCATAACCTCTTAAAAATTCAGCGATTACGTCCTTTTCTTCCTTTGTGTATGTATCCCAGATCTCCTCCTTGCAAACCCACAGACAAATGACGAGTGCACATGTCTCTACTGTCTGCTGAAAAGCTCTGTTGTAATCGCCAGCCATCTCCTGAAGCTCCTCATAACGGCCTACTGATACCGGATCACCCTTTGTACATGCACGAAGTACATGTGACTTGTAATAATCACGAATGGAATAACCGCACAGATTCAGGTCTGGATTGTCGTGGATCAGCGGTGCTGCGATAAAGAAAGAACGTGCAAGTCCCTCAAAATACTCTGCCTTAAACTCCCATACAGCATCAGCGCTGTGCGGGTAAGTTACCTTTGTCTCTTTTCGAGGCATAACAACTGGATCCTCAAAGTGAGCAATGTTTTGAAATACGCCCTCTAAGAGATATGTTCCTGCCTCAATCCAAGACTGACGTGTCAGTCCCGTATATGGGCTTACTGTGTAATCCAATGTTTTTGGTACAAATGCCATGATTGTTTTCCTCCCATTTTTGTTTTTACCAGATGAACAATTCTTCTCCTGTCAGCTTCCAGATTGCTTCTATATAATAATAGTCACCGTATACAATCGGGAAGTTATGCTTCTCATCACCGTAAGCTGCAGTGCAGCGCTCCAGCAAATAGTCTGTCTTTATGTCATAGCTGCAGCTCTTTTCGTCAAGCGCCTTTAACATGCGAACTGCTGCATCCAGATAAGTTTTCTTTTTCCACTCCTTTGCCACTTTTGACAGCTCAATCAGACCACACGCTGCCACACTTGCTGCGATATCATCCTCCCAGTCGCAGTCGGACGATTGGCGAAAATCAACCGGAATCAAGCCGCTCTCTGGAATGCATGAAATAAAGTAATCTGCGACCTTCTCTGCAGTATCCAGATAGCGCTCCTTCTTTGTATGAAGAAAGCTTAAAGTAAAGCCATATAACGCCCAGCTCTGACCTCTTGTCCAAGAAGAACCCTTCGCATAGCCCTGGCCACCATAGGAACGGTTAATGTCACCTGTTATCGGGTCAAACTCAACAATATGTCTCGCAGAGCCATCTTCACGGATAAATGCCTTGATTGCTGTGTCTGCATGCTTTGTCGCGATGTGGTAATATCGCGGATCTCCAGTCTGATCATACGCCCAATATAGAAGCGGAAGATTCATTGTACAGTCAATTATTGCCCATCCATTTCTTCTTGGATCAACATTTCCGTTCCATGCAACAATAAAGTTTCCTGCCGGATTAAAGCGTCCTGCCAGATTAGATGCAGCCATCAGAGCTCTGTTTTCAGACTTTTTGTCGCCAGTCAGACGATACTTTGCAACAGATGTCGGCAGCCATCGAAATCCGCTGTCATGATCCATAACCCAGTAATTATTCAGTGCCGCATCCAGCTTTTCCTCAGTCTCCTCTGCATTTTCACGGTAAATTTCTTCACCTGTTGCCTTGTAAAGCTGCCACATCATGCCGCCCCAAAAGCCATTTGTCCACCAGCCGATTTTTTCACCAGAGCAATCATTCCACGCACCATTTTCTGCCGTGTATGGAATTTTTCCGCGGTTTCGTTTTGCAACCTCAAGCTCCTTTATCTTGATTTTCTGCGCAACCTCCTGCGCCCATTTCTGATAATCCATTTTCGCATCCACCTTTCTGTTTTTGCTTAGATTATTGTAGCATACACGGGAAAAAAATACCATTGCAAAAAATCCTTTTTCTGGGTACTATAAGTGTGTAAAAAATTTAAGATTGGAGAATTTTATGATTAGACAGATTATACATATTGATGAAGAAAAATGCATTGGCTGTGGCCTTTGTGCAGATGCCTGCCACGAAGGTGCGATTGCAATGGTTAATGGAAAAGCAAAGCTGATGAGAGAGGATTACTGTGATGGTCTTGGTGACTGTCTTCCAGCATGTCCTGCGGACGCTATTTCGTTTGTGACACGCGAGGCGCCAGCATATGATGCGGCTGCTGTGGAGGCTGCTAAGCTAGAAAAAGCTGCGAAAACAACAAATGAGGCAAAGCCAGCTGATGCGCCAGTTCACACCGGCTGTCCTGGTTCTCGCGCTCAGTCTTTTACACAGCAGGCTCCGGCTCATACCTGTCCGAGCTCTGCTTCACGCGATCTGGATGCTGTCGGTTCATCTGCCCTTTCTCAGTGGCCTATTCAGATTAAGCTTGTTCCTGTAAATGCTCCTTATTTTAATGATGCCGATCTTTTAATTGCTGCTGACTGTACAGCATATTCTTACAGCCGTTTCCATGAGGATTTCATTAAAGGACGCATCACCTTAATCGGCTGTCCAAAACTTGATGAAGGCGATTACAGTGAAAAGCTAACTGAAATTTTTACATCAAATGAAATTAAAAGCATTCATCTGGTGCGCATGATGGTTCCGTGCTGCGGCGGACTGTCAAAAGCTGTAGCAAACGCAATCGCTGCCTCTGGCAAGCAAATTCCATGCAAGATTACCACAATTTCCCCACAGGGTGAGATAATTCGCACAGAAAGGAACTAATTAAATTATGTCTTGTACAAATACACCACTGCACAATGAACTGCTCGGCGCAGTGATCGGCCTCGCCCGTACATGTGCCAACAATCCAAAGACTGATGACACCGACCGCCTTATTTTTACAGCTCTTCGCGTGTCTGCAAACAAAAGCGCAACTGAGCAAACACTCGCTGCCATGATTCGCCGCGTAAATGAGGAAAAAGCGATCATCTCTCCAGGCTGCGCGACCTGCACGGCACGCTGCGGCAACACTGATAATTATGATATGTCACTTCTATGGAATGCTCCTGATGAGATACGCGAAGCAAAACTTTCCATCTTGGAAAATGCCCAAGCACTCGCGGAAAAATTAATGCAGACAAAAAGCGAGGAGATTCTCGAAGGAACCATTCCTCGCCTATATCATGCACTTTTCATGGTAAAGGAAGATTGGGATGCTAAGCCGCTGCAAGAGCTTGCTGAGGATATCGCCTTTCTCTAATTACCACTTTTTTAATTATTTCACTTCATATACAACACAGCTATGCGGTGCAAGCTCTGCACTTACTGCTGTTTCTGCGCTGTCTACCTTGCCTGTCCACAGTTCTTCTAAGGAAAGTCCTGCGTCTGGCTCGAATAGACATCTGCCGTCTGCCCCGATGATGCTTTCAATATCGGCATTTACAATTTGTACTTCTTCAGACAGGTTAAACAATGCAACATAGGTTTGGCCTGTCTTTTCGTTATGTGCAGACCATGCAGCCTGATTGTCATCTCTTGCGATCTGGTGCGGCTTGCAGTCTGGTGTAAGCATTGAAAGCACCTTCTTGTTTGTTAACAGACCAAGTGTCCACTCGTCAAGCTTTGTAAGCTCTGCACCGATCATAAGCGGTGAACCAAACAGACACCAAAGTGTCATCATCGTGCGCTGCTCGTCTTTTGTAAAACGTGTGTCACGTTCTTCGCCAAAGCCTTTGCCCAACTTTCCAACAGGAAGCATATCACAATCTGGATAATTGCCTCTTGATACCTGATTCTGCCACAGCTCACAGCGCTCAAACATGTTTTTCAAAAGCTTCCAGTTATCCCAGAAATCATCTGTGATTCTCCACATGTTGGCATTGTTCTCATAGTGCCATGCTTTCTCGATAAGTGCTGGTCCCGGTGACAGAGACAATACAACACTTCTTCCACACTTTTTGATTGCCTTTGCAAGCATTTCAACCTCATGAGATGCAGAATATGGATTGTGCGGGTAAATATTTGTGTTGCAAATATCATCACATTTGATGAAATCAACTCCCCACTCAGCATACATTTCAAGCAATGAATCATAATATGCCTGTCCTGCCTCACAATTTCTCACACCGTACATATCTGGATTCCAGCCACAAATAGAGCTTGGATCAGCAATTTGGTTTGCAGTCCAGTCAGTATTCTTTACTGCCATATGTGTATGTGCAGCGATTCTTGGAATACCACGCATGATGTGAATACCAAACTTCAAGCCAAGGCTATGTACATAATCTGCAAGTGCCTTAAAGCCCGTGCCATCTGCTGATGATGGGAAACGCTCTGGATCTGGCTGTAAGCGTGAATATTCGTCAATTGCCAATTCAGAATATGGAATATACTGATAAGTATTTCTCTGTGAGCCTGCCTTCTTTGCGTACCACTCAATATCAACTACTACATACTCGTAGCCGGCATCCTTTAAGTGCTCTGCCAAGTAAGCAGCATTTGCTCTTACCTGCTCTTCATTTACTGTTGTGTCATAATAATCATAGCTGTTCCAGCCCATAGGTGCAATCGGTGCATAATCATTCTTGTTCATGATATCCTCCTTACTATTGTTTATTTTCTTATTTTTTATTATAATCACTTTATATAAAAATAAAAGAATACAATCTTGACATGAAAGGGTAATTTTTTGATGTACTATACAAAAGGCGTATTTGGTGTATTAAATCTTGAAAGCTTACCGGATGAACCAATGGTGCTTCTTGACGGTGGAATTGAAAGCCGCTATAAGGAAGACTACTTTTTTGATAACAGCTGCCGCTCTAATTATCACGGTTATCTTTTTCAATATACACTGTCTGGGTGCGGTGCTTATGAATCTAATGGCAAAACTATTTTTCTTACTCCCGGCACAGCCTTTTTTGCCGCGATCCCCGAAAAAAGCTGCTATTATCTGCCTGAGAAATCTGATAAACCATGGGAATTTCTCTATCTTCATTTTAACGGAAGCGCTGTTATTCCTTTTTTTGAAAAGCTTACGCAGCACTGCGGCGGTATTATTTCAATTGACGCGCAGACAAGCTGCATCCAAAAGGCGCTTGCTCTTCATACACGCATGATTAGCGGCGGTCATTTGCAGCCCTATGAGGGCGGAGAATTTTTATACGGCTTTCTCTGTGGACTGCTTCGTCATGTTCTTCATCCAGCTGCTTTTCACACTGAAAGCACTGCCAGCCAGGCAGCCCTTTTAATGGAAAAGGAATTTGCGACCATTGGCGGCATTGATGAAGTGGCAAAACGTCTCCATATTTCTTCTGAGCATCTGTCCCGCTCTTTTCACAGCGAATGGGGCATTGCTCCTGTTCAATATTTAAATAGAATGCGTATTCAGTCTGCCATGAATGATCTTCTTGGAAGCACTGACACTATAGAAGTCATTGCTGTCAAAAACGGTTTTGCAAATGGCAATTATTTTGCTAAAGTCTTTCGCCGCTATACAAAAATGACTCCTGGTGAATATCGCTGCAAAAAAACTGGACAAATCCGAACTTTGTCAGTATAATAGGGCACAGGCGATTTGCCTACTGGTTCGAAACCCTCCCAGTATAAAAAACTAGGCTGATGAAGCGTTCTTTTTTTAAGAGCGCTGTTTTCGCTGTAGTTTTTGAGGTGTTCAAATTCGTGCGAAGGCAGCGCTTTTTTGTTGCCTTTTACACAAAAGAAAGGAACAGCTTATTATGCGAAAAAAAGTAATTATCGACTGTGATCCGGGCATCGACGACAGCCTTGCGATCATGCTTGCCCTCTCCTGTGATCAGATTGAGGTGCTTGGAATCACAATTGTCTGTGGAAATTCCCCGACTGAAATGGGGGCAGGCAATGCTGCAAAGGTGCTTCGTCAAATGAATCGCCTTGACATTCCAATTTTTACTGGTGAACGCACACCACTAAAGCGCGACTATGTAAACGCGCTTGACACACACGGCGCTGATGGCCTAGGCGAAAGCTTTCTTGAGCCAGTGGAAAACTTTTCTTTCCACACTGATGCCGTCTCATTTCTTGAGGAAACAATTCTTAACACGCACTGCAGCGTCATCGCACTTGGTCCGATGACAAATCTTGCACGTCTCATCCAGAAAAATCCTGCAGCATTTGCTGCAATTGATGAACTGGTATCGATGGGCGGTGCTTTTAAGAGTCATGGCAATTGTTCTCCTGTCGCTGAGTATAACTACTGGGCAGATCCTGATGCCGCTGCGCTTGTCTATGAGACGGCAGCAATGCAAAAGCGTCTTATCCATATGGTTGGCCTCGACGTGACAAGACAGATCGTTCTTACGCCAGATCTTATCTCTTATTTAAAGCGTCTCGACAGCAAAACTGGCTCATTTGTTGAGGCTATCACTAAATTCTACCTCGATTTTCATTGGGAATGGGAGCATATGATTGGATGCGTCATCAATGATCCTATCGCTGTTGCCTATTTTGCTGATCATTCATTTTGCAGTGGTTTTGATGCCTACACGGCTGTTGAGACAGGCGGCATAAGCATCGGTCAAACCGTTGTTGACTCTATGAATTTCTATAAAAAGGAATCTAATAGCGTGGTACTGACACAGACTGATCCTGTCCGTTTCTTTACCTTCTTTTTCTCGTGCCTGCTTAATAAGGCTCCTGATGAGCTTGATCTTCTATCCGATATGGTGCGAAGTCCAAAGCAGATACGTGTAAATTCGTAACTTGTTTGATTTATAGTCAAAGCTTTGATACAAAAAAATTATAAATAAGAGGTATTTGAAATGGAAAATAATAATAGAAGAAAACTTGGAACTTATCAGATTTGTTTGATTGCACTGGCAATTGTTATGAATGTCATAGGCGGACAGATTGCGCTTGCTCTTCGTCTTCCAATTTATTTAGACAGTATCGGAACCATCATGATCGGTGCCTTACTTGGACCATGGTGCGGCTTAATCCCTGGTCTGCTTGGTGGTCTGATCATGGCTTTCACTGGTGATATTTACTCACTATATTTTGCACCTGTCGGCATGATCGTTGGTTTTATGAGTGGTCTTGCTCACACAGGTTTTTCTGGTCTTCGCGGCGGTGCTAAGCTTCAGCGCATTTTGTCACTCGGTCATATAAGTACCGTTAAGGATGCCGCAATCATGATCGGACGTGCCTTTGTGATCTCTCTTCCAGGAACAGTTGTCAGCGCTTTTATCTGCACAGTTCTTTTTGGCGGAGTGACCTCATCTGGATCTGCAATTCTTGTTCAGTTTCTGGCTGCAAAGACACCGCTTGGACTGACAGCAAGCATCGTTCTTGTTCAGTTTTTAACTGATTTTTGTGACCGCGCAGTAAGCCTTGCGCTTGTCATGGCAATGGTTCGCGTGCTTCCTGTTTCTATTAAGCAGCGCCTTGCTGCAAATTGATACTAGGGTCAAAAGCTCCAAAAGCCGTTCGTGCTTGCACGATTAGGGTTTTGAGCTTGGGACCCGCAAAAACATGAGGATGCAGCGATTTTCAAAGAAAATCAGCGAATCCGAATGTTTTTAGAATTGCGAAAGTTGCATAGCAACGAAGCAATTCGTGGGTATCAGTTGGGGGAAAATACCTTTTGCCCCCAACATCATATAATATAAGGAGTAATCTATGGGAATCCCTGTTGAACGTTACAGTAAAATTACTGATAAAAATAACCGTGAAATTTGTCTGCTGCGTGCTTTTCCATGTGCTTGGGGAAAATGCACATTTTGTGATTACATTGAGGACAATGGTCATGATGAAGCAGCTATGATTTCATTAAATAAAAGCATTTTAGATCAAGTCACCGGTGAATTTGGTGTTTTAGAGGTCATCAATTCAGGAAGCTGCTTTGAACTTCCAAAACAGACACTTGATGATATTGAAAATGTAATAAAAACAAAAAACATCCATAAGCTCTTTTTTGAATCGCACTGGATGTATAGAAAGCACCTTGCTGCAATGCGAAACCGCATGCCGGTGCCGATCATTTTTAAGATTGGCGTAGAGACATTTGACCGCGATTTTCGTGAGCATGTTCTTAATAAACATGCCGACTTTCAGTCGCCTGAAGAGGTCGCAGAATATTTTGACTCTCCATGTCTGATGGTCGGCATAAAAGGGCAGACAAAGGAAATGATCGCGCACGACATTGACTACCTAAAACGCTATTTTAAGCTTGGAACAGTAAACGTATACAACAATAATACTACACCAATCAAACGTGATGAAGAGCTTGTTCGCTGGTTTATGAAGGAATATAACTGGCTGCTTGACGATCCTTCTGTTGAAGTATTATACGATATCACTGATTTCGGTGTTGGGTGATTTCCCACATTGCTAGTCCGGCTGCGACTGCTACATTAAGAGAATCGACTCCGTTCATCATTGGAATTTTAGCTACATAATCAGCTGCATTGATTGTGGACTCTGCAAGTCCCTGTCCTTCGTTTCCCATGATGATCGCGAGTCGATCTTTTTGTTTTAAAACTGGATCATCAATTCGAATATTATCTGAACGAAGTGCCATTGCAACTGTCTTGAAGCCTTCCTCCTTCAGCCATCCAATGCCCTCTTCCTTCCATCTTGCCTCGCTGCTTCCAATATAAGCCCATGGAACAAGAAGTGCATTTCCTACACTTACGCGCATTGCACGGCGATAAAGCGGATCTACGCAGGCTGGTGACAATAATACAGCATCTATTCCAAATGCTGCGGCACTTCTAAAGATTGCACCGATATTTGTTGGATTTTCTACATCCTCAAGCACAACAATACGCTTTGCATTTTCAATCACTTTTTTATAATCAAAATTTTCTTTTCTTCGCATCGCACATGAAATTCCACCTGTCAATACATAGCCAAATTCCTTTTTAGCATCCTCTGGATCCACTACGTAAATAGGTGCCTCTCCCACACGATCTAAAATCTCATCTTTTTCCATTTTTTCAGTACAGACAACACTTAATGGCTCGTAGCCTTGGCGAAGAGCAATATCAATAACATTTTTGCTTTCTGCAATAAAAATGCCCGGCTCTGGCTCATAATAACGAAGAAGATGCACTTCTTTATTTCCGACATACCATTCTAATTCTGGAAGCTGTGCTGATGAAGCTTTGATTATATTTTTTTTATTTCCCATATACATACCTCTGCTTGCTGCTATTTATTCTCTATCTAATAATAGCAGATCTTCCTCTCTCACGTAAAGTACTTTTGGCACACCCATAGAAGGATTCCAGTCACTTTTACTGATCTTCCACTGCATCCACTCACAGTTCTCATCTTTTCGAAATGAAATATTCCACTCAAACGGATCCTCTAATATCCTGTATTCGCCAACTTCCAATTCAGTTATATGATCCGCTTTCGTCTTTTTTTGCATCAGATAATGAGCCCTGATTCCAATAGTACGCGCCGTAAGTGCTTCCTTTGATACATTAAACGCCACACCCCATTCTTCCGCCCAAAGTTTGCCAGATGGTGTGTCTTGCATATGTGTTTCTGTCGGCTCTAAATCCTTTATCGGTTCCACGCTGCAAATATTTTTACAGCCTGACAAGAGAGCTGCTGTTTTTGTCTTTGGATTCTTAAAAAATTCTTTTACTGGTTCAATCACTTCCATCTTTCCCTGATTGATACAGCTTACAGTATCGCAGAGTCGATACACTTCATCTCTGCTGTGCGATACAAACAAGGCTGGCTTTTGAATATCTTTTAACAAATCCATCATCTGCTGCTCCATCTTCCACTTAAGATAGCTGTCTAATGCTGCAAATGGTTCATCTAAAAGAAGAAGCTCTGGTTCTGCCGCTAACATACGCGCCATCGCAACGCGCTGCTTTTGGCCTCCTGAGAGCTGATCCGGCATGTGTGTTTCAAGACCTGTCAGCTGAAAACCTGTTATATATTCCTGCACCTTTTTTTGATCTGGCTTTCTCCCCATTCCAGCCTGTATATTCTGTACCACATTCATGTTAGGAAATAATGCATAGTCCTGAAACATATATCCGACTTTTCTTTTTTGAGGCGGCAAATTTATCTTTTTTTTCGAGTCAAACAGCACTCTGTCATTTAAAACAATTCGTCCTTCGTCGGGACGCTCAATACCTGCAATGCATTTTAATGTCATACTTTTTCCGCATCCAGATGCACCCAGGATTGCAAATACGCCGCCATCCATGCAAAAATCCACATCCAGCAAAAAATTTCCCAATTTCTTTTTTATCGTTACCTGCAACATATCTGTCTTTTGCCCCTATCATTACCATTGTTTTTTCTGTTTGTTTTTTCCTGATCCAAAAAGATTCATTAACAGCACAACAACAAATGCAATCACCATGATCACCATTACCCAAAAGCCAGCTGTGCTATAATCTCCATTTTGAATTACCATTGCAATTTTCTGGGAAATCGTTCCTGTCTTTTTCGGAATATTTCCTGCAAGCATAGATGTAGCTCCATACTCGCCCATGGCTCTTGCAAATGTCAAAATTGTTCCAGAAAGTATTCCCGGACGCGCTGATGGAATAACGACCTTCCAGAAAATTTTCATTTCCGACATACCAAGTGTTCGCGCTGCATAGATTAAATTTGTGTCTACCTGCTCAAATGCTGCTCTGGCATTTCTATACATAAGAGGAAAAGCAATCACAGTTGCTGCAAGCACGCATCCAAGCCAAGTCTGTACTACCTTAATTCCACAGCCTTCATAAAGCGCAGCGCCAAATGGACGGCGCAGACTAAAAATCAGCAAAAGAAAAAAACCGGCTACCGTTGGCGGCAATACCATTGGCAGTGTAAGAATACCATCCAATACTGCTTTTGTTTTCGGTTCTGCTTTTATTACCTGTCTTGCTGCAAAGATCCCACCAAAAAAAGAAAGAATGGTTGCCACCACTCCAGTCTTTAATGAGATCAGCAAAGGACTCCAATCAAGTCCTCTCATAAATTCCATCAATTCTTCCATTGTGCCACCATTCTTTCTATAAATTCATTAAAAACACCACGTCCATATGAGCAATGCACCACATGGACATGGCAACTTACTTTTAATCCTCTACATCAGTATCAAAGTAATACTTCTGGAAAATTTCCTTTGCTTCATCGGTAATTAAGAAATCGACAAATTCCTTTGCTGTAGCTGCTTCTGCCTCATCCGCCTCTGAATTTTGAATCTGTGCTACCGGATAAATAACATCTCCTGTCAGATCATAAGGAATCTTCTCTAAAATCTCAAGACGATCTTCTAATCCATATGTATCGGAATAATAGACAGTTCCTACCTCATTTGATCCCTCTGCCACTGCTGATGTAACAGCACCTACATTTGCACACTCATTGATTTCCACACCGCCAAGTGCTTCTGAAATATCTGTTGTTGAAATCTTTGATACATCATCTGCTTTTTCTAACATTCCTGCATTTACCATTGCCTGACGTGTGTATTTTCCTACAGGCACTGAACCATCTGCAAGTGCAATGCTGCCAGCATTTTTAATATCATTAAGACCTGTTACCTTTGTGTTGCTTCCCTTATATGTCACTACACAAACCTGGTTGTTTACAACGTTGTGACGTGTTCCCTCTACGACAAGACCATCTGTCTCATCAAGCTGATTCATCTGCTTAACTGCAGCGGAGAAAAATACGTCGCAGGCTGCACCTTCTTCAATCTGAACCATCAAAGTTCCTGAGCTGTCATAGCTTCCCTGTACATTTACATTTTCGTGTGTTTTCTGAAACTCTGCGATCAGTTCCTCCATTACCTGATTCAGACTCTTCGCAGCAAATACAGTAATCGTAACTTCTTCTTTTTTGTCTGATGCCTTAGAACCACATCCTGCAAGCAGTGATGCTGCCAAAATAGTTGTCAGCACAATTCCTGCATGTTTCTTTCTCATTTTTTTCTCCTTAATCCTGCTTTTTCTGCTCGAATTTGTATCAGCTGCGCTGCAATACTGATAGCTATCTCTGCCGGTGTCTCACTTGCAATGTCAATTCCGATTGGTGCATGTACACGATCAAGTTCTTCATTTGTGAAGCCTTCTGCCAACAATTTTTCTCTGACGTACTGAGTCTTTCGTTTGCTTCCCACTACGCCTATATAAGAAGCAGGTGTGCGCAGCGCAAACCGCTCAACATCCGCATCACAGCGATGTCCTCTTGTAACAACTACAAGATAATCTTCATTTTTCACTTCCAAAATATCAGAAAGTGAAGTAAAATCAACAGTTTTTGTCTCCTGTACACCTGGGAATAAATTAGGTGCAGTGTACTCCTCTCTGTCATCCATTACCATGCACCAAAATCCCAAATGGCTGAGTACCGGGACAAGCTCCTGTGCAAGATGACCGCCTCCGAAAATATAAACCTTTCCATCAAAGTTAAATTCTTCGGCGTAAATTTTTTGAGTTTCATCATTCTCGTATTTTTCAAGTATTCGGCAATGACCTCGTCCCTCTTCAAGATGAGACTCTATTTTAGGATATCCTTTTGAAAATGGAAGCAGAAGCCAATATGGCTTTCCTTCTTCTGCTATCTTTAATGCTTCCTTTAAAAAAGATGCAATCTTTGGATTCTTACTTTTCACACTGTAAAATAAAACCTTTACTTTACCTCCGCAGACCATTCCAAGGCCGCCATTTTCTCCTGTTCCCAAGTCAAAATCCTCGACAAAATGCGCATCCTTTCCAGCAAGCGTCATTGCCTTTTTTACAGCCTGATATTCCAAATTTCCACCGCCGATTGTTCCATAAATTCTGCCTGTCTGATCTGCCGCCATATAGGCTCCAGTCGTGCGCGGAATTGAACCATTTCCTTCTACAATAGTAACTAGAACGGTATCGCAATTTTGATTCCATCGGTCTAATAACAATTGATAAAGTGTTTTCATATATTCCTCCGATTTTATCAATCTATATGTGCTTCTGTTTCTTCTATCTTTTCAAGAATGTCGCCTTTTTTGATTTTTCCACCCTGAAGTACAACGGCAAATACACCTTCTCTTGGCATGATGCATTCGCCCATTCTCTTGTAAATTTCGCAGTGGCTGTGACATTCTTTTCCAATCTGGGTCATCTCTAAAATGACATCACCACATTGAAATCGTGTTCCCACTGGAAGATTTCGAAAATCATAGCCCTCTACGATCAGGTTTTCACCAAAAGCGCCAAGCCCAATCTGCGCTCCTTTTTTTCTAAATTCCTCTATTTTTTCATATGACAAAAGACTCACCTGTCTGTGCCAGTGACCTGCATGTGCATCTTTCTCAATTCCCCAGTCCTTCACAAAAACTGCTTCTTCAACTTCCTGTTTTGCCGTACCGCGCTTTTCGCTGATACATATTCCTTTAACGACTCCCACTTTTGTTGTTCCTTTCCTGTCGCGCTGCTGGCCTTTAACTTTATCGGCTTCTACCCACCAATTTTGACCATCTCGTTGATTTCAGTCATCTCCTCTGGATGCTCAAAGCAATGAGCTGCTGGCTTTTTGTAAATGGCTGCTCTCATTGCAGTTGTCAATTTCTCATTTAGCGCTTTTTGTATATTTTTTTCGTTTTGCCCAGTTTCTTCTCCTCTAAGAATCTGGCGCAGATCAATTCCTTTATCATAACAAAGACACAGCTTTAAATATCCCTGTGCCGTCAATCTAACTCTGTTGCAGCTGTCACAAAACTTTCCGTGAATCGCACTGATAAAGCCAACTGGAATTGTTAATCCAGAAAACTTATAATACACTGCCGGGCCGCTTCCTATTGGGGCTTCTTTTGTATGTAATGTCTGAACCATATGTGATATCTGTTCAGACATCTGTTCTGATATCTGTTTTTTTTGATTTGCTTGGTCTGTGATCATTTCTGATTTTCCAAACTCATCTTCAAGACATGCTCTAAGTTCATCATTGCTTCTTCCGACATACTGTTTTCCATAGCCAACCGGCATCATCTCAATAAAACGAAGCGGTATTTTTTCCTGCTGTGCATATAAAACAAGAGATATAGGATTTAGCTCTTTTCGATTGACTGCGTTGATTTTCACAGGCAGCCCAATTTCTTTTGCCGCCTGTATCCCATCAAGTACTTCTTTTAAATTTTGCCTTCCTGCAAGTGATGCAAATTCTTCAAAATCAAGGGTATCCAGACTCACATTTAATCCATCCAGTCCCGCTTCCTTTAATAAAGCAGCATAAGTTCTAAGTAAAACTCCATTCGTGGTCATTGTGATCGTTTCTACACCCGGAATTGCCCTAATCCCTCGAATGAGATCTGCACAGCCTTTTCGCACTAACGGCTCACCGCCTGTAATTCTGACATGTGTAATTCCAATGCTGACGCCAGCCCTTACA
The DNA here is from genome assembly GCA_934292725.1 of uncultured Lachnospiraceae bacterium. Lineage (GTDB taxonomy): Bacteria > Bacillota > Clostridia > Lachnospirales > Lachnospiraceae > Anthropogastromicrobium. The sequence continues at coordinate 18,026 of CAKQXY010000032.1, forward strand.
ATCTCCCAGATTTCCTCAAATGTAAGAATATTTTTCATACCTACATCTGCAACTCCATCTGGCATGCAATACTTACAGCGCAGGTTACATCGATCTGTGATCGAAATACGCAAGTAAGTAATATTTCTTCCATATTGATCCAGCATTCTGCTTACCAGCCTTTTCCAAAACCGCAGTTAGGATAAGTACAGACTGGACAGTTTAAACACAGTCCGCCCTCTCCAAGTAATGCTAGTTCCTCTGCCGTTATGAAATCATCCGCTAACAGGCGCGGCAGTGCCAGATCAAAAATTGTTCTTTTTGCATACATAACACAGCCTGGCAGTCCCACAATCGGAATCGTTTTATCCTTATATTCATAATAAGATACTAAAAACATCGCACCTGGAAGTACTGGCGCACCGTATGAAACAATTCTTGCCCCTGTATTTTTGATGGCAAGCGGTGTTTTGTCGTCTGGATCTACGCTCATGCCGCCTGTGCATAAAACAAGCTCGGTTCCCTGTTCTATAGCACTAAGACAGCCCTTAGTAATTGCCTCATGGTCATCATCATAAATCTCGTGGAAGATCACTTCACTGCCATATTCCTTTAATTTTTCTACTAGAACTGGCGTAAATTTATCCTGAATGCGTCCATGATAAACTTCACTTCCCGTCGTTAAAATCGCAGCTTTTTTTGGCTGCAGCGGCTTTATTTCCAAAATAGATCCGTCATTACAAATCTCTTTTGCGCGCTCCATTTTTTCTTTTTCAATCACAAGCGGAATGATTCTCGTCCCAGCTAACTTATCACCTTTTTTTACAAAGGTGTTGCCATGACGTGTCGCAATCATCATTTCTCCCAGACTATTGACTTTCCTTAGTTTCTCGCGATCAACCTTAAAAAGACCGTCACAATCAGCTATCAGCTCTATTTTTCCTTCCTTTACAGCAGATGGATGCATATGATCGTTTCTGCACATCTCATAAAGAATTTGCGCTGCCTCATTTTCGTGCAGCATATGCTCATCCTTTTCCCAAATATATATGTGTTCCTTTCCAACACTTAAAAGAACCGGAATATCCTCCTTTGTGATTATGTGACCCTTTCGAAATACCGCATCTTTTGTCACACCTGGAATAATCTGTGTGATATCATGGCACAATACCTGTCCCACAGCTTCTTCTGTTTTCATTAGTTTCATAATATTTTCCTTACTTTCTTTATTTACTCTAATGTTTCGCAGATAACTTCTAAAACGCTTCCTGCAATGCATCTTGCCTTATCTGAAATCGTAAAGCAATTTGCCAGTTCTTCTTTTCTTGGATCAATATCAGCAATCTTAAATCCTTTTGTGACTGGATAATTGTCTCTGATAAGTCCGCGAAGAAGACCGTCAATAGTTGCTGTCACCTCTATTTTTTTTATATCTGCAGCTTTTTCGTTTTCTTTGTCCGATGCTTCAATTACAGCTATCACCTGACCTTTTTCTACGATATCGCCAATTTTACTCTTATTTTTTAATATGCCATCTGCCGGTGCATGAATGACGCGCTCTGCTCCGTAACCGCCGATTACGCCTGGTATTCCAGTATTTGGATATGCACTTCCTTCACGAATCACCCGGCCCAAATTGTGACCGCGCTTTGTCTCAATTACAACATCCACATCGACACCTGCAATAAAGCCAGGACCAAGTGCAATAGTAAGTGGTGCCATGTTTTTGTTAGTTCCGAGATTACGCTTTGCAAGAATCGCATCAACTACTACTTTAGGCTGCATAGAAGCAATGCTTTCGCCCTTTGGATCAACCAATACTGGTACTTTTTCGTTTTTCCATGCATCAAGCATCTGCTTTTCATCTTCTACACGGACTGCCTCCACACCTTCCACACAGGCACTTTTGCTATAAACTGCCTCACTTAAAGCCACCTGTCTTCGAATTGCAGCCGGATGATCAGTTTCCAGCACCAGTAAACAAAATCCGCTCTTTTTTAATCTATGAATCGTTCCCGTTGCCAGATCACCAGCACCGCGCACTATAATCAGATCACTTTTTTTCATCGGAAGTTTCCTTTCGTTTTTGCTTTTTATATTTTTCGTTATTCTCACGCAAGAATAACGAGTATCCATTTATAACTTTACAGCATCAAGCACACTTTGTCAATATTTCTAATCCTTGCAAACAGTAATGCTGCCATCAGACCACTCAGTCTAAGAAATATTTTTCAAACGATTTTTTTGTGCTTTCCTCTACTTCTTCCAGAAATTTTTCATATTTTTCCAGAAACTCTTTTCCTTCTTCTGTAAGTGTTGTTTTTCCGCCATGACTGCCGCCGCGGCTGCCCTCCATTAAGGGAAATCCTAAATCCTCCTCTGCACGTTTTGTGATTTTCCAGCCCTTTGAATAGGCCATTTCCATACGCCGACATGCCTCTGACAATGATCCTGTCTCTTCTACGAGGTGCATCAGCTCGGCCACTCCCGGGCCGAAAGCCCGCTCTTTATGAAAGACTCTAACTTTTATATGAAATTTTAAACTTTCTTCCATTTTTTGCCTTTCTCGTCACACTTTGCTTTTTATAATTCTAAAATATACTCCGCCTCCCAGTGATGCCCAGCTGCCTGTAATGCTTCTAACACTTTTTCCCTTTCTTTTGGGTCAGCTTTCCAGCAAAGACCACATCCTGCGGTGATTTCCCGCGGAATCGGAATCAGTCGCCCCGGCAATTTTTGCTCTATGCCAAATTTATCAGCTGCCATTGCCTGCGTAGTACTTTCAAATGTTAAAATCCAGGTTTTCTTTTTTATTCTCATATCAGATTGACTCTCCCATTATTCCAGCAGCTGTGACAGCTTTTTTATCGCATTTGCTGTTCTGTCAATTTCTTCCTCTGTATTTTTATGAGACACAGATATTCTAACAGCGCCCTGCATTTTTGTGCCTAATGTCTCGTGCATAAGCGGCGCACAATGAGCACCTGAACGGACAGCAATTTCTTCCTCTTCAAAAAGCCAGTCTGCAACATAAGCAGAATCTTCATCTCCCATGTTAAAGGAAAGAATCCCCACTCTCTGGCTGCTGTCCGGATTTCCATACAGGTGGATGTTCGGCAGATCACGAATCTGATCTTCTAATCGTTTTATAAGCGATCTTTCTTTTTTTATAATCGCTTCTGTGCCAATCTCACTTAAATAATTCAGTGCACCGCCAAGGCCAGCGATTCCATGTACATTCAAAGTGCCGGCTTCAAGATGCTCTGGCATTGCCTTTGGATGCTCATGGTCAAAGCTGTGAATACCGCTTCCTCCAACCTTTAAAGGATTGATTTTTACTCCTTGACGCACATAAAGTCCACCTGTTCCCTGTGGTCCCATCAGCCCCTTATGCCCTGTAAAGCAAAGGACATCGATCCCCATTTTCTGCACATCAATCGGCAAAATTCCTGCTGTCTGAGAAGCATCTGTAATAAGAAGGATATCTTTCTGTGATATTTCTTTTTTTATGCATTCCAGATCTGTGATATTTCCTGTAAGATTAGATGCATGTGTCACAATGACTGCTTTTGTATTTTCTTTTATCAGTGCAGGAAGCTTGTCGTAGTCTAATATTCCCCGTTCATCTGCAGATAAAAAGCTTACTTCAACTCCCTGCTTTTGCAATCGATAAAGCGGACGCAGCACCGAATTATGTTCACACACTGTTGTAATCACATGATCGCCTTTTTGAAACAACCCTAAAATCGCTGTATTTAAAGCTTCGGTGGCATTTGATGTAAATGCAATGCAGTCAGCACTCTCTGCGTTAAAAAGCTGTGCTAACTGCTCTCTAACCTGATAAACGCATCTTCCTGCCTGCAGCGTGGCATCATGCGCACCACGCCCAGGATTGCCCATCGTATGTAGGGCTCTAATCATTTCTTCTTCTACTTCTTTTGGCTTTTGCAGAGAAGTTGCTGCATTATCCAGATAAATCATGGTTTTATAATCCTGTCTGCTTTACTCATTCGCTCTGCTATATCATACATATTTGTAACTTCTCCAACCTGAAGCTTTTCTGTCAGTCCATAAAAATTCAGGCATGTACCACATGTACGAATCTCTACGCCCTGTGCTTCTAAGCTTTTCAGATCTTCTAATGATTCTGAGCCCTCACACGTTAAAAATGCACCGCCGTTATAAAAAAGCATCTGATCTGGCAGCTCATCCTGCTGTGTCAGCGCATAAATAAAGCCCTTTAATAACGTTGCGCCCAACTGCTCATTTCCATCTCCCATAGTTTTAGAAGAAATAACAACGAGACTAGTCTTCTTTGCCGGTGCACATGGAATACATTCTTCTATATTCTTTGCAGTTTCACTATCCATTTTTTCTGTTGTTTGTTCATCTGTCTCTCCAACGGTCAGCGTTACACGATATTCCTGATCTTTTACCTTTTCAGACGCACAGCCATAGCCTTTTTGCTGCGCCATTTTCGTTAAATTCTGGACAGCAATTTCATTATCGACTAATACCTCTACCACACCTGCTCCATTTAATTCTTTGATTGCCTCTTTTGCCTTCACTAACGGAATTGGGCAAATATCTCCAATTGCATTTACTTCTTTTTTCATGATGTTTTTCTCCTGTTTTTCACTATTTTTTCTTATGATTAATTACAAAAATTTCTGATTTTTTTTGTTCTGTCACTTCTCCTACGATGGCAGCAGGAAGTCCTGCTTTTTGCAGTTTCTCACACAAGTCATCTGCCTGCTCTTTTGATACAGCAAACAATAAACCGCCTGATGTCTGTGGATCATACAGCACTTCTTCCATTCCAAATGATACATCCTCAAACTGCACATATCCCTCAAGATGGTTTCTATTTTTTTGACCTGCTGCAGTCAATAAAAATTCTTCAGCACATTCTCTTGCACCATCAAATACTGGAACCTGATCGGCATAGATTACACTCGAAAGCCGTCCGTCCATCATCTCATGAAGATGACCTAAAAATCCAAAGCCTGTCACATCTGTACAGGCATGTATGCAAAAACTTCTTCCAATCTCAGATGCTGTTCGGTTAAGTGTTGTCATGGAAGCAATCACCTGCTCCATGGCTCCCTCAGGTGCTTGTTTTACGCGGTTTGCTGCACATATAATTCCCACACCCAGTCTTTTTGTTAAAATCAGTTTGTCTCCAGATTTTGCACCATTATTTTTCCAGATTTTTTCCGGATCAACTACGCCTGTAACTGACAATCCATATTTGACATCACTGTCAGCAATTGAATGGCCGCCGGCAAGACTTCCGCCTGCTTCCTGCACCTTCTCTGCACCGCCCTGAAGAATCTTTCCAAGTATATTTAAATCCATTGATTCAGGAAAGCAGACAATATTAAGTGCAGTTTTTACATCACCGCCCATCGCATATATATCGCTCAAGGCATTTGTTGCTGCTATCTGTCCAAACAAGTAAGGATCTTCCACCATCGGCGGAAAAAAATCTAGCGTCTGCACAAATGCCTGATGATCATTAAGCTTATAAACTGCCGCATCATCACTGCTGTCATAGCCTACAAGCAGATTTTCATCTTTTTGTCCTTTGGGAAGACGTTCCAAAATATGCTCCAGCACACCAGCTCCAAGCTTTGCCGTACAACCGCCGCTTTTGCAAAATATAATTTCTTTTTCACTCATATTGGCACACTTTCTTTATTTTCTGGCACATTCAAATGCTGTTCCTAAAAGGATATCAAGTCCATGAGACAGTGAATCCAATATATAAGTAAGACTCTCCTCAACTGCCTTTGGGCTTCCCGGAAGATTCACAATAAGCGTCTGCTTACGAATAACACTAGCTCCACGGCTTAGCATGGCGCGCGGTGTGATAGTCAAGCTATAGGCGCGTATTGCCTCTGCAATTCCCGGTGCATTGCGATCAGCCACAGCAAGCGTTGCCTCTGGTGTTACATCTCTTTTAGAAAAACCAGTACCGCCTGTCGTCAGTACAAGGGCACATTGTTCTTCGTCTGCTAATCGACAAAGCTCTTTTTCGATTGCATTTTGATCATCTGGTAAAATGCAATATGATACTACTTCATATTTTTCTGTAGGAAGAAGTGACTTTATCTTTGGTCCGCTTAAATCCTCTCGCTCACCTTTAAAACCTTTATCACTAAGAGTTACAATTCCTACTCTATATTTTTGATTATGTTTTTTTTGTTCCATTGCAGTGCCTTTCTAATTTGCTTTTTTATCGCTGCTTATTTTTCAGCTTTATAATGACCGCTTTTGCCGCCAGATTTTTCCACTAGATGAATCCCTGATATTTCCATGCCGCGATCCATCGCCTTGCACATATCATAAATTGTCAGCAGCGCAACACTAACGCCCGTCATAGCTTCCATCTCCACACCTGTTTTTCCGATACAGGAGGTCTTGCATGTTGCCTTAATTTGACGATGCGTCTCATCTAGCTCAAAAGAAATCTCACAGTCTGTCAATGCAATAATGTGGCACAACGGAATCAGCTCTGAATTTTTTTTCGCACCCATAATGCCTGCAATTCTGGCTATTCCAAGCACATCACCTTTTTTTGCTGTATGATTAGTAATCGCCTGAAAAACTTCCTCATTCACGGTGATTGTTCCCGTAGCAACAGCTACCCGATATGTATCTGCTTTTTCATGCACATCCACCATTACAGCATTTCCTTTTTGATCAAAATGTGTAAATCCACTCATCGTTTATATCTCCTAAAAAAATGATTTATAGTCTATTGACAGTTTGCCATATTCACTGCAGTTTTGCAAATACTATTTTTTCTATATTTTCACTATTCTGTCTGGTTGAATTGATTAACATTTCCCCAACCTGTTCTGCGCTTTCTCGCACAGTACTGTCATCACACTGATTTAAAACGGCAATGTATCTTCTGTCTCCTACATCTTTTCGCAGTCCCTGATCAGATAACAAAATCGCTGCCATATCTTTTTCTGTCAATAAATGATTTTCATCCGCTGACAATAGCTTTTTTGCTTTTTCCAGTCGAAAACAACACTCTTTAAGTGAACGTCCTAACGCTGAAAGCCCCAAAACAGCCACCACTATATCTGACTCTGGCAAAAGTATAGGCTCATGATCAGCTGGCACTTTACAAGGCAGACGTTTTGAACCATCTGCTTCGATCAGTACGAGATCAGCAAGCTCCATTGCCTGTCTCATCCAGTCAAGCTCTGGCATCTTTAACTTTTGCGGATCTTTTTCCTCAGTTGCTCCAATCACCGCCCAATGTCCTGCTGCCCAGATTTCCTGAAGCTGCTTTTCGTTCATTGCTAAAAATTCATCCTGCGGTCTGAAAATATGAGTTGTAGTCGTCACAAGCACTTTTTTCCCCTGACTGCTGCTCCACTTTGCAATTGCGTCAATAAGAGAACTTTTCCCTCCTGCTCCAACAAATGAAACAATATGTTTTCCTTCGGCTAGAAAAGAAAAAGCAGTCTTTATTGATACTTCTTGGATTTTTTCGTGCATTACATTTAATTGGCAATATTGATAGAATTTGCTGATCATCGTTTAGAACTACCTTCCTGTTTCTTTTAAATCACCATAACACGGCACTTCTTATGGTAAAATGCAATGCCATATTTTAATATGTTCTGGTATCCATTTTTACGCAGCGCTTGCTCATAATTCTTATCTGTGATCTGCTGCAAAGCAGCCTGACAATCCTTATCAAGTGCTTTTTCAGATTTACTGTACTTGAGTTCCAACACGATTCCCATTCGAGAATCATTTTCATTTACTTCAATCAGAATATCGCTAAAACCATCTCCAGATTCCTTATTTGAGGTTGCCTTCCAACCATCCCGATAGCCAAAAATTCCAATTAACAAACCATGATAGAAATTTTCGCGAAGGGATTTCACAAAGGAATCTCGAATGCTAATGGTCGTATCCATATATTCTGTCAACAACTGCTCAACAGTAGCTGAATCCGATTCTAGCATCGCATTACAAAATCCATTAAGCAATTTAGCGTTTTTTGAAACATCCTTGCGAAATAATGCCAGTACGCGTTCAACAATGATATTACAAATCTCACGATTCGGAATTGCAAGATGGTAACGTCCATCCATTTCTTTTCCACGCTGCGTCAGATACCCTGTCATAAAAAGCGTACTCCACAAATTATCAATGTTGGAATACAATTCTTTATAGGTGATCATTTCATCTACACGTTTTACAACAGTTTCACCACTCACCAACAATTCTAACTCACTTTTTGTAAGCATATGTGGATCATTTATACTGTCAATAAAATGGCTGATAACTTCATTTCCACTGGTATTCATCCAATAATTTTTCATTTCAGCGTTCGGCCTATTCTGATGATCGCTGCAATAATTTACAACATCCCATGGGCAATACACATCAGTATTGCCAAAACGATAACCATCATACCACTCTTTCACTTTGTCAAAGCAGCTGCTTAATCCATAATACGAGAGCATCTCTTGTACTTCCTCACCGGTAAAACCAAAGGTTTCATCAAATTCCTCATCAGTAATGGAATATACCTTAAAATTATTCAAGCCTGTAAAAATACTCTCTTTTGCAATCCGCAGGCAGCCAGTTAACACTGCAAATGCAAGACTATTGTTTGTCTTTAACACATTTCCAAACATGTTGCGAATCAAACGTACCATCTTATCATAATATCCATTTTCATGTGCTTTTGCTAGTGGAACATCGTATTCATCAATAAGCACCACAACTTTTTTATTATAATGTTTTTCGAGAAGCTTCGTCAACCATAGCATACTTGATCCCATAATCTTCTGATTCATCTGATCATCAAGCAATTTAATAAATCTTTCTTTTTCATAATCGGTCAAACTATCGCTATTTTGCAAAAACGAAAATTCAGCTGCATTATTATTCATGATATCTACAAGCTGATCAAATGCTTCTTCATACGTTGCCGCATCTACGCCCTTCAAACTGACTGCAATCACGGGATACTTTCCCATGTATTTTTCGCACATCTGAGTATTTTTCGAAATATGCAGTCCCTCAAATAAAGCAGCATCTGTTCCTATTTCAAAAAAATTCTTGAGCATGCTCATATTCAACGATTTTCCAAAACGGCGCGGACGGGTAAACAAAGTTACCTTGCTCCTTTTTTCAAGAACCTGTTCAATCAGCGCCGTTTTATCAACATAATAATAACCATCCTTTCGGACTTCTTTAAAATCTTCGATTCCAATCGGAAGACTCAATTTCATTTCCATGCTGACGCTCCTTCCCTCGCTATTTGTTATTTCATAAAATACTCTTTTATTTGATAAAATCATTATACCATGCATTCTGCCACTTGTCATTGAATTCATCGTCCAATGTGACCGAATGAGCAATAGCAAGGTTACAGTTCACGCGTCATGTTACGAAAGCCCTTCGGTGCAATGGTTTCTTCGTCGGACCAGTCTCGTTAACGAGATTTCAATCACCTTTTATTTTCATGATATTTCTTCGATTTTTCCACAGCCTCTGGCACAAAGGAAATCAAAATATTTCTTCTGTGGACAAGCGTTCCGCGCATACCCGGTTCAAATTTTCCTGCCTGCTTAGCCGATACACTCAGTTCAATATGTGTATCATCCTGCAAGCGAAACTCTACATGGTAGCGCCCGGATGAGCCTGGACTAACAACTCCGTTTCTCGTTAGATATTGGGATGGGTTGAAAAGATCAATATTCGCTATCTTTTCTACGACTGCTCCATATTCTATTTCTTTGCCAAACAGGAAACGACCTGCTTTTGTGCCTTCTTTTAATCGTTTCAATTTTACTGAGCGATTTAAGAACCACAATGCTGCAGCAATCACTATAGCTGCGGCCAAGGTCCACGCTGCCAGCACCCACCAAAATGTACTTTTCAAGTGGAATAGAACCCGATACCCCTCTAAATTTAGGCTACGCCTTGTCCTGTCAAACGTAAAGCTGACTACCATTCGAGATGTGCTTTGAGTATTCCCCTTCGCACTACTTATACCTGAAATTGTAAGCTGGTACTCATTATCCATATCACATCTGAGTAACTGAAACTCCTGCGTCTCCTCTGAATAAAGTACTGCATTTGCCTGTGAGATCGCATATTGCTTCCAATTATCCACAATCTCAATTTCACTGCATCCATATTGAGCTGCCTTACCGGGCAGATCAAATGCAAGTACAGCCAGCACTTTATCCAGATTTGTGGTATACACAAAATATATCGCAGTATCAATAAACACGGACTGTTGCTCGCTATCCCCTCTTGCAAGAAGATGCATTTCTGGCTGCTGATCCATCTTTTGGATTTCCTGAATGTCCTTCTCCTCCACTCCAATATGAGAAAGGTATGCCTGTAACAAAAGTTCTTTTTCCTCATCTTCATTCTTCTCATTATTTTGAGAATCATTGCCATCACCAAGAGATACTGGAGTTTTTTGGCTTTGTCTGTCCATTCTTACAACGCCAAAGGAAGCGCACAGCATTGCAACACCAATCACGCCAAGAATTATCGCTGCAGCTGCACACCCTGTTACTCGGTTGAGCCATCGCTGTCGTCTCTGTCTCCTAATTTGTTTTTGTCTTGCCTCTGCCTCGTCTGAAATTGCATATTTTTCGACTAAGCGATCATCGATGCCATCCATAAGTTTTAAAAAATCTTCTTTCTTCATAAGTGGTACCCCCTTTCTGAGAGATACTGCTTTAACTGTTTGCGCACACGGTTTAAATTTACCGAAACTGCATTTTCGGTAATGCCATGATATCGCGCAATGCTTTTAATTGACTCCAGATAAAAATATCGTTGAATAAACATGCCTTGTTCACGAGCGGAAAGTCCATGCAAAAATCGGTTAATTTCTTTTTTGAGTTCCTCTGCGAGTACCGCGTCCTCTGGCTGTTCACGCCCCGACACGCATTCGCCTAATTCATCTAGCACAAGCATTGCTTCTGGTCGAATCCGTTTTCCTGCCCGATCCCACTTCCAACGGTTGAGAGAAAGATTGCGAATAATTTTCCCGAAAAATGCTTTTAAACACAATGGGCGCTGCGGAGGAATTGCATTCCACGCCTGATACCAGGTATCATTCATACACTCTTCAACATCTTCCTTGTTTGCCAGTATATTATGGGAAATTCGCCGGCAATACGCACCGTATCGAATGTTGGACTCTATTACTGCTTGCTCTTTTCGCTCCCAGAATAGCTCTGTGATTTCCTGATCACGCATAAAAATCCCTCCTCTCGCTATGTTTTCCTTTATTGATTCACCATCACCAGACTATAGAATGCTAATATGCATTTCTACTTATTTTCCTTTAAAGACGTCTTCACTTATATAGACAAGAATTTTTTTATTATCTTACAAAAAATCCGAAAGAAAATCAATAATAAACCAAAGGAAAAACGTATCCCACCTGCACCTTAACGAAAAATCTCCCACGCAATTCATACGAACTACGCGGGAGATTTTATTTAATCCTATCGAATTCTTTTGTTTTTATATATTTGCAATTTCAGTATAAATTTTATACATGAATGCGATTCACCGAAATACAGCGAGCGACTTACGCTCTCAGCTCTACGCCATACTCCTCGTTTAACTTTGCACAGATCTTGTCAACGAACTTCTGAACACGTGCATCGTCAAATGCCTCATCCTTTGGAACGAAGGTGATGGAGAATGCCATACTCTTCTTTCCTTCCGGAATCTGGCCGCCCTCGTAGATATCGAACAGCTTGATTTCCTTTACATACTTATTTTCCTTGCGGATGCAGTCCTCGATCTCTCCACATGTGATTGCCTTATCCATTACGAATGCAAGATCACGCTTCTCTTCTGCAAACTTTGGCAGCGGAATGAAGGTTCTCTTCTTATCATACCACTTGGACAGAATCTCCAGATCAAGCTCCATAACATATGCACTTGCACGCATGCTTAACTTGTCCTGAATATCGTATGCAACCTTACCGAAGTAACCAATTTCTTCACCCTCACATAATACCTTTACTGCCTGATACGGATGCAGGAAGGATTTCTGAATTGGCTCATAAGTAAATGCAACATCTAAGCTGTCTGCGATTCCGTTTGCAATGCCCTTCATTGTGTAGAAAGATTCCTTTGCACCGAAGGTACCAACACAAAGTGTTTTTCTCTCATCCGGATACTCGGTAAGCGGCAGATTCTTCGGAATAAAGATATTTGCAACCTCAAAAAGTCTTCCGTCAAGAATACCCTGCTTTTCATTTCTTGAAATAGCATTGAGCATTGATGCAGCAAGTGTTGTACGCATTAAGGACAGATCAATATTGATTGGATTCATGATCTGAATTGCGAAACGCTCCTTTGCATCAGCCGGGAACTTCAAAAGATCCAAATCAGACGGAGAGAAGAAAGAGTAATGCATACACTCATATGCACCCATAGTACAAAGAGTGCGCTTTAATGCAAGCTCGCCCTTCTGCTCTTTATTATATCCGCCTGCTGTTACCTGTGCAGATGGCATAAAGGTTGACTTAATATGGTCATAACCATACATACGGATTACTTCCTCTGCCACATCTGGGTAACGCTCTACATCATTCTCACCCTCTGGCAGCATGTCCTCACGGTAAGCTGGTACCTGAAGAGTCAGTACGTCACCGTCAACAGTCGGATTGAAGTTTAAATTCTTCATCAGACGTACAATCTCCTCTGCCGGAACCTCGATTCCAAGAACGCTGTTTACCTTATGGATGCTTACCTGCATCGGCTGCGGCTCGATGCTGTTTCCAACATTAACATCTACATGAGTAGAAGAAACCTTTCCGCAGCCAAGCTCCTCGATTAAATGAAGTGCACGCTTCATACCAAGAACAGTTGAATACTCATCCACGCCCTTCTCGTATCTTGCGCTGGAGTCAGAGGATTTTCCAAGTGCTCTTGCAGTCTTTCTTACATTATCTCTTGCAAACTTAGCAGCCTCAAACATAACGCTTTCTGTTGTGTCACGGATCTCTGAATTTAATCCGCCCATAACACCTGCTAATGCAACTGGCTTTACGCCGTCACAGATAACAAGATTAGCTGGTGACATTGTGTACTCCTGCTCATCAAGTGTAACAATCTTCTCACCCTCATGTGCTCTTCTTACGCAAATCTCGTTGCCTTCAAGGTAAGAGCAGTCAAATGCATGCATTGGCTGTCCGATCTCTTTTAACACATAATTTGTGATATCTACGATGTTGCTGATTGATCCAATACCAACAAGTGCAAGACGGCGCTTCATCCATGCTGGAGACTCACCCATCTTTACATCATATACATAGTGTGCACTGTAGCGCGGGCAAAGATCTGGTGCCTCAACACTTACCTTAAAGCCATCCTTCTTTACCTCGGTCTCTGTATAATCGGTTGATGGCATCTTTAATGGCTTCTCAAGCATTGCAGAAACCTCTCTTGCAATTCCTAAGATGCTCTGGCAGTCCGGTCTGTTTGCAGTTAATGAGATGTCAAACATCCAGTCATCAAGACCTGTGATAGCCTTTACATCTGCACCTGGCTGTGCATCAGCCGGCATCTCTAACAAACCATTGTAACCTGCACCCGGATACAGATCCTCTGTTAAGCCAAGCTCTGTTCCAGAACAAAGCATACCGTATGACTCATAGCCGCGAAGCTTACCCTTTTTAATTGTCATCACGCCTTCAATTGTCTTATGATCCTTTGCTGTTGCATAAACAGTTGCACCAACAAGTGCTACCGGATACTTGCCGCCTGCCTGTACATTGTCAGCGCCGCAGCAAATCTGCATGGTGCCATACTCACCTGCATTAACCTGACACACATGAAGATGTGTCTCCGGAATCGGCTCGCAAGTCTCAACAAGACCAACTACAATCTTATCGATGTCATGACCAACCTGATACAGCTCCTCTACCTCAAATCCGCCATCGAACAGCTTTTTTTCAAGCTCCTGCGGTGTTACATCAATATCTACATATTCTTTAAGCCAACTTAATGGTACTAACATATTCGTTTCCGTCCTTTCTTATTTCTCGTTAATCTGTTTCAGGACACGCAGATCCGATCCAAACAGCATCTTGATGTTGTTGATACCATACTTAAGCATTGCAGTACGCTCAAGACCGATACCAAATGCAAAACCGCTGTATTCTTCGGAATCGATGCCACAGTTTTCAAGGACTTTCTTATTTACTACGCCAGCACCAAGAATTTCGATCCAGCCAGTTCCCTTACACAAATTACAGCCCTTGCCGCCGCACTCAAAGCAGCTGCAGTCAACCTCTACAGACGGCTCTGTAAATGGGAAGTAGGACGGACGAAGACGGGTCACTGTTCCCTCTCCGTAAATTTTCTTTACAAACAGATCAAGCATACCCTTTAAATCAGACAGAGTAATTCCCTTGTCAACAACAAGACCTTCCATCTGATGGAACATTGGAGAATGAGTCGCATCATCATCAGAACGGAATACTCTTCCTGGAGATAAAATCTTGATCGGCGGCTTCTTGTTCTCCATAACATGAATCTGACCTGCAGAGGTCTGTGTACGAAGCAAGAACTCTGGTGACAGATAGAAAGTATCCTGCATATCTCTTGCCGGATGATCCTTCGGAGTGTTCAGTGCCGTAAAGTTATAGTAATCATTTTCAATCTCTGCTCCCTCATAGACCTCAAAGCCCATACCTGCAAAGATATCGATTAACTGGTTGCGAACAAGTGTAATCGGATGAAGATTTCCAACGCCAGTCTCATCTGCCGGAAGTGTCAGGTCGATTTTTTCAGACTCATAGCGGCGCTGCAACTCTAACTGCTTCATCTTCTCTTCCATCTTGGAGAAACGATCAATCGCCCACTCCTTTAACTCGTTTACTGACTTTCCGTATCCTGCGCGCTCCTCTGGTGCAAGATTTCTCATTTCCTTCATCAGCTCACTGATCTTACTCTTTTTTCCTTCAAGATAAGAGCTTCTGAACTCATACAGTTCCTTAGAATTGGACAATCCTTCCAGTCCGGTCTCAATCTTCTCCTTCAGAGCAGCAAGATTGTCGGACAGCTTGTGTGTTTCCTGCATATAACCTTTCCTCTGCTTTCTTAAATGTTGCTTTTTCTATGGGACGAACAAATATAGTAATTATTCAGAACCCCCTTCGCAAAATGCCTCTGCGAGGCAGACACATCTTCGATGTGCTTATTTTGCTCATGTGGTTACTTCGCCATATAAAATTGCTATGCTGTTTGAATGCAAGCATTCACAGCAAGCAATTTTGCATGGCTCTGAATAATTACCAAATAAAAAAGTCCCATAGAGGCTTTTTTCAAAACCTTTATGGGACGAATAAATCCGCGGTACCACCCATGTTCGGATTATAAAAATTATTACAATCCGCACTTGATCTGCCATAATGCAGCAGCTGCATCCACTTAGCTTTTGTCATAAACAAAATTTTCGTGGAAGACTCCAATGCTGAAATTCATCTGTAGGCGGATGGCAGCACTCTCAGCAGGTTATGCGGCCTCTCTGGAAAACCGAATGATACAGACTACTTACACATTTTCTCAGTCATCGTTTATTATAACAGTTTTCAAAGAGAAGTCAACCCCCCCCGACCTGCCTTGATGTTTTGAATTGCCTTTCCAAGCACCTTCATCTCGACTGGTTTTGACACATGAGCATTCATGCCTGCTGAAAACGACTTCTGAATATCTTCTGAAAAGGCATTTGCTGTCATGGCAATGATCGGTATTGTCTTTGCCATTGGATGTTTACTGTTTCTAATGGCCTTTGTTGCCTCATAGCCATTCATCACTGGCATCTGAATATCCATTAGGATCATATCATACTCACCTGGCTGTGACTTTTCAAATGCTTCTACTACTTTTTCACCGTTCTCACAAATCTGGCACTTCGCGCCTTCAATGTCTAACAGTTCCTTTAAAATTTCTGCATTTAATTCATTGTCTTCTGCACATAAAAAGCACATTCCATTAAGAATCGTCTCATCCTGCTTTTCATCTTCAATCTGCTCTGGCTGGTAAACCTCTTTATTTTCAGCAATCTTGAAATCAACTATTACCTCAAAACAGCTTCCCTTGCCTTTTTCACTTTTCACCTCGATTGTTCCGCCCATTGCCTGAATCAGATTTTTACTGATTGCCATGCCAAGGCCAGTTCCCTGGATTTTATTTATAACTGAGTTTTCCTCACGCGTAAATGAGTCGAAGATCTTATCCTGAAATTCTTCGCTCATGCCAATACCGTTATCTTTAACAATGAAACGAAATTTTGCATAGACAGATGAATTTGTCTGACATTCTTCTGCAAAGAACTGAATCTTTCCGCCTTCCTGAGTATACTTGATTGCATTTGACATAAGATTATTGAATACCTGCATCAAACGCACACTGTCACCGTTTAGCCACTCATGATGAATATGTTCCTTTGTGATCAGCAGCGTCTGATTTTTTGCATCTGTCTGCGGCCTAAACAAGATCTCAATTCTTCTTAGCATTTCTGAAATTGAAAAATCAACAAAGTTAAGCGTTGTCTTGCCTGATTCAATTTTACTCATATCTAAAACATCGTTAATTAGTCCAAGAAGATGCTGCGATGATACCTCTATCTTCTTTGCATATTCTTTTACTTTAGCTGCATTATCCACATCATGCTCAATCAGCGCCGTGATTCCTATAATGGCATTCATCGGTGTTCTGATATCATGTGACATATTAGCAAGGAAAGTACTCTTTGAACGATTTGCTTCCCTCGCCATATCTAGTGCCTCTGCTAATTTATGATTATTTTCCCGCTCCAGATCTAATACCTTCTTTTGCTGAATATGAATCATAGTTGATACTACAGCTACAAGAACTATCACCATAATCATTGCAAAGCTAAGCACAATAACCATCACTGTTTTTGTAAGGCGAACAGTATTCACCGCGACACATGATGCCGGAACCATAAAAAGGATAGTCCATTCTGCATAATCCAGATTTGCAATTGCATAATAATATTCCACACCATCTAAGACTGCACTTGAATACGCTGAGCCTGTCTCCTCTAGCTGCTTTAATGTTTTATTGAAATCCTGATTATGATAATACTTCATCTGCTTTAAAACACTGTAAATATTGTAGCCGTGAACTAGTTCCACTGTGCTGCTGTTAAAAAGCTTCATGCCATCTTCATCTAACACATAAACGCTGTTTTCATTATTATAAGCACTGCAGTTGAAATACTTATTCAAGCGCTTCATATTCTGCATTGTTCCATAATAAATAATTGTTATATCTTTTTGATTATCATCTTGTACAGTTACCGGAGTATCAAGCTCGTACAAATACACCATGCTGCTTTCACTAGAAGTCATTGTATTAGATACATAATTTACTTGTCTTGGCGCACTTTCAAGATATTTGATTTCTCTCATAAGCCCATGAGGTCCATCTGACTTATAATATTTTCCTGTACTGTCTACTGCGATCAGGCTCATATCGTTTGCCTGCATTTCACTAATGACTTCCTGTTTTTCCATAAAGTCATAAAGATCATTAATAGTCCCAAGTGAAGCTGCCTTCAGTGTATTTTTCTGAATGCCAGCTCTCTCCCAGTTATTTCCAACCGCATCATTTAGTCCTGAAAAAAGCTGCTTCGTCACCTCACTCATCTGACCAAGCCGCTCATCATACAGAATTTTATCAATATAATTAGTAAAAAAGCAGAGAAATCCAGACACGCAAAGAAGGATTACCATAAGTAATCCTCCTAAGCTTAACACTTTCTTTTTGCCTGGATACTTTTGCATACCAATATTCTCCCTCAACATTTGTTATACCATACCACTATTTGCCAGACGAAGCTTCATCAAAAGAAATCTCTTTCCATGCAATGTCCTTAGCTGAATATTCCTCAAACTGACTGAAATATTCCTTTGCCGCCTCTATGCCCACAATGCCTGAATCTTCAATATTTCCTTCTTTTTTAACCTCATCAGAAGCACCGCAGATCACAACCTTATAGACAGCATTCTCATCAAGTGAAAAACCTTCAGGCGCTGCCAGCACATATGGATATGTTATACCAATGTTATATTTGTCATAACCTTGCTCTGCCAGTTCCTTTACACGCTTTCCTGTCAGTGTAACTGTCTGTATCGTGCCGTTCCATCCTGTTGGACAAATGATAGAGACAGTCATCTCTGTCACATCATGGGGCACTAAAAATCCACTTATACCATCATTATTTTGATTTGAATTATTAGCTTCCCTGATATATTTATTTTCAGAAATAAGTGCCAGATCAGCGCCAACTGCCTCTCCAAAACAGGTGCCTATTAGTCTTGCGCAGTCGTCCTGCTCAATCTTTTCCGTTACCTTTGTAAATACCTCTGGTGTATCATTAACAATTGCATCCTGACCTGCGTCAAAGACCTGCTCTATCTGCTTTAATGTACTCTTGCCCTGAATAAATGAAATCATTTCATTTCCAATGTCTACAATCGCATTTTCCCATCCCGAATAAAGAAGAGGAGCTGTATATCCATTGTCAATATCGTCTTTGATAGAATAATAATAATTATCCTCTGGAATTTGATATTCCTTTAATGGCAGCAGGCTTGATTTAATTCTCGATTCACCCATCAACAACTTCGTACCTTCAACAGTAGACAATACCTCAAGCACATGAACTGCATCCTCTAGCTTTTGCGCGTTCTCTTTTTCGCCAAGCTTTTTATTCAATCCGTAAAACCTAGTTGTCTGCAAAATATAAGTATTCTGATCTCCTTTTTCGGACAAATACGGCATCAGGCGAAACTCATCATCCGTATCAGCCTCTATAATTCCATTTGAAGAGCCAATCATAAAAAGTGTATTTCCCTCCATCATCTCTTCGCGTGTCTTTACATCATCATCTGGATCTCCATCTCCGCTTAGCATACCGATATCACGCCATCTCTGCAAAAGCTCCATACATTCCATCATTTCCTTGCTGTCTGCAAGTGTCGTCTTTCCGCTCAGAAAATCTTCCTGCCATTTTCTGCCGTCTAATGTGCTAAGATATCCAGTATCTGCGATATTGCAAAGATACTGGAAACCACTTCCTGGGTACTGTATCTGATTAAGACATAGCTTGTAGCCGGCTTCCTCTACCTTCGGTGCCAGCTCCTCTAATTCCTCTAACGAAGTAGGAAGTGTCCATCCATTTTCGTCAAGAATTGTTTTATTATACGTAATACCAAAACAGGTATAAAAACTTGGCAGCAAATAAATCGCACCATTATCTATTACCTCACGGATTCTGGCCTCTGCATACGCATCTGTAAACGCATAGCCTGATAAGTCAAGAAGCGTATCACTTAAATCCTCTAATTCCGGCATATATGCTGTTCTTAATACGATATCTGTAGCTTCGCCTGCATAAAGTGATTCCGTCAAAAACTCCGTTGCATTAGTTCCGTTATAAACTTCAAACTGCAGATTGATCTCAGGATATTTTTCATGAACCAAATCACGAAATTCCTCTACATCCTGATAAATTACCATCATCGTGATTGGCTCATGCTCACTTGATAACGACAGACTGCTGTAATTTTTTTGATCTGTCTTTATACCATTTGCCTTTGCGCTTCCTGATACAAGACTCACCAAACCTGCCGTGACCAAGAGCATACTAACTGCTTTCTTTTTTTTCATATAATATCCCTTCCGATTAGCAACCTGATTATCAATAATTGCTTATTTTAAACATTTCTAGTATACGCTTCTGATTGGCTTATTGCAAGAACTTTTCACCGTTTTGCATGGTTAATTTCCTTATCTGCATACATGCGTTTATCAGCAATCTTTTGGATATCTGATGCGCAGCCGGCATCATCTGGATAGACAGCACTTCCGCAGCTAATTCCTATCTTGATCGTATAACCATCAAACTCATATGGTTCTCCAATCAGCTTTTTTATACGCTCAATTCGCTTTTCACAAATCTGTGCATCCAGATTTCCTTTTATGATAAGCATAAATTCGTCTCCGCCAATGCGAAAGGCATAATCATTGCTTCTAATACACATAAGCAGTCTTTTTGCCACTTCCTTTAAAACCTTATCACCCATCTCATGACCATATGTATCATTTACAGGCTTAAAAAGATCAAGATCCATATAAAACAGAGCATAAGGTGTTTTCTTGTCATCTCTTATTTCCATCATTTTTTCAAAATAACGTTTATTAAAAAGACCTGTAAGTGCATCTGTATTAGCAAGGTTTTCAAGCTCATGCTGCTGTCCCATATCCTGTGAAACAAGCATGATTTTTGTAAGCGTATCTTCTTCCCACTCAACCGGAATCACGTTCATAATATAAAATCTACTTTTATCTCTGGCGCAATACTCCAAACAATAAGAATCCTTCTGTTCCTTTATCAGCTGCCGCACATGCTCAATAGAAAGCATATTCGTAAACTTTGCATTTTCTCCATCTGTCAATATTGTATATTGATCGGAAATTTCCTTAATAAATTGGTCATAAGCTCCTTTTTTCGGATAAAGATATTTGCCTCGCTTGTCTTCATATTCGTAGCTATTATTTTTCAAATCGCAAATTGCAAAACAGTCAACAATCTGCGAAATTCCCCAAAACAGCTGATCAGAAATTTCCCTTTTCTTTTCCGCCTTGATGCGCTCGTCCGCCTCTTTTTGGAGCTGCGCCTTTGCACGCTGCTTCATTAAAATGACAACTCCAATCATTATACATGTTTCCATCATACACAACAAAACGATAGTCGTTCCCTGAACCATTCTCATACTAGAGTCAACAACACTCTTTTCCACAATACCTACAATTGACCAATCCTTGATTCCTACAGGCTGATAGGCAAGATAATATTCTGATTTTTGATATTTAAACGAAACACTTCCCTCGCCCTTTATTGGCACATTTTTCTTCATGTGCTCCAGATACTGTTTGTTATAGAACTGCGTTTTTTCCTGAATAAAATCAAAAATATTGTCAAAGTCCTCTGCAAACTGCGTCTCTGGTTCAAGTGACATAATCACTGTTCCATCAGAATCGACTATGTAACAATCACTTTTATTATTATATACGCCTCCTCCGATCAAGTTTTCCACAACGCTGTTATCATACGTGACAGCAAGTGCTGTATATGTCACGTCATTTAACTCAATGGGATCTGATGGAACTGCAAACAAGATTTTAGTTTCTCCATCACTTGCGACATAGCTTGATACAATAGGCGCATTTTCTTTATAAAGTGCTTCAAATGCAGCCTTCACATGATCTGCCGTTCCTCTTCGTCCCTCAATCGTCCAATACTCACAATCTTCATTAAAAACATAAAAATCGCTGTACTTCCAGTTTTCGCGGTTATTGACAAAATCACTCCAGTCCTCTTGTGTATCTTGTTCTTTTTTATCCTGTTCTTCTAAGCGATAATTCAGATAACTGCCCCAATCCTCAAGCGCATTCCAATTGCGCTGCGCAAACATCAAAAAGGTTTTATCAAGCTGTTCATATGTAGAGAGCAGTCCCTGCGTACTTTCCTGATAAAACTTCTGACCAATATAATTATTATAACGTTCAATACTAACAAATATAATTGTAAGCAATGCAGCTGATATCAAAAAATACTTCCTTTTCTTTCTCATCATCCTCTTGCCTCCTCTCATGTATCTTTACTTCTAAGAGCACTCGCACAATTAATTTTGCACTTCTACAAGTTTCCTTTTTTCCATTATACTATGATTTTTTTCGATTGAAAATAACATTTTTTGTTGAAAGTGATTTTTCTCATGTTCCATTTTTTTTTACTGCATGATATACTAATGGAAGTCTAAATTTCTATTGATGGGGGATTTCATCCAATGCATAATATTACAAAAAGAGGTCAGCTAAAAAAGCTGGCACTTGCTCTCGGACTGTCTGGTACGTTCTTTTTAAGTGCATGTACTTCAAACGTACCTTCTGATAAAACTGTCGTTACTTCAACAGACGACTATGAAGCAAGCACAACCATTAATGAATCCAAGAGCTTTGACGAAACAGAATCTGAAACTTTTGGCAAAGAAGCACTTTACCGAACTGATGATGACAACAAGCCTGCTGAGGGCTGGATTACAAATGCTGACGGCACGATGGGCTACTGTCAAAATGGCTATCTTTTGACTGGATATCAAATGATCGACGATTCACGCTATCTTTTTTCTGATGACGGCATAATGCAGACAGGCCGCTATATAGATAAAAATGGTGATACATATTGTTTTACTGATGATGGCCGCCAATATTTTTGCTCTACTGTAAAATGCGATGATGGCTATTATTACTATTTTGGTGAAGATGGAAAAGCTGTGACTGGTAATTTTACTTTTCCTGACGGTGCCACAGGTATGACAGATGAAAATGGACATGTATATGTAGGCTGCCACCGTATTGGTGATCTCGTCTATGATTTTACCTCACAGGGAAAGCTTAGGCACACTGTTGACGCCACAAAGCCGATGGTTGCGCTGACGTATGATGATGGACCGTCCACGCAAAATACACAGATCATTCTTGATACTCTGACAGCAAACGGTGCCTATGCTACATTCTTTGTTCTTGGCAGGAATGTAGAGCGCTGCGCAGATCTTATACAAAATATTGAAAATTCAGGTTCTGAGATTGGAAATCATACCTATAATCATTATAAAATTACAAATATGGATGCGCAGGTAACAGATCAGGAAATTAGCAGTACAAGCTCATATGTGCAGATGATTACAGGAAACCGCCCATGCATCATGAGACCGCCGACAGGCGCAACTGACGATGTTTCATGTGCCAATGTAGCAGCTGTTGATGACGGCTATCCGCTTATCATGTGGTGCGTGGACACAATTGACTGGCAGCATCATGATGTGGCAACTACCTGCGATACTATAAGAAGCAAGGTAAAAGACGGCGCCATTGTGCTTATGCACGATATGGAAGCATCCTCTGCGCAGGCATCACAAATTATCATCCCAGAACTGATTGCCGCTGGCTATGAGCTCGTTACAGTCAGTGAAATGGCTGCGGCAAGAGGCGGCATGGTACCAGGTCAGGTTTATAATTACTTTGATCCAGCGCTTGGACAGACACAAGAGGCCACTGAAATTCAGCCGGAGACAGATACGTCAGCTGAAACACAAGTGCAGCAAGATGAGACTGAAACTTTGGCTCAGACACAGCCACAGGAATCTCAAAGCACTCCGTCTTCTGAATCCACACCAGATATTACATCAGAAAGTGCTGCTTTGGAAGACTCAGACACTACTACCCCAGCAAGCAGTTCCTCTGATGACAGCCTCTCGATTATTTTTCCGTGGGCGAAATGAAATTATGTATTGGATATAAGTTTATTTTTTAATTAATCAACAGCATAATCTTTTTTTGCAAAATAGGTTGAATTTCTCCTAACTTTTCTTATATAATAGATAATATAAATATTAATTATCGAAGGAGGTTTCTTATGAACATTAACACAAATAATCTTGTATCTATTACAGAAGCAAACCAAAATTTTTCACGAGTGGCACGTATGGTTGATGAAAATGGTTCCGTTATCATCTTAAAAAATAATGCTCCTCGTTACTTACTTGTTGAGTTTAAAGCTGCCGAACAAGAACAACTTGCCGATAATGAAGATTTGCTTGCTATCTCAAATAGACTCATTGAAAAGAATAAGAAAGCCTATGAGGTTCTTGCAAAATGACAATTCTTTCAAAAGAACAAATTCTCATTCTGCATTCGCAACTGATCAAAGCCACAGGCGGTATTGACGGTCTACGTGATGAAGGATTACTAGAATCCGCCTTAAATGCACCATTCCAAACCTTTGGTGGAACGGATGCTTTCCCTTCTCTTCAGCAAAAGGCTGCACGATTAGGTTACGGACTGGTTAAAAATCATCCTTTTATTGATGGTAATAAACGCATTGGTGCTCACGTTATGCTTGTATTTCTTGCATTAAACAAAATCGAACTTGAATATACACAAGACGAATTATCCGATATTATTTTAAAAACCGCTGCTGGAGAATGCAGTTTTCATGATTTGCTAGAATGGATATTTATACATCAGCTTTAAATTTTGAGG
>CAKQXY010000033.1 GCA_934292725.1 uncultured Lachnospiraceae bacterium
CCAATCGTACCAATTTTTATTATGATTTTTTTGGTCGGTCTGTTGCAGATTGTACTTTCCTGCGTTTTAAGCAGTAACCTGAAAAAGGAAACGCTGGTTGAAAGAATAAGGTATCAGGGATAGCACCAGCGGGACAGGTAAAATGGCTTTTTTATTGTCCCCACTGGCTCTCCTAATTTAACTTTACGATCCGTCTACTGTAATCGAAGTGGATTGTTTTCGCTGAATCTGTTTGGATAAAGTCTATACGGAGAATAGCATGCAAATGAATAAAGAAATAAATTAAATTTATGGCAGGGGACTTTGTGAGTGCAGAGTTCCCTGTTTTCTTTTTGTCGTGTATTGAAAAGCATAGATTCTGATGGTACAATAAGTAAAAATTGGAAGGAGAGACACACTATGGTAAAGCCAATTATGAAAGATATATTTTTCCTCGGACAAAAATCAGAGGAAGCGACAAGGACTGACTTGCAGGTAGGAAAAGATCTGGAAGATACACTTGAGGCAAATCGCGAGGGCTGTGTAGGCATGGCAGCGAATATGATTGGTGTCAGAAAGAGAGTGATCATTGTCAACATGGGTTTGGCGGATCTTGTCATGTTCAATCCAGTTTTGTTAAAGGCAGATACGCCGTATGAGGCAGAGGAAGGATGTTTGTCACTTGTAGGTGTGAGAAAAACAATGAGATATCAGAATATTGAGGTTGAGTATTTTGATAAAAACTGGAATAAGAAGAGAATAAAGCTTAGTGGCTGGTATGCGCAGATATGTCAGCATGAGCTGGATCATTTGGAAGGAATTATTATTTGAACAAGCGGGACAGTAAAAAAGCCATTTTACCTGTCCCTATTGGCTCATAAATGATAGATGGGGAGCGGTGTGACGTATGAGAGAAGTATGGGATGTATACACAAAAGATAGAAGACGGACTGGGAAAACTTGCCTTCGAGGAGAACAGGGAACCCTGGAGGAAGATGAATTTCACATGTGGGTCATGGTCTGGATTAAGAATGCCAGGACTGGAAAATACTTGGTATCGCAGCGTTCGGCTGACAAAGACACGGATCCTTTAAAATGGGAAACTGTGGCAGGACATGCGATATCCGGTGACACAAGTTTAGATGCTGCACTTAGAGAAGTTTATGAAGAAGTAGGCATTTCCTTAAAAGCGCAGGATGCCTGTATATTAGCTACGAAAGTTGCGACTGCTTATGATGGTAAGCGTCATAATTGGATAAGAGATTCCTTTTACTTTGAAACAATGGAAGAACCAGATTTAATAAGAGCAACAACCAAAGAAGTTGTACAGACAAAGTGGCTTACTATTGATGAGATTAAGGAAATGTATGATAAAGGCGATTGTTGCCTAAATATGGGAGATTTGTTTGGATTTGAAGCAAATCCTATACCTGCTGATAGATATCGGAGTATTATTGGTCAGGTTGTAAAAGGAAAAATTGACCGCCCTATGGGTAGTTTCCATCCACGCCATAAGGATTTGCATTATCCGGTCAATTATGGGTATGTTTCCGGATTATTAGGAGGAGATGGGGCTGAACAGGACATTTATCTTTTGGGGGTAAAATCTGCTGAACAGGAATTTACGGGTAAAGTTATTGCTGTTTATCATCGATACGATGATAATGAAACAAAATGGATTGTAGTTCCATGTGATGATGAAGGCATAGTTCTTGAAGATGTAGAGATTCCTACGGATAATGAAATTTATGCGCAGATTGCATTTCAGGAGCAGTTCTTCAGTGGAGTTTTGGTAAAATGAAGAGAAAAAGGATAGAGAAAGATGCATGATATTACAGATCTTCCCGCATGGGAGAGACTATTTAAGAAAATTGTATGGAAGCAACTTGGAGACATGGAAGGAAAGAAGATTCTTGATTTTGGTAGTGGAGAAGGGATTACGGCGAATCATTTCGCTGAAAAAAATGATGTTAATGCTTTGTCTGCATTTAAGAATGAGACTTTTGACATGATTATTTGTTACAATGTGCTGGAATATATTGATGATAAAGCGGCTGTGGTAAAAGCTTTAGCAAGAGTTTTGAAGAACCATGTGGACAGGTAAAATGGCTTTTTACCTGTCCACATGGCTTTGCGCTGAAGGAGATGTAGGGAGATTGTATAATGGGCATCAAATCGGAATTGATAGGAGAAAACTAATGAAATATATTGATTATTTCAAGCTCGCCAAGAAAAAAAGGAAATTCGCAAATCTTATGTGAGCAGTTCAAAAAAGGTGCAGAAGCAAAAGGACATCAGGTGAAAATCGTACGTATCATGGAGCAGAATATAGGCTTTTGCAGAGCTTGTGACGGCTGTATGAGAAATGGTGGTACCTGTGTATTAAAAGATGACATGGCTGAGATACTTAAAATGTTTAAGAAAGCAGATGTACTTGTACTGGCTACGCCGGTTTATTTTTATGGAATAAGTGCTCAGATGAAGACTTTTATTGACCGTACTTATCCTATATGGCAGCATCTTGGTAAAAAAGAGGTTTACTATATTATATCAGCTGATTTGGGTGAGGACATTATTGAAAGATCACTTGGTGATTTGAATGGTTTTGTAGAGCATCTGGAAGAGTACAAGATTGCAGGAAAGATATATGCAACAAACGTAATGGATGCTGGATTGGTCAAGAATCAAAGTATTTTTAAAGAGGCTTATGATATGGGATATTCTATTTAATCTCTTGGGAGAACCAGCAGGACAGTAAAAAAGCCATTTTACCTGTCCCAATTGGATTCCTTTTAGTTTTGCTATGCAGACACTTTCACACTGCTTTATCTGTGGGCACGTCCATGATGATTATAAGAAAGATAAAAAATAAGTTGGAAAATCCAACATTTGGTGTTGAATAATCATTCTTTGTGGAGTATACTCTATATGAGCAGACATGTATGAGATAGGAGGAGAGAAACATGAAAGCATTATATGAAAGGATAAAAAAGGCAAGAACAGAGTTACATTTGTCACAGGATTATGTAGCTAAATTTCTGGGAGTTAACAGAACTGCAGTTGTTGAAATAGAATCTGGGAAAAGAAAAGTATCAGCAGAAGAACTGGGAAAGTTTAGTGAATTATTTCAAATTCCTGTGGATGAATTGTTGAACGGAAGATCGGCAGAAATGCCTGTGCAAATGTTTGCAAGAAGATTCGGTGCATTAGATGAAGCTGATCAACAGGAAATTTTGAATTTGATTGAGTTCAAGAGAATGATGAAGGAGAGAGTGTAAATTGGCAGTTGATTTTGAAGCGTTAGCAAATAGCGGTATGTCTGCCGATCAATTAGCCAATATCTTTCTGCAAGAGTATTCAGCTGATAAAGAGGTAAGCTATCCAATCAATCCGTTCCAAATTTTGACGAATTTAGGAATCCCCTTTGTTTTGAGACCGTTTAAGAAGTATGAAGGAATTTATATTCCAGCGGCAGGAGAAGGAGATTTTCCTATAGTGGGCATAAATCTCAATAGACCAATTACGAGACAGAGATATACGGCAGCGCATGAACTTTGTCACCATTTAAAGGATGTTCGAAGTGGGTTTATGTGTGCGATTAATGCTAAGTCGGAAATTGAAAAATATGCAGAAGCATTTGCCTCTGAATTATTGATGCCGACAGCAGAACTTAGAAAGCAAGTGCAAAAGTACGAGCAGAATGGTTGTATTGATTTGGATGGAGTCATTAAAGTTGCAGATTATTTTGGCGTTAGTTTTCAGTCATGTTTATTTAAGATTGCATATCGCCTTCATAAAATAAAGGGTGATACAGATCCGGAAACATTGCGAAAAATAGCAGGAAAGTATAAGCCTTCAATCAAACGCAAAGAATTGGGGATGTATGATACAATTTTGTATGAGCAGTTATTTGATGCAATCGGAGATAATTTTAAATTAAAACCGACAGAATATGCCTGCCAGAAATTTAAAACAGAATATGTATTCCATGATAGCCGTCTTGAAGGGGTAGACATTGAACTAGAAACTGCTGCAGCAATAGTAACGGATTTAAGGCTTTATAAACAAGAAAGTGAGTATTGCAAAGAAGAGAACCAGAATATTATTGAGGTGGCGGGTCTGACTTTTGCATATGATTATGTGTTTAGAGAATCAGAAACAGCGCTCAGTATATACGATGCAAAGCATCTGAATGAAATGTTGTTTTGCACTGCTCCGTGTCCAGAATATGGAGGTCGATACAGAGAGTCAAATACATTAGTTCTGGGTGCGAAGTTTGAAACGGTTGATTATCAAAAAATTCCAGAAGAAATGTACTTTTTGGATAAGGATATTAAGAAATTAATGGATGAATGTGATGGATTATCGTTGAGTGAATACATTGAAAGGGTAATCCAGATTCATCATCGAATGACAGTGATACATGCTTTTCGAGACGGAAACGGCAGAACTACAAGAGCTTTTGCTAATATGATGTTGCTGAAAAGACATGTATCCCCGGTATTTTTTAAGAATCAGGAGAAAAATGAATATAAAGAAGCATTGAAGATTGCTGATACTACCGGTTCATATGAATTGTTGTATGAAAGATTTTTTAAGTCCATATTAAATTCATTTGCTGAGTTATCAGATTTTACAATGTAGTATAAGGAAGAATACTTGTGTTTTATTGAGAGAAAAGAAACACAAGTATTTTTTTGAATTATTTCAGAGCAGGTTAAAATCTGCTCTTTTTCTTTTGACTGTGACTTGAAAGGAAGACTGTTCATTCACGATTTATTGAAAGCAGATGGTATCATGCCGCTTGTGGAACAGAAAGTTGAACCAGCGGGACATGTAAATGTTTTTTTTACCAGTCCCCATTGGCTACCTTTACTCATTTATAGTTCTCACTTATTTTTAGCAATGGTCTTCTCAAAATCGGTCAATGGATTTAAAATATGCTTGACCGAAACGGTTTATGGAGGTGACACGATGAATGAACGCTTTTATACCCTGCCGACAGAGAAGCAGCAAGCTATCATCAATGCAGGTTACAGGGTATTTTCCCAAAATTCTTATAAAAACAGTCCTATGAGTGAGATTGCTGCCGAGGCGGGAATTAGCAAATCGCTGCTGTTCCATTATTTTCACAACAA
Source organism: uncultured Lachnospiraceae bacterium (assembly GCA_934292725.1). Taxonomy (GTDB): domain Bacteria; phylum Bacillota; class Clostridia; order Lachnospirales; family Lachnospiraceae; genus Anthropogastromicrobium. Next base: position 5,118 of record CAKQXY010000033.1, read on the forward strand.
GAAGGAATTGTACTTGTTCTTGTGGGACAAATGTGCCGAAACGACAATTGAATTTCTGACCAGATATGGATGCTATGGACAGAAGGAGCTGTTTGAGAGTATAGAACGAGGTATGCGGGCGAAACTGGAGATTATTCGCTTGTACCCAGATATGGGCAACTTTACAATTAAGGCATTTTATGAAAAGGATGCAGAAATCAGTGCAGCTATTCAGGAGAGCTATCACAGGTATTTCAATCTGAAAGCGGATAAGACACGCTTGAACCTCAATCCCTCTCAATTTATACCCGGACTGGATATTCCTATGATGTATCGGGAGATGTATTGGGCTTCGGAGGGGTATCTTTGGGAAATGGTGCAACAAGGCAATGTGGATATAGAGAAAATGGAAAAGGATTTCACAAAACTGTTGGCCTTTTGGAAAAGCATTTATCTGCGTAAGGGGTGAGAATCATGGAAGCAATTAAAACGGAGAATTTAACCAAATATTACGGGAAATCAAGAGGTGTTTTGGAACTAAATCTATCTGTGAAGCAGGGCGAAGTGTTTGGATTTATCGGACCAAATGGTGCGGGAAAATCTACTACCATTCGTACCCTGCTGGGACTGATATCTCCCACAAAAGGCAGTGCTCAGATTTTCGGTATGGATACTGTAAAGAATAAGGAAGCTGTTTTGCAGAAAGTGGGGTATCTTCCGTCAGAGGCGATTTTTTATTCCGGTATGAAGGTAAAGGACATCTTGAAATTGTCTGCCGACTTGCGCAAAAAGAATTGTGCAGCCGAAAGCAAATCTCTTTGTGATCGTTTGCAATTGGATAGAAATCGAAAGGTGGACGAGTTATCCTTTGGCAATCGAAAGAAAGTCGCTATCATCTGTGCTTTGCAGCATCGTCCGGAACTTTTGATTTTGGATGAACCAACCAGTGGTCTTGATCCGCTGATGCAGCGTGAATTTTTTGAAATCATCCGGGAGCGCAACAGGCAGGGAACAACCGTATTTCTTTCCAGTCATATTCTATCCGAAGTACAGCATAATTGTTCCCGTGCCGCCATTATTCGGGAAGGCAGAATAATCGCTTGCGACAGTGTGGATACTTTGGCCAAAACAAATGCCAAGCGAGTGTCCCTGCGGGGAAGTGTTGACATAACGGATCTGAACGGAATTCGGGATCAAGTTACGGTAGATGGAACCACCAGTTTCCTATTCGACGGCGATATAAACCAGTTGCTTAGGCAGCTTTCGGACGGAAACATCTTGGACATTCATATTTCAGAGCCAGATTTGGAAGAAATTTTTCTGCATTATTATGAAAAGGGCGGTGATAGGGCATGACTATTGTAAAGCACGAATTAAAGCAAGGAAAAAATTCCTTTTTGATATGGACGGCGGCAATCGCCATGCTGCTTGCAGTTTGCGTGTTTTTGTTCCCAGAAATGAAAGGGGAAATGGGTGGCATCAGTGATATATTTGCCTCTATGGGTTCTTTTACTGCGGCCTTTGGTATGGATCGCCTAAATTTCGGCACACTAGTCGGCTTTTATGCCATTGAATGCGGAAATGTGCTGGGACTTGGCGGTGCATTTTATGCTGCGCTTTGTGCCGTAGGCATTCTAAGTAAAGAGGAGAAGGAGCGGACTGCCGAATTTCTTCTGACTCATCCTGTCAGCCGTATCAAAATCATTACAGAAAAACTGATTGCTGTTCTGATTCAAATAACAGCGTTGAATCTAATTAGTTATGCCATTTCCATCGGCTCCATGGTTATAATCGGGGAGGAGATTCCCTGGAAAGAAATAAATCTGTTGCATCTTGCTTACTATATGCTTCAAATTGAATTGGCAGGCATTTGCTTTGGTATCTCGGCATTTCTACGCAAAGGAAGTACTGGTGTGGGACTTGGCATTGCGGTGATGATGTATTTTATGAATCTGGTTTCTAACATCGCCGAAGCTGCGGAGGGCTTGAAATACATAACACCTTTTGGATATTGCGAGGGCGCTGATATTGTGAGCAACGGGTATTTAGATGGTACATTAATTACAATTGGTCTTATCTTCGGGATGGTTGGAATTGTTGCTGCCTATTGGAAATATACACGAAAAGATATTCATTCTGCATAACATCGAACTAGCGGGACAGGTAAATGGATTTTTTCATGTCCCTAATGGCTGTTCCAGACTGGATATTACATTCAAATTAAAGCAAAGGGGGAGCTGAAATGCATTTTGTTGACGCAAAAGGGATTCTGACCGGCAGTGGTGGACATTATGGAATGAATATTTATCGGGGCTGTACTCATGGCTGCATTTATTGTGACAGTAGAAGCAGGTGTTACCAGTTTACTCATCCGTTTGAAGACATTGAGGTAAAGCAGAATGCACCAAACCTTTTGGAAAAGGCGTTGAAGTCGAAAAGGAAAAAGTGTATGATCGGAACAGGCGCGATGTCGGATCCATATATGCATTGTGAAGAAAACTTGAGGCTGACAAGAAAATGCCTGGAAATCATTTTGGAGAATGATTTTGGGGTTGCGATTCAGACAAAATCAGACCGTATCCTTCGGGATATTGATCTGCTTGCCAAGATTAATCGTTCAGCAAAATGTGTGGTGCAGATGACACTTACAACTTATGATGATGATTTGTGCCGCATAATAGAGCCAAATGTATGTATCACAAAGCGCCGTATTGAAGTACTGGAAGAAATGCGTAAGAATGGTATTCCAACGATTGTATGGCTTACGCCAATTCTACCGTTTATCAATGATACAGAAGATAATATCACAGCAATTCTGAATGAGTGTACAAGAGTTGGTGTGAAGGGCATTATCAATTTCGGTATGGGCTTGACGCTTCGAGAAGGAGACCGGGAATACTATTACGCTGCGCTTGACAGGCATTTTCCAGGGATGAAAGAGCAATACATTAAACGGTATGGGAATGCGTATGAACTGCCAAGTCCGAATGCAAAAGAATTGATGGGGCTATTTCAGAGAATATGTAAGGAAAAGGGGATGCTGTCAACTCCGGATGAATGTTTCAGATTTATGCATGAACTGCCGGATAAGTATCGTCAGATGAGTATATTTGATATGTAAAGCGAGGATGATAGTTAGATGATCTCAATTAATACAAAGAGACTTCATCTGCGGAATTTGGCACAAAATGATGCGGATGTAATGTTCGATTACAGAAATAATGAAATATGTGCTCGATATCAGAGAGGGCAGACAAAAGACTTTGAAGGAATTGTGAACTTAATTGAACGGCGAAAAAATGATGAAATATCAATGATCTCGCCGTGTATGATATCAGTAGCATTAAAAGAAACAAATGAAATGATTGGCGAGATAGTTGTCATGCCAAAGGATAATACATTTTCCCTTGGATATACTTTTTCTTATAAATATCATAGACAAGGATATGCCTTTGAAGCGCTGACTGTTTTGATTGAATACCTTCATACGATGGCTCCAGAGTGGGAGTTTATCAGTTTTACGGAATGTGAGAACATACCCAGTATGGAGTTGCTTAAAAAATTGGGATATAAGAATCTTGGCTATGTTCCAAGCATGGACTCGCAGGCATTCGGCAAGTGGACTACGAAGGCTACAGATGAGGAATTTATTCAGGTGAGAAACCATCAGGGACAGTAAAGAAGCCATTTTACCTGTCAACATTGGATATGGAGGTGTGTCATGACGGGAACACAAGAAAAAATTGAATTATTAAAAAAGATTGCTCGGCGATTCAATGAATCGCAGATTGAATGGGCTTTGGGAGCATCCCTGATGCTGTTCCTCAAAGGAATCGTTTCTGAATTCCATGATATTGATTTGATGATTTCCGTTCAGGATGTCGAGCGTGCCAAGGCAATTCTATTGGAAATGGGAGATTTATGCCCACCTAATCCTGAACCGAATCCTATGTACCAGACAAAGGTCTTTATGGAGTTTATAATAGACTCTATTGATGTTGATGTTATGGCTGGCTTTGCAATAGTAAAGGAGGGAAAGCTTTTTGATTGTTCTCTGCATGCAGATCAAATCGTGGAGAAAATGGCTCTTGGAACAGAGATTGTTCCTTTGCAGTCACCGCTGCTATGGAGTAAATACTATCGACTTATGGAAAGACCTAAAAAGGCTGAGATGATTGAGAAAGCGATAAAGAACTAGCGGGATAGGTGCAATGGCAATTTACCTGTCCCACCGACTTTTTATGACTATACATTCAAAAGAAAATATGTTAAAATTTGCTTGAGTCAGGAGTCGGATGATCATACTGCATGAGAATTTGTTGAATGTCTCGATAAAACGGAAAACTTAAAAATAAAGTTTTCATAGTTTGGGGGTAAATACATATGAAAACAAAAGATGATCGAGAACTGAAAAGTACATCTAAGAAGATATTCAATAAAACGAATCATATCATAAAGAGAATTAGCTGTATATTTTTGAGCATGTTTATACTATGCCTGCCGTTATCATTTTGTGTTCCTGTAAAAGCAGAAACAGCAGATGCGGATATTGTTATGACAGATGACGCATCAAATGATTCAACAAAACAGGAAACAAAAAATTCAGGCACGCAGACGAATGAGCATAAGGTCATCCGTGTCGGTTCTTTTGAGGATACTTTCAATTATGTCGATGAAAACGGTGTAAGACGAGGATTTGGCTACGAACTCATGCAGGCTCTTGCCGGCTATGCCGGATGGAAATTCGAGTACGTGAAATGTGATTGGTCAGACTGTTTTGATAAGCTTGAAGATGGTGAGATTGATGTTATTGGTGACATCTCTTACACAGACGAGCGTGCACAAGAGATGCTTTTTTCAGAGGAACCGATGGGTGAGGAAAAATATATCCTTTATGCAGATTTATCGCATACAGATATTGAGACATCTAATTTTAAGTCTATGGACGGTAAACGTGTAGGTGTGCTTCTAGGTACAGAGCCCGAAAGTATGCTGACAGAGTGGGAGAAGAAGAATGGCATACATACAGAGCATGTAAATGTGTATGATAATGACGATGTCAAAAAGAAATTAGCTGATAATGAGATAGACTGCTTTGTATCTCTGGAGGAATCAATCTGGTCTGAACGGGGAATATCATCTGTTACTAATATTGGTAAATCAGGTATATACTTTGCAATAAACAAAGAGCGCAGCGATATCAAAGAGGAGTTAGACTGTGCTATGCGCCAGTTGGACAAAGATAGTCCATTTTTTAAGGCAGACCTGTATAAGAAGTATTTTACTCTTGATTATAGTCAGATTCTTACAAGTGAAGAAAAGTCGTGGTTGGAAGAACATGGCGGTATCCGGATAGGTTTTTTGAATGACAATCCTGCTGTCTTTTTCATGGACGAGGAGACTGGAAAACTTACTGGTATGCTGGCAGAGTATATCGCTTATGCCAAAGACTGTCTGAGAAATCAGATACTGAAATTCAATATTCAGTCATATGATGATTATGATGACATGATTCAGGCACTGCAGGATTGTGAAATTGACATGATTTTTTATGCCAGCAGAAATCCTAATTTTGCAGAAGAAAAAGGCTACGCACTTACAAATACGGCTTGGACATATAGCCTGATGGCGGTAACTGATGAGAAGTATTTTAATGAGAATGAGGTACAGATAGTAGCTGTGCCAAAGGAAAAAGAAGTCTTAAAACAGCATATTGCTTTCAATTATCCTCAATGGGAGCTTGTAGATTACGACTCACTTAATGATGCAGCAGATATGGTCATTAAAGAAAAAGCAGACTGTTTTATCATGGGAACAAGTCAGCTGATAAAATATGATAATAATAAAGATTTAAAGAATATTCCGCTTACAAAAACAATGGAGGCGTGCTTTGCAGTAAGATGCGGAGAGGGAAATCTTTTGTCGATATTGAATAAAACTTTGAAGACCATGCCGTCTGACATGCTTACTAGCGCACTTGCTATTTATGACAGTACGGCAGATAAAGTGACATTTTTTGATTTTATAAAAGACAATTTACCTTTGTTTTTTGGCGCTACAAGTCTTTTTGCACTCGGAATAATTGGCATTATTCTTGTACTTTTAAGAAAGGCAATGAAGGCAGAGACAGCCGCAAAGATTGCAGCAGAAGATACACAAAAACTTAATGACAAGCTGGAAATCGCTCTGAAAAAAGCAGAGGATGCAAGTCTTGCAAAGACAAGTTTCCTTCACAATATGTCGCATGACATACGTACACCTATGAATGCAGTTCTAGGCTATGCACAGCTTATGAAGGATGAACTAAAAGGAAAAGGGATGCCTGAAACATCAGAACATTTGGAAAAACTGCAGCAGTCAGGAAAACTTCTTTTGTCAATCATAAACAATGTACTTGACATGGCTCGGATTGAGAGCGGAAGGATGGAGATTGATGAGAGCTATGCTCAGATTGAATATATCCGGCAAGATTTGTTTGAAATATTTGATGATGAAGCAAAGAAAAAGAATATTGCATTCACTTACACGATGAATGTAGAGCATGATCATGTGCTGACAGATATTACCAAGGTAAAAGAAATATTTGTAAATATCCTTAGTAATGCCATAAAATATACTCCAGCCGGCGGTTCTGTTATGGTGAACATAGATGAATTGCCATGCGATGAGCCTGAATATATGATAGTGAGGACTAGGATCAGCGATACGGGAATAGGTATGAGTCAGGAATATTTGACAAAGATTTTCGATGCATTCACACGTGAGCAGAACACCACAAAGAGTAAAATCGCAGGAACTGGACTTGGAATGTCAATAGTAAAAAAATATGTTGATCTGCTTGGTGGAACAATAGATGTAGAGAGTGAGCTAGGAACGGGCAGTGCTTTTACAGTTATATTAAAGCATAAGATAGCAGATGAAAGCTGCTATGCAAAAAAGCACGTTGAAGAGATAGGAACAGGCAGCGAAATTCTTAATGGCAGACATATCCTTTTAGCAGAGGACAATGATTTAAACGCTGAGATTGCAGAAGCAATACTTGAGCGTGTTGGTCTAAAAATAGAACGTGTTGAGGATGGCGTCCAGTGTGTAGACAGAATAGCGAAAATGCCAGTGGGCAAATACGATATGATACTAATGGATATCCAGATGCCTAAAATGGATGGCTATAAAGCAACACAGGAAATTAGACACATGCCAGATAATGATAAGGCAAGTATACCTATCATTGCAATGACAGCAAGTGCCTTTGAAGAAGATAAGAGAGAGGCCATTGCAGCCGGGATGAATGGTCATATAACAAAGCCAATCAATGTTGATGAATTGCTGGCGATATTAGTGAAAAATATCAGACAGTGAAACCAGTGGGGACAGGGAAAGTGGATTTTTTCCTGTCCCTATTGGCTTTACAAAAACTGGTGGACATGTGTGGTGAAAAACAGTATAATGAGGCAAATAAAGAGTGGCTTTTAACTCCAATAACCTTGGCAGAGGGGGGATTACAGAAATGTGGATATTTTATGCAATAGGATCTTCATTTTTTGCAGGAATAACAGCGATCCTTGCAAAATGCGGAATTAAAAAAACAGATTCGAATGTGGCAACAGCAATACGAACTGTAGTTGTATTGTTGTTTTCATGGCTCATGGTATTGATTACAGGGACATGGGGAGGAATAAGGCAGATTGACGACAGGACGCTTCTATTTCTGATTTTATCAGGATTAGCGACAGGCGCATCGTGGTTATGCTATTTTCATGCCCTTCAAAAAGGGGATATCAACAAGGTTGTTCCCATTGATAAATCAAGTACCGTGCTGTCTATTCTTCTGGCATTCATTTTCCTTCATGAAGGTATTTCTGGGAAAAAAATAATATTTGTGCTGCTTATTGGAATAGGAACCATGATGATGATTACCAAAAAAGACATAAAAACAGATTCTGGGAAAAATAGCAGCGGATGGCTTATTTATGCGGTACTATCAGCAGTATTTGCAAGTCTGACTTCTATTTTGGGAAAGATTGGAATTGAAGGAATTGATTCTAATCTCGGTACAGCAATCCGAACCACAGTAGTGCTGCTTATGGCATGGCTCATGGTATTTGTTACACAAAAACAGAAAGAGATAAATAAGATAGAGAAGAAAGAATTATGCTTTATCTGTTTGTCAGGGCTGGCAACTGGAGCGTCGTGGCTCTTTTATTATCGGGCATTACAAGAAGGACCAGCAAGTGTAGTAGTGCCGATTGATAAGCTTAGTATGTTGGTAACGATTGCATTTTCGTGGATTGTATTTCACGAAAAACTGACAAAGAAATCGGCAGTCGGTGTTTTACTTATTACGGCAGGAACGCTGCTTTTAGCAGTTACAGCTTAAATATCAGGGAGGGGAAAATGATTTTAATTACAGGGGCAAATGGATTTGTGGGGCACAAGCTCATGGAGCTATGCAAGGATACAGCAGCGTCACCGTCTCTTCGAAACGTGACACAGGAAATGGTGAATCGTATGATTGAAGAAAGCAATGCAGATGTTGTTGTCCACACAGCAGCAATTTCTGATATAGGAGCTTGTGAGGCAGATCCAGAAGCATCGTACTTTGCAAATGTGCAGATTCCTATGTATCTTGCGAATGCGTGTAAAGATAATAATAGAAAGCTGATATGCTTTAGTTCAGATCAGGTGTACAGTGCATGTGAGGATGATGGACCATATACAGAAGAAAATGTGAAGCCAGGAAATATCTACGCTGTTCATAAGCTTGAGATGGAAAAACGTGTGCTAGATATTTTGCCGTCGGCAGTCATGTTAAGAGCAGAATGGATGTACGATTATTATGAAAAAAGATCCAACTATTTGATGATGATATTAAATGCAATTCATACACAAGGTAGTGTTTCTTTCAGCTCAAAGCAATTTCGTGGCATTACTTATTTAAAGGAAGTTGCTGAAAATATGGACAAGGTAATTTCGCTTCCAGGCGGTGCGTATAATTTTGGCAGCGAAACAACACAGTCAATATATGATGTGACAAACAAGTTTGTTGATATGCTTGGAAAAAGACTTATCGTCAAGGATGCACCCGCAAGACACAATTTGTGGATGGACTGCAGCAAAGCAAGAAAGTATGGTGTGGAATTTAGCAGTGTGATTGACGGATTAGAAAGATGCGCAAGGGATTATAAGCTATAAAGTATGGGATGGAGCCACAAAACTCCATCCCATTTCCTATTCTTTATTAAAATTCGATTTCCTTTAAATATCTTGCAACTGCATCCTGCCATGTCGGAAGTGGCTTAAAACCATTTTCAACAAGCTTGGACTTATCCAGACGGCTGTTGAATGGTCTTGCAGCCTTTGAAAGACCATACTCAGCAGTAGTAACAGGAAGAACAGTAACCTTATCCTCACTGTACTCAGTGCGTCCAAGAAGGGTAGCCTGACGGAAGATTTCTTTTGTGAAATCATACCAGCTGATGTAGCCGCCCTCATTTGTTACATGATAGTAGCCGTACTTGTCGGTCTCAATCATATCAACGAGCAGTCTAGCCAAATCAAAGGTATATGTCGGTGTACCGATCTGGTCATTAACTACCTTTAAGGTACTGTGTGTCTTGGCAACATTTAACATAGTCTTGATGAAGTTCTTTCCGTTCTTGCCAAATACCCATGCGATACGCACGATAAAGTAGTTGTCAAGAGTACTAGAAACAGCAAGCTCACCGTCAAGCTTAGACTGACCATAAACATTAAGTGGCTTATAATCCTTGCAGTCTGGTGTCCATGGTGTGGTGCCCTGACCGTCAAATACATAGTCGGTGCTGATGTAAACCATCTTGCTGCCTGTCTTCTTGCAGGCCTTTGCGATGTTTGCAGTACCGTCAGCATTGATTGTGTGCACCGTATCCTTCTTGTCCTCATCCTCAGCCAGATCAACAGCTGTCCATGCAGCGCAGTGAACGACAACATCCGGCTTCATCTCACAGATAACACGATCAACAGCATCAGCATTTGTGATATCTAAAGAAACATATGGCATAGAAACAACAGCAGTACCGTCAGCAGCGCCAGAATACTCTGGTGCAATATCAGTTCCGATTCCCTCATAGCCGCGCTTAGCCAGTTCATTCATTACATCATGTCCGAGCTGACCGGCAACTCCAGTAACAAATACTTTCATAGCATCCTCCATTAGCGGTTTGCGTACATCTTCTCGTAGTAGTTCTGATACTCACCAGAGATGATGGTCTCCCACCACTCCTTATTGTCTAAGTACCACTGAATGGTCTTCTTGATACCGTCAGCGAACTTGGTCTCTGGCAGCCAGCCTAACTCATTGTGGATCTTGGTCGGGTCAATTGCATAACGCATGTCATGTCCCTTACGGTCGCCAACGAAAGTGATCAGGCTCTCTGGCTTTCCAAGCTCCTTGCAGATGATCTTAACGATGTCGATGTTCTTCATCTCGTTGTGTCCACCAACGTTGTAAACCTCACCAACGCGTCCCTTGTGGATGATCAGATCGATTGCACGGCAGTGATCCTCAACATACAGCCAGTCACGAACATTCTCACCAGTACCATAAACTGGAAGCGGCTTGTCGTTTAATGCGTTAGCGATCATAAGTGGAATCAGCTTCTCTGGGAAGTGATATGGACCGTAGTTATTTGAGCAGCGGCTGATGGTAACAGGCAGGCCATAGGTTCTGTGATAAGCAAGAACTAATAAGTCAGCGCCAGCCTTAGAAGAGCTGTACGGGCTGCTTGTGTGGATTGGAGTCTCCTCAGTGAAGAACAGGTCTGGGCGGTCAAGCGGCAGATCACCGTAAACCTCATCAGTGGAAACCTGATGATAACGCTGAATGCCATACTTGCGGCAAGCATCCATTAAAACTGCAGTTCCAAGAATGTTGGTGTTTAAGAAAACTTCCGGATTCTCGATGGAACGGTCAACATGGCTCTCGGCTGCGAAGTTAACAACGATGTCTGGATGCTCCTCCTCGAACAGCTTGTAAACAGCCTCACGGTCGGTGATGCTTTCCTTAACAAAACGGAAATTCGGGTTGTCCATAACCGGTGCCAGAGTGGAAAGGTTTCCAGCGTAGGTCAGGCAGTCTAAACATACAATGCGGTAATCCGGGTAAGTATTTAACATATGGAAAATAAAGTTGCTTCCGATAAATCCGGCTCCGCCGGTAACGATAATGGTCATAATAAGCTCCTTTCAAATGGGGACAGGTCGATGGCTTTTTATCTGTCCCTAGTGGTTCGTTTGTTTCTCTTTGACAGGCACAGTATATAAGGTAACGTTACGTCACCTTCAAGCACTTTTTTGGAGAAAATCAAAGTTTGTGAAAAGTGCACAAGAGCCACCTGCTTTCGGCAGCTATTTCGTGCAGCAAAACACTCCTGCATCCTTTGTGACTGAGAATCCAGCATCTGTCTTTTTCTTGACGAAACTGCGAAATTCAGCAAAGTGGTCGAGCAGATATTGATTCTGGTTGCCGTGGCAGGAGAGAATGTAGAGGATAAGCGGTTCGGCATCTGGCACAAGAAGCGAGTCTTCGTAGGAGAGCCATTTCACATCATTAAAATATGGTGATAAAATTTCAGCTCCATTTTCACGCCCGAATCTCTCATAAAGACAATCAGCCGACAGCACAATGCGTGAGTCAAAATCAGACACGAGACGGCTGATTTCTTTCATGTGGTCTGCGCCGTATGTGCTGCATAAGAATCGTCCGCCGGGCTTTAATACTCTGGCAGCTTCGCGGCATGCCTGTTCCACATCACTGCAGTAAAAAAGAACATGGTTTGCCAAAACAAGGTCAAATGATTCATCTGCAAACGGAAGTGCCTCACAGAAGCATTCCCGAAATGAAAATTCATCGCCATCGCCTATTGCACGTCTTGCATCACGAAGCATTCCCTCTGAGATATCAGTCAGCATAATTGAGCAGGTTTTAAGAAGAGCAAACTGTTTCTTTGCCTCACACCAGAGTGTGCCGTCACCGCAGCCCGTCTCCAAAATATTCATTCCTGGAGCCAGATGGCAGTTTTCCAGAATCCATGGAAACCAACCCTGCTTATTTTGAGAATAAAGGCGGTGAAGATTGATGCGGGCAGAGATATTCGAGGCATTTTGATACTGCTTTTTTAAGCTTTCCTCCATGCCAGTCAGATGGATCAAATTTAACATGCGGCTCCAGTCAATGCTGTGCTGCTTATTTATGGCATCTGATGTTTCAAGGATTGCTTTTTCTACAAGTTGCATTTGCTCAATGCGATCGCGCACGAGATTTAATTGTATGTTGAGGGAATTTTGCATGTAGTGAAGATCTTTTGTGTCTACGATCATTTCACGAATATCGTCAAGTGAGAAACCAAGATATTTTAATAATAAAATTTGCTGGAGACGCGCAAAATCCTCATCGGTGTAAAAGCGCGCACCAGATTCATTTACAAAAGAGGGTTTTAAAATACCCTGCTTGTCATAATAGCGGATGGTCCGCAGGGTGACATGAGCCATCCCTGCGAACTGTCCAGAAGAGTAATATCCTTCTTTTTTCATTTAAAAATCCTTATATATTTATTTTACAAAAACTGTTTTGCCTTCCTTTACAAACAACGGAACGCGGGTAAGCGGAGCATCCACAGTAATTGTGCAGCCGCCATCATAAACCTTGCCTGTCTCATATTCACACCAACGTCCCTCAGGCAGATATAGAGTACGAGTGCGTTCACCAGCATAAAGAACTGGAGCAACAAGAAGATCATGACCAAAGAGAAATTCGTCTGCAATATCCCAGCAAGTTTTATCTGCCGGATAATCGTAGAATAGTGGCTTGATAACAGGAGTACCTTTTTCGTGAGCTTCCTTCATAACAGTTGTCATATAACCCTTCATTGATTCACGAAGCAGGATATAGTAACTCATCATATCCTGAATTTCAGGTGTATAGCTCCAGATTTCATTGTCTGCACCAGATGCAACCATGCCGCCGCCAGTGGATCCGAGTGGCTTATAGTGAGGATCACGATCACCGTGCAGACGCATAACAGGGCAAAAAGCACCGAACTGGAACCAGCGCATCAAAAGCTCCTGGAAGGCTGGATCGTGTACATTTCCTCCATGGAAGCCGCCGATATCTGCTGTCCACCAAGCAATTCCGGCAAGACCCATGTTTAAGCCTGCTGTCAGCTGATAGCGAAGATAAGTAAAGGTCGATGGTACATCGCCAGACCATACGAGTGAGCCGTAGCGCTGGGAACCAGCCCATGCGCAGCGCACCAGATTCAGAGGATTTTCAATACCTTCTTTTTTCATGCCGTCAAAGAAAGTCTGAGAATAGCGAGCTGGATACTCATTTGCACATTCATTTGCCGGACCATCGTAGTAGCGGTAGATATCAAAATCCTGAACAGTGTATTCTGGCTCAGCCTCATCCAGCCAGAATAAATCGACACCAAGTGTGCGATAATTTTCCATTGCCTTTTGCCATACAAATTCACGTGTTTCTGGATTTGTTGGGTCAATAAAGCACTCCATGCCGAAGCATTCCATAGTGACATTTAAGCCGCGGTCAGTACGGATTAAAAGATCGCGCTCCTTCATCTCTTCATAATTTACGCTTGCACGGTCGACAGTCGGCCAGATGGAAACCATCACGCGAACACCCATCTTGTGAAGTTCATCGATCATTGCCTTTGGATCTGGGAAATACTCTGGGTCAAAACGCCAGTCACCCTGCTGTGTCCAGTGGAAGAAGTCGATAACGATAACAGACAGCGGAATATTTAATTCCTTATATTTGCGCGCAATAGTTAATACCTCATCCTGTGTCTGATAGCGAAGCTTACACTGCCAAAAGCCCATAGCCCATTCAGGCATCATCGGGACACGTCCAGTCAGCTTAGTATACTGTTCTACAAGTGCTGCCGGGGTAGTGGCTGCGTTAATCCAGTAATCAATTTGGCGTGTAGATTCAGCAGTAAATTCTGTTACGTTAGCACCAAGCGTTGCGCGTCCAATTGCAGGATTATTCCATAAAAGACCATAACCTTTACTTGATACAAGATAAGGAACGCTTGCCTGAGTATTTTTCTGAGCAAGTTCAAGTGTACAGCCCTTTAAATCAAACTGTGGCTGCTGATACTGACCCATACCAAAGAGTTTTTCATTATCATCTGCCTCAAAACGTACACTTAATGCATAGTTGTCGCCTCCGACAGCACGGTATGTTCTTGCAGCAGCGCGCTGCATAATGATGGTATCAAGATCCTTCCAATCCTTTGTTCCATAATCCCAGCTGCGGTAATATTCCTTTAGTAAAAGTTCATCCTTTTCATTATAGAAACTGATACGGCCAAAGTCTGTAACAACAGCGTAGATACTTCCATTTCTCACGATTGCATGATCATCAAAAAGCTCAATTTTTCCGTCTGCTTTTGCAGGAACATCAAGTGCCCAATCCTTATCAGAAAAGCTTCGATTTTGTGTAGCGCGAACACGAAGACCTGCACCCCACGGACATATTTCCATAATTTCCTGGCGGCGCTTAAAGAAAAGCGCACCATCTTTTATTTCAAAAAAATTCATTTTTTAATACCGTCCTTTCTTAAGATAGTTATATTCTACTATATTGCGCAAAAAAAGCAATGGACAAAACTAAAATGATGCTTGCTTTTTGCGGAATGTTTTGTACAATAAAGGGTAGGAGTCACCGGTAGCTGCCGATGGCTCAAAGATTGTAATATACTGGGGGACAAACCATGGGAATTGTAGTAATCGGCTCCGTATTTGTGGATATCAAGGGCTTTCCTGAGGATGTTTATGTGCCGGAGGGCCGCAATGCGGGACGGATTGAATACATACACGGAGGCGTAACGCGAAATGTCGTGGAGGACATTGCAAATGTTGAGCTTAGGCCTACATATGTAAGCATCGTAGATACATCTGCGCTTGGCGAAGATGTTGTGCGTAAATTAAAAAGACATAAGGTAGATACAAGCTATGTAAAGAGTGTTCCAGGTGGAATGGGAACATGGCTGGCCGTATTTGACAACAAGGGTGATCTGGCAGGATCTATCTCACAAAGACCAAACTTGTATCCGATTTTGTATACTCTTGAGGAAAAGGGAGATGAGATCATCTCTAAAGCAGATTCCATTGTACTGGAAATGGACATTGACAAGGAAATCATAAAAAAGACATTCCAGCTTGCGCAAAAGTATAATAAGAAAGTATATGGCGTTGTCACAAACATGAGCATTGCTGTGGAGCGACGTGATTACTTAAAGCATTTTGACTGCTTTGTCTGCAATCAGATCGAGGCAGGTATTTTCTTTGCAGAGGATTACGAGGGAAAGACGCCGCAGGAACTTTGTGAGATTATTTCAGCAAATGTTGTGAGTGCTCGGATTCCATCAATTGTTGTCACAATGGGCGGTGAAGGTGCCGTGTATGCAGACTGTAAGGGAAATAAGGGTATTTATCCGGCGCGCAAGGTAATAGTGCGCGATACAACAGGAGCAGGAGATGCCTTCTTTGCAGGAGTTGCCATTGGTATGACATATGGCAAAGAATTAAAGGAAGCAGTTGAGATCGGTACACGTCTTGCTGCATCTGTTATCATTACAACAGACAATGTATGTCCGCGTTTTCTGCCGAAGGAGCTTGGACTTGACATTGATGTAGAGGAGTAGCAAACTGTTAATGAATCCGTCCCAATTAAAACGGGTTGCAAATAAATTGAGAAAGGCAGGAGATACAATGAATATTGTATGTTTGGATTTAGAAGGTGTATTAGTACCGGAGATCTGGATTGCATTTGCTAAGGCAAGCAATATCCCAGAACTGAAGAGAACGACAAGAGATGAGCCAGATTATGATAAGCTGATGAAGTGGAGACTGGGCATTTTAAAGGAACACGGCCTTGGCTTAAAGGAGATTCAGCAGACTATAGCACAGATCGATCCAATGCCTGGTGCTAAGGAATTTCTTGATGAGTTAAGAAGTATGACACAGGTAATCATTATCAGTGATACATTTACACAGTTTGCAGCACCGCTTATGAAAAAGCTTGGGTGGCCAACAATCTTTTGCAACACGCTCGAGGTCGCAGAGGATGGAGAAATTACAGGTTTTAAGATGAGAATTGAGCAGTCTAAGCTGACAACAGTAAAGGCACTGCAGTCTATTGGCTTTGAGACAATCGCAAGCGGTGACAGCTATAATGATCTTGGAATGATTCGTGCCAGCAAGGCGGGATTTTTATTTCGCAGTACTGATGCAATCAAAAAAGAAAATCCTGATTTACCGGCATTTGAGACGTATGACGAATTGATGGCAGCGATCAAGAAAGCACTTTAAAAAATATAATCGGGGAGATTATCATGGAAAAGATTAACTCAAGGTGGGCAAAGCTTGCCGTTATTATTGCCGGTTCATTTTTATACACTTTTGGTATGAACTATTTTTTGATTCCGTATGGTCTTTACAGTGGCGGAGGTGTCGGAATTGCACAGGTTCTTACATATTTGCTTGGAAAGATCATAGATTTTGACGGCAAAAATGTGTATGGTATTGTTTACTTTTTGATTAACATTCCGCTTCTTGTTCTTGCATGGAAAGGAATTGGAAAAGGCTTTCTTATTAAGACGCTGATAGGCTCGGCAGCGATCAGTATATTTGCAAGCATTATTCCGATTCCGGAAACGCCAATCGTTGATTCTGTTGTTGCCTCAGTTTTGATCGCAGGTATCATCACTGGTTTTGGTGTCGGTCTGCTGCTTGTAGCCGGCGGCAGCGGCGGCGGTGTAGATGTCATTGGCATGTGGGCAGCTAGAAAATTTAAGAATGCATCTGTTGGAAAGATTTCACTGTATGTTAACGTGGCTGTATATGCGAGTCTTCTTTTGATGTTTGATATTGAGATCGTTATCTATTCTCTTATTTATATGGTATTCTTTACACTTATGATGGATAGGGTTCACTATCAAAATATCACTGTTCGATTGATGATTTTTACAAAGCAGGAAGGAATCGATCAGAAGATTTTAAAACAGACAGGACGAGGTGTGACAGAGTGGACTGGTGTGGGTGCCTACACAAAAGAAGAGACAAAAATCATGATTTGCTGTATCAATAAATTTGAGACAGCAGAGTTTGTCGAAATTATTCACAGTATTGACCCGAAAGCGTTCGTAATTGCTGACGAAGGTGTTTCTGTCATGTCAGGCAACTTTGAAAAACGACTGTGACAAAAATAAATATCAACAAAAATAATGGGCGTTTACCGATGTAAAATTGGTCAAAACGCAGAAATACATGTCTCCTATTGGCGAATACGCAAAAAAATGGTAGTATAAAGATATGTAACATCACGTAGAACGATGTACTGTAAACACGCCCTTAGTGTGCCCTTTTTAGGGCCAGGGCAAAAGGAGGAATAAAAAAATGACAATTAATGAGCAGTTTAAAGAGTATGGTGTTGTTCCAGTTGTAGTACTGAACGATGCAAAGGATGCACTGCCGTTAGCAAAAGCTTTAGTAGAGGGTGGTCTTGCTTGTGCAGAGGTTACATTCCGTACTGATGCAGCAGAGGAGTCCATTCGTCTTATGAGCGAGGCTTATCCGGAGATGTTAGTTGGTGCAGGTACCGTTCTGACAATCGATCAGGTAAACCGTGCTGTTAAGGCAGGTGCTAAGTTCATCGTTAGCCCGGGATTTGATCCAGAGATCGTTGACTATTGCTTAGAGAACAACATTCCGGTACTGCCAGGCTGCATCACTCCATCAGAGGTTGCACAGGCTGTTAAGCGTGGACTGAAGGTTGTTAAGTTCTTCCCGGCAGAGCAGGCTGGCGGAATCGCTATGATCAAGGCTATGGCAGCTCCGTACACCATGGTTAAGTTCATGCCGACTGGTGGAATCAATACAAAGAACCTGGCTGACTACTTAAGCTGTGATAAGATTCTTTGCTGCGGCGGAAGCTGGATGGTAAAGGGCGACATGATCAAGGCTGGTGAGTTCGATAAGATCACCGCTATGACCAAGGAAGCAGTTGCAAAGGTTAAGGAAATCCGCGGCTAATCATTTTCGCAGGAAAAATAAGTTTCATTAAAGAATAAGTTCGTATAAGAAAGGTATGGTTTAGAAAAAAATGAATTTAAATTTAAGACCAGCAAGTGAGTGCAAATTTGATGCAGTATCTCTGGGCGAGGTTATGCTTCGTCTTGATCCGGGCGAGGGCAGAATCCGTACTGCAAGATCCTTCCGCGCATGGGAAGGCGGCGGAGAGTACAATGTTATCCGTGGTTTAAGAAAGTGCTTCAAGATGAATACTGCTGTTATCACTGCATTTGCTGATAACGAGGTTGGTATGCTGATGGAAGATTTCATCTGCCAGGGTGGTGTTGATACTTCCCTTATCAAGTGGATGAAGACTGACGGTATCGGCCGTATCTGCCGTAACGGTTTAAACTTCACTGAGAGAGGTTACGGAATCCGTGGTGCTGTAGGTTGCTCTGACCGTGCAAACACTGCTATTTCTAAGGCTACTCCAGATGATTTCGATTTCGAGTACATCTTCGGAACCTTAGGTGTTCGTTGGCTGCATACCGGCGGTATCTATGCTGCACTGTCTGAGCAGTCCTGCGAGACCGTTTTAGCTGCAATCAAGACCGCTAAGAAGTACGGAACTATCGTATCCTACGACTTAAACTATCGTCCATCTATGTGGAGCGCTATCGGCGGACAGGCTAAGGCTCAGGAAGTAAACAAGGAAATCGCTAAGTACGTTGACGTTATGATCGGTAACGAGGAAGACTTCACTGCTTGCCTTGGCTTCGAGATCGAAGGAAACGATGCAAACTTAAAGACTCTGAATCTTGACGGATACAAGAAGATGATCAATGAGGCTGCTAAGACTTACCCGAACTTCAAGGCTGTAGCTACAACTCTTCGTCAGGTTAAGACTGCAACTGTTAACGATTGGAGCGCAATCTGCTGGGCAGATGGTGAGATCTACAAGGCTAAGGATTACAACGGTCTGGAGATCATGGACCGTGTAGGCGGCGGCGATTCCTTCGCATCTGGTCTGATCTACGGTTTAATGACTACTGAGAACGCTGAGATGGCTGTTAACTATGGTGCAGCTCACGGCGCACTGGCTATGACAACTCCTGGTGATACCACTATGGCAAGCAAGAAGGAAGTAGAGGCTATCATGGGCGGAGCTGGAGCTCGTGTACAGAGATAAGTAATAATTCAACCAGGTAGGTAACTAGATCCTGCCCGTGAATTTTACAAAAGCAATAGTACATATGAAAAATCCCTCGAAATGGTGTGTAAACATCGTTTCGGGGGATTTTTTTCTTCTTGAGGAAGTGAATAAAATTCTATTTTTTGATAGATACTGTGGAAGAAAGAAGCTTTTTATCGAAGCTTTTTGATATTGAAATGGATTGTAGTATCAAATGATAGTAATTCACAGGAGGAAAACAAACTGATGGATGATCAGACAAAAAAGCTTTTAAAGGAGTGTAATGTAGGCTGCAAGATGGCACTTCAAAGTATGACACAGGTAGAAGATTATCTTGAAGACAGTGAGCTAGAGCAAGCTGTAGAGGATTATCGCAGAGAGCATGAGCGAGTAGAGAAGGAAACGTCGCGTCTTTTAATGGAGGCAGGTGTATCAGAGAAGGATCCAAGTCCTGTGGCATCTGCATCTTCATGGATTACAACAGAGATGCGGCTTATGATGAAGGGCGATTGTCATCAGGTAGCAAAGCTGATGATGAATGGATGCAACATGGGGATTCAAAGCATAGCAAAGTGCCAGAATGAGTGCAGGGATGCAAGCAGGGAAGCCAGACAGATAGCAGATGGACTGATACACACCGAAGAGGATTTTATGGGAAGAATGAAGGAATTTTTGTAACCTAGGCGGGGCGCTTATGCGCCCTTGCGAAATTTACGTGTCACATCATCATAAATTGTTAGGGCAATATTTTACAGTTGCATATAAACACGTAAATCGCTATAATGAGGGAAAATACATAAAGAAAGTAGAGGAAGACATGAAAAGTATAAAGAAGTGGTCATTTACACAGGTCATGGTATTTGGCTTTCTGGCGCTGATACTTGTAGGTGCATGCATTTTAATGCTGCCTATATGCAATGCAAATGGAAAGTGGCTCAATTTTCCAGATGCACTGTTTACATCATGCACCTGTGTCTGTGTGACAGGACTAGTAACTGTTGTCCCGGCATTTCAATTTACGTTTCTGGGAAAGCTGGTCATGCTGTTTTTAATTCAGGTAGGAGGCTGGGGCGTTATTGTCTGTGTGACGTATGTGCTTGTTCTTATGAAAGTCAAACTCACCATTCAGGAACGTGTGATGCTGCAAAATTATTTTAACCGCGACAGTATGCGTGGTCTTGTCGGAATACTGCAGTATGTTGTAAAGGGCTCACTTGTGGTAGAAGGTATTGGTGCATTAGGATATGCATGCCGTTTTATTCCGCAGTTTGGACTGCTTCGCGGCATATGGTATGCAGTTTTTCATTCAATATCAGCCTTTTGTAATGCAGGAGTAGATTTACTAGGTGAGTCCAGTCTTGCAATGTATGCAGATGATGTGCTGATAAATACAGTTACAGCATTTTTAATTATAGCAGGCGGACTTGGCTTTATGGTATGGAGAGAATTGGCTGCTTTTATAAAAAAGGCAGCTAAGAAGGAAACAGGAATCAGACAAGGTCTGAAAAAACTTTCTCTTCATACAAAGTTAGTGCTTTTAATGACAATCAGTTTATTATTAGGCGGAACTTTATTTTTCTTCATCGTAGAATATAATAATCCAAATACATTAGGACCTATGGGCTTTTTCCAAAAGCTGATGGCATCATTCTTCCAGTCAGTGACAACAAGAACGGCAGGATTTTTCACAGTGCCGCAGGATCAGCTTAGAGAGGTTTCGAGGCTGTTTAGCTGTGTTTTGATGTACATTGGCGGTTCTCCTGTCGGAACGGCAGGAGGTGTGAAAACAGTTACAGTAGCCGTTGTGCTGCTTAGCTGTGGTTCTATTTTGGCAGGTCATGAAGATACAGAGTGCTTTAGGCGCCGTATTCCAATGAATATTGTGCGAACAGCATTGTCTGTCTGCATTGGAGGTGTAGTGCTTATACTTGTTGGAAGTCTTGCATTAATGGTTTCAGAGCCAGAGGCAACAGTAATGCAGGCTTCTTATGAGGTAGTATCAGCAACGGCGACGGTAGGTCTTACAGCGGGTCTTACTCCGAAACTTCACCTGGCTGGAAAATATATTATTATTGTGCTTATGTATATGGGACGAATCGGACCTATTACAATTCCGCTTATGATTGCAGGAAGCATTAAGAGAAGAAATGAAAAGAGAAAACTGCCAGAAGAGCATATCATGGTAGGATAATAGTATTTTAAAGGCGAGCTTATAAAAGCAGAAGGGAAAATCATGAAAAAACAGCAGTATATTGTATTTGGTTTAAATCGTTTTGGTACAAGCGTAGCGAGAACACTGGCAGCAGCCGGAATCGAGGTTGTAGCAGTAGATTATGATGCAGACCGCGTAGCACAGATTGCTGATGAGGTTAGCTATGCAGTGCAGGTTGATGTGGCAGATGAGGATGCCATGAGCGGCCTTGGAATGGAGCATATGGACGGCGCAGTCATTGCTGTTAGCAGCAACATGGAAGCAAGCATTGTGATTGCAATGAAATGTAAGGAGTATAACATTCCACAGATTATTGCAACTGGAAAAAACGAAGTGCATGGAAAGGTCTTGAAAAAGCTTGGTGTCACAAGAGTCGTATTTCCAGAAGTGGAGATGGGTGCGCGAGTTGGAAAATATCTTACGGCACGTGATTTTTCAGACTGGATTAATCTGTCAAATGATTACAGTATGGTCGAGATGGCAACTCCGTCAGCGTGGGTAGGAAAGACGCTTCGTGAGCTTGATCTTAGAAATAAATATGGAATGAACGTTGCAGGTATTCGCGTTAACAACCATATGAATTTGCAGTTTTCACCAGATGAAAAACTACAAAAAGATATGCAGATGTATGTCATTGGAAAGGACAAGGATCTGCAACATTTCAATGGTTAAGATGTGACAGATTTGTTTTTTTGACAGATATTCCTATTTTTACACAGAAAACTTCTATATATTACTCAATTTACAGATTAGCCTGCAAATGATATACTTTTCTTGAAAAAAGAAAAGGGAGGTATCTGTTGTGAAAACATCATACAGATTATCAGAGGCAGCTTTTCGTCTTGATGGAAAAATGCCGCTGAAGCAGGCAATCCCGCTTGGCTTACAGCATGTGCTGGCTATGTTTGTGGGAAACTTAACGCCGCTTTTGATCATCACTGGAGCATGTGGAATTGCAGGCGGTGAGTTTGCAGATTTACAGTTGCAGCTTTTACAGAATGCAATGCTGGTAGCAGGAATTGTTACTTTGGTTCAGCTGTTTGCTATCGGACCGGTCGGAGGAAAGGTTCCGATTATCATGGGTACATCTTCTGGTTTTATCGGAGTATTCAACTCAGTTGCTGCAACTATGGGCGGAGGTGTTCTTGCCTACGGTGCAATCATGGGAGCATCCATAATCGGTGGTTTGTTTGAGACTGTTCTTGGTTTCTTCTTAAAGCCACTTCGTAAATTCTTCCCGTCTGTAGTGACTGGTACAGTTGTTATGTCCATCGGTCTTAGTTTGATTTCAGTCGGAATCAATTCCTTCGGCGGCGGAAATACAGCAAAAGACTTTGGTTCCATGGAAAATCTGCTTTTAGCAGTGTTTGTTCTTGTAATGATTCTTGTTTTCAAGCATGCGACAAAGGGCTTTGCAAGCTTTTCTGCAATTTTACTTGGAATTATTTGTGGTTATGTAGCAGCATTTATCATGGGCTTTGTACTTCCGACAACAGGTGTTACAGCTGATGGTGTTGAGTATACAAAGGCATGGGTATTAAATTGGCAGAAGGTAGCAGATGCGTCTTGGTTTGCAATTCCGACATTGATGCCGGTAAAGCCAGTATTTGATTTGCGTGCGATTCTCCCAGTATTGATTATGTTTGTCGTAACAGCAGTTGAGACTGTTGGCGATATCTCTGGTGTTATGGAGGGTGGTCTTGGCCGTGAGGCTACCGACACAGAACTTTCAGGCGGTGTTATGTGTGATGGTCTTGGATCTTCCTTCGCAGCACTGTTTGGTGTGCTTCCGAATACCTCCTTCTCACAGAACGTTGGTCTTGTAAGCATGACAAAGATTGTAAACCGTTTTGCATTGTCTACAGGTGCTGTTTTCCTGATTCTTTGCGGACTCTGTCCAAAGCTTGGTGCAATCGTTTCTATCATGCCACAGTCAGTTTTAGGCGGTGCAGCAGTTATGATGTTCTCCTCAATTGTAATCAGCGGTATTCAGCTGATCACAAAGGAGCCATTGACAGCAAGAAATCTTTCTATCGTTTCTGTTGCTCTTGGTGTTGGCTATGGTATGGGTGCAAACTCAAGCATCTTAAATCAGGCACCGCAGGCAGTTCAGCTGATCTTTGGTGGTTCAGGAATCGTTCCGGCAGCACTTGTTGCCATTGTATTAAATATTCTTCTTCCTAAGGAAAAGAAAGAGGATGCAGAAGCGTAAGCAAAGATCACAGAAGCTGGCATTTGAAGTGCTTAAAAAGCATAAGCAAATCATTTGGTGTATCAACATCTTTTAATTCATATTCATCCTGGACGGGTACTAATTGTATCCGTTCGGGATATTTTTTTGCAACAAAACCGCCGCCCTTTCCCTCAGGCAGAGAAAAAAGTTCAGAAAATGCCCAGCTTGGAAAAAAAACAGGGGCACCGGGAGTGTTTTGAAAGGCAGGGCGAATAATTTTTTTGTTGTCATCTAAAAAAGCATCAATAAGATTAATTATCGTTTCGCGGCTAAGAAGCGGCTGATCGCCAGGACAAAACAGGCATCCGTTTATATCACCATCACGCGTAACCTCATTCAAGCCAAGACGTATGGTATCATTTCTAAAGGGCATATCATGCAAAATGACAGGAACATTTTGTGCATGGCACAGCGAAGCAACATCTGCATGGCGTGTCACAACAACGCGGCGTGAAAAAAGACCCTCCGTAACAGTAAGTGCGTGGCATATCAGGGGCTGTCCATCAAAATCAGCCATCAGCTTGTTGCCGCCAAAACGCTTTCCAAGCCCAGACGCCATAATGACACAGCCAAGATTTGGGGTAGTAGAGTTAATCTGCATAGTATATTCTCCATTTTGTGGTTAGGGTATTTTTAAGTTACAGTTCACGCGTCATGTTACGAAAGCCCTACGGTGCAATGGTTTCGTCGCCGGACCAAACTCCGCAGGTTCCTTTTATGTTCCTTCTTATCATACAGTACTTTGAAAGACCTGCTCCAAGTGTCCGGCTCGTGAAAGCCATTCACCTTCGGGCTTTGCCGCAATATTGGTTTATCCGTGAACTGTAACCGTGAGCAGGAACTAATATGAAAAGTATATCAAAACTGCTTTTCAAAATCAAATTGGATTGGTATAATGAAAGTGATGCTTACAGCATAGGAAAAATGCTGTGACAAATGATAATGACAGTTTGTTAAAATGACGTAAGGAGATGAGAGGATGGTAACGATACAAAAATATGTTAAGGCGCAGAGTCTTGAGGAAGCATGGAAGCTTAATCAAGGCAAAAAGAATAGGATTCTTGGCGGCATGCTGTGGATGCGTCTTGGAAATGGTACTATAAGTACAGCGATTGATTTGTGTGATCTTGGACTTGACACAATTGAAGAGACAGATGAGGAATTTTCCATTGGCGCACGCGTGACGCTTCGTGAGTTAGAGCAGCATACAGGATTGAATACATACACGCATGATGCTGTGAAAAATGCAGTGAAGGATATTGTCGGTGTACAGTTTAGAAATATGGCGACAATCGGCGGAAGCATCTGGGGACGCTTTGGATTTTCAGATGTGCTGACTGTTTTTTTGGCGATGGACAGTTATGTTGAGCTGTATAAGGGCGGAATTGTTTCAATGGCAGATTTTGTTTCAATGAAAATGGATAATGATATTTCGCTTCGTGTGATTGTAAAAAAGCGTGCCTGTCAGATTGCATATATGGCTGTTAGAAATCAGAGCACCGATTTTCCAGTGCTGACCTGCTGTGTATCAAAACTTGACGGAACGTATCGCGCAGTAATTGGCGCTCGTCCGAAAAGAGCAAAACTTGTTATTGATGAGAATGGCATAATGGCAAATGGTGTCACGAAGGAAGCTGCCGCTGCATTTGCTTCATATGTCGCAGAACAAGCGCCAACAGACAGCAACCTGCGCGGAAGCAGTACTTACCGTACACATTTGATTCATGTATTGACAGAACGCTGTGTGGCACAGCTTGAAAATCAGCAATAAATAAACGGCCCAAAACAGAAAGGGAAATGAATGGAAATCAAGGTTAAATTAAATGGAAAAAATGTAATCGGCAATGTGGAAGCAGATACAGTGCTGTTAGACTGGCTTCGTGAAAAGGGATGCCTTAGCGTTAAGCGCGGATGTGACACATCAAACTGCGGCCTGTGCACGGTATTTATGGATAATAAGCCGATTTTATCATGTTCAAAACTTGCTGTGCAGGCAGATGGTCATGAGATTAAGACACTTGAAGGTCTTCAGGAAGAGGCATTAGAATTTGTAGGATTTATCGCAGATCAGGGAGCAGACCAGTGTGGTTTTTGCAATCCAGGTTTTGTTATGAATACAATTGCACTTCTTCGCGAAAATCAAGATCCAACGGATGATGAAATCCGCGCATTTCTTGCCGGAAATCTTTGCCGCTGTTCAGGCTACGAAGGACAGCTTCGCGGAATCCGTAACTTTCTTGACAGCCGCAAAGCTTGTGCAGACGAGAAAAATAGCAACTGACAAAGTAGAGCTAAAAGCTCATATCAACAGAAAAGGACTATTTTATGCAGAAAGAATATAAATCAATAAATAAATCTGTCCGGAAAAAGGATGCGATGCAGCTGCTTACCGGAAAGCCTGTTTATACAGATGATGTAACACCAAGCGATGCACTTGTGGTTAAGATTCTTCGCTCACCTCACGCAAATGCCATTGTGCAGGAGATCAATACAAAGGCAGCAAAGTTAGTTCCAGGTGTTGTCGATATCTATACTTGGGAAGATGTGCCGAAGAATCGTTTTGCGATTGCAGGTCAGACTTTTCCGGAGCCATCGCCATATGACCGTTTAATTCTGGATCGCCATGTGCGTTTTTCAGGAGATGCGGTGGCACTTATCGCAGCTGAAAATGAGAAGGCAGCCATTAAGGCAATGAAGTTAATCAAGGTAAAATATGAGGTGCTTGAACCTGTTCTTGATTTTCATACAGCAAAGGACAATTCTGTGCTTGTTCATCCGGAAGAGGACTGGTTTCCGCCGTGTCCTGTCGGAGGTGATAACAAGAGAAATCTTGTCGCAAGCGGATGTGACTTTGATGGTGATGTAGAAGGCATTATGGCAGACTGTGATATCACCATTGATCACACTTATCATATGAAGGCATATAATCAGGCAATGATGGAGCCATTTATCTGCTATACAAGTCTTGACCGTTATGGCAGACTTCACGTTGTATCTTCAACACAGATTGTATTCCATACGCGCCGTATTCTTTCCAACGCGCTCGGCATTCCAAAAAGCCGTATTCGCGTGGAGAAGCCTCGTATTGGCGGAGGTTTTGGTGCAAAGCAGACAGCAGTTTGTGATGTGTATCCAGCTTTTGTCACTATGAAGACAGGCCGTCCGGCAAAGATCAATTACACAAGAACAGAAGCACAGATTGCCGGTTCTCCGCGCCATGAGATGGAAGTGCGCGTGCGCCTTGGTGCAAACAAGGATGGAAAGATTCGTGTATTAGATCTCTACACCTTATCGAACTCAGGAGCTTACGGTGAGCATGGTCCGACAACAGTTGGTCTGTCAGGCCACAAATCCATTCCGCTTTATACAGGCTCACTTGAAGCATTTCGTTTTTCATATGATGTTGTGTACACAAATCATCAGGCAGCAGGTGCATATCGTGGTTATGGAGCAACGCAGGGAATCTTTGCACTAGAATCTGCTGTCAATGAGTTAGCTGATAAGCTTGGCATGGATCCAACTATTCTTCGTGACAGAAATATGGTAAGAGAAGGCATGGTTATGCCGGCTTACTACGGAGAGACAGCAAATGCATGTGCGCTTGACCGCTGTATGGAGCACTGCAAGAAGATGTTTAACTGGGATGAAAAGTATCCTGTTCGCGACATGGGCAATGGCAAAGTGCGTGCAGCAGGTGTTGGTATGGCAATGCAGGGAAGCTGTATTTCAAACTTAGACGTTGGCTCTGCAACATTGAAGTTAAATGAGGACGGCGGCTACAATTTGCTTATAGGCGCTGCTGATATGGGTACTGGATGTGATACTATTCTTGCACAGATGGCGGCAGAATGCATGGACTGCAGCGTAGATGATATTGCAGTATTCGGAGCAGATACAGATGCTTCACCGTATGATTCTGGCTCATATGCATCATCAACTACTTATATCACCGGAAAGGCAGTAGAAAAGGCATGTGCTGACTTAAAGAAAAAGATCTGCGAAATTGCAGCACAGATGATGAACTGCGAGAAGGAAGATGTTGCATTTGAGAGCAGCCGCGTGCGCTGTATTTCAACTGGACAGACAGTGTCATTGTCAGAGATTGCCTATAAGACACAGCTGGCAAGCAACAGCAATGCAGAGGCAACAGCGTCTCATTTTTCACCTGTGTCACCGCCGCCGTATATGGTTGGAATGGCAGAGATAGAGCTCGATAAGTTGACAGGTGAGGTTAAGGTGCTTGACTTTATGGCTGTTGTGGACTGTGGTATTCCGATTAACCCGGCACTGGCAAGAATCCAGGCAGAGGGCGGAATTGTGCAGGGTATTGGTCATACTTTAATGGAGAATGTCACCTACGACAAGTCTGGCCGTCCAATTGAGTCCACCTTTATGCAGTACAAGGTTCCGACACGTCTTGATATGGGCAAGCTAAAGGTAGAATTTGAGCACAGCTATGAACCGACAGGACCGTTTGGTGCGAAGTCAATAGGCGAGATCGTAATCAATACGCCGGCACCGGCAATCGCTCATGCGATTTACCGCGCAACAGGTGTATGGCACAGAGAATTGCCTATCACACCAGAACAAATTGCTATGTCGATTGTGTAAGCAGCCAATGATTAAATGGGGACAGGTACGGTGGCTCGGTATCTGTCCCCGATGGTTCGTGGAGAGATAGTTACGATGAGAAATATAAGTTTGCTGATAAAACCGGTTTCAGGAATATGCAACATGACGTGTGATTATTGCTTTTATTGCGATGAAGCAAAAAAGAGAACACAGCATGTATATGGAATGATGAATGAAAAAACACTTGAAACCGTTATAGAAAAAACAATAAGTGAGGCAGATGCTGTGGCAAGCTTTACTTGGCAAGGCGGAGAACCTACACTTCGGGGAATAGATTTCTTTGAAAAAGCAGCAGCACTTCAAAAGAAATATAAACAGCAGTATCAGCGAAACAATCTTCATATAATGAATGCCTTTCAGACTAACGGATATGAGCTAGACAGACAGTGGGCAAAATTTTTCAAAAGAAATCAATTTCTGGTCGGTCTATCAATAGATGGCCTTCCAGAAATTCATGATTTCCTTAGAAAAGGGAAAGATGGATCAAAAAGCTTTTTTAGAGTAAAGCAGGCGGCAGATCTTCTTGACAAATATCAGGTTGATTATAATATACTCACCGTTGTAACATCACAGGCGGCAGAGCGTATTAAAGAAATATATCCGTTTTATAAAAAATGCGGGTGGAATTATCAGCAGTATATTGCCTGCCTGGAGCCGTTTGGGGAAAAACCGGGAACAAAGCCGTACTCTCTTTCGCCAAAACAGTACGGAAAATTTCTTTCAAATTTGTTTGAATTGTGGTATCATGATTTACAGAGCGCGAGTCAGCCATATATTAGACAGTTTGAAAACTATGTGGGATTGGCCGCAGGATATATGGCGGAATCTTGTGAGCAAAGGGGATGCTGCGGAGTACAGTACGCAGTGGAAGCAGATGGAAGCGTCTATCCGTGTGATTTTTATGTGATGGATGAGTACCAGATTGGAGACTTTAATACAGATTCGTTTGATCAGATGGATCAAAAACGAAGTGAAATTCGATTTATCGAGCAGTCTTCTTTAGCTGAGAAAGCGTGCAGAAGCTGTCCTTATTTTTTATTATGCAGAGGTGGATGTCGGCGAAACAGGGGAAATGGGATGCAGACAGAACCAACAAGGAACAATTTTTGTGAAGGATACAAAATTTTCTTTGAAAGATGGTATGATACGCTGATGCAGTTAGGAAAACTGGTGCAAAGATAAATAAGAAACATTATCCACGGGAATGGAAAGGAGAACATGAATGAAAAAGCAGATTGTAGTATTGATGACAGACACAACAAGAAAAGATATGGTTGGCTGTTATGGAAATGAAAAGATGAAGACACCTAATCTTGACCGATTGGCACAGGAGGGCATCCGCTATGAAAATGCTTATACCTGTCAGCCTGTATGCGGCCCGGCAAGAGGTGCAATTTTTACAGGAGCATTTCCACACACCAATGGAGTTGTCACAAACAGCATCGGAATGGGAGATAACGTAAAGACAATCGGACAGCGTTTGCACGATAACAAGATTGAATGCGGATATATCGGAAAATGGCATCTTGATGGATCTGATTATTTTGGAAATGGTATATGCCCAGATGGATGGAATCCAAAATATTGGTATGATATGAGAACTTACCTTAGCGAGCTGAGCGATGAGGATAAACTTCGCTCCAGAGATTCACAGACATCATACACCGAGGGCTTCTCAGAGGAATTTACATATGCGCATCGCTGCTCCGACAGGGCAATTGCATACTTGAATGAATTTAAGGATCAGGATTTCTTTTTGACTGTTTCATATGATGAACCGCATGGACCATCTCTTTGCCCGGCTCCATTTAATCATATGTATGATGGCTTCTGTTTTGAAAGTTCACCGAGCTTTCAGGACGATCTGTCAAAGAAACCAATGCTGCAGCAGCTCTGGGCAGGAAAGAATTTACATGCACCAGAATCAGAGATAAATAAGGCGTCAAAAGGGCTGTCATTGTTCTTAGGATGTAATTCATTTGCAGATTATGAAATGGGAAGAGTATTGGATGCAATTTCAAAGCTTGCACCAGATGCAATGGTTATTTATACATCAGACCATGGTGATATGCTTGGTGCTCACCGTCTGGCATCAAAGAATGCAGCAGCATACAAGGAAGTAGCTAATATTCCTCTAATCATTAAGGGAGGTGCAAAGAATCAGGTAGTACATGAGATGGCATCTCATATTGATATTGCACCAACAATTATGGATTATTTTGAACTGCCAGTTCCAAAAACAATGGAAGGAAAGAGTATGCTAGCACAGATTTACGATCCAAGTCTTAAGATAAATGATGCAGTATTTACGGAGTTTACAAGATATGAAGTGGATCATGATGGTTTTGGCGGTCTGCAGATGATGCGTGCAATCACCACAAAACGCTACAAGCTGATTATTCATTTGCTTGATACAGATGAGTTTTACGACCTTGAAACAGATCCATATGAGGTAGAAAA
This sequence comes from uncultured Lachnospiraceae bacterium, assembly GCA_934292725.1. GTDB lineage: Bacteria > Bacillota > Clostridia > Lachnospirales > Lachnospiraceae > Anthropogastromicrobium. The sequence goes on from CAKQXY010000033.1 coordinate 35,898, forward strand.
TAGAATCAACGACGAAGCCTATGAAGCTGTCCGCAACGAGCTGCATGATAAGCTTCTGGCGCATATGGATGATACAAGAGATCTGTATCGCGGCTATCAGTGGAAAATGAGACCATGGAGAAAAAATGTCACACCAGATTGGAATAATGGTGGCTATACAAGACAGAGAGAAAATGAAGAATATGAGCCAAGACAGCTTGACTATGACACTGGACTTCCTATGGAAAAAGCAGTGAGAAATAAACTTCTGTATTAATATATGAAATGGGCGCTGCGAATATTGACGCAGCGCCTTTTTAAGTATTTTTATTTTTCAGTGGAAAATGACGCATCTAATTGTGCTAAAAATTCCTGTGGAATTTGTCGGCACAGTGGAAATACTTCTTCATTTGCCAAATAATCTGCTATAGTGCAAAGAAGCAGTGCACTGCGGCGAAGTGACCATGCAGAGATTAGATCAATAGTGTCATACTCTGTATGCATGCCGTATCCATCACGGTTTAAGGTCATAGCAGGAATACGTTTCCATGCAAATGTGTTAGAATCACTGCTCCAGACAGATGATCTTGTCGTCATTCCAATACCACATTTTTCAGCGAGAGCTTCAAACTGGCGACAGATTGAAGAATCGCCAGTAACACCTATTACAGTGCCGCCAAGTGCTTGTCCGGCAAGGTCAATATTCATGTTAAAGAGGTGACGTGACAATTCAGACTCATGTGCCTTAACATAGGCGCGGCTTCCTAAAAGACCTTTTTCTTCTGCACCAAAAAATACAAAATCAATAGTGCGGCGTGGCTTGTGTTCACAAAAATATAAAAACAGCTCAATAACGATTGCACAGCCAGCCATGTTATCGTAGGCGCCAGGTCCTTGTGGAACAGAGTCATAATGAGCAGTCACAGTTAAAATATCATCGCTTTTATCGCTTCCTTCAATGCGGGCACAAATATTTTGTGATGTTTTTTCAATAAGTGTCTGTTCACAGATCATGCGCACGCGCAAAGCACCTTTTTCAACAATCTCTGCCGCGTCCACAAAATGAATGCAAGTGCCAGGAATTTCAGCAAGCGTTTTAGATTGACCAAGATTTTTGGCTGCAGGAAGTCTTTTCTTTCCAGTGTCAATTGGAGTACCAGAGAAAGAGACAAAGCCAAGCGCACCAGCCTTTACAAGTTTTTCAAGCATTGTACGGCTCATATAATTATTAAGCATAACAATCTTTCCATTTGCCTGCTTCATATTAATATCGTCAGCATTTTCCAGATAAACAAAATCAGCCTCAAGTCCATTTTCATCTGTGTTGGCACAAAAACCAAAAGTACAAGCCTCATATACCTTATGGTAAGGTGCTGTCACCTCAAAGAAAGAGCGTTTAATCTGCGGTGCAAAAAAAGAAAACTTCTCCGTGCGAATCTGTGAATCGCAGTTTCCTTTTTTTAATTCCTGTAAAATTGTTTCAGCAGCTCTTTGCTCACCACACGTACCAGCTTCACGCACATAATTGAATTTAGAGACAAAGTCATACTGACGCTCTCCACTAATAAAAGTATTCATCATATCTTTTTATTCCTTTCCTTTTTATAAATGCATCATAGAATATATCAATATCTTTGTCAAGCGGTTGCAACTGCCGTTACAGTTCACGGCGTTAGGTTACGAAAGCCCTTCGGTGCAATGGTTTCGTCGCCGGACCAAACTCCGCAGGCTCCTTTTATGTTCTTTTTTATTATACGTTACTTTGAAAGACCTGCTTCAAGTGTCCGTCTCGTGAAATCCATTCACCTTCGGGCTTTGCTGTAAATATTGGCTTATCCGTGAACTGTAACAGGGCTATACTGCAAAGATAAGAAAAAACAAAACTAGAGTTGTTTTGTCGAAGCATTGTGTGGTAGAATAAAAGCACAAAATTCAGATTCAGCAACCTGAAAATACAAGATGTGAAAGGATTAAAAAAATGAAGTGGCAGAGAGTTAAATATCAGCCGAACACACCACTTGGTGCAGACGGTCAGAAGGTAACAGCAAGCAAGGCACATACTGAGCTTTCCAAGCAGGCAGCAAAGGAAGGTATGGTATTATTAAAAAATGAGAGCGGTCTTCTTCCATTTGAGAAGGGCACGAGACTTGCTGTATTTGGAAAGGCAAGTGCAGATTATGTAAAGGGCGGCGGCGGAAGCGGCGATGTTACCGTTTCATATACGGTAAGCCTTGATGCAGGATTAAAGGCACTTAGTGATTATGTAAGTGTATACGAAGGCTTATCGTCATTTTATAATAAGAATGTGCGTGACCAGTATGAAAAAGGCGTGGCTCCGGGCATGACTGTTGAGTCAGAAGTTCCGGCTGATCTTTTAAAGAAGGCAAGAGCTTATACTGATACAGCACTTATTACGATTTGTCGTTTCTCAGGTGAGGGATGGGATAGAACAAGCAGCTACGATAATGGCATAGAGTCAGGCGAGCCTATGTGGAAGGAGTCTCAGAAGGTATTTGAAAGAGGAGATTTTTATCTGTCTGATGCAGAACAGCGCATGGTAGAGACAGTAAAGGCTGCATTCCCGAAGGTTGTTGTTGTATTAAATGTAGGCGGCGTTGTAGATTCCATGTGGTTTGCAGATGATCCACAGATTCAGTCTGTTTTAATGGCATGGCAGGGCGGTATCGAAGGCGGTGCAGCAGCAGCTGAGCTTCTGTGCGGTATTGGAAGTCCGTCAGGAAAGTTAGCAGATACATTTGCGAAGACTCTTGAGGATTATCCATCATCATATAACTTCCATGAGTCACAGAATTACGTGGATTATACAGATGATATTTATGTAGGATATCGTTACTTCGAGACTATCCCTGGCGCAGACAAAAAGGTTGTGTATCCATTTGGATATGGACTTTCCTATACAACATTTAAGTGGGAGCTTGAGCGCGTAGATGAGGCAGAGGATGGCACACTTACAGTTCGCGCAGAGGTGACAAATACAGGAAATCATGAAGGAAAAGAAGTACTTCAGCTTTACGGTAGTGCACCAAAAGGAGCGCTTGATAAGCCGGCAAAAATTTTGCTTGCATATGCAAAGACAAAGCTGCTGCAGCCAGGAGAAAATCAGCTTATAACATTAACTGGAAACGTAAATGATTTAGCTTCATATGATGATCTTGGTGTTCTGCATAAATCTGCATATGTGATGGAGCAGGGCGAGTATCACTTCTATCTTGGAAATTCAGTCAGAAATACAGAGGAGCTTGGATTTATCCATACAGAAGAGTCTACAAGAGTGGCAGAACAGCTGACAGAGTGCTTGGCACCGACATCACTTCCAAAGCGTATGCGCGCAGATGGCAGCTTTGAAGAGCTTCCTGTAAGACCGTCACACGATCCAGACAGCGAAGGACTTCTTACAAAGAAGGAAAAGGAAGCAATCGACGGTGTTGCACCAGATGTACGTTTTTCAAAGGGCGAGCGTCTGTGGAACAATAACGAGCGCCGCATGCAGTTTGAGCAGGTTGCAGAAGGCAGCGTAACACTTGATGAATTTGTGTCACAGTTAAGCAACGAGGAGTTAGCTCATCTTTTAGGTGGTCAGCCAAATACAGGTGTTGCAAATACATTTGGCTTTGGCAATCTGCCAGAGTGTGGTATTCCAAACTTTATGACAGCTGATGGACCGGCAGGACTTCGTATTTTGCCAGAATGCGGTGTTTGCACAACAGCATGGCCATGTGCAACACTTCTTGCATGCACATGGAATCCAGAGATTGTCTATGAGGTGGGTGCAGCTGGTGCAAAGGAAGTAAAGGAAAATAATATTGCAGTATGGCTTACACCGGCAATCAATATTCATCGTACACCGATGTGCGGAAGAAACTTTGAATATTATTCAGAGGATCCGTATCTTGTTGCAAAGCAGGCAGGCGCAATGGTACGCGGTATTCAGTCTCAGCACATTGCTGCAACAGTAAAGCATTTTGCACTGAATAACAAAGAAACGAACCGTAAGGATTCAAACTCAAGAGTATCAGAGCGTGCAGCAAGACAGATTTATTTAAAGACATTTGAGCGCATTGTAAAGGAAGCAAAGCCGTGGTGCATCATGTCTTCCTATAACATTGTAAATGATTACAGAGCTTCCGAAAATCATGATCTGTTGGAGAAGCTTCTGCGTGATGAGTGGGGATTTGAAGGTGTTGTAATGACAGACTGGTGGACATTTGGCGAGCACTGCAAGGAAGTAAATGCCGGCAATGATGTTAAGATGGCAACTGGAAATCCTGAAAACTTGCTGAAAGCACTTGAAAAAGGTCTGTTAAAGAGAGAGACTATGGAGTGCAGCGTAAAGAGACTTCTTGGAGTTCTCTTAAAGATTGATTAAACATGTAAATTTGAGGATGCCCGTGTAATCAGGCATCCTCATTCTGAGAAAAAAGATATAGGGAAGGACTATTTTATGAAGACAACGATGTGGAACGCAGATTTAGGAAATGGAATGTATAAAAATCCAATACTGTATGCAGATTATTCTGATCCTGATGCCTGCCGTGCGGGCGAGGATTACTTTATGATCGCGTCAAGCTTTTGCAATGCACCAGGTTTGCCAGTGCTTCACTCAAAGGATCTGGTAAATTGGAAGGTAGTTAATTATATTCTGCCAAAGGTGCCAGAAGAACGCTATGATAAGCCAGTGCATGGATGTGGTGTATGGGCACCGGCAATCCGTTATCATGACGGAACATTCTTTGCTTGTTTTCCAATGCCGGACGAAGGCATTTACATGAGCACGACAAAGGATCCGTTTGGCACATGGTCAGAGCCAGTCAATATTCGTCCGGGTGCAGGTTGGATTGATCCGTGTCCATTTTGGGATGAAGATGGCAGAGCATATCTTGTGGCAGGTGTTGCAAAAAGCCGCATCGGATATAAGAGCGTGCTCCATATGATTGAAATGCAGCCAGATGGAATGGGTCTGATAGGAGAAGCAAAAGTTGTCTTTGATGGAAATTTAAATGAGCAGGAAACAATTGAGGGACCAAAGCTGTATAAGAGAAATGGATGGTACTACATCTTTGCACCGGCAGGCGGTGTAAAAACAGGATGGCAGACTGTGCTTCGCTCAAGAAATATTTTTGGACCTTATGAATATCGCGTTGTTATGCGTCAGGGAGATACTCCTGTAAACGGCCCTCACCAGGGTGCATGGGTAGATACCGTGACAGGTGAAGACTGGTTTTTACATTTTCAGGATGTGTATGCAGCCGGAAGAATTATTCATTTGCAGCCGATGAGCTGGAAAGAGGACTGGCCGATTATTGGTATCGCAAAGGATGGAAATGATTATGGAGAGCCAGTGCTTACTTACCGCAAGCCAAATGTCGGTGAGGCTGCGAAAGAGGCTGAAATCTGTGAGCCAGATGCTTCAGATGATTTTAGTAAAAATACACTTGGTCTTCAGTGGCAGTGGAATGCAAATCCAAAAGAAGACTGGTATAAGCTTACATCAGAGGGTCTTTGCCTGAATGCGGTGAAGCAAGAGGAAAAAATCAAACATGGTGATTATCCAAATCTTCTTCTTCAAAAGTGGCCTGCGCCAGAATTTATCTGTGACACAATACTTTCTCTTGCCGAATTAAAAGCAAACGAAGAGGCTGGTGTGATTTCTATGGGTGTAAAATATGCGCTTCTTTCATTTGCAAGAAATGAGGAAGGCGTGGTTGAAGCTTCATTTATAAATGGAGAGCAAAAATATGGAAAGATTCTTGTGGAGAGCACCGAGGAGACAAGTACATCACTTGGAACACTGGCGTTTGCAGATGACAGTGAAACTATAACAGTCCGCATGAGCGTACAACGTGTTGGAACGCAGGATTTAAGCGAGAAGGAAAAGAATTTCCCGCTTGAGGAGGTTGTTTTTGAGTACAGCACAAACGGCACAGATTACAAGAAGGCCGGAAGCTATATGGCAGCTGCAGGACGCTGGGTTGGCGTAAAGAGCGGAGTTTATTGTGCAGCTCATCATAGTGAGGCTGTTGGAAGCTGCCTTGTAAAAAAGACA
>CAKQXY010000034.1 GCA_934292725.1 uncultured Lachnospiraceae bacterium
TCCTTTCTACAAAACCACGGTCGTTACTCTATATTCAATATATCGTATTTTTTCTGTTTATGCAAGCCAATATTGCGTCATGCTACGAAACCATTACACCGAAGGGCTTTCGTAGCATGACGCATGAACTGTAGCTCTAATACTCCACGTAAACGCTTTCGCCATCCTTATATCCACATCTTTAAAGTGATTTCCCTGATTCCACTCAAGAATTGTATTGATTCCACTGTCAGAAATAGTTTCATGCACACTGAGTATCGCATGGCCTACTGTTGCCATAACAGGATTTCTTGTTTTTTCTTCACGATCTCCAAGACTAAGATAAACTGCTTTTGCTTTTATATTATTTTCTTTTATATACTCGGTAAACCCTGGAAACCAGACGGATGGGGACGCTGCTGCCACTTTGCTGAATCGGTCAGTCTTTGTTGCTGCCCACAGAGCAAACAGCCCTGCAAGCGAATATCCGCCAATGATGCAGGGCTGTTTCTTTTCTTCTATATATGCAAGAACCTCACTCAGCGTTTTGGCTGCATTTTCTCCGAAAGATTCGCTTTTGAAAACAGCTGGTGCTTTCCAAGGTGACAAATCCCGATTCCAGTCATCTACTTTACATGCAATAAGGCATAATTCATCCGAAACTGATTTCTGAATCAGATCAAATTCGTGATCGATCATTTCAATATCATGATCACCAATCATCTGCACAAGAATAACCGATGCATTCGGATTTCCATATTCAAAAACATCCATAATAATAAAATTCCTAACACTTTATTTTTCTCCATGCTTCACACAGCCGTTCAAGTGACCATGCTGCATTTGCCGGACTTGTTGAGGGCAAAATAACAGCTTCCATCCCTGTAAGTGGAAGCTGATATTTTTTATATAATTGCCCTGCCTTGCTGCCGTTTGCATAGATTTGTTTTATATTTGCTGCATCAAGTATCTTTCTTAACTCTGTCGGCTCAACATTTTTAATACTGCTGTCACTTGAACCCTTAATATCACAGCTTTGAATTACATCCCATATGGCAATATGATGCCTAAGAAGCAAATGCTTCTTCTCATCTATTGTTTCTGGTATCGGTTCCTGAAACAATGCTGCCAAAACCTTCCAAAAGCGATTTTGCTTATGTCCATAATAAAAATTAGTTTCTCTGGATTTAACTGATGGCAGCGTACCAAGAATCAAGATCTGTGATGCACTGTCAAAAATCGGCTCAAATGAATGTACAATATGTTCGTATTCCATTTTTTCCTTCCACTTTTTACTGCTGATCTTCACTTCTTTCATTATTATAATAGTTATCTAAGAAGGAATATGTCTTTCCATGCGTTTTGTAGCCCGGCATCGTGTCAAGACTTACTGCATGAATACTGTTGAAAATACTTTTGTCAATCAGTGGATTATCTCTCTTTAAGCGGCGAATCAATGTCTTGATCTCCTGACGCTTTGAACCGCCTCCGCCATTATCACACATTGTACAGTTTTCAGTAAAGCGGCATGCGCACTGAATAAATTCCAGCTCATTGTAACGCTTCCATGCAATAATATCATCCTCATGGATACAATACATTGGGCGAATGAGTTCCATACCTTCGAAGTTTGTGCTGTGCAGCTTTGGCATCATTGCTTTTAACTGGGACGCATAGAACATACCAATCAGTGTAGTCTCAATCACATCATTAAAATGATGGCCGAGTGCAATTTTATTGCAGCCAAGCTCCTTTGCCTTGTTATACAAATGACCACGGCGCATTCTTGCGCACAGATAACAAGGAGACTTATCAGTACTGTTTGCTACTTCAAAAATATTAGTTTCAAAAATCGTAACTGGAATCTCAAGAAGCTTTGCATTCTGCTCAATCTTGCTGCGGTTTCTTTCATTATATCCTGGGTCCATTACCAGAAAGACCAGTTCAAATGGAACATCACCGTAACGCTGAAGCAGCTGCATCAGCTTTGCCATCAGCATCGAATCCTTTCCACCTGAAATACAGACTGCAATCTTATCATTTTCCTGAACCAGCTCATAATTCTTTACTGCCTGGATAAATGGATTCCACAGCTCTTTTCTGTATTTCTTCATTATGCTGCGTTCAATTTCCCGGCTCGGTTCGAGTACTTTTCCCATATCTACCATTCCTTTTCTCTATATCAATTCACCTTGCAAGACTCAATATCCTTGCAAAATTATGTTCCTGATATATACAAGCACATTTTTTTCTTCCTGTCAAGTAAATTTGCCAAGAACGATACATCTGCTCACTCCACTTCTTGGCGAAACTGGGGTCAAGCACGAATAACCAAAGGTTTTGTACACTGCCCCCGAGACTGTTATCTATCTGCTCACTCTATATCATCTTTTACTCCTCAGCGCAGATACCTGATACATGCAATCCCGTAAGACTGCATGAAATCTATCAGAATATTGTAAACACTGGATTACTTGGCGCTTACTGTTTTACTTTTACTTTTCATAACATTTACACATATATGATAGTCTTTTTTTGACTTATTTTGTAATATTATTATAAGAATTATACAAGAAAATCTTTTTATCTAGGAGGTCTTTTATGAAGAAATTTATCACTCTATTACTATCATTTATACTTATTTTAACTGCATCAGTACCCCCTGTTTTTGCCGATGAATTTTATACATCTAGCAATGACCAGATTCTTACCGTTGCTGAATTCGAACGCTTATTTCCTAGTGATTATACTTACAGCACCTATTATGAAGATGCCACTGGAAATAACGGGTACATAAAATTTGATATTATCAATAACAAGACATATGTTGAATTATATATCAATAATATACTATCACAACGTGCATATTCTTCTCCCGATGAAAACATTATTCGTTGGATAGAGTATGATGCCCAGTCTAGGTCTTCTAATTCCGCCCTTATTCAAAGTTGTTTATACTCAGATATGATCACTGATATAACCTTTCAGAACGTAGAAAACAATTCATACGAACTATATTCATCTATTTTTTCACCTGAAGGTTGGAACTTTTTAATGAATAGACCTAGTAATGCAATGATCTCTGGTTCTAAACCCTGCTCAATATATTCGAAAAACTACGATGATGAACCAGATCAAAATAGATACAGTGGAAAACAAATTAAAGCTGGTGTTGGAACTGCCGTTAGTGTTATTGTCTCTCTTGTTGCAACCTTTATTACTGGCGGTGTTACCGTTAACACAATTATTGTATCACTTGGTTCTGCTATCGTCTCCGATGTGATTACCTCAGCTATATCCGGAAACGTTTGCTTCTCAACACAAAAAATACGCTACGCTCCTGTAATTGATGGTATGAATATCTTCCCTGATGCTTATATCACAAAACGCTGGGTAATTATCTCAGACACCGTACATAGAACTGAGTCTATAAAACTTGATAATGCAGAATATCAGTATAATAGGGGGCATGATGCATATGCAATCGCAGCAAACGCTCAACAAGCAGAAGTTGATAGTCGTCATTAATATAACATTTTCTTGTATTACCTCAACAGCAATATTTTTATGTTTATTCTATATAAATCATACTTTATATTCAAATGTGATTTCAATGGTGCCATTTCTGCTTTTATTTCAATTATCTATTTTGTGCTGCGCTCTTGCATCAAAGACAAAGCGAAATTTTTTTCAGATAATTGCTGCTCTCATAATTTTCACCGAAGTAGCTCTATTCCATCTGTATTCTCCGCCATATTCTGTTTCAAAAGCCATAAGCACAGTTCAAAACTCAAAAAGTAGCCTAATTATCAGGCAAAATAAAGAGTATGCCACTATGAGTACAACTGTATACCTCAATCCATTTGTCAAGGCTGGATATGTTTTTCGCTGCTTTGATAATGATGCTAACAAGCAGTATAATATTTTTTTCAATCCTATATCTGGAGATTTTTTCAATATACAGTAAAAATTCTAATCTAATATTTACCACTTCTTGTATAATTTCTAAATACATCGTTATTTTTTTGAATTTATCCTAACTGCTTACTCTATATCGTCTTCGACTCCTCAGCTCAGATGCCTGATGCATGCAACGCCGTAAAGTGGAGCCGTTAGGCGAAACGGTTAGGCTTGCATGCGCAGGTCATCTGGCGAGGAGTCTCGTACCATACCGGGAATCCGATAGCCCAAAAAGTAAATTGGCTTCAAGTGCAGAACCCAAGCATCAACTTGGCCGCGGAGCCGAAGGCGACCAAAGGCTTGATGCTTGAGGTTCAAGCGCGAAGCCTCGTAAACTTCCGGGATCGCACCTTCCAAACTTCCAGCTTCCACTACTCTACCGGGTTCCCAACTCCTTGTAGCAAGAATCAAATATATTGAGAAACTCTTCGATTTCTTCGCGCGTGGTCGCACTTCCCATACTAATTCGCCATGATGACAGCGCTCTCTTTCTGTCTCTGCTTATTGCAAACACAGACCTTGACGGTGTATTCTCTACGGAGCAGGCCGACTTAACTGATACGCAGACATCTCTCTCTGCCAATGCTTTTTGAAATTCAGTACCTTTTATACCCTCCACGCTCAGATTTAAAATATGCGGAACGCTATGCTTCGGACTGTTAATCTGCACACGGCTGTAAGCAGACAATCCCTTTCGAAGCATATGATTGTATTCGCTTATGCGTGCATTTACCTCATCTTCCTGTGCCAATGCCATCTCAAGCGCCAAGGCTGATGTCACTGCCATTGCCAGTGCCGGCGTACCGCTTCGATAAATCGTGGTACTGGCACCTCCATTTAATAGTGGCTCCATCGCCACACCTTCACGTTTTAACAGAATACCGCTTCCATTTAAGCCGCCAAACTTGTGCGGTGCAAGGCTCATCGTATCTATGCCATCAAAAGAAAATGGGATTCGTCCAATTGCCTGCGTTGCATCCACATGAAGACGGCAATCTGGATATTTCTTCTTAATCTCAATAATTTTGTCAATCGGCTGAATAGTACCAAGCTCACTGTCAATCGCGCAGACAGAAATCAAGACTGTATGCTTTGTCATCAAATCTTCCAATTGCTCACAGTCCACCATGCCATCTCTCATGATGTCAAGCAAATCAATCTCGCTGTCCTTTTCCTGCAGAGCTGTCAGTGTGCCGCTTACAGAAGAATGCTCAAGCGGTGTTGAAATAATATGACGTCCAATATGGCGCGATGACTGTGCAATTCCCTTGATAGCTGTATTGTTTGACTCAGTTGCGCCTGACGTATAGATGACTTCATCTGGCTTTGCATCCAGAAGACGTGCAATCATCTGCGTGGCTTCCTCCATCCGTTCCTTCGCACGTATTCCTGCCGGATGAACAGAGTTAGGATTTCCAATATATTCGTTTTCAATTCGGCAAAAACACTCCAGCACATTTTTCTGTGCCGGAGTGTTTGCCGCATAATCCAAATAAATCATACTTTGATTATGCCTCCTAATTTTTCACTTTCCTAGACTTAACTTTGCTTAATACATTTTTACCGTATATTACTTGGCATCCAATCCGTTAACAGCTGCCTCTAGCTGCTCAAATGCCTGCTTTAATACAGAACGCGGACACGCAACATTGAAGCGCTCGAAGCCTTCTCCGTCAGGTCCAAACATTGCACCGCTGTCCAGCCAAAGATTTGCCTTATTTTCAATCAAATCCTGCCTTTGTGCCTCTGTCAGACCAAGCGCACGAAAATCAACCCATAAAAGGTAAGTGCCCTCTGGTTCAATCATAGTAAGCTTTGGAAGCCTTTTCTGAATAAATTCACGCACAAATGCAATGTTATCTTTCAGATATTCCTTTAACTGAGTCAGCCATTCTTCACCGTACTCATAAGCTGCCTGACACGCCTCTAAGCCCATGACATTAACCTGACTGTATCCTGCTGCATCTACTGCCTTTTTAAACTTAAACCTAAGTGTCTCATTTGGAATAAAGATGTTTGAGACTTGAAGACCCGCTAAATTAAAAGTCTTACTAGGTGCTGTGCATGTAATGCTTATGTTTGCAAAATCGTCAGATAAAGATGCAAACATAAGATGCTTATTATCTCCCCATGTAAAGTCGCTGTGAATTTCATCGCTTATTACAATCACTCCATAGCGGATACAGATTTCTCCAATCTTTTCTAATTCCCATTTTTTCCATACGCGGCCAACTGGGTTATGCGGACTGCACAGTAAAAACAGCTTTACATGATTATCGCGAATCTTCTGTTCAAAATCGTCAAAATCAATTTCATAATGACCATCAATCAGCTTTAGCGGACTATTTACTATAACACGCTCATTATCTGCAATTACCTCACTAAATGGATAGTAGACAGGCTGCTGTAATAAAACTGCCTCACCCGGCTTTGTGTAAGCGCGCACTGCAGCTGCAAGTGCAAAGACAACACCTGGTGTCTTGATCAGCCATTCCTTCTGAATTTTCCATGAAAAATGCTTTTCATACCAGCCTAAAAGTGCCTGAAAATATGGCTCCTTAGCATCACTGTAGCCGTAAATTCCATGCTCGGTGATTTTTCTAAGACGCTCGCTGACCTGTGGCAGCGTTGGAAAATCCATATCAGCTACCCAAAGCGGCAAAATGCCTTCATGTCTGCCGCGTTCTTTTGCAAAATCATATTTTAAACAGTCTGTACCTCTGCGGTCTGTAATTTTATCAAAATCGTATTTCAAATCGAAACCTCCACATCTTGTCTGCTCTGTCTTGTCAAGACATCACTTTATATCAGTCTTCTCCATTTAATGCCTGATCAAGATCAGCGATCAAATCATCTATATTTTCGATTCCGACGGAGAAACGAAGGAAGTCCTCGGTGATTCCAAGACGCTCTCTTGTCTCAACCGGAACATCACCGTGCGTTTGAAGCATAGGATATGTCATTAATGACTCAACTCCGCCAAGACTCTCTGCGTAGGTGATAAGGCGAATACGCTCAAGTACGCGGCGCGCTGTTGCCTCACTGTCAGTACGAATAGAAATCATGCTTCCAAAGCCCGTTGTCTGCTTCTTGTTAATTTCATAGCCTGGATGATCTTCCAGACCAATGTAGTAAACCTGCTTAATCTTTTTCTGTGTCTGCAGCCACTTTGCTATTGCAAGTGCATTCTCCTGCTGACGCTCCATACGAATTGGCAGTGTCTTGATACCACGGATTAACAAATAGCTGTCAAACGGAGCCAGGCAGCTTCCAACAGTTTTGTATAAGTAACGGATTTTTGCTGCAAGATCCTCTCTTGAGGTAGATAAAAATCCTGCCAGTGTATCGTTATGTCCTCCTAAAAACTTTGTTCCGCTGTGAATGACAAGATCAGCACCAAAACGGATTGGCTTCTGAAAATAAGGAGATAAGAAGGTATTGTCTACGATTACAAGAAGATTGTATTTGTCTGCAAGACTCTTCATCTTTGCAAGGTCGGTGATCTGCATGGTCGGATTGCTTGGTGTCTCTATGTAAAGAGCTTTTGTGTTGCTCTTTATTGCTGCCTCTGTTGCAGCCACATCTGCTGTATTTACATAAGTAAAGGTCAAGCCACGCTTCTCACCTGTTGTCTGGAACATACGAACAGATCCACCGTACAGATCCTCTGAGCACACGATATGGTCTCCAGATTCAAACAGTTCCATGCACAGCACAATTGCTGCCATACCATTTGCACAAGCTACGGTATCTTTTGCTCCCTCAAGAGAAGTCACTATATCCTCTAACTCCGTTCTGGTTGGGTTGCTCTCTCTTGTATAATTAAAGCCCGTTGTCTGTCCAATACCTGGATGATAAAAAGTTGCTGTCTGATAGATTGGTGTGCATACAGAACCATATGGATGGCCTTCCTCATGCTCATTCTCTCTGTGAATACATCGTGTCTCAAATTTATAATCCATTTTCGTAGTCTCCTTCTATATAAAAAGTTTAAACCTTTTTAGTACTTTAAATCATACCTTTTTTCTAGGTTATTGTCTATAAGAAAAAAGTAATAAGTCGCTATAGGAATATTCTATAGCGACTTACTACAATAAATACACATCAAAGATTAAGTAAAATCAAATCTGCCACCGATGCAATCAGCAAAAATGCAGCACTTATCATTAAAACAACTGTCTTTAGACCAACTACACTAAAATGCTGTCTCCATCCATTCTTTGCTTCTTTTTTCTCATCTGCATTTTCTTTTTTTCCTTTTGCAAGAAGCATTCCTGCCACAAGAAAAAGACCAATTGCGCCAATCAGCAAAAGACCGTCCTTTACAACTTCAAAGCCGTTTACTATCTGAAAACTGCCAAAGAGAAAGCCTCCTGCAAATAAAATGACAGCTGCTGCAGCTGCGGCCGCAATTCCAATTACAAATGCCTTTAACACATCTAATGCAGCCTTCTTTACCATCTCTTTTCTACTCAGTGTCATACGCATTTTCCTGTCTCGCATCCATTTGCTGGATCGCAAATATGACAGGCAACGAAATGACCGCCGCCAATATCACGAAGCTTTGGCATCTCCTGTCTGCAGATCGGCATTGCACACTTACATCTTCCCTGGAACTTACATCCTGCCGGGGAATTGATAGGGCTTGGCACTTCACCTTCAAGACGAATCTTTTTGGCATCTCTTTCCTGCTCGATCTTTGGATCCGGAATCGGAATTGCTGACAGCAATGCTCGTGTATATGGATGCTGCGGATTTGCGTACAACTCCTCAGAAGTGGTCAGCTCAACTAAGGTACCTAAATACAATACTGCAACGCGGTCTGAGATATGCTTTACCATTGACAGATCATGAGCAACAAATAAATATGTTAATCCCATGCGTTTTTGCAAATCAATCAATAAGTTTACGATCTGTGCCTGAATAGAAACATCAAGCGCTGAAATTGGCTCATCAAGTACAAGAAACTCTGGCTCTACTGCAAGCGCACGTGCAATACCGATACGCTGTCTCTGACCGCCTGAAAACTCATGAACGAAACGATTCGCATGCTCTCTGTTTAAGCCGACAAGCTCCAAATAATGGTAGATGCGCTCATTTCTCTCCTTTTTGTTTTTAGCCAAATGGTGAATATCAATTCCTTCTCCAATGATCTCAGCAACTGTCATACGCGGATCAAGAGAGCCATACGGATCCTGGAAAACCATCTGAACAGACTTTTTGTAGTTCTGCTTTTCCTTTCCAGTCAATTTCTGAGGATCCTGTCCTTTAAACAAAACTTCTCCATCAGTTCTGCTGTACAATCCGATACAGGTTCGTCCGCATGTGGTCTTTCCACATCCTGACTCTCCTACCATGCCGAGCGTTTCTCCCTTGTAGATCTCAAAGGAAACATCGTCAACGGCCTTTAAGGTAGCATTTTTGCCTACCTGAAAATATTTCTTTAAGTGGCTCACTGAAAAGAGCACTTCTTTTTCGTTGTTCATATTCAATATTCCTTTCGACATGCTTGAGTTTAGAAACGTCAAGCTTCTCCCGGCATCTCAACCTTTGGTGCTAACGGATGATGCAGCCAGCAGCTTGCCTCATGTCCATCACCAAACTCTGTAACCTCCGGCATCTGCTCTTTACAGATTTCCATACAGTACTCACATCTTGTACAGAATGGACATCCGACTGGCGGATTTAACAAATCTGGCGGTGTTCCTGGAATTGATGCAAGTACCTGCTTATTCTCAAGGTCAAGTCTCGGCACAGAACGAATCAACGCCCATGTGTATGGATGTCTCGGGCGATAGAAAATATCCTCGCAGCTTCCGCGCTCTACAATCATGCCTGAGTACATAACGGCAATCTTCTGCGCAATATTTGCTACAACACCAAGGTCATGTGTAATCATGATAACTGATGTGTTATGCTCTCTTTGCAGTTCCTTAATGATATCGAGAATCTGTCCCTGAATAGTTACATCAAGCGCTGTTGTCGGCTCATCACAAATTAGGATCTTCGGGTCACAGGCAAACGCAATTGCAATCATAACACGCTGTCTCATACCGCCTGAGAACTCATGCGGATACTGACGCACACGCTTTTCTGGCTCAGGAATACCAACTTTTTGAAGCATTCTTACTGCTTCCTTCTTTGCCTCATCCTTTGTCATATGCTTATGCGCCATCAGATTTTCCATGATCTGCTTGCCAACACGCATGGTCGGATTTAATGAAGCAAGTGCATCCTGGAAGATAATTGCAACCTCACCGCCCTTATATGCCTGCCACTGCTTCTTATTATAATTAAGTATATTATCACCGTGATATAAAATCTCGCTGCCCTGTTTGATCTCGCCCTGCGGTCCTTTGATAAGACCCATAATGGACTTTGCCGTAACAGACTTTCCACAGCCAGACTCACCTACAATGGCAATTGCCTCTCCTTCTTTCAAATCAAAGGAAACACCACGCACGGATTTTACTTCGCCTGCATAGGTATGGTAGGACACTTTTAAATTTTTTACTTCCAATATCTTATTATTTTTCTGGTCACTCATAGTTTCTCCTTTGTCTTACTGGCGAAGTCTCGGGTCAAGTGCATCACGCAGTCCATCGCCGAGCAGGTTAAATGCCATAACGATTACACACAAAATCACACAAGGCCAAATAAGCTGTGTTGGGTAGAAATCAAGTGTCTGCTGTCCCTGTGAAATCAAAACGCCAAGACTGATCTCTGGTGCAGTTAGACCAATTCCAAGGAAGCTAAGTCCTGCCTCAGTGAAGATGAAGGCTGGAATGGAAGTAGACATATTTAAGATCAAAATTCCAAGCATGTTCGGCACATAATGCTTTAAGATAATACGTGATGGTTTTGCACCAAGTACCTCTGCCGCATATACATACTCTGATTCCTTTAACTGCTTAATCATACCACGAACCTGTCTGGCAGTGCTGCACCATGCAGTAATACTAAGTGCAACGAGAAGAGCAAACAAATTGTTGCCAAGAACCATCATGATCAGAATTGTGATCAAAAGGCTTGGCAGAGAGTTGATTACCTCGATGATACGCATCATTACGTCATCGATCCAACCGCCAAAATGTGCCATTGCTGCACCATAAAGTGTTCCTACAATCAGCTTTAATGCTGTTGCCACAAGCGCAATAATGATAGATGCTCTTGCACCCATCCAAACACGTGAGAACAAGTCACGTCCCAGATAATCAGTTCCAAACCAGTACTTTGCGCTCATTCCCTGATTCTTCTCTTTTACATTCTTTGAAACAAAATCGTAGCCCCTGATATATGGTCCAACAATAACCATAATTAAAATCAGTCCAAGCACGACAAGTGATGCCATTGCAACTGGATTTTTCTTCAGTCGTCTCCATGCATCCTGCCAGTAAGAAATAGTTGGGCGGTCAATACGCTCTGCTTCTTCTTTTGTATAGCCAACCCTTTTAAATTTATCAGCTGTAAGCATATGTTTCCTCCCTTATTTACTTCTCTTGCCTGGCATCTGGATTCTCGGATCGACAAATACATATAAAATATCCGTAATAAAGATGACAGCGATATACAGGATTGACAGCAGCACTGTTTCACCAAGTACAATTGACAAATCCTGATTATTTACGGCAGTTACATAATACTGTCCGATTCCCGGAATTGAGAAGATGCTCTCAATAAAGAAGGAACCTGTAATACACATAGCAACAGACATTGGCAGCTGCGTCATAACTGGAATAAAGGAGTTACGAAGGATATGCTTGCGAATAATTGCAGATTTGCTTAAGCCCTTTGACTCTGCTGTCAGTACGTAATCCTGATTTACAACATCCAGCATAGAGGTCTTTAAGAGTCTCGTGTAGGTTGCAATATAGGAGAAACATCCTGTCAGAGTTGGAAGAACAGTATACTTCCATCCTCCAAACCACAAATCCTTTCCCTCCGGCCATCCGATTGTCGGAAACCATCGAAGATTACCTGCAAAAACCTTCTGCAAAAGCAGTCCAAATATCAAATGCGGCACTGAAATAAGCAATACCGACAAACCTACAATCAAATAATCAATGAAGGTTCCTCGCTTCATCGCCGCCACAATTCCAAGCAGTAAACCAAGTGTTACACCAAGTAACATCTGCTGAATACCAAGTCTTGCAGATACTGGAAGCTTTGTCTTTAATAAACCTGTTACTGTCTGTCCGGCATATACAAATGATTCACCAAAATCACCCTTACACATTTTCTTCATTGTTATCAAATAACGTTCCATTACCGGCTTATCCAGTCCGTAGCGCTGGTACAAAGCAGTTCTCGTCTGTTCCGGCAAATGGTCTGCCCTCTGGGTCAGCGGATCTCCTGGAACCGCCTCCAGCAGGAAAAAGGTAGCTGTTGCAATCAAAAAGACTGTCAAAATCAGCTCAGCAAAACGCCTGATTAAATATCTACCCATAGCCTTAGCTCCTGTTCTTTTTTATTATTATTACGAAAAGGAAGGGCCCGAACAACGAGCCCCTCCAAACTTTTGGGTTTGCTTTTGTAAAACCGTAATTTTAAGCATTACCTTCTACTAATTGCGCTCTATTACTGGTTTTTTCCATCGATGTAAGTCCAGATAAACTCAGCACTTGCACCGAAAGAAGATGTGTGATAATCCTTAACCCAGTTCTGAAGCAGAACCTGCTTTGTAGCATAGTAGATTGGTGCAAATGCACAATCGTCTAACAAAAGAACCTGCTCCATCTGCTTATAGATATCAAGACGCTTATCCATATCAGTCTCACCAACAAGCTGATCTGCTAATGCATCATAATCTGGGTTGCTGTATCCACCAAAGGACATACCGTAAGCATCAGTATAGTTAGTATATAAGAAGTCAAGCGGATCGTTGTAGTCTGAATACCAACCGCCAAGGAAGAAGTCATAATTTCCTTCATTTCTGTCTGCGATAAACAGGGATGTATCACCAGCTACACTTAACTCAACAGTAAGTCCAAGTGTCTCTTCCAGAGACTGCTGAATGTACTCTCTCTCTGCCTGTCCCTCAGTTGTGGAACCACTTGTCAGATAAGTCAGTGTGATATCTTCGATTGGAGTCTCTACGCCTAACTCATCAAGACCTTCCTGGAACAAAGCAACGATCTTATCTGGATCACCAACATACTCATTGTACTCATCCTCAATGATCTCGCCTACCTGAGAACGATAAGAAGAACCATTGAATGTGATAGCTGGTGCTACATAGCTGTATGCCGGATTGTATCTTCCATAAACAGCATCGATCATCTCTTCACGGTCAATACTGTAGGAGATTGCCTTACGAATCTTTACATTGCTCATCAATCCAGATGTACCGCCGTTAATAAAGTTGAAACGAAGTCCAGTTGTTCCCGGATAATCTGTTACCATGTACTGATACTTGCCTTCTTCTGCTTCCTTTGCAAACTTGATTGCATAGTCACCAGTTGGCTGATACTGATCTAACTCACCATTCTCAAACATGGTAGCTGCTGTAGACTCCTGTGCTACAATGTACCAGTTGATTGTATCCAGATATACATTATCTGCATCCCAGTACTCAGCGTTCTTTGTCCATACCATCTTGTTGTCTACAACCAGATCAGACATGCAGAATGGTCCGTTATATACGCAAAGTGTCCAATCCTTACCCCAGTTATCGCCAGCTGCCTCAGCCAGATCCTCACGTGTCGGATACAGAGGAGTTGCTACTAACTTAGACTCGAAAGTCGGGTCTGCTACCTTTAATGTAACTTCGAAGGTATAATCATCAACTGCTACTGCCATAACGTCATCAGCTGAACCTTCGCCAGAGTTGTACTCTTCTGCTCCTACTACATTGTAGATGAAAGATGCATAGTCATATGCATAATCTGGGTTTAACAGACGCTTCCAGCCATACTCATAATCATGAGCAGTAACCGGAACACCATCAGACCACTTTGCATCCTCTCTTAAATGATAGGTGTAAACAGTTCCATCATCAGAAATATCAACACTCTCTGCTCCTGCTAAGATGAACTCATCTCCATTCTCATCTGCTACATCACGGTATAATCCCTCGTAGCAAGCTGCCATCATCCATCTCCAGCCCATGTCCTGGACATCATAATTGTTTCCGAAAGCAGTTGTTCTTACATTGATTACCTGCTCATCAGTCAGCTCTTTAGCTGCCTCATCTGCAAATACGGTTGGTGCAAATGTTCCAACAGTCATAACACCTGCCAGTAATGCTGCACACACTTTCTGCATTTTTCTCATTTTTCTCCTCCTTGAATGTCATGAAGTATGCTAGCCATTATACCTCTTTTTTCAAAAAATGTCCAATGGTTTTTCTGCGATTTCAGGACTTATAGTGAGATAGGCTTATCGGAAATACTTATGGCTGGCTATTTATTTCACTTATTTTTGCTTATGGAACTGTTTTTCATGGCTCACGGCATCCTCATACTGATTGGACTGCAGAATCACACGCACGGTATGATACACACATCGTCTGAGCACATGAAGCGGCAGGGAGCCATCTGCAAGCGCTGCGCGCAGATTTTCATGGTCAGCAGGATCTCCCGGCATGACAATGTCATTTCCGGCTCTCATACAACCGCTGGCGGTACAAACACCTGCATTAGACATCGTGGTTGTAGTCCAGTCTGTCATGATCGTTCCCTCAAATCCCCATTCATCGCGGGCTGCTCTGGTACAAATATCATAATTGTTCGCCGCATGTACACCATTAATCATGTTGTAAGAGGTCATAATCGACATTGGCTGCGCATGTTTAACAGCAATCTCAAATCCCTTCAGATAGATTTCTCGCAGCGCACGCTCGGACAGCATCGAATCAGATCCCATACGATTGTCCTCCTGATTGTTGCAGGCAAAATGTTTAATCGTTGTACCGCATCCCTGAACATTCTGCACACCAAGCGTCATAGCCGCTGCCATCATACCGGCCAGAAGCGGATCCTCGGAATAGTACTCAAAGTTACGGCCACAAAGTGGGTTTCTATGGATGTTCATGCCTGGCGCCAGCCACAGCGTTACCTCAAACAGTTTCATCTCATTGCCAATCATCTCACCGAGCTGTCTGACAAGCTCCAGATCCCAACTCTGTGCCAGAAGTGCACCAACTGGCATAGCCGTGCAAAACTGCCAATAAGTCTCTTCATCTGGATCATGCTTTGGTTTTTCATTCAGCAAAAGACCGCCTTCAAATGATTCCAGAAAATCCATTCTTTTTGTTTTTCCATCTTTCACCTGATACTGCCTGTTCAGGCGAAGTCCGGCCGGTCCGTCTGCGAGTACGATGCTTGCAACCTCAAATGGGGGATCGACAAATGCTGAGGTAGTCTCGGCAGCTGCACCCGGCACGCTTTGTCCGGCAGCGCCAATCGTACTGCCCTGTCCCATACTGATATCGCCTGTGGCAAGAAGGATCAGCTGCTCTGGTGTCATGCTGTTTACAATCTCACCTGCCCGGCCTGTGAGTTCCTCGTAATCAGCCTTGTATTCTATTTTTCTGGTAAGCAGCTGTGCGGCCTTTATCTGTACGAAAGGAAGATTCCTTTCTTTTGCAGCTGTCTCCCATTTTTCCTGCTTTTTAAGAAGTACCTCCCGATCTGGTGCAATTTCTTCGACCCTCTTTTGTGGTTTACAGATGTTCGTTCCTGAGATCAATACTGCCTGTCCGTCAATCTCCATCACTGCACAAAGCACTGCATCCTGTAAGGAATTGCCAATCCAGATGCCATAATTTCCGCCATCTAAAATCCAAGATGCACTGCTCTCATCGTAAGATGAAAGCTGATACAGTGGGAATGAAATCGTAAGCTTCTGTGTCTCTTTCGGTGAAAGCTCTTTTGTCTTGGCAAAGCCGGCCAAACGGCGATATTCCTTTGGCAATCCCTGCTGTGGACAGGAAACATAGACCTGTACGACCTCTTTTCCGCTATACTGCTCCCCTGTGTTGGTCACTTCCACCTCTGCCGTCAGCGTCGGATTTTCTGTTCCCAATCCTGTCAGTGTTACGTTTGGAGATGAAATTGAAAATGTGGTATAGGACAATCCAAAACCAAATCCATAGCGTACCGGCACATCAAATGTATCAAAATAGCGGTAGCCCACATAGATACCTTCCTTATATTCTTCATGGAACACATCGCCGCTCTTAAAGCTGAACGTCTGCGCACTCGGATAATCACTGTAATCCATTGCCCATGAATCCGTCAGCTTACCGGATGGCACCTTTTTTCCAAGCAGCACATCAGCAACTGCATTTCCGCCTTCCTGACCCGGCTGAAGGATATTGAGCACAGCCTCAATCTTCGGATACTCATCAAGAAATGCCAGATCGACAAGGCCACCTGCGTTCAGCAGCAAAATGATATGCTCATAGCAGTCAGATAAGCACTCCAGCATAGCACGCTCTTTCTTAGAGATGTAGTAATCCTGCTCTTCATCCTTACGGTCTGCACCCTCTCCTGCAATTCGGCTAAGAACAAAAATAGCTGTATCTGCACCATCTGCGCCGTCCTCCCTTGTGATCGGATCTCCTGCTGCCAGACAATACGGTGTACTGAAATAAGAAAAGACAATATTCATGCCTTCCTTTTTCGACTTTTCAATGATACACTGTTTCCAGTCCTCACGGCTTTTTTCGTACACCTTCTGATAGGAATCCAGCCACCTTTTGCTGGTAATCTCAAAGCCGGCATTGAGTAAACCCTGATAAATATTGACGTTGTCGCGCTCATTGACATCACCGGAACCAGTTCCGCCTTTCATGGTCTTTATGGCACCTGCACCATACAGACCTAGTCTGGCTCCTTCCGCAAGCGGAAGCAGATTGTTTTCATTTTTCAGTAAGACAAAACTCTCCGCGGCTGCCTCTCTGACAAGTTTTCGATTGTCAATCTCTCTTTGTGTCACTTCTGATGATGGCGATCCCACCAATGTTCTTTTGCGAAGTTTCATGAATTATTCCTCCTCACATATCGCAATTTTCAATTTTCATTCCCCATTCTTTCTGTTCGGTGTCTGCGTTACACCCCCCCGCATTTAGATCTTCCTGCAGTGTGTCCTGAATATCAACTAAACACTCTAACAGAAGTGGATTAAAGGTTCCGCACTCACCTGCAAGAATCATTTCCATAGCTTTCTCATGGGAATATGCTTTTTTATAAACACGATCACTCACAAGTGCATCATAAACATCAGCAATTGCAACCACCTGCGCACTGATAGGAATATCGTCACCCTTTAAACCGTCTGGGTAGCCCTTTCCGTCATAGCGCTCATGATGCCAACGGCAAATCTGATAGGCCATCTTTACAAGCGGCTCGTTTTTATAGACCTCCATATCTTCAAGCATTCGCGCACCGATCAATGTATGCGTTTTTATGATCTCAAATTCGTCTTTTGTAAGCTTTCCTGGTTTATTTAAAATCTTATCATCAATACCAATCTTTCCAATATCATGCAAAGCAGACGCTGTTGTAATTAAATATCGGTCAGAATAGCTTAAGTGATAGCGATCTGTCTTTTGAACGAGACATTCAAGAATCTTTTCTGTCAGTCGATTTATATGAAGCACATGCATTCCGCTCTCGCCATTTCTAAACTCCACAATATGGCTAAGAATCGTGATCATCATGCGGTTGTTTTTTTCTTTCTCATAAATCTGATCACCGATAAGTGTAGATAATCTGCGCTGCTTTGCATATAGCTTGATCGTATTAAACACGCGCTGGTAAACAACCTTTGCATCAAATGGACGACTGATATAATCTGATACGCCAAGCTCATATGCACGACGCACATACACATCGGAGTCCTCACTTGAAATCATAATGACAGGGATATCCTCGATTAAATGCTTACGTTCCATAACATTAAGCACTTCAAATCCATCCATCTTTGGCATAACAATATCCAAAAGAATAGCAGAAATACCCGTTCCATACTGATCTAACAGCTGCAGACATTCCTCACCGTTTTCAGCCTCTAAAATTCTAAAATCATTACCGAGCATATCAGAAAGAATCTCTCTGTTCATTTCTGAATCGTCTACGACAAGAATTTGCTGACGCACTTTTTCTTTTTTTACCAGATCAGTATTTCCATTGGCGTCCACAATTCCATTTTCCGTTACTACTGTATTTTTTTGATTTTTTGCCTGATACATCAGACGATCTGCCTTTTCCACTACCTTTTCAAGCATCTCATTGTTGCAGAACAAACCTCCAACACTGACAGACAGATGTATAGTTGAATAGCCTGGAACATCTGCTGCAAATACGCGCTCCCTAATTTCTCGAAGCTTCTTGACAAATGTATCCTCATCAATTCCTGGAATCAGAAGTAAAAACTCATCGCCTCCATAACGCACTATGCTGTCTGTACTTCTAACACAACTTCTAATCTGTTTTACAACTGTCTTAAGAGCAGCATCACCGGCTGAATGACCAAAAGTATCATTATAAATCTTAAAATCATCCAGATCGATCATAGCAACACCCTGTATCTCAATGGATGTCTTTAATTCTTCCTCGTAGTAACGTCTGTTATATGCACCTGTTAAAACATCACGATAAATTCTGTCATCAAGACCAAATATCTGATTTACAAGCTTTTCACTCTCACTTTTATCAATCAATGTATCTACATCTAATGTTTTAAGCATCTCCATAACATATGGAACACCATCAATTTCCACATATTTTGAAAACACCTGATAAAGCACAGAATCTAAAAATTCAAGCTTTGTCTTTTCTGCCTTATCACGAAAGGCAATCGCTGAAATACAATTCTCGCAAGGCTTGTTTTTTCCCCAGAAACAATAACAGGAACAGTCAATTTTTGATGAAGGCTTTCCTGATGCCAAACACTGAATCCTATTTGCATCCACAAGACGAACAATTGTAAATACTTTTCTTAACTGTTCCATCTCTTTTTCTGCTTCCTCTGCTGTCAGCTGATATTCTGCTTCCATACCTGTTTCCTCCGCTGTGTATCATTTCTGGTACATATTTTTTCTTATTGCACTATTAACTTGATTCTACCATAAAATATTTATTTTGGCTACAAAAAAGTGCAGCACCTTTTAGACGCTGCACTTTTAACTACCAATTTTGTCGATTATTATGGTCTCTGACCCATACCACCCTCAAGTGTAAGAGTCTCACCATTCATATACTTGAAATCTGGGGATGCTAACTGTACGCAAACACGGCCAATCTCAAGCTCTGCATCACCAAAATGACCTGCCGGCGGCATCTTTACATTTGCCTTAAATGCGTCTGGATATGCCTTCTCAAACTGCTCTAACTGTGCAGTCCATGCAAGCGGGCAGATTACATTTACATTGATTCCATCCTTTGCCCACTCTGTAGCTGCTACACGAGATAAACCGCGGATACCTTCTTTTGCTGCTGCGTATGCACACTGTCCATAATTTCCAAACAGACCTGCACCTGATGCAAAATTGATTACAGAACCCTTAGACTTTGCCAGATATGGATAGCAAGCCTTCATGTAGTAAAATGCTGCATACAGACCAGAGTACATAGCAAGATTGAACTGCTCAGTTGTATGATCTGCGATAGAAACACCTGATGCAGATGCCTGTGCATTGTTAATCAGCACATCAATACCGCCAAACTCCTTTACAGTCTCCTCTACAACCTTATTTACAACAGCCTCATTGTCTGCTCCTGCATTAACGTCTGCCTGCATGATCAGAACCTTGATGCCGTAAAGACGCTCTAATTCTTCCTTTGCGTCCTCAAGCTTCTTTACATTACGTCCTGTGATTACAAGATTTGCTCCCTCTTTTGCATAAGCGGTTGCAATTCCGTATCCGATGGATCCGCATCTTCCATCACTTAAAACGGCACGTCCTGCTCCTGTAATGATGGCTGTCTTACCTGTTAAAAATCCCATTGGTTCTCCCTTCTTGTCTGTGTCTTTTAATGTTTTTTCTAATGTACACAAACTTTATATGTAATTATCATACCATATCCACACGATAATCACAAGACTATTTTTTTCAGCCACTTTTGCAGCACATGACACACAATTTTCATATCAATTGGCTTTGTGACGTGCTCGTTCATACCACTCTCTATTGCTTTCATGATATCATCCTGAAATACATTTGCCGTCATTGCGATAATCGGAATATTTTTTGCATACTCACTATCCAGACTTCTAATGGCTCTTGTTGCCTCATATCCATTCATAATAGGCATCTGAATATCCATAAAAATCAAATCATAATAATGATCTGGTTTCATTATCATCTTTTCAACAGCCTCTTTTCCATTTTTCGCAGTCTCTATTTCAAGACCTATATCAGACAATAGCTCCGAGGCAATCTCTCTATTTAATTCATTATCCTCCGTTAAAAGTACACGAAAGCCTTCAAAAGAAATGTTATCTTCTGACTGCGCAGTTTCCTGCTTTTGCATTTTATCTTCTTTAAGACGTGTAAAGCGCAGTGTAACTGTAAAGCATGTTCCCTCACCCTGGCGGCTTTTTGCCTCAATTGTTCCGCCCATCATTGCAATTATAGACTGCGTAATTGAAAGACCAAGACCTGTTCCCTGCTCTACATTAGTCATTGAATTATCTTCGCGCGCAAACGGCTCATAAAGTTGCTGTAAAAATGATTCCGACATTCCAATTCCATTATCCTTAACAATAAAGCGATAGCAGCCTTCTTCTTGCTGTCCCATTGGAAGTGTCTGTGCCTTAAATAAAATATTGCCTCCCTGCGGTGTATATTTAATTGCATTTGAAAGCAAATTGACAAAGATTTGGCGCAGACGCACCGGATCTGCAAGCACATAATCCTGCGTCAATCCAGACAAATCAAGCGTAAAATTATGACGCTTCTTTTCAATCTGCGTTGCACATAGATCAGCAGACATCTTCGCCATATCATACAGGCGTGTTGGTTCATTGTGCAGACTAGTATTTCCACTCTCAATTTTGGACATATCGAGAACCTCGTTAATTAGTTCAAGCAAATGCTTTGATGACTCATCAATCTTTCGAAGACAGTACTCAACCCTATCTGGATCATTAAGATGCTGCAGTGCAATATGTGTCATTCCGATAATACCATTCATTGGTGTTCTGATGTCATGTGACATACTGCTTAAAAACAGACTTTTTGCCTTGTTCGCCTCTACTGCTGAGTGATAGGCATCCTTTAATGCATCTGCTACCTGATCATTGCGGCTGTGAGCCTCATGAATATCTGTCAGAATCATTGCCATTGTGCGCGGAATAGCATTGCTTTCATTGATCTGCATACACTCAACACGAACCCAGCGGTACATGCCTTCCATCTTCACTCTAAGCTCACACTCATAATTGCCATCATTTTTTACAAACATGTGCGTCAATTCAGAAAGTCTAAGCTTATAGCGCTGCTTTTCCCAATCCTCTGGCAAAACAGCCGGCTCTAAATATTTCTTTAAAAATGTTTCATATAATCCGTCTGGCATATGCTCAAACAGCTGTGCACCGCTGTTTGAAAACACCTTGCATTTTCCATTTCGCATATCGATGTAGAGTGTAAGAAGGGATTTTCGAACCATTGCCGTGACAAATTCGAGGCTTTCTTTATTGCTTTCATGAAGCATATTTATCAGCTGCTCTTTTTCGTCCACTGTCGTATTAAGCTCGTTGTTCAGGTTCTCATACCATGCCTCTTCTTCTGCTGCATCGTCTTGGTCAAGTACCATTCCATAAATCTCATAATAAGTCTGAATACGTCCCTCAGTCAGCAAATGCCTTAAATCAGACTGAAGCTTTTTATCCTGCTCAATTAAATCTACTATTTCTGGTGCATAGACACTGCCTCTGCCCTGCATAAATTCTTCAAGACATTTATCGAATGTTTTCTGCCCCTTATAGCTTCGTCCTATAAAATCAGTGGCAGCATCCATGCAGTCTGCCATATGTACTAGCTCAATAAAAATACGATCCTTCGAAACTGTATTATCAAAATCTGACGGATAACCCATCTTTCCATCCCATGACTTGTGATGACCAAGCACAATGTCATGAAAGCGATTCAGAGACGGAATACGCTCAAGCATTTTGGCACCAGATTTTGGATGCTCATAAATGCTTTGCAGTTCACGTTTTGTGAGATTTCTTGATTGTTTGTTTACAATATTTGCCTTTTGCAGCTTCCCAACATCAAAAATTTTACATGCCTGAGACATAAAATCTGCAATCTGATCTCGTTTTTCCAAGACTTCTACAAGCGATTCACAGTCAAATGAACCTATCAAAAGCTCTGGCTTATTTTCAAATATACTTGTCAAAATGCGTCCTGCAATTTGGCTCACCATCTGTGAGTGAATTAGCGTAATCTCATCACGGCTGACCATAACATTCATAAGTGTCGTTGAATCTACGTCATTTGCTGTAAGTACTTCAAGAAACTGGCAAACAGAACGGCTTAAAACATCATTTACAAAATTAGAATTTCCTGTTCGCGGAATCTGACGAATCATTTTTAAATATTCGTCTACGCAACTCTTTCGAAGACCCGGATCGCCATGATATTCAGCCTCATAGTGGTTTAAAATATCTATAATACTTGGAAGATGATTAACAGCAACCTGAAATAAACGGCTCTCTGTAAAGCCGTCTTCATGCTCCATTGTATCATGCGCAATTGTATAATCACAAAATGCTTTGTAGCCCTCAAGAAACTCTGTACAGCTGATTTCTCCCAAAAAGAACTGACATCTCCTGTAATTACAGTAAATCTCATCAAGCATTTCAAACGGATTTGGATTTTTCTTAAGTGCCTCTTTATAGCAGTCTCCAAGCACTATATTTGCGCGTTTTAACATATCTGGATCAACTGTCTCACGCTCATTGCTTAGCACATAATTTCCAAACACATCATAATTAAGTTCCGTAATCAGCTCATCAAAATCAAAATTATCACCCTCTAAGCTTCGCACACGCTCGTCATTATAAAAGTCAAGCGCCTCATCCACTGCCTCAATAATCTCACCTGGATTTAAAGGATCTATTATGGAAAAATTGATCTTTACAATGGCATAATTATAAAACGAATATATAATTCTCTTTCTGACATCGTCATTTTCAATCTCGAAATAACTGTCCTTAAAAGAACGAATCTTTTGAAAATACCAGGCTGCCTTTTCTCCATCCTGTCTATCTGGCATGGAATTATAAATGCCTCCCAAAAGATTAATCGTCCAGATATAATTGTCACGATTGCCATACTTAAGAAAATATTGCTCCAAAACCTCTGCAAGCTCCAGCATAGAAAGGTTATCTTCATACCCCTGCGCTGATGCTTCACGAATCTGCTTTAGAAATTCATCTGCAAGCTCATCATTTAACTCCATTCGTCCTTCTGTAAATGGGCGTATATACAAGTTTAACAGTGCTTCATTTTCAATGTACAGCTGTCTCATAGAGCGATATTTCTTTTTTAAATTGGCAACCCAATTTTCCTTTGTATCTGCCTTTGTGAACTGCTCGATGACGCTTTCCTCCGTCTTCAAGTTCTCTTTATATTTTTCATAAAAATGAGCAATGTTTTCTCGCGTTATCGCCACCAGCTCCACCTCCAATGCTTACAGATTTCTTTGCTTACGCCTTGTTAATTTTATCTTTTCCAATTATACTAGTAAACCTTTTTTTGTGCAAGCAAATTGTATGGATGAGATGTATTACAATTCACGGGACGCCATTCGCAAAACCGCACGTTCCGTGCGCCGTTGCTTCGCAATGTACATCGTTACAATTCACGAGACGCCCATTCGCAAAACCGCACGTTCCGTGCGCCGTTGCTAACCGCAAACAAGGTTTGCGCGCAACTTTGTTTTGCTCATGAACGGGCGTCCACTTCGTCATGCTGATCTGTCAAATTTCCATGCAAGCATGAAATTTGTCCAGATCTAGCATGACGCGTGAATTGTAACGATACATCTTCTCATTTACTTCCAACCGTTTCTAATTGACTTATCTCTCATTCAATGTTATGTTAATACTACAGGCAATTTACTATGATATCCACGAATTGCCCATTATTCTAAGGAGGTTTTTTTGTCATGGCTAACACACATGATTATGGAGAGAGAAGTCTCCATATGCACTATGAAAAACGTGGTAAAATTGAAATCGTTCCTACCGTTCCGGTTAAAACAAGCGAGGATCTTTCCCTTGCATATACACCTGGTGTTGCTACACCTTGTCTTGCTATTCAGAAAGATCCTGAACTTTCCTTCTGTCTGACACGCCGTTGGAATACCTGCCTTGTTGTCACAGATGGTACTGCTGTTTTAGGACTTGGTGATATTGGTCCTGAGGCTGGTATGCCGGTTATGGAGGGTAAATGCGTACTGTTTAAGGCATTCGGTAATGTAGACGCGTTCCCATTATGCATTAAGAGCAAGGATGTTGATGAAATCGTAAATACTGTTGCACTTATTTCTGGAAGCTTCGGCGGTGTTAACCTGGAGGATATCTCCGCTCCGCGCTGCTTTGAGATTGAAAAGAAGTTAAAGGAGCGCTGCGATATCCCGATCTTCCATGACGACCAGCACGGAACTGCTGTTGTCACTCTTGCAGGTCTGATTAACGCATGCAAGCTCACGGGCAGAAAGCCAGAGGAAACTCATATCGTTGTAAACGGTGCTGGTGCCGCTGCTATTGCCATCTCTAAGCTGTTAATTTCCTATGGCTTTGCTGATATTACACTGTGTGACCGTACCGGAATCATCTATGAGGGACGTGAAAAGGGTATGAATCCAGTTAAAGAGGAAATGGCAAAGATCACTAATAAAAAGCACTTACAGGGCAGCTTAGCAGATGCTGTTCGCGGTGCAGATGTATTTGTTGGTGTAAGCGCTCCTGGTGTTCTGACAAAGGAAATGGTTCAGACTATGGCACCACAGGCTATCGTATTCGCGTGTGCTAATCCAACTCCAGAAATTGATCCAAAGGATGCTAAGGCTGGCGGCGCTGCTGTTATCGCTACCGGAAGAAGTGATTATCCAAACCAGATCAATAACGTACTGGCATTTCCGGGAATCTTCCGCGGTACATTTGATGTTCACGCAAAAGAAATTAATGATGAGATGAAGTTTGCTGCTGCAACGGCTATTGCATCTATCATCCCAGATGATCAGATTCGCGCAGATTACATCATCCCAGAAGCATTTAACCCGGTTGTTGCACAGACTGTAGCTGCTGCTGTCGCAGAGGCTGCAAAAAAGAGCGGTGTAACAAGAGAGTATAAAACATTATGATACCAGGGTCAAAAGCTCCAAAAGCCTTTCGTGCTTGCACTAAAGGCTTTGAGCTTGAGACCCGCAAAAACTAGAATTGCGAAAGTTGCATAGCAACGGAGCAATTCGTGGGTATCAGTTGGGCACAGTCATGATTTTAATCTTCATGGCTGTGCGTTTTTGTTTTAATACTTTTTGGTATCTTTTATTTCATTTCTTTTCTAATATCTTATTTGTTTTATAGCTGCGGCACGCCTCTACAAATTTTTCGGCAAACTTAGGATTTGAATAATATGACAGATGCGCAAATCCCCACCAGTGATCACTTCCTGCATGAACACACTCCCAGCTTCTCGTTCCAACTGGCTTTTTTGCAATAGCACAGTCACCATTATCTTCGCTGTCATAATAATGAAATTCATGACCGCGTATTGTTTCTCCTTTTTGCAAAAAGCTGTCTGTCTGTGAATTTAATGTCAGATATCCAAAGCGCACAAGCCGCTCTTTTTTCATACAGCCTGCATGAATCACTCCTGCCATTTTATATGGTTTTTTCTCTGAATCAAAAATTGTATCATGAAGATACATAAAACCTCCGCATTCAGCCAGTGAAGGCATTTTATTTTGAATAGCTGATTTTACGGAATTTCTCATACTTTTATTTTCTTCCAGTTCTTTTAAATACAGTTCTGGATAACCTCCGCCAAACAATATTCCATCTAAATCTTTCGGCAGCATATCATCATGAAGAGGAGAAAAGAAGACAAGCTTTGATCCAAGTGATTTTAACAGATCAAGATTATCATCATAATAAAAGCAAAATGCTTCATCTCTTGCCACACCAATTCGAACTGTTTTTTCTGTAATTTTATGTTGAATGTCACTCTTTGCATCATACTCTAATTGGGGTGCGCTCTTTGCAATCTCAAGAATCTGTTCAAGATTGGCATTTTCACAAAGAACTTGTGAAGCAGTTTTTAATCTGCTTTGAATATCCTCCAACTCATACGGCATAACAAGACCTAAGTGACGGCTCTCAATTCGCACATCATCCCTAACAGGAAAGGATGCAACGACTGGAATATGAAAAGTTTCCTCAAT
This sequence comes from uncultured Lachnospiraceae bacterium, assembly GCA_934292725.1. Taxonomy (GTDB): domain Bacteria; phylum Bacillota; class Clostridia; order Lachnospirales; family Lachnospiraceae; genus Anthropogastromicrobium. Next base: position 26,343 of record CAKQXY010000034.1, read on the forward strand.
TTCTTTTGCTAACACTGATGCAAAGGATGATGGTGTCTGATTAAGAATCACTCCCTTTATAAGATGAGCCGTATCATATTGGAGAAAACCGCTTAGAAGCGCCAATAGTGATCGTCCCATCCCCCTTGCATTTACAGTAAGTAAAATCGGTGTATTTGTTGCTTTTGCAAGTGCATATGATGAAGCTTCCTCGCGAATCCCTCCAAGACCATCATAAAGTCCCATAACACCTTCTATTACTGCCAGATCACGGCTGTCCTGTCCTTTAGCAAGAAGCATTCTCGTTACACTGTCTTCTGTAAAAAACGGATCGAGATTTCTTGAGGAAATTCCAAGAACTGTCTTATGAAACACCGGATCAATATAATCTGGTCCGCACTTAAAAGATTCCAAATGATAATTTTTCTCCTTAAGTGCCTGCAGCAATGCACATGTAATTAATGTCTTTCCGCTACCGCTTTGGGGCGCTGCAATCATAATACGCGCTCCCTTTTTTTCTATTTTTGTATTTTCCATGTAACTGCTTCCTCACAATTTTATTCATCTGCTTCAATTTTATCATCTGGCAGCAGATCAAATGATGCAATCAACACTGGATTTTGTGCCTGCATCAAATTGTATGATCCAAGCTTATGCGCTCTGCTCGCCTGAATCTGAGTCAGCTGCACATGCTCCACCGGATACGTCTGAATCAATTTTGTAATCTGCGCAATTGTTTCAAGCGACACAGCATTGATTACGACACGCACTCCTCTACTAACTTTGTCTGTATTTTCTTTTATTATTAACTTTTTTTGAATCGCAGACAAAATGTCACTTAGCGCTCCGCTGCTTCCGCCTATAAATACATGAGTTGGTGTTGGAAGCTCTTCAAATCCTTCAGGTGCCTTTTTATTAATTACCACGATCTGATCCAAAAGACCAAGACGTGCTGCATTTTCTTTTGTTAAATTCGCAGCCTCTTCTTTTTGTTCAATTGCAAATACAAAAATATCAGGAGACAATCTTGCACACTCTGCACTTACAGAGCCAGTTCCGCTTCCCACATCATAAACAACAGCATTTTTTGTCAGCTCAAGGCGGCTGATACTAAGCACGCGAACTTCATTTTTTGTCATTGGCACCTTAGTGCGTGAAAAAATCTCATCATCCATTCCTGGTGTCAATATTTGCTCCTCGCAGTCTTCATTTTCAATTAAACAAGTATAGACTCCTTCTGGCAAATCAAAAAACTTTGTCTCAAATTCATCAAGATAAAACGTAAAGAGCTTTTCATCAGGATAGGAAATACGATAACCTGCACTGATTTTTACATTATTTATCCCAGCTTCTCGAAATTTGCTTACGAGCATTTCAAAATCATTTTTCCCGGACAACAATAAAAATACTTTCGGATTCTTTCGCACAAGATTTACAACATTTGTACGCCTTCCATGAATACTTGCAAGAACTGCATCATTCCATGAAACTCCAAAACGTGCTGCAAGTGCGCTCACCGATGAAATCCCTGGCAAAATCGTTGTCTCTGATTTTAATGTACCTTTTTCATTTGCTTCATCAAGTGCCTTTTTCATTGACTGTGCACCACTGTAAAAACCGCTGTCACCTGAAAAGGCTGCTGCTGCCTTCGTGTATTGTGGATGTTCAATTAAATATGAAATAATATCATCCGCGCGATAATAAGGCACTTTTACACCTTTGCCTGGCAAATTTTCAAGCATTCTTTCTGCACCAAATATAACCTCTGCCTCCTCAAAGGCACGATAAGCCTCTCTTGTCATTCCATCTGTACTTCCCATTCCTATTCCAGAAAGAATTATTTTTCGGCTTCGCTTTGATAAAATATCTTCCTTTAAAAGTGACTCTAGCTTTTTTGCTGTATCATATACGTTTTCACATATGTACATGAGTGACTTTTTTTCAGCGTCAGATATTTCTGTCTGGCACACATTTTCAGCAGGCGGCAAAATAGCACAAATCCCGACACCAGCCTTTTTAGCTGCCTCAATCTTTTCCTCAAATCCGCCGGCATGACCACTTATCTTTGTCACCATCCAGTCAATTGAATATTCCCTTAAAATACATTCATTCATATGCGCGGAAAACGGTCCCTGCATTGCAATGATCTGACGACCAGTAATGCCATTTGCCGTACATAGACGAATGCTTTCTTCTCCCGGAAGCACACGCACAAAAAGTCGATTCTTAATTGCTTCATTTTTTGCATAGCTGCCCAAATCCTTACTTCCTGTAGTAAGTAAAATATTTCCTGTCTGAAACGACAGCCACGCGCTGCATTCTTCATGTGTCTTAAATGATACAAAACCTTCCTCTGCGCTCTCTGTGCTGCGGCGCAGGCGAATAAACGGAATCGACTCTTTATATGCTGCCTGACGGACATTTTGCGATACGATCTGCGCATACGGATGCGTCGCATCAACTACCACATCAAAGCTTCCATCTCTCATAAGCACTTCCATCTCTTCTTCTGTAAGGCGGCCGCAATGCACATCAAGACGTTTATCGTCCATAAGCTCAAGCGCATAATCAGTTGCAACACATACACTGCATTTAATATTCGAATCAGCAAGCAATTCGGCAAGCTCACGCCCTTCTGTTGTTCCGGCAAATACTAGCACTTTTTTCATCAAAATCACCTACTTTCTATAAATTCTTGTTTTCTCAGTTTTCCTTTTGCATATGAGTATTTATATGATAATTACGACCTGTCACAAGCTTTCCTTTCACCACATGGCTTTGAGAATTACCGATAAAAACAGTTGTAAACATATCGACCTGTTCATCCTTAAGCTGTCCAAGCGTACATATTTTATATTCAGTACCCTCTCTTCCAATATTTCTCACATAGCCACACATTCGCTCTGGATCTGCCTTGCGAAGCAAAATTTCACATGCGCGCTTTAAATAATCTGGTCTTCCCTTGCTTGACGGATTGTAAATAGCAATACAAAAATCTCCGTCTGCCGCCGCTAACAGCCGCTTTTCTATTACCTCCCATGGTGTCAGTCTGTCACTTAAACTTATCACGCAAAAGTCATGACCAATAGGCGCCCCAAGAACAGCTGCACCGCTGACTGCCGCCGTAATACCTGGAATAATCTCAAGCTCACAGTCTGGATACTCTGGGAGAAGATCATACATTAAAGATGCCATACCATATACGCCTGAATCACCGCTGCACACAATAGAGGCGATACATCCCTTTTTTGCCTCCTCAAAACAAAGACGGCAGCGTTCCTCCTCCCTTGTCATCGGTGTTGCAATTGTTTTCTTATTCTGAACCAGATGATCACCAAGAAGCTTTAAATATACCGGATATCCGGCAATCACATCACTTTCTTCAAGTGCCTGCCTTGCCTGAGGCGTCATCATTTCAGGTGCACCCGGGCCAATTCCTACTACATATATTTTTTGTTTCAAACCAATAACCTGCCTTTCGTATTTAAAATACTGGGAAAAATGCACGCATTGCAACAGCCACAGTTACTCCATCTTTTGCGTATTTGCCTGAAAGAAGCTTCCCATTCGGTGCTGCTGCCATTGCAGAGCGCTCACATACGTTGTCCACGCCAACAGTTCTTTCTACAAATGCAGAACTGCTGAAATTTCCCGGCACTTGCCTTAACTTCTCTTCAGTAAAAGTAACAAATTCAACATTAAAATCTGCTGCTGTCTCAATAAGTCCAGCCTCATCTTTTTTGCGGTCAATTGAAGTAATCTGACAAACTGCCTCTTTCGCAATACCACTTTCAGCTAAACGCTCACAAATTGTCTGCTTGATTAAAGCTGCCTCTTTTTTTCTTCGGCAGCCCACACCAACAACGATGCAGCGCGGCACAAGCCAAAGTGAGCCTTTTTTTCCATCCTGTATAAAAGGAGATATTATGATATCCGCCTCTTTTTCTGGCACTGATTGATCTGATACCTGCTTTTTATCAATTTCTTTTTCCGATTGCTCAATGCTTTCTTCTTTTAGTACTGTTCCCTCAAAAGAAAGCGTCACTAACATGTTTTCACAGCGCACAGTCACGTTTTGGTGTTCAAGAGTTTTTGCAGAAACACGCGCAATGCCTTCTTTATTTTGAATCACATAGTTGTTCTTCTGTGCAAATAAATCAGCTGCAAAGCAGTGACTAACATCAGTTGCCGTAGTAATTACTGCCTGTGCATTTAAAAAGACGGCAATTTTACGAGCATACTCATTGGCACGTCCAACATGACCAGACAAAATAGGAATAACATAATCCCCATTTTCATCAATAACAATAACAAATGGATCATGCAGCTTATCCCTTAAAAATGGTGCAATCGTGCGCACGGCAATACCAGCAGCACCAATAAAAACCATTCCCTGTTTTTTTTCAAAGCTTTCTTTCGCACACTCCGACAAACGTATCGATGAATAAGATTTTGATGCACGGCACTTATTGATGCAATTAACTAAATCTTTCGCACATTCGCAATCTGCTTGATCCTTTTTCTGTGACTGTAAAAGATATGTATTTAGCCTCTTTGCCAGAGCCTCTCCCTTTTCTGTAAAGCTAATAATATTGATGCAATTACTTGTCTCTTCCATCTGATGCCTCTTCTGTCTTTTTCTTTCTGTACTCTGTCTCAAAGTCAGGCGCGTAGAGACAAGACAGCGCATAGTCGGACGGTGAGATTGCATCTCCCACAAGAACAACTGCTGTCTTTTTGATTCCATGCTTTTCAGCTTCTTCATCAAGTGTAGACACAGTACATTTTAAGCAAAGCTGTTCTGGCCATGTTGCCTTATAAACAATAGCTGCCGGTGTATCTTCGCTGTAGCCGCCTGCAATCAATCTCTTTGATAATTCTTTTAAATGACCTGCACTTAAATAAACTGCCATAGTCGCATGATGCGCGGCAAAGCTTTCTATGCTCTCCTTCTCTGGCACTGGTGTGCGCCCTGCCATACGTGTGATAATGAGGCTTTGTGACACTTCTGGTACTGTCAGCTCTAAGTTAAGTGCTGCCGCCGCGCCAAAACATGCCGTCACGCCAGGACAAGTCTCATAACCTATTCCAAGCTCTTCAAGTCGGTCCATCTGCTCACGAATTGCACCGTAAATGCTCGGATCACCTGTATGGAGGCGCACCATCTTCTTTCCTTCTTCTTCACCCTTTTGCAATGCATCTATGACCTCATCAAGCGTCATATAGGCGCTGTTTAAGCATTCGCATCCCTTCTTTGTATAAGAAAGCAGCTCAGGATTTACTAGTGATCCGGCATAAATAACAAGATCAGCCTCCTGCAAAAGCCGCATTCCGCGCACTGTAATCAAATCGGCAGCACCGCATCCTGCCCCTACAAATGATACCATATTTTCCTCTCAATCCGCAGCCTCATTTATGGCTGCTATGTTTTCTAAATGGTTGTCCCGCTAACCGTAACATTTTCGTGCTGCAGCTCATGTAAAAATTCTTCTGCGCCTTTGCTTTTTGCTAATTCACCATATTGATTGTCATAGAGTATACATTCTATTTTCATCTTGCCTTTGGCACGTTTATTCGTATAATAGATGATTCTTTCCATTAGATATTCCATAACAGGCTTTGTCTTTTTTTCTTCTTCCAAATAGGCAATTGCCTCTGTCGTTGTCGCGCTATCCAAGATTTTCATCAGATTGTCACGGCTGACACCTGCGCGAAGTCCTGCTGCTGCAAGAAGCTCCACTCTGCAGTCCGCCTCTCGCGAATGTGTATTCATAATACCGCCAGAAACCTTGACAAGCTTTCCGATATGTCCTGTAAGAAGCATTTTTTCAAATCCACATTCCACCGCCATATCTATCGTCTCTCCAATAAAATTGCTGCATTTAACACTATCATCAAGATCATAGCCGTATGTTTCTTTCATAAAATCGAGTCCATAGTTGCCCGGAGAAACAGCCGCTACCTGACTATTCTGCGCATGTCTCATATTTAACTCAAGACGAATGGTATCAAGAAGCGCCTGACTGCTCATTGGTTCGACTACACCACTTGTGCCAAGCACAGAAATGCCTCCAACAATTCCAAGGCGTGGGTTAAATGTTTTTTCTGCCAGCTCTACTCCCTTTGGAATAGAAATAATAACCTTTAAAGCGCCCTTATAATCTGCCATGCGGCAAACCTCTAACACCTCAGACTCAATCATTTGGCGCGGCACATGATTGATTGCGGCATTTCCAACTGGCTGATCCATGCCTGGTCTTGTGACACGGCCAATGCCAATTCCACCGTCAATCTCGACGGTTGCATGGAGTGCTTTCGTTTCTGTTTGCTTTTCTTCTTGCAGCGAAGTTTCTGTCTGGGACGTTTTTGAACGTTCTATGTAAGATACCTCTGCATAGACAAGCGCGCCAGTCGTAATATCAGGATCATCTCCTCCATCCTTTTCAACCGCACAGCTAACGCTTTTCTCTTTTCTGGTAATCTCTAACAGCTTTGCCTCAAACACGATACCTTTTGGTGTCACAATGGAGATTTTTTCTTTTTTCTTTCCTGTCAAAAGCATGTAGGCAGCTGCTTTAGATGCTGCTGCCGCACAGCTTCCTGTCGTAAATCCGTATCTCATACGCATTTTCGTCCAGAAAGCTCATAGAGGACTGCATTGCAGATGGCTGCCGCCACATTGCTTCCGCCCTTTCTTCCTTTATTTATAATATAAGGAATGTCAGTCTCCATGATTTCTTCCTTTGCTTCCACTACGTTTACAAATCCGACTGGAACACCTATTATAAAGGCTGGCTTATATGATCCTGCCTTGTACATTTCATAAAGCTTCATCAGCGCAGTCGGCGCATTTCCTACCACAAAGATAATAGGCTTATTCCAAGAAGCAGCAATCTCCATGCTGACAGCCGCACGCGTTGTCTTCTGCTCCTTTGCCAATTTTGCTACTGTCTCATCTGCCATCAGACATTTTGCTTCACATCCAAAGGCAGCTAATGTTTTTTTATTGATTCCAGACAATGCCATATTTGTATCTGTCACAATCGATGCTCCGCTTTTTATAAGTTCCTTTAGCTTATCAAGCGCACCTTCTGAAAATACAAGTGTATGCGCATAATCAAAATCTGCTGTCGTGTGTATAGCGCGGCATATCACTGGTGCCAGTTTATTATCCAACTTGATATTTCGCTCATTTAATTCCGCTGCGATAATCTCAAAGCTTCGCTTTTCAATTTCACCTGGAAGAACAAATTCTGTTTTCATATAAGCCTCCTGCTAACAAAAAACCCGTCAGCAAATAAAGCTGACGGGAGTTTCGCTATTATATTCATTTAATTTTCTTAGTCGTTTATTCGTCTTTTATCGTTAAGGTACCTGCTGTCAAATCTTTGATGACCTCTCCTGCCAAAATCAGTCCTGCCACTGGCGGCACAAATGCAACACTTCCTGGAATGTCTCTTCTCTCGGTACACTTATGCGCTGTTCCTGGAGGGCATACGCAGTTGGAACGGCAGCTTACGCTCATATCTTCCAATGGACGCACTGGCTTTTCAGTTGAATAGACAACCTTTAACTTCTTGACACCGCGCTTTTTTAACTCATGGCGCATAACCTTTGCAAGAGGACACATCGTTGTCTTATAAATATCGGCAACATGAAATTGTGTCGGATCAAGCTTGTTTCCTGCACCCATACAGCTAATCACAGGAACGCCTGCAGCCTGTGCGCGCATGATGATCTCGATCTTTGCTGTAACAGTATCAACTGCATCGACCACATAGGAATATTCAGAGAAATCAAATTCATGCGCATTCTCAGGCAGATAAAAGCACTGGCGCATCTCTACCTGCGCATCTGGATTAATCTCCAGAATACGATCTCTCATGACCTCTACCTTATATTTTCCGATTGTCTTTCTCGTTGCTATAATCTGACGGTTGATGTTAGTTAAGCATACTTTATCATCATCTACAATTACAAAAGAACCAACACCACTTCTTGCAAGTGCTTCTACCACATAGCCGCCAACACCGCCAATGCCAAAAATGGCTACTTTAGCTCCTGCAAGCGCATCCATTCCCTCTTTTCCCAATAAAAGCTGTGTTCTTGAAAACTGATTTAACATTTCTTTCCTGCCTTTTCCTTTTGCATGTTTCTCTATCTCTGCCTTTGGTATCTTAGCATTGATAAACTACCATGTCAATAGGTTTATCATGGAAGCATCTTCTAGTTTTATGAAAGCGTTACAGTTCACGGATATATGTTACGAAAACCCTTCGGTGCAATGGTTTCGTCGCCGGACCAAACTCCGCAGGTTCCTTTTATGTTCTTTCTTATCATACATTACTTTGAAAGACCTGCTTCAAGTGTCCGGCTCGTGAAAGCCATTCACCTTCGGGTTTAGATTTAAGTATTAAATTAGCCGTGAACTGTAGTCTCACCACTATTTTATAATTTTCCCCAACTGCTTTGCATAGGAAAGAAGTTCTTCATTGGCTTTCTCGAAGGTGCCAAAATGAGGGCGGCAACAGATTACATGGTCGCACTCTTTTAGCGTAGCTTTTGCGGCTTCTAGTGTCTTGCCTTTGATTGGCTCGAAGCTTTTTGATGCTATTACATTAGCGGCGAGTGCCTTTGCGACTGGATAATCGAGGTCGTTTTCAAAGAGAATGCCTGTGGCAAATGGAATGTTTTTTCGCTGCAGCTTTCTGTAAATGTTTCGCCCGGTCCCGTCACCGGCGATGACAAAAACAGATGGCTTTCCATAAGGCTTTGGCAGTTCTGCATTCATGGTTTTCTCATCGAAGCTTCCTGACGAGATGCCAAACAGCTTTGAAATATATCCTTTTGTAAAAATTTCCTGTGGTGTTCCAAAACGCTCTGATGTCGTTCCATTCACGCAAAGAATCTGATCGGAAATGCGCTCAGCGAGGTCTAACTCGTGAAGCGACATGATGACGGTCAACTTTTTCTGGTGCTTCATTTCCTGTAGAATTGATAAAAATTCCAACTTATATTTCACATCCAGATAAGAGGTCGGTTCATCCAAGATTAAAATCTGTGGTTCCTGACAAATCGCACGCGCAAGCATGACGCGCTGGCGCTGTCCATCGCTGATTTTGTTAAAGTCTAGATCCTTTATCTGTGTTACATGCACCAATTCCATTGCTTCATTTATCACCTTCCAATCGGACGAAGAAAGGATTCCAAAACGCCCCGTATAAGGATAACGGCCTGTCGCAACTACATCCTCACAGGTCATTTTTTCTGCGCGAAGTTTTTGTGTCATTACGACTGCCATGCTCTGTGACAGCTGTTGTCCTGACAGCCTTGACAATTCTTTCTGATCGAGATAAATACTTCCGCCAAGTGTTTCAAGCTGTCTGGCAATGCTCTTTAGCACGGTGGATTTTCCTGCACCGTTTGGACCGATCAGTGTCAGAATCTCACCCTGTTCAAGAGAAAATTCTATATTATCTACCACGATGTGCTTTTGATAGCCAACGCAAAGCTTTTTCGTTTGAAGATATCCTTTTTCACTCATCTTAAATTCCTCTTACTCCGCTGTTCTTTCCTTATTTCTTCGAATCATAATCCAAAGCACAATTGGTGCACCAAAAATTGCTGTGACTGTGCTTATGCTAAGTTCAGTCGGTGCCATCACTGTTCTTGCTAACAGGTCACAAAATAAGCAGAATACACTTCCTCCTAAGAAACATGCCGGAATCATTAAGATCGGTTTTGTACTGGAAAGAAACTGCTTTGCCAAATGCGGCACGGCAATCCCTACAAAAGAAATCGGTCCTGCAAATGCTACGATACACGCAGAAAGAATACTTGAAAGAAGTACCATAGCCGTGCGAAGTCCCTTCACATTTACTCCGAGATTTTTAGCATACGATTCACCCAGCTGATATGCGCTAAGCGGCTTTGACAATAGAAAAACGGCTGCCGATGTCACTGCCACAGTGACTGCCATCACAGTCACATTGTCCCAGGTTGTGCCTGAAAAGCTTCCTCTTGACCAGTTATGAAGATTAACAATTTGCGCATCATCAGCAAAGGTCACGACAAGTTCCGTTATGGCTGAACAGATATAGCCGATCATTACACCGGCGACAACAAGCATAGACATACTGTCGACCTTTCGCGATACCAGTAACACAAATCCCATTGAAATCATTGCTCCGACAAACGCTGCCACAATCATCATTCCAGAACTTACGCTAATGGCCTGTCCCATCAAAAATACCATGACAACCGATACGGTCATCTTTGCACCAGAGGAAATACCAAGAACAAACGGACCTGCAATCGGGTTATGAAAAAAGGTCTGTAATAGATAACCTGCCAGACCAAGCGCTCCTCCAAGAATCAGAGCAGCCAGCATTCTGGGCATACGAATATCCCACAGAATCCTGGCATTTTCAACTGTTTTTCCCTGAATGGATGCCACAATATCGAAAACCGGAATTGAAACACTTCCGATGCAGATATTTAATTCACCAAGCAGCACCACACAGCCTCCCAAAAGGAGAAATACAATGATGTATCTTAGTTTTCGTTTTTGTTCCATTGTAAGCAATCTCCTTTCCAAAAATTGGCAATGCTGTGTACTGTTCACTCGTCATGCTACGAAGCCCTTCGGTGCAATGGTTTCGTCGCCCATGTTTTATTTGTTAGTTCAAACGATACAAATAGTTCATTTCTGTATCATCTGCACCCTGAAGCATGTTGTGAATATCTTCAATTAAAAAGCCAATTGACATTGACTGCTGGTAGACATCCTTTTCGGTACACCAGACGTCACCGCTTTTTACTGCTTTAAAATCAGATAAAACTGAACATTTTTCTATAAGCTCATCAACTGACTTCACACCGCCGTCTACAGTGCTGTTATAAATCAAATAGTCTGCGTCCTTTGCATTTTTGTAAAACTCTTCCACCTGCATATTCATAGTGGAGCGTCTTGAATCTTCATCGCCTAGATTTTCAAAAATATATCGCCCCCCAGCAAGCTCTATCATTTTAGGAATATAGTCGTTGCTCTGACGCACCTGGACAAGACCATTTGAAGTAATATAGAAAAATGCAACCGTCTTGTCTGTTTTCTTTGTTGCTGTGACATGCTTTACAATCTCTGTCTGTTTTTCAAAGGCTTTTTCTGCCTCCTCTTCCTTTCCAGTCAGCGCGCCAAAAAATTTAATCCACTCCACACGGCCAAGCGGATCTGTCTCATAGCTCGAATACTCGATAATGACTGGAATATCGAAATCTTCCAGCATTTCCTTGACATCTGGTGAATGAAGAATCATGCTGTTCTCGATCGCAAGTGAACATTTTTTTGAGACTAACAATTCGTAATCAGGACTACTATATTTACCAGCATAGAGCATCTTTCCTTGCTCCATTGCCTCTTTTGCCTCATCAATATACCAATTTTCTGCCTTCTGACCAGAAAAATGGATGCAATCCAGCGCACCTAGCTCTCGAAACATATCCATAACAGCTGATGAAACCAGATAAATTCCATCCGCTGGCTGCTTCAGTACAACAATATCTTCATCAAGATTATCTGGTATATCCTTGTCCTCTGGCACGGTCAAAATCTGTGTGCCGTCCTTTGTCTTTAACAGGGTATAATCACCATAATAATCCACTGAAAAATTTTCGGCATAGGAAAGAGCCATACTGCCAGTCGGCTCTCCCAACACATTCTGCTTGCTAGCTTTATTTTCTGATGCGCTCTCATCCGCATTTGACTCTATTTTTGTTAAGCTTTGCTTTCCATCACTTTTCTGTGCTTTTCCACATCCTGAAAATAACATCAATGTGCTGATCAGTACACAGCCTACAAGTAAACGTTTTCTTCTCATCACTCTGCCGTCTTGATTGTAGAAGAATCAAAAGTAAGCGTATATTCAATCTCATGTGGCTTACTCATTGCTACGGTATCTGCAATCACATCAAGTGCTGTATCAAATGCAGCCACCGGAATCTCAAATGCAGAGTTTCCTTCTGTATTGACTGGAAGATATTTTTCATCATTCACAAGCATGTAATCATAGTTTGGGCTACTCCAGACAATTGAAGCAGTCACTTTGCCTTCCTTCACTGTGAGCGTAGCTGGAGACTCAATCGAAGCTCTGCCGCTTCCGCCTTCAAGTGTAACCTCTGCTGTATAAGTACCATCTTCAAGGTCAACTGTGCTCTTTGTATCATCCTCTTTTGGCTCTGGGTTAGATACGCTTACCTTATGATCATACCATGTTCCCTTTGTTCCAATAAGAGCAACATCAAATTCTTCGTCAAGTGCAGGAACTGGAATATCAAAGCCATAGACTTCCTCTGTCATTCCATCGCTGTATGTTACACTATCTGTAGTTGGATCTAAAAGCTGTGCGCCTTCCTTTGCAGCATCTGCTGCAAGACCATAATAAAGATTTAAAATCTTCTTCGATGTAAGTGAAACATGAATGGTCATCTCTCCATCCTTTACAGTCAGAGTACCCTTTCCATCACATGCTTCATTTACATGGAACATACTGCTGTCAGTGTTAAAATCAGCAATGTAGACACCATCTGCCAGCTCATCAGATTCAGAAACTGCTGCCTTTGTATCTGCCTCGGTCTTACTTTCAGTTTCTTTTTCTGTCTCTGTTTCAGTTTCTTTTAAAGTTTCCTTGCTTGTCTCTTTAATTGTTTCTTTTTCCGTTTTCTCTTCTGTCTGCTTTTCGGATGCTGTCTCGAAAGCAGAAGTCTTTGTTGCTGCCAAAGACTCCTGCTTATCTTTCTTCTGTCCGCATCCAACGGATGACAGACAGGTCACTAACAGCATACCAACTACAGCGATATTTTTTCTTCTCATATAATTGCTATGCCCTTTGCTTTTATGTATTTTTAATTACTGCTCGTTGATTACAGCTGCAGTATGATCAATGTAAAGCTTCTGGATACCCTCGATCTCACCAAGACCAAATATCTGAGTATCTACGCTTTCAAACTTTTCAGATGCTTCAAACTGGCTTAACCAGGAATCCTCATCATCACCTGCCATATCGTTGTTTGCGTGATCACCAGCAACAACCATCAATGGACGAAGAATAACCTTTGTATAACCAGCCTCTGCTACTGCATCAATAACATTCTCACAAGCAGTCTCCTCTGGCTCACCCTCTACAGTTCCGATAAATACATTTTCATATCCAAGGTCATTCATCTGAGTCTGCATCTGGCTGTAGGATACCTTTGCTGTATGAGAAGTTCCGTGACCCATAAATACAAATGCAACGCCATCTTCCTTTGCTGCATCCAGACTATCATAGCCTGCCTTCTCAACTGCCTCAGCTGTCAGAATCTCTGCAACTGCTTTCTTGTCATCATTTACTACAGTAGCATCGTCGCCAACCTCACCAAGAAGCGGCTCAGCAACCTTTACAGACTCAAACTTGTCCTCATACTCCTCTACTGCATCCATGAGTTCATCATATTCTGCACCATGCATCAGATGAGTTGGCTGAATAACAAGATTCTTTACACCATTATCAACTGCGCGGTCAAGTGCCTGCTCAACATTATCGATACACTCGCCATCACGAGCCTGTACGTGATTGATAATAATCTGTGCTGTAAATGCACGTCTTACAGACCAGTCTGGATATGCTTCCTGCAATGCATCCTCAATTCCCTTGATATCAGCAACACGGCTGTCATTAAAGGAAGTACCAAAGCTTACAACAAGAATCTCATTCTCACCAATCTCATCACCGTTTCTCGGATCATCCTTAGAAGCATCTCCTGTATCTCTTCCGAAGTAATCCGGATCAGCGTTCTCACCCTCAACAAGCTCCTTCTGTGCGTCAGTCAATGCGTCCCACGCTTCCTTTGCTTCCTTACACTGCTCATCGGTCTTATCGGTTCTCTCCTGAACATAAATTGCATCAATCAGATCTGCAACCTTATCAGCAGCTTCCTGATCTGCTGATTCACTTTCTGCCTCAGTTGATCCTGCCTCAGTGCTTGCTGCCTCAGTTGTTGTCTCCTTCTCACTTGCTGCATAGCCTGTCATGCTCATAGTGCCCATCAAGGACAGAGATACCAGTACTGCCAGATTTCTTCTTCTCATGTTTGCTTACCTAGCCTTTCTTTTTTTTGCAGTTTTTCTGCTTCTTCAAATCAAATATAAAGCAGCCAAAAACGATTTGCTTCCAACCATGATTTTTCCAGCAGTCATCAAAGGAACTGATAAAATGCATACAAAAAGAAAGACTCCTTTCTGATCCATTGTCAGAGAAAGAGCCGTACACAAATAAATCTGCAAAATCAATGTCTGTATCAATTTTGCAAACTCAAACGTACAACCTTTTTACTCGTGGTCTGAAACTTTCGTTTCTGTACAGCGTTCAGGCAGGTCTCCCGGCTTAAGATCATAGCATCGGCCATCTTCCCAGTTTCCCAGTGATTTTGCGGCTCCTGCTCCCTATCACGGTGACGAGTTCGTACAGGATTTGCACCTGTTTCCCTTTTCACCGGAGCCAACCTACTACTATTTTTTCGATTGCTCCGACACCTGAACACTCCATATTTAATTTTATCTTACTATAGCACACTTTACTGGTAAGTTCAATCTAATTTTATAAAAGTTCCTTATAATCATAGGGTACATTATACTGGTCAAGCTTTTTTGTAACACTTTGTTCGATAAATACCTACTTTTAACGAGCCTCCATTGGTGTTAAATAATTATTGTGTGAATGAGGGCGAACATAGTTGTACCAATTTATGTATTTAGTAGTTAGTTCATCCATCATCTCTACATTTGAAAATGAAGTTACGTTATAAAAATTGCTTTTGAAAGTATTATAAAATCTTTCCCTATAACATCCCATGCATACTAAGAAGAGTGCTCATTGTTTCTGCTGATTCGCACATACCACGTTTCAACCATTCTTCAATCCAGCCGAGGATACCGTTGGCAACAAAGACAACGGTGTAGGCGGTCATATTATCCATTGTTTCAGAAGGTCCCCAAATGGTAAGATAGCTTTCTTTGAATAAATGGAATAATCCGCGCTTCTGGATTAACATCATAATATCACCATGTTGTTTTAGATGCATAAAAAGATGCCCGAATAATTCTGCATTCGAGTCAGAGTTTTTTTGTTTCCATTCATTATCCCATTCGGATAGCAGCTTATAGAGATATTTTTTTATAATATCTTCTTTGTCAGCATAGTTCCTATAGAATGAGTTGCGGCTTACCTGAGCTTTTTTTGTTATTTCCCCAATATTGATATCGGACAATTCTTTCTCCTTCAGTAATTCCAATAACGTAGTTGTAATTTGTTGTTTCACATAAGTGTTCTTATCTTGATTATTCATGATGGTACAAATCTCCCTGTTTTGTGCCATTTTTTTTAATGGCTTGATTTTAGCAAAAATTGATGATACATTTGTTACAACATAGATGGTACAAAAGTTCCATCAAAATGTCAAGGAGGAAGTTTGAAACAAAGAAGTAGAGGTTACCCGAGAAAATAGAGCATAACAAATAAACCATCCCAGGGATAGCTTGAA
>CAKQXY010000035.1 GCA_934292725.1 uncultured Lachnospiraceae bacterium
CTATACACTTCCTCGTTGCCTAGGTGTGTTCGGGACTTACACCCGTTAGAGCGCGCCCATGGCGCGCAAACTAATAAGAAGGAGTGCCTAAGCACCCCTTCCAAAATCTGCGTATTGCTACAATCAGTCAATCGTAATACGGAACACAATTGGCTTATCACTCTCCACTCCACACTCAATATGAAGACCTTCCTCGTCTCTTGTCCAAGCAAGCTCTCCTTCTTTGCCAAGCACCTCTACTTTACGAATGATTCCGCTGAAGTTTGCCTTCTTACTTGCATCCTGAATGCCAAGTGATTTAATACAGTATGTATGGTCTGCGCTGCATTTTAATACAGTTGCATACAATTTTCCATTTGCGGTTGTGAAACGAAAATCCTGTGAGGTAAAGTTTTTCTTAATACCATCTGAGAACTGGCCTTCCACAATTTCTGTTGGACCCTCTGCTGCTTTTCGCCATATCTTGGCATCATAAATTGCCTCATTATTTACCTTAAGCCAGCTTCCTATTTCTCTTAATACATGCTGATCCTCTTTTGATATGGTTCCATCTGATTTTGGTCCCACATTTAAGAGCATACGGCCATTCTTACTTACAATATCGACAAGATCGCAAATTAAATCTGTCGGATTTTTAAACTGATTATTTTCTGTATAGCACCATGAATTTAATGCAATTGCTGTATCTGTCTGCCACAAATATGGCTTAACCTCTGCAAACTGACCTCTCTCTACATCCGGCACTGCTGTTCCAAATAAAAACGCATCATGCTTATAATTAATAACTGCACCAGTTCCCCATTCTGCTGCACGATTATAATAATAAGCTGCCAGCTTCTTTAAATATGGCTTTGCAGATGCGTGCTGAATCCACCAGTCAAAATATAAAATCTGCGGATGGTAACGGTCAATAATTTCACAAGTACGTACCAGCCAATCCTCCAAAAATTCCTTTGTCGGTGTTGGCTCACTGTTAATATCGTGATGATCTGCCTCTTTCATTGCCGGCCAATAGAAGTCACCGCGCTCCATAGGTTCCTTAATGTCACTTTCAAATTCTTTTCCATGACCCATAAAGAACCAATGCTCAATACGATGTGTAGATGCACCCATGCGCATGCCCTTTTGGTTGCAGCTTCTGCCAAGCTCACCTAATACATCACGCTTTGGTCCCATTTCATAAGCATTCCAATGAGAGATCTCACTCTTGTACATTTGGAATCCATCATGATGTTCTGCAACTGGGACAACATATTGTGCACCTGCTTCTTCAAATAATGATGCCCATGCATCTGGATCAAACTTATCTGCCGTAAACATTGGAATGAAATCCTTATAGCCAAACTCACTATGCTTTCCATATGTCTTAATATGGTGCTCATATTCTGGCGAACCCTGAATATACATGTTGCGGGAATACCACTCATTTCCAAATGCCGGCACACTATACACGCCCCAATGAATAAAAATTCCAAACTTTTTCTTCTGGTACCAATCTGGTGCCTGATACTGTGATAATGATTCCCAGGTATCCTTATAAGGACCTTTTTCAATTACCTCATCAATTCTTTCTAAATAAGGTTTCATGTCATACATAAAATATGCCTCCTTTTATCCGTTTTGCTTTTCTAAGCTGCTATCTGCATTATAAAAAAAGCTGCCTGCATATTCAAGACAATGCTATGACCTGTTTTTGAAATTGATGTCGTGTTTTCGCATTTTTTATTGACAAAAATCATAATTTCTGACATACTGGCGACAAAAGGAGGCAGTTTTATGCATTTAAATCATCTTTCCTACCGTTTTTCAATTGATAATGCGCATTTTCGTGTTTCTATGTTATCAGACGGTGTAATTAATTATGTTATCCCTGGGCACAGCCATGCAAAGGACTGTTATGAGATTCACTGCATCACAGATGGCAATGGAAGCATTCTTTTAAATAATACACGATTTCCTGTCGCAGCAGGCAGCGTATATGTAACAGGACCTCATGTTTTTCACGAACAAACGCCAGATCATGCACATCCTATGACAGAAATGTGTGTCTACATGCAGCTTATCGCATCATCAGATCAGCATGATGATACACTTTTTGACAAACATTTTGTGCAGTCATTCTTACAGCAGACATGTTGGATTGGAACTGATACTACAGGTATTCTCCCAATTATGAAACAAATCTTTTCAGAAGCAGCTATGCCTGCTCTTGTCGGTCACCAAGCCTACATGTCAGGTCTGTTTATGCAGCTTTTTTGTCTTCTTGTTCGCTGCTATCAGACAAATCCCAATACACCTGCGATGCCACAGCCGCAAAGACAAATAACACAAAATGAAGCAACTCAAGATCAGACTAATTTACATCAAAATGCGCTGTCTCCTCTTGCCATTGAGGAAGCTTTTTTAAACAATTATAAAAGCATCACACTTTCTGATCTGGCGTCTGTCTTCCACATCTCTACAAGACAGCTGCAGCGCCTGATTCAAAAACAGTATGGCACTACATTCCAGAAAAAAAGGACACAGGCGCGCATCAGCGCTGCCTGCATCCTCTTAAAAACTACATCCTGCTCTCTCAGCGAAATCGCAGAACAAACAGGATACTCATCGCCAGAACATTTTTCCTATGCCTTTCGTCAGCAGATTGGCTGCACACCAGGCACTTATCGAAAAAGAAGCAATACAAAAACCCCGAAGACATAATTGCCTTCGGGGTTTTTGTACACGGTTTGACCAGAACGATAAGCCGGGTTATGTCTGGAGTGATCATCTATCTAGTCCTGATGTTGCCACCAGGCTCAAGCGACCTACCCGAAAGCCGGCGGGCAACCGTATGCTTTCTGTTCGGTCTTGCTTCGGATGGGGTTTACACAGCCTTCTCTGTTACCAGACAAGCGGTAGTCTCTTACACTGCCTTTTCACCCTTACCCTTGCGGGCGGTTATTTTCTGTTGCACTTTCCTGGGAGTCACCTCCACCGGACGTTATCCGGCATCCTGCCCTATGAAGCCCGGACTTTCCTCACCTGCAGCCTTTCGTTTCTGCAGCCGCGATCACTTGTCCTGCTCAAACCATGCCTAACCATTTTACCACATTTTTTGAATTTGTAAAGTGTTTTTTTGCGAACGGGTATACCATTATTACAGTTCACTGGACAGTTCACGGGACGCCCATTCGCAAAACCGCACGTTCCGTGCGTCGTTGCTAATCGCAAACAAAGTTTGCGTGCAACTTTGTTTTGCTCATGAACGGGCGTCCACTTCGTCCTGCTGATCTGTCAAATCTTCATGCAAGCATGAGATTTATCCAGATCTAACAGGACGAGTGAACTGTAAATTACACATTAAAGCAGCTTCCGCCGATAAACTCTCTTAAAATTGAGTTGATCGGAATTTTCTGGCTGTCAATACCTACAAAATAGTCAAAGAATTTAAGCAGGCGTTTTGCCTCTGAATATTCTGGTGCGTTTCTGTCTATTCCAAATAACAGCGGCTCTGCATATGGCTTTAATACAGCCAATTCATAAATAAGAGCGGAATTAAACACAACATCTGCTGTTTCCTGATATGGGAAAATATTTTTTTCTTCACCTTTTCTTACATTATTCCACATCGCAATCGTATCTTGTGCTGATGCACCTCTCGTTCTTGCGTCGCGAACCATACGGCGAATCAGACGACCATCTGTAGTTGGGATTCTATTGTGCTCATCAATATTTAACTGTGTAAGTGCACTGATATAAATACGGAAAATTGATTCCTTTGGCAATAGCGGATAAAGCTTTTCATTCAGGCAATGGATTCCCTCTATAACAAGAATATCTTCCGGACCAAGTCTTAAGAAATTGCCCTTATATTCGCGGCGGCCTGTAACAAAATTGTAGGTCGGCATGGAAACTGTCTTTCCCTGCAGCAAATCTTCCATATCCTGATTAAATTGCGCCACATCAATGCACTCAAGATCTTCATAATTATAATTTCCATCTGCATCTTTTGGGCTTTTTTCGCGATCAACGAAATAGTTGTCCACACCAATTGGATGAGGACGAAGTCCTGCTGCCTTTAACTGCACCGACAGACGATAGGAAAAGGTTGTCTTTCCTGATGAAGACGGACCAGCAATAAGGATGATTTTTTTCTGCTGATCCTTTGCAATCGCATCTGCAATCTGCGCCATTCTTTTTTCCATCAGCGCTTCCTGCACTAAAATCAGATCCGTAATATCTCTGCAGGAAGATTTTTTATTTGTCTTTCCCGTAATCAGCTCATTAAGCTCACCTACTGTGGCAACGCCAAGTTCCTCTCCCCACTTACCAGTCTCTCTCATAACCTTAAAAAGCTTATGCTGCGGCTCAAATTCAGGAATCACCTCTGGTGCTTCCCTGACTGGCATTTGAAGCACGAAACCATCCTCATAAGAATACAGCTTAAAATACTTTAAATAGCCTGTAGACGGCACCATATACCCATAATAATAGTCTTCCAGGCCATCAAGTGAATAAATATTAACCTTTGAAGCACGGCGAAAGCGAAACAATCTTTCCTTATCTGTCATTTTTGCTTTTCCAAACTGCTCTATAGCTGCTTCAGTACTAATGCTGTATTTCTCAATTGGATAATTAGCTTCACGCAATGTCTCCATGGCAGACTGAACCTGTTTTAATTCCTCTTCGTCCAAAACAAGTCCCTTATCAAAATGACAGAATAACCCCTTGCTCAGCGAAAATTCCACCTTTACCTGGTTGCTGCCAAGACGCTCCTTTGAAATAGTATCATTTAATGCTTTTAACAAAAGAAGCACGACACTTCTCCTATATGCCATGATTCCAGCCTGACTTTGCGTTGTAAGAAAACTTACATTTGCTCCGTCCTTCATATATTTCCACAGCTCCTGAAGCTTGCCATTTACTGATGCCAGTACAATATCATGTTCAAACTGTGGCTGCAATGTTCTTGCTAGCTCTAAATATTTTGTGCTGTCTGCGTATTGATACGGCTTTCCATCGTAATAAACAGTTATCATTCTTACTCCTTTCTGCGTTTAAAAAAACGGCTCTTTCTTTGCGTTGGGATTGTCAAAATTTCAACAGATGAACTCAACACCTCTGATAAATACTGTTCAACACACGTCTCAAATATATGTGCTGCTGTCTCACCAGGCAATTCCAGCACTGCTCTGTGCTCACTGCAAGCCTTCATCGCCTCTTTACTGCTTACGCCGCAGGTAACAATCAATTGAACACCTCGTTCCATGGCAGCCTCTATACTCTTTTCATCTGCCCATACAACAACTGCTACATCTGAAAATGTAAGTCCATCATCTCTTTTTGAGATATATGCATTTATCCCTTCCAATGAAAATAAATTGCAGATCATGTCTGTAATTTCCTCAATTGACTTTTTCTTTTTATAATATCCAATTCGTCCTTTACCGCTCTGGCAGACTGTGTCTTCCATTCCTGCATATGCTGCCTGCGGCTCAGTGATATACACGCCAGAAAGCTCTAATCTTGAGGCAAGCCAATCAGCACTTCCTCCATTACATTTGTCAAAGCTGCTTCCTGTCGCATAACATGCAATATCATGACGCAGCAGCTGCAGCAAAAGACGTCCCTGATAATTGGTGCTTCCAATTGTTAAAATAGGCTCCTCAATTATGGGCTCGTAAGAAATAATCATATCTGCCTGTGCAGACACAGCGTAATCTATTGTTTCCTGATCGATGCGATAAGCAACTATAATCGTTGAAACATTTTTATCACTTCTGCCAACTATTAATCCTGTATTTTCTTTTTTATCAGTCTGTGCCAGTCCTTTTGGAATAAAAAGCTCCAGCTGCTTTTCAATATCACTGCATTTCATATATGTATCATCCGCCTTTCTTAATTTATAACTAATCAGAACTATGCAAAGCAACCACAATCGTATACTAACTGTCTGCGTTTTTTCAGACAGGTGATATCATGATGCAGCTGTGCAATTCGCTGCGCAGCACGATCGTTTTCTGGTGCCTGCTTCATTTTCTCAAGGATCTGCTCATATTGTCTTTCTTCCTTTTCAAGATATGCCAAAAATGTCTTTATATCGTCCTTACAGATATCTTTTCCGTAACGATACTCTTCCTCTGACCACTCTCTTTCATCTTTTTTTACAAGAACATGAAAAATAAAATAATATTTCCCCTCATCACAAATCATATGCTCATACTCAATCAAATAACCATTTGATACAAGATAGCGGCGCACATCAAAAAGTTCTGACTGCGGTGACAAAATCAATTCTTTAAAGCTTTTTGCTGTCTGCTCCTCATCCTGCAGCAAACGCATCATCAAAATGCCGCCAATTCCCGACATAATTAATGAATCTGCCTCATCTGGCTTTATATTTGCCAATCCATCAGACAGCCTTGTTTGTATTTTTTCTTCTAATCTATGCTCTTTTATATGCTCCTTTGCGCGCGAAAGCGGGCCTGGACGCACATCTGCAGCAACAGCCAAAGGTGATGTGCCTGACTCTACGAGAAAAATCGGCACAAAACCATGGTCACAGCCAACATCCGCAGCGCGGTTTCCCTTTGTCACCATGGATGCAACTGTTTCCAATCTCTTTGATAATTTCATACGTATATTTTATTTCCTCTCTATATTTTATTTCTGTACATATCACTCTAAATAATCTCTTAATTTGCGACTTCTTGTAGGATGCTTTAACTTTCTAAGCGCCTTTGCCTCAATTTGACGAATACGTTCTCTTGTCACATGAAAGATCTGCCCGACCTCCTCAAGTGTTCTTGCCCTGCCATCTGTCAGTCCATAGCGAAGACGAAGCACCTCTTCCTCTCTGCGTGTAAGTGTGCTAAGCGCTTCAGAAAGCTGCTCATTTAATAAAATACGTGTTGTCTCTTCAAGCGGAATCATTGAACCGCAGTCCTGAATAAAATCGCCTAAATGCGTTTCTTCCTCTTCTCCAATTGGCATTTCAAGAGATACTGGTTCCATATTCATACGAATAGCATCACTTACTTTTTCTACTGGAAGATCAAGTGCTTGTGCAATCTCTTTAATGCTTGGCTCTCTTCCAAGCTCCTGCACCATACTTCGTGACTTTCGGATGATACGATTCATGTTTTCTACCATGTGCACTGGAATCCTTATCGTTCTTGCCTGATCGGCAATTGCACGCGTAACCGCCTGACGAATCCACCAAGTAGCATATGTTGAAAATTTATATCCCTTTGTATAATCAAATTTTTCAACTGCTTTCATCAAACCAAGATTTCCCTCTTGGATTAAATCAAGGAGTGCAAGCCCACACCCATTATAATGCTTGGCCACACTGACGACAAGACGAAGGTTAGCCTCAGCAAGCCTTCTTTGTGCCTCTTCATCTCCTAGAGAAGCCTGCTTTGCAAGCTCTGTCTCTTCCTCTGCATCTAGTAGCGGCACCTTCCCGATATCTTTCATATAAAGCTTTATTGGCTCATCCTCATCATAATAAGTGCTTTCTTGCGTATCTATATCCTCTTCTTCCTCCTGACCAATTGAGATCAGGCTGCGTCCGAGAAGCTCTGTCACATGATCTAATCCCTTCTCTGTACGCATGGCTTCTGGAAATTTTTCCTCAATCTGAGAAAGTGCCACAAAACCTCCCTGTGTCTTTCCCAGACGAATCAATTCCATTACTCTTTTGTCAGATTCTAACTTTTTCATTTCAATGTCTGCCTTCATTTTCATGTCTGCCTTCATTCTGCCCGCAGGCTTTTTTGTTTTATTCGTTATGATATCTGACTATATTGTTGCCTTATTAAAAAGATATATTCAAATGATCTAATCCTTTTAACGCTTCCATTACCTCCTGAAGCCTCTTTATATCATCTGTCGTTTCGGCTTCCTTTTGCAGGCTGTGACGCTTTAAGCGGATCACACATTCGCGTATTCCCCTTGTTTTTTCTGATCCTGATGTCTCCTGAACAAGTTCACCGTTAAAGATTTTAGCCACTTCCTGATACTGACTTTCATCTTCAATAAAATTTGTTAACAGCTCTGCTGGATTTCCTTTTCCCTGCTCGATCTGCTTGTATAAAAGGCGAGCCACCTCTTGATAGAGAGAATCTGAAAAATCCTCTGGCATAATAATATCTGCCAACTGATTAAGTTGTCCAGGGTGATCGCTAAGCCATGTTAAAAGGAGCCTTTGTGCCGCCTTTAATCCCTCATCCTTTTCTCTTTTTTTCTGTACCTGCTTTCTTTCCTGCTGCATAGCCTGAGGTGCTTTGTAGGCGTGCTCCTCCACCTTCTGTTTTAAAATTTGATAATCTATACCGTATGTCCTAGATACTGCCTCTATATAATTATTTCGTTCAAGCACATCCTCAAACGTGCGAAGCTTATTCGCTGCTTCCTCGAAAAATTCTGTTTTTTTGCTTGGATCCGAGAAATCATAGCCATCACGCAGCACCTGAATTTCAAACATAAAGGAAGGTATTGCTTCATCAATGCGCTTTTGATATGCCTCAGCTCCCATATTTTTAATAAATTCATCAGGATCCTTATATGGTTTCATCGTCAATACGCGAGCTGACAGTCCAGCTTCTTTTAGAATCGGTATCGCACGAAGTGCTGCCTTAATACCTGCACCGTCGCTGTCAAATGTAAGCACAACTTCCTTTGTATAGCGCTTTAGCAGCAGACCATGCTGTACTGTAAATGCAGTTCCAAGTGACGCAACTGCATTTGTAAATCCTGCCTGATGGAGACTGATGACATCCATGTATCCTTCACAAATCAGAAAATATGGTTTTCTGTTTCTCTTTGCAACATGCATGCCGTAAAGATTTCTGTTCTTTTCAAAAATTGGTGTTTCAGGGGAGTTTAAATATTTTGGTTCTCCCTCTCCCATAACACGGCCGCCAAAGCCTATCACCTTGTTATTTATATCCATAATAGGAAACATAACACGATTCCAGAATTTATCATAACAGCCTCTCTCATCAATCTTTACAAGACCAGAATCTTTAAGCTGTGCATCCGAAAATCCTTTCTGACGTAAAAAGCGATATAAATCATCTGGGTATTGATTTGCATATCCAAGGCCAAAATTTTTGATTGTCTCATCAGAAAGTCCTCTGCCTCGAAGATAAAGATAGCCTCGTTTTCCATTTTCACTCATCAGCTGATGGTAAAAATAACGTGCTGCTTCTTTTTGTATGGCAAATAAAATACTTCTATAATCTGCCTGCCTTCTGCTCTCTTCGCTTTCTTCCTCTTGCGGCAGCTCGATTCCAGCTCTTTCTGCCAGCGACGCAACTGCCTCCTGAAAACTTTCATTTTCATAGTCCATGACAAAGGTGATAACATTTCCGCCTTTTCCACAGCCGAAGCAATAATACATCTGCTTCTGTGGTGACACTGAAAATGACGGTGACTTTTCATTGTGAAACGGACACAGTCCAAAATAGTTGCTTCCTTTTTTCTGCAGATGAATATATCCTCCGATCACATCTACTACGTCATTTCTTGCACGTACTTCCTCTATCACTTCATCTGAATACCGCATGAGCGCCGCTCCTTTCTTTCCCTGTTTTTGTACTTTTAAGTCCTGTTGCATCATACCATATTTTATACAAAAATTCAAGGAAGGGTTGGATGGCTTCAAATGTCCGGCTCGTGAAATCCATTCACCTTAGGGCCGCCCACTTTGTCACGCTGATCTATAATATTGTAACATCGTAATTATATATGCATGAGTATCACTTTTTATTCTAAGAAATCGAAAATTTAAGGAGAGAATATATGAATAACCCCAAAGCAGATGCTGCTTTAAATTTATCTTTGTCGCTGCCTGAAAGCTTACATGAAAAGTCAACGTCTTTGTCTGCTGTTTTAACTGGCAGTGTATGGGAAATATTAGTACTGGCATCACAGGATTTATCTTTTTTGGCGAAGCTGTACCCACAAATTGAAGTGTCGATGCTTCTTGAAAATTTTGCACTGCTTCGGCTGCCGCCATCACTAATTCCAACAATTAGCGCACTGCCGCAAATTCTTTACATTGAAATGCCGCACTATATTTCTTTTGAAATCCTTTCCGGAAAACGTTCTTCCTGTATTACACAGGTAACACTCCCGCCGCTTTCGCTGACGGGAAATGGAGTTTTAGTTGGTTTTGTGGATTCTGGCATTGATCTGACACACCCAGATTTTCAAGATTCAAATGGAAATAGCCGTGTTTTATTTTTATGGGATCAAACTAGAGATGAATATCCGCCAGATGGATATCTGTTTGGCACAGAATATAATAATGAGCAAATTAATGAGGTGCTTCGGATGGGAAAAACCTTGTCAAAAGATGAATCAGGACATGGCACTGCTGCAGCTGGGATTGCCTGCGGAAATGGCAATGCTTCTAATGGACGCTATCGCGGTATTGCGCCTGAAGCTGAACTAATCGTAGTGAAAATGCGAAAAAACAAAGGACTGTATCCTAGAACTACTGAATTACTTAGTGGAATTGATTACTGTATAAGAAAAGCGCTAAAATTTAATCGGCCTCTCGTACTAAATATAAGCTTTGGAAATAATTATGGTTCACATACAGGGAACTCACTTTCTGAGCTTTATCTAAACCGTGTATCACTGCTTGGCCGCATCAGCATAATTGCTGCAGCTGGAAATGAAGGTGCCTCGCCAGTGCATACCTCGGGGTTTCTTGATCAGACAGTAAATGTTGATTTTTCGATTTCAGAACGCCAGACTTCTCTTAATATGCAGCTATGGAAAGATTACGCAGATGATGTGCGCATTAAGCTAAGGGCTCCTTCTGGAACAGAATACACGCTTTCTGACAATTTTGGAACAAATATCGAAACGCTGGATCAAACGCGAATAGCTTTTTATAATAGTGCACCTTCTCCGTTTCAGCGTCTGCAGGAATATTATTTTGAGTTTTTTCCAATAGCTGACAGCTTTTATTTAACTTCCGGTGTGTGGAGCCTTATCATTGAACCAATTTCAATAAAAAATGGTTCATTTGAAATGTGGTTTCCTTCTGCTTCAAGCTTAAATGGTGCTACTCGCTTTCTTTCTCCCGATCCATACAATACACTCACAATACCATCTTCTGCTAATTCAGTTATTACGGTAGGGGCTTATGATGCAAAAACGAATACTCCGGCAGATTTTTCGGGACGTGGAGCTGCTGTAATGCCAAATCTTTTAACAAAGCCTGATCTTGTCGCTCCCGGTGTTTCTATAATAGTGCCTTCATTTCCTGGCGGATATCAAACCGTATCTGGTACATCCTTTGCTGCACCGTTTGTCGCAGGCAGTGCTGCTCTTTTAATGGAATGGGGAATTGTAAAAAGAAACAATTTATTTTTATACGGAGAACAATTAAAGACTTGGCTGATTGCAGGTGCAAAAGAACTTCCAGGCTATCCCATACCTAATCCTCGCACGGGTTGGGGAGCTCTTTGCCTGGAGGCATCCTTGCGATAACATACAAAAAAGAGAAGACTTTCATCTTCTCTTGGTCTGTAATGCAGTTGAGGGGACTTGAACCCCTACCCAAGTACATGGACATGAACCTGAATCATGCGCGTATGCCAATTCCGCCACAACTGCATATTCAATTTTGTTTTCTAATGATATGCATTAGAAAAATGCAGTTGACGGGACTTGAACCCGTACGAGCTAGGCTCACAAGATCCTTAGTCTTGCGCGTATGCCAATTCCGCCACAACTGCATATTTTGTTTTTGTCTGTTAAGCAACTTCGTTTGTTGTTTCTTTGTTTTCTCTGTTGCTCACCTGACGATATATATATTATCATATGGGCAATGATTTGTCAACACTTTTTTCAAAAAAAATCAAAAAACTTTTTGTAGGTGCCTTTTTGTGTCTCAAAACCGAAAAATACTCCCAAAAAGCAACCAATAGTTTACTTTGTGGGAGTATTCGTGTTTTTTCGTTCTTTTGTTACAATCTCCTGTGTCGATTACAGGCCAACTGCAAAACCAACAATTAAAACGATAATACCAAGTGCTATACGATAAAGCGCAAAGCTGTTGAAATTGTGACGCTTGATATACTGCATCAAGAACTTAATTACAATCATAGAGACTCCATAGGAAACAACCATTGCCAGCAAAACAACAAAGAACTGCTCTGCTGAAAAACCGCCGCCCTTTGCTAGGAACTTAACAAGCTTCAGGCCGCTGGCACCAAACATAACAGGAATTGCCAGATAGAATGTATACTCTGCTGCAATAAAGCGAGAGCATCCAAACAGCATACCGCCGATGATTGTGATTCCTGAACGAGAGGTTCCCGGAATCAATGCCAATAACTGGAATACACCTATAATAAATGCTGTCTTATAGCTAAGCTGTGTAAACTTTACAATCGATGGACGAACCTTTTGATTTCTCATCTCGATTGCAATAAATGCAATTCCGACTACAATAAGCATAATTGCTACTACAAGCCAATTCATCAGATATTTATCAATAAGATCATTGAACAATATACCAATCACACCAGCCGGGATACAGCCAATAATTACCTTCTTCCACAGTTCAATAGTATTGTGCTTCTGCTCTTTTGTCTTTCTGGCTGAAAATGGATTCAACTTATAAAAGAACACCGTTACAACTGCTAGGATCGCACCAAGCTGGATAACAACATCAAACATTTCTGTAAATTCAGCAGTAAACACATCTGGTGCACTTGTCTTCCAGAAGGCATCTACCAAAATCAGATGTCCGGTACTGCTGACAGGAAGCCACTCGGTAATTCCCTCTACAATGCCAAGAAAAATGACTCTCAGCCACTCAATAATATTCATTTTTTAATTTTCCTTTCTGTTATTCCCTCTTTACATACGATTTTCAATCTGCCAGTCAATTGGCGCAAGACCATTTTCTTTTAAGTACTCATTTGTACGACTAAACGGTCTGCTTCCAAAAAATCCTCGGTATGCAGACAGCGGACTCGGATGCGCTGATTCAATGATCAGATGCTTTGAATTGTAAATCATCGGCTTTTTTGACTGTGCAGGTCTGCCCCACAAAATAAACACCATCGGGCGATCCTGTCTGGCAAGTGCTTCAATAGCAGCATCTGTAAACTGTTCCCAGCCAATTCCCTTGTGAGAGAATGCCTGATGTGCGCGGACTGTTAAAAGCGTGTTCAGCATCAAAACACCCTGATTTGCCCATTTTACCAGATATCCATTGTCTGGAATATAGCAGCCTAAGTCTTCGTGCAGTTCTTTATAAATGTTGACTAGAGAAGGCGGAATTTCTACGCCCGGCTTTACAGAGAACGACAGACCATGTGCCTGACCTGGTTCATGATACGGATCCTGTCCGAGAATGACTACCTTTACTTTGGAGAGCGGCGTTAAATTAAACGCAGTAAAGATCTCGTCTGATGGCGGATACACCACATGTGTGGTATACTCTTCGACTACTTTTTTATAGAGACTGGCATAATATGGCTTTTTAAACTCTGCGCTAAGCGGCACAAGCCAGTCATTTGCAATTGCCCCCATTGTTTTCCTCCACAAATCAATTGATACGCACGCTGATGCCGCGTTCCTTCAGATACCGTTTTAAATCGGCAATCTCAAGTTCCTTGTAATGGAATAAACTTGCCGCAAGCGCAGCATCTGCTTTTCCATCTGTGAGCGCCTGATAAAAATGTTCCTTCGTGCCTGCACCGCCAGATGCAATGACTGGAACACTAACTGCCTCTGATACTTGTCTTGTCAGCGCAATATCGTAGCCTGTCTTCATACCGTCGCAGTCCATACTTGTTAAAAGAATTTCTCCTGCACCCATTCTTACAGCCTTTGCTGCCCACTCTACTGCATCAAGTCCAGTATCAATACGGCCTCCGTTTTTATAAACATTCCATCCGCTGCCATCTGCTCTTTTTTTTGCATCAATCCCCACAACTACACACTGACTTCCAAATTTATCAGCTGCATCACTTATAAGCTGCGGTGTATTGATAGCAGATGAATTGATTGATATTTTGTCTGCGCCCTCACGAAGAAGCATACGAAAATCTTCTACCGTGCGGATTCCGCCGCCTACGGTAAATGGAATAAATACCTTCTGTGCTACTCTGCGCACCATATCAACAACAATGTTTCTGGAATCGCTTGACGCTGTAATATCAAGAAATACCAGCTCATCTGCACCTAGCGCATCATATGCCGCTGCTATCTCAACTGGATCTCCGGCATCCTTTAAATTCACAAAATTAACACCCTTTACAACTCGTCCGTTATGTACGTCCAGGCAAGGAATAATTCGCTTTGTAAACATTAGCCTTCCCTCCTTTGCGCCAAGAAATTTTTAAGAATCGCAAGCCCTGTTTTTGAACTCTTCTCTGGATGAAACTGACATGCAAAAACATTTTCCTTTTCTACTGATGCGTGAATAGTAACACCATATTCTGCTGTTGCAGCCACAATTTTGGGGTCTTTGGCCTGCAGATAATACGAATGCACAAAATACACATAAGGTTCCTTTTCCAGTCCCTTAAATAATGACGCTTCCTCGCGTACATTCAGGGAGTTCCATCCCATATGTGGGATTTTAAGACCCGGCCCTTCTGGAATGCGCACAATCTTTCCCTCAAGAATACCAAGACCAGCTACGCCTGGTGTCTCCTCGCTGCTCTCAAAAAGAAGCTGCAGTCCAAGACAGATACCTAAAAATGGGATTTTTCTGTTTATTGCCTCATGGATAACCTCAATTAATCCAAACTTATTTAAGTTTTCCATCGCATCTCCAAAGGAACCCACTCCCGGCAAGATAATATGATCTGCCTGAAGAATCACCTCAGGATCTCTTGTCAAAACAGGTGTCTCTCCCATTGACAAAAGCGCCTTTTCTACGCTTTTGATGTTTCCTGCATCATAATCAATAATCGCTATCAACGTGCCACCCCCTGATTCATGTGTGTAAAAACAGCTTGATTATATCATATGATTATTCATGTGACAACTGTTCTGCTATTTCTTTTACAAATTGGATGCAATTTTCCTTCACACCAATACCTCTGCCATTTAAATCGGCCGGCACCTGATACAGCATAGGATGCACACGAATCAGTGTTGCCTTCTGATGCATAGACAGCACTTTCTCAAATGGCCAGCGCATAACCATCGGATCAGCAAAGCCCTCACCAAGCTCTAAAATTGTAAGTTCATGAGTCAATGAACAGCTAAGCCAGTTCATATAGGCTTCCCACTGCTTTTCTTGTCCTTCCACCTTCGGTGCTGCCGTCAAAAACTTAGAAATTCTCCCATCTAACAGCTTTTGATCTGTATTTGAGGTAATTACAAAGCAATTTCTTCCTTTTGCCAGCTTTGCCAGCGTATCATATACCTCATCAATCTGTTTTTCATTATCCTCTTTCACTGACAGCTGTGTGCCGATTCCAATTAACAGCATTTCACTGTTTATTATCTTATTCCATACTTCCTGTGTCATTCTTCATTCTCCTGTACATCTGCTTCTTCTTTTGGCGCCTTTTTTAAGCAAAACCAGAATGCAACACCTTCTTCTGTATTATATACACCAAACGGCTGCTTATGAGCATCCATAATGGCTTTTACAATAGAAAGACCGATGCCGCTTCCACCATATTCTCTTGTTCTTGCTTTATCGACCTTATAAAACTTGATCCATACTTTATCAAGGGAATCCTCTGGAATAGGATCGCCTGTATTAGCTACCGTTATCTTTACGGTATCCTCTTGTTCCTCTAGCGTCACACAAATACGCATGTCTCCATTTACATGATTCATTGCATTGCTTATATAATTAGTACAAACTTCCTCAATTTTAAACTCATCACCAATCACCATACATGAAACAGGATACTGTTTTATCACCTTAATTTCCTTCTTTTGCATTTCAAGTGCACTTGAGTTGAGAAGTGTTGTAAGCATCTCACAGATATCAAATGGTTCTTCTGTGAGTGCATCCTGTCCAAATTCAAGATGATTTAGAGTCAGAAGCTTCCGCACCATGCGGTTCATTTTTTTTGCCTCATCGACAATTACATCGCAATAAAATGCACGGCTTTCTGGATCGTCACTGATACCTTCCTGAAGACCTTCCGCATAACCCTGGATCAATGCAATTGGTGTCTTTAACTCATGCGAAACATTTGACAAAAATTCTTTTCGCACTTCGTCAATCTGGATTTTTTCATCAATATCCTTTTTTAACTGTTCATTTGCTGTCTGCAGCTGATTAATTGTACTCTCTAACTGCTCTGACATTGAGTTCATGCTGTTTCCCAAAAGACCAATTTCATTATTCAGATCACCCGTATATTTGCTCGTAAAATCAAGATTTGCCATATGATCTGCAATCTCAGCAAGCTGCAGAAGCGGTCTTGTCAGACGATTAGATATCACACTGATGACAATAAGTGCAAGCAGCATTCCTCCTAAGCAGGTGAACATGAAAAATTGATTGGAAATCTCTGCACTGTCCTGCACAGCTTCTAACGGTGTAGACATCAAAAAGAATGTTCCATTGCTCAAAGAACCATAACAGTCCATATAGGAGGTTCCTTCAATAGGATCATAATATTTTAAAATTTTATATCGTTCCTCCTGCTTTAATGTTGTGACTGTGTCCATGCGGTCCCATACCAAAATATACTGCATAAGACGATGACGAAGCTCGCTCGCCTGCATATTAGATACACAGTTTGCACTCACTTCATCTAGTGACCAGTCTGATGTTGTCTGAATAAAAGAGATATTATCTGCATCACGCATACTAATCAAAACTGTGCTGACCTTACTATCATTCTCACTTTCATTATTAGTCAGCTGATCAAGCTTTTCATAATAATGAACAACCTTTTCCTGCTTCTTCTGATAATAAAAATCCTTCAGCAGTCCGTTATTTAACCCTATACACAACACCATTGTCAATGTAAGAATTACAATAAAGGCAGTCATAATCTGTGTTCTTATTGATGATTTCATCATTCTACCTCAAATTTGTAGCCCATGCCCCAGATGGTATGAATATATTCGCCCTTCTCACCCATCTTGCTTCTTAGTTTCTTTACATGAGTATCAATTGTTCTTGCATCACCAAAGTAATCATAATTCCAAACATTATTTAAAATTTTTTCTCTTGACAGTGCCAATCCTCTGTTTTCCATAAAATACGTCAAAAGTTCAAATTCTTTGAAACTAAGCTCAATTTCCTTGCCATCTATTGTTACCTGATGTGCTGCTTTATCTATCACTATTCCGCCGCACTCTAACTTGCTTGATTTTACCTGATTGCTTCTCTTTAACACTGCACCGACTCTTGCCACTAAAATCTTAGGACTGAATGGCTTGCTTATATACTCATCTACACCAAGATCAAAGCCATGCAGCTCATCCTGTTCCTCACCCTTTGCAGTCAGCATAATAACAGGCACCTGTGAATATTCGCGGATCGTCTTTAACACCTGCCATCCATTCATCTTTGGCATCATAACATCAAGAAGGATTACTGCAATATCCTTATTCTGGAAAAAAATCTCTACTGCTTCCTCTCCATCTCCAGCCTCGATGACTTCATAGCCGTCTCTTGTCAAAAAGTCACTTACAAGCTTTCTCATTCTGCTCTCATCATCTACTACCAATACTTTTATCTTTTCCATTGCGTATTCCATCCTTTCTTTGTCAGCATAATTCGCGTTTGTAAACATTTTATCAAATAAATATGGCAAAGATGTGAACAAAACTGCATGAACCAAAAAAACCGCCCCGGCAAATGCCGGAGCGGAAAATAATGTCTTTATTACATGATATCCTGATTTGCAATGCCGTCCATATCATCGAAATCCTGATTCTCGCCAACCATACCCCAGATAAAGGTGTATGCCTGAGAACCTGAACCACTGTGAATAGACCAGCTTGGAGAAATAACAGCTTCCTCGTTTCTCATAACGATATGACGAGTCTCCTGCGGCTCTCCCATATAATGCATAACAAATGCATCTTCTGGAATATCAAAGTACAGATAAACCTCCATACGTCTGTCATGTGTATGACATGGCATTGTGTTCCATACACTGCCTGGCTCAAGCTTTGTCATACCCATTTCAAGCTGACAGCTCTCTACCTGGCCTGGAAGGATGTACTTGCAGATTGTACGATGATTTGAAAGCTCAAGTGAACCAAGCTCTACCTTGTTCTCATCCTTAACGATGACAACACCTTCCTCTGGTGTACCCTCTGGCTTGATTAAAACAGTCGGGCAGGTACGATGTGCCGGTGCACTGTTTAAATAGAATTTTGCCGGGTTAGAAG
Source organism: uncultured Lachnospiraceae bacterium (assembly GCA_934292725.1). Lineage (GTDB taxonomy): Bacteria > Bacillota > Clostridia > Lachnospirales > Lachnospiraceae > Anthropogastromicrobium. The sequence continues at coordinate 18,346 of CAKQXY010000035.1, forward strand.
CATCAGCACTCTCGAATACGATCTTCTGTGTTCCCATTCCGATGTACATACCTTCCTTATAGTCAACGGTATATACTTTTCCATCAACAGTGATAGTTCCCTTGCCGCCGATGTTAATTACACCAAGCTCTCTTCTCTCACAGAAGTACTTTGCACGAAGCTCATCTCCTGCAGTCAGCTCAAGTGCACTCTCTGCCGGTGTTGCACTTCCTGTGATAATACGATCGATGTGGCTGTATACCAGCTTGATTTCGCCTGGTACAAACAGTCCCTGAATCAGAAATTCCTCTCTGAGTCTCTGTGTGGTATAAGTCTTGACATCTCTTGGACTTACAGCAGTTCTTAACTCCATAAAAATCCTCCTTTGCTGCACGGCGCATACGCGCCGCACACATTTTTAATTTATATGCTTACTGCTGCTTACGCAGTGCTGCACGTTTACGAAGTGTTGGATCAAGAATCTTCTTTCTGATACGAAGGTTCTTTGGTGTTACCTCGAGTAACTCATCAGTATCAATGAAATCCATACACTGCTCAAGGCTCATCACCTTCTTTGGAACAAGGCGAAGTGCATCATCAGAACCTGAAGAACGGGTGTTGGACAAATGCTTTGTCTTGCAGACATTAACTTCTACGTCCTCTGCCTTACCAGTCTGACCAACTACCATACCAGAGTAAACCTTCTCACCAGGTCCGATAAACAATACACCTCTTTCCTGTGCATTGTAAAGACCATAAGTGATACTCTCGCCATCCTCAAATGCAATGATAGAACCCTGCTTACGATACTGGATATCTCCCTTGTACTCCTCATAACCATCAAAGATAGTATTGATGATACCATTTCCCTTTGTATCAGTCATGAATTCACCTCTGAATCCAATCAGACCTCTTGATGGGATAGAAAACTCCAGTCTTGTATAGCCGCCCTGTGCTGTTCCCATTCCATGAAGTTCACCCTTACGGCTGGAAAGCTTCTGGATAACAGTACCGGAAAACTCCTCTGGAACATCAATATAAACAAGCTCCATTGGCTCTAAAAGACGATTTCTCTCATCTCTCTTTGTTAAAACCTCTGCCTTGCTGACTGCAAACTCATATCCCTCGCGGCGCATGTTCTCAACAAGAACTGAAAGATGAAGCTCACCTCTTCCGGATACCTTAAAGCTATCCATGTTATCAGTCTCCTCAACACGCAGGGAAACGTCTGTGTTCAGCTCGCGGAACAGTCTCTCTCTTAAATGTCTTGAAGTAACAAACTTTCCTTCCTGACCAGCAAGTGGACTATCATTTACCATAAAGTTCATTGCGATAGTCGGCTCAGAAATCTTCTGGAACGGAATCGCTACCGGATTCTCCGGTGAACAAATTGTATCACCGATATGAATATCGCTAATACCAGAAATTGCAACAATAGAACCGATATCAGCACGCTGTACCTCTACCTTATTCAGGCCATCAAACTCATACAGCTTACTGATTTTTACGCGGCGCTTCATACTCGGATCATGATGATTTACGATAACACAGTCCTGATTTACCTTTACAAAACCGTTGTCAACCTTGCCGACACCAATACGTCCTACATACTCATTGTAGTCGATGGTACTGATCAGAACCTGAGTCGGAGCCTCCGGATCGCCTTCTGGTGCCGGAATATGGTCAATGATTGTCTCAAACAGCGGAGCCATATTTACTCTTGGATCATCCAGATTACGAACTGCAAATCCTGCCTTTGCAGATGCAAACAGGAACGGGCAATCTAACTGCTCATCACTTGCATCAAGATCCATCAAAAGCTCTAATACTTCATCTACAACTTCCGCCGGTCTTGCCTCCGGGCGGTCAATCTTATTGATACATACAATAACAGACAGGTCAAGCTCAAGTGCCTTGCTTAAAACGAACTTTGTCTGCGGCATTGGTCCCTCAAATGCGTCAACAACAAGAATAACGCCATTTACCATTTTCAGTACACGCTCTACCTCGCCACCGAAATCTGCATGTCCTGGTGTATCGATGATATTGATCTTGCAGTCTTTATAGGTAACTGCAGTATTCTTGGACAGGATAGTGATACCTCTTTCTCTTTCGATATCATTTGAGTCCATGACACGCTCCTGAACTTCCTGATTCTCACGAAATACTCCGCTTTGCTTTAACAGCTCATCTACCAGTGTCGTTTTACCGTGGTCAACATGCGCAATAATCGCTACGTTTCTTACTGTCTCTCTCTTTGTTTTCATATAGAAAAAACTCCTCTTAATGCTAAAAACTTAATTCAGTTACACAAATCCCCCCAAACCAGCATCTGTCTTTTCAAACTTTTCATAAGCAAAAGAGAGCTGCCGGTTGGCAACTCTCTTATTGTAGCACAGATAATATTCATTTTGCAAGTAGTTTTCAAGATTCTGGTGCATCCTTTTGCACAGTTTCAGAAAGTGCAGTCAATGTTCCTGCAATTGAAGCCAGATTTGACGGTACAATAATCTTTGTTGCCTTACCGTCAGCTGCCTTTTCGAAAGCCTCCATACTCTTAATCTGAAGAACGGCTGCATCAGCCTTTGCTTCCTTAATATAAGCAATTCCATCAGCTTTCGCCTGAGAAACGCGGCGAATTGCCTCTGCTTCACCTTCTGCCTCACGAAGCATCGCCTCTTTCTTTGCCTCTGCACGAAGAATTGCTGCCTGCTTTTCAGCCTCTGCATCAAGGATTGCAGACTGCTTCTTACCTTCTGCGCGAAGAATTGCAGACTGCTTTTCACCTTCTGCACTAAGGATCGCTGCACGCTTGTCACGCTCTGCCTTTGCCTGCTTCTCCATAGAATTTTGGATATCAGACGGCGGTGCGATATTCTTAAGCTCAACGCGGTTTACCTTAATTCCCCACGGATCTGTTGCCTCATCAAGACTGCTTCTCATCTTAGTATTGATTGTCTCACGAGAGGTCAGTGTCTCATCAAGCTCCATTTCACCGATAATATTTCTCAATGTGGTTGCTGTCAGATTTTCAATTGCCATCAGCGGATTTTCCACACCATATGCATACAGCTTTGGATCTGTAATCTGATAAAATACAACTGTATCAATAAGCATCGTAACATTATCTTTTGTAATAACCGGCTGCGGATCAAAATCTACAACCTGTTCCTTTAAAATAACGTTTCTTGCAACGTGATCAACAAATGGCATCTTGATATGAACGCCGACTGACCATGTCGTAAGATAACCGCCAAGACGCTCTACGATAACGGCATGTGCCTGTGGCACAATGCGGATACATGAGCCAATGATACATAAAATAACAATAACAATAATAACTCCTGCAATAAATTGAGGACTAAGAATAGATGCTGCTAACATACTCATACACTCCTTTTCTCTTAAATGATATACTGCTTATTCTTTTAACTGTTTTCCTGTGCTGTCCTTGACGGCTCAATCTTTGCAACGATCAATTTTACACCTCGTATTCCTGTGACAACAACACGGCTGCCTGCCTCGATGATTTCATCATCCTTCTCAGCAGCGGCTGTCCACTCCTGACCACGAATTACAGCTTTTCCAAAGCCTTCCTGATTATGTATTCGAGCCGTAACCGTCGCATAATCTCCAATTAAACTATCGACATTTGTTTTGACCGTCTTTGTCTGAAGAAAGCGTCCGGCAATGGGACGAACCAAAATCAATAACAGCATCGACACAGCTAAAAAAACAATAAGCTGAATTTCTAACGATGTCGAAAACAGTGAAGTAATAAATGCTGCAACGGCACCGACAGCAAACCAAATGGTTACAAGCTGAAATGTTGCCATCTCAATCGCTGTCAATACAATAAATACGATGAGCCAGACATAAACTTCGATACTGTCCACATCTAATCCTCCTTTCATTTTCGTTTTTCTTATGCTATCACAAAAATGAATAATATTTTTCTGACTGTCATTTTTGCCAGATATTTTTGTAACCCTTAAATTTTAAATCACATGATAAATCATCACTCTTAGTGTAAATACCTGCTCATCCCACATTGTCTCAACATTTCCGTCTGCATGCTCTAAAAGTTCATGCATGATACGAAGCCCCATTCCGTGCTCCTGCGGATTTTCTTTGCGGCTTATAAGGCGCCCATCCTGTGTTTTAAAAATGGTGCCATCATAGCGATTTTTAATTTCAATAAAAAGATTTTTTCGCTCAACCTTCATAAAAATCTTCACAAGACGTTCCTTCTCACTAACTCTGTCGCATGCCTCAATTGCATTATCAAGCGCATTTCCAAGAACACCGCATAAGACAGAATCTGCCACCTCCATTTCTCTCGGAATGGAAATAGATTCCTCCACTTGAATTTTCTTTTCTCTTGCCACGGCCTTTTCAAAGTCAAGCACTGCATCTACCGTTCTATTTCCTGTTGTTGATGAGTGCGGTGTCATAAGGCTCTGCTCCTCGTTCAAGCGGCAGATTAAAGCATCGAAATCTCCTTTTTTGGCAAGCATCAAAAGTTCCATATTACGGTTTTTTCGCTCATGACGCTCCTTTCGCATTGTTTCCTGAAAATGGGAAAGAGCCTCATACTGCTTTGCATAGTACTGAAGCTGACGGCTTATCATATATTCCCTTCGCCTTGTCTTTTCCTTCCATGCTTCTTCCTTCTGGAACGCAAAAATTGTCTCGAACAGCAAAATAATAGCAGCAACTGCTGCGCTAAATAAGCTAAAAACTCCTTTTGTACGAATCAGAATCAAACAGCACGTATTTAACACACACCATAAAAGAAAATGCGGCAAAATGCAGCGCCAAGTTTTTTTCTGTTCTTCTTTTTTCAGAACTGCAAGATATTGTGATGTCGTATATAATGCAAAAAAATTGATCAATATTACAAGCAATAAATCTGTCATGTTTCGATCCCTCTCAATGTTTGTTCTTACTCAGAACCCCATTCCCAGAAGCGGCTGCGCACATTAGCGCGGTGTGCCTCACTTATACTTAAAATTGTGCCATCTCTAAGTGCAAGCTTTTCATACTGAAACGCCTCAACGTGCTCCATATTCACAAGATACGCTTTGTGAATCCGTACAAAATCTGCACTGATCGCTAAAAGCTCTTCCTCAGCCTCATCAAGCTTATGGTAATACTCGTATTCTCCACGCACAGTATGAACAATTACCTTTCGCTTGTTGCTTTCCAGATATACAATATCTCGGCAAAGAAGATTCACCACGTTTTTTCCAAAACGAATCGTAAACAGCTCTCTGTGAAAACGGCTGATTCGCTCAAATGCCTTATCTAACACATTCTCAAGTTCCTCTTGCTTTAATGGTTTTGACAAAAAACGAAATGGCTCTGCCTCAAACAGCTGGCGCATATACTGGTCATAACCGGAAACATATATAATAAGTGTCTGGTATGAAAGCTCACGAAGCTTTTTTCCAAGTTCTATTCCATCCATTTTTCGCATCTCAATATCAAGAAACAATATTTCAAAGCCTGCACCATTTTCAATTTCTTCTAAAAGTTCTTCCGCAGATGCAAATGTTTCAGCCTGCAGCTCCACTCGTTTTTTTTTCGCATAAGCCATTACAAGACTTCTAAGCTGCTCGGCAAACGGCAGCTCATCATCACACATTGCACATGTTATCATTACACTTCCTCCTCAAATAAAAGAAGCTCTTTTCCATTCTTCGCGTAGTACCCATAATCTTCAATCTCTGTCTTAGCGCTGCCCTGAAAGCTCTCAAGAAGCTGTTTTTCCATAGATGTGCGTTCTGTAAGAGGTACAAGAAAGCGCACACTTACATCCTCTGCATATTCGCTGTCTAATTGGCTGTAGCCTCGCTGTCCCAACAGATAAAGAAGTGTTCCTATCTGGTTATATGTCACCTTTACTAAAAACTGTACAGCTGGAATTTTTTCAATCACCTCACTTGCTTCAACGCCAGCCTTTGCCGCCGCCGTGTAAGCGCGCACAAGACCGCCTGTTCCCAAAAGAGTACCTCCAAAATAGCGTGTGACAACGACGACTGTGTCACAAAGACCTGCACCTGTCAGCACATCAAGCATGGGCTTTCCTGCTGTCTGTGAAGGCTCACCGTCATCACTGCAGCGCTTTAGCTCCTGTTTTTTTCCGATGCAGTATGCATAACAATTATGTCTTGCATCCCAATATTTTTTGCGGATCGTCTCAATATAGGCAAGTGCCTCCTCCTCTGACTCCACATGCTCTAAATTTGCAATAAAACGTGATTTCTTCTCTACGATTTCTGCTGTATCTCCCATATAAACTGTCTTGTAGGCCTCTGACATTTTATTCACCTTATTCCTTTATACTTTTATTTCCATATATTAAAAGCATTTTCTTATTTTTCTCTGCTGCAAAATGCTTTGTAGTTAGTGTATCTTATTTTGCAGCTTCTGTAAAGGTTTGCTTTTTTTCTGGTATTTTTCTCTATTTTTTGATATACTAAAGAATAAATGTCATTCCATGCTTGGAAAGCATTTATGCATGAATTTGACGGAAAGGCACTGATCTTTATGATTTTTAATAATGATTCAATAAAAAATGAGCTGTCAGGTCTTCTTGATACATCTAGGCAGGCCAGACGACACCATCTTATTTTTCTTTTAAAAATAGCACTGGCAATGTTTCTAATTCTTTGCTTCGCCGGCTTTGCTGTCGGCATTGGCTTTGTCCGTGGGGCAATTGATGCTGCTCCCTCTCTCGATATAATTGATGTACAGCCGCAGGGATATGCTTCTCAAATTTACGACGCAGACGGCAATCTTATGCAGACACTTGTCATGGAAGGCAGCAACCGCGAAGAAGTCAGCTTTGACCAGCTTCCTGATGATCTTGTAAACGCTTTTATCGCAATTGAGGACAGCCGCTTTTATGAACATAATGGAATTGATTTAAAAGGAATTTTGCGTGCTGCTTATGTCGGCATTACAAACGGACGATTTTCTGAAGGTGCCAGCACAATCACTCAACAGCTTATTAAAAATAATGTGCTGCAGGGCGGCTATGAGACAAACATGGCTGACAAACTGCGCCGCAAAATTCAGGAACAATTTCTTGCAGTAAAATTAGAAGATCAGCTAGACAGCAAAGAAACTATTCTTGAATATTATCTTAATACAATTAATCTTGGCGGCAACTGTCTTGGTGTACAGACAGCTGCTAATCGCTATTTTGGCAAAAATGTATGGGAATTAACATTATCTGAATGCTCTGTTTTGGCTGCCACCACCTCAAACCCATCACGCTATAATCCGCTTACACATCCAAAGGAAAATGCAGTGCGCCGAAAGATCGTTCTTGAAAAAATGTATGAGCAAAATTTTATCACTTATGATCAGAAAAATGATGCACTTGATGATGATGTGTACAGCCGCATTCAGACAGTTAACAACACCACTTCCGGCAGTACAGTTTTTTCTTATTTTACTGATGCTGTATATAATCAGGTTTGTGATGATCTGCAGTCAAAGCTTGGCTATTCTGCCTCACAATCTTATAAGCTTCTCTACAGTGGCGGCCTGCAGATTTATTCAACAATGGATCCTTCCATTCAATCTATTGTCGATGAAGAGGTCAACAATGCTGACAATTACATCTCTTCAACAGGAAGCAGACTTTTAGAATATTCACTTAATTATGCGCTTACTGTATGCCATGCAGACGGTTCTGAAAGCACCTATACAGAAAATGATCTGATAAGCTATTTTCAGTCAGAAAAAAAGCAGGCAACATTTGCAAATATTTATGCTTCGAAAGAAGATATTTATCGGTCTGTCCGTGAATTTAAAGCATCTTTACTTATTTCTGGTGACTCAGTTACAAGTGAAACCATTATTCCTATTCTTGAGCCGCAGGAATCTGTCGTTGTCATGAATCAATCAAATGGTCAGGTTGCTGCTATATCTGGCGGCCGCGGTGAAAAAGAAGGAAGCCTCACTTTAAATCGTGCTCTGCACTGCAGCAGGCAGCCAGGCTCTATTTCAATGATACTCGGCACATTTGCACCTGCTATCGACTCATGTGGTGCCACGCTTGCCTCAACATATTATGACGCTCCTTATTTATCTGGGAATCAGCAGGTCTTAAACTGGTGGGGAAATCCATATCTTGGCTACAACAATATACGCCAGGCTATCACTTATTCCATGAATGTCATCGGTGCCAGATGTCTGACTTCTCTTGTATCTGATTCCACTGCATATGATTATTTGGAGCTTTTTGGTTTAGGCAGTGCTGACTTGTTTGAAATTTCCAGCTCTCTTGCCTCCACAAGCCAGTCATATACTGTCACAAACGAAATGCTTACTGCTGCCTTTGCTTCCATTGCAAATGATGGAATTTATCAAAAACCAACCTACTACACAAAGGTTTTAGACCGCCAGGGAAATATTCTTCTTGAAAGTGTTCCTTCTCAGACAAGAATTATTAAAAGCTCCTCTGCAGCTCTTTTAACAAGCGCAATGGAGGATGTGATTTCATCAGATTCTTCTTATTACTATCAATATGGAATCACGCCAACTGGTACACTTTGTCAGGTTGATTCAATGACACTTGCTGGAAAGTCCGGAACAACGACAAGCGGAAGCGACGTATGGTTCATAGGCTACTCTCCTTACTACACCTGCGGCATATGGTCTGGATATGATGACTCAAAGGTGCTTTCAAATGGAACTGAATACCACAAGACGATCTGGCAGAAAATTATGGCTCGCATCCATACTGATCTTGATAACAAAGATTTCATCTTTACAGATGAATTAGAATCTGCAAAGATCTGCAGCAAGTCAGGTCTTCTCGCAGTTGATGGCGTATGCAACAGCAGTTCAAGCAACGCTTCTGTATACACAGAATATTTTGCACCAGGCACAGCACCAACAAGCTACTGTGACCGCCACTATGCACTCCGTATCTGCACAAAATCAGGCAAAAGTGCAACAAAATACTGCCCGGGTGATTTGGTTGTACAGCGCGTTTACCTTCATATCGATGACAGTGATCTTTCAAGTGGCACAACAACAGATTCTGATTATCTGGCACCATCGAATTTGCAAAGCTGTGACATTCATACGGGTGATTCTAGTCGGTAAGTTTACAAAACTTTAAGCATAAGAAAACGGCCATACCATTTCTGGTATGACCGTTTTTTATGCTTTTAATAAAACCACCAAAATTACTTAAAGTACTTAACACCTGACTCAAACAGCTTCAGATCCTGCTCGCCGTAGATATTGATTGCTACAGAATCTCCGATACGCTCTGAATGTGCCATCTTTCCATATACACGTCCATCTGGGCTTGTGATACCTTCGATTGCTGCATAGGAACCGTTCATATTCCACTCTTCGTCCTGTGCAAGATTGCCATTGTAATCAACATACTGAGTTGCAACCTGTCCATTTGCAAACAGCTTATCAAGCCACTCCTTGCTTGCTACGAAACGTCCCTCACCATGAGAAACCGGGTTGCAGTAAACACCGCCGAGTGTTGCCTGTGCCAGCCATGGAGACTTATTGGATACTACCTTTAAGTATGCCATCTTGGAAACATGACGTCCAATGGTGTTTGTTGTCAGTGTCGGAGAATCAGACAGCTGGCTGTCAATAATCTCACCATACGGAACAAGTCCTAACTTTACAAGTGTCTGGAAGCCGTTGCAGATACCAAGTACAAGACCATCTCTGTTGTTTAACAGATCCATAACTGCTTCTTTGAGCTTCTCATTTCTAAATGCTGTTGCAAAGAACTTTGCAGAACCATCCGGCTCATCACCTGCTGAGAATCCGCCTGGGAACATGATAATCTGAGACTCGCGGATTGCCTTTGTAAAGATATCAACAGACTCGCGAATTTCTTCTGCTGTCTGATTGCGAACAACCTTAACAATTGCCTCTGCACCTGCACGCTCAAATGCCTTTGCGCTGTCATACTCACAGTTTGTTCCTGGGAATACTGGAATAAATACCTTTGGCTTTGCAATCTTATTCTTGCATACATAGATAGAATCTGCCTTGTAGATACCTGTATCAACCTTTGGCTGTGCCTTTCCAGATACAGACGAGAATACCTTCTCAAGAGTAGACTTCCAGCTCTTTACAGCCTCATCCATGGAAATTACAATTTCACCATAAGTGAATGTTGGCTCTGCACTTACTTCACCGATAACCTCACATGGAACCTCTAAATCTGCGATGCATTCTGTCGGAACTTCTGCAAGAATATTTCCGTATAATGGAGCAAATAGGAGATTCTTATCAAGCTGCGCATTGATAACTGCACCAAGGCCATTACCAAATGCCATCTTGCTGACTGCCTCTGCGATACCGCCTGCGCCAATTGCATAGGAGGATACGATCTGACCCTTACGAACTGCCTCGTGAATCTGCCCGTACAGCTTCTTCACCTGCTCATAATTCGGAAGGTCATACTCATCCTTCTCAATTGAGAACAGAACAAGCTTATTTCCTGCCTTCTTAAATTCTGGTGTTACAACATCATTTTCAGATGCCACATCAACTGCAAAGGAAACAAGTGTTGGCGGTACGTTTAACTCATCAAAGCTTCCTGACATGGAATCCTTTCCGCCAATTGACGGAAGACCAAATCCCATCTGTGCTGCATATGCACCAAGCAATGAAGCAAACGGAAGTCCCCATGTATGAGAATCCTCTGTCATTCTGCGGAAGTACTCCTGGAATGTCATACGAATCTTGCTGTAGTCACCGCCGGCTGCCGTAATTTTAGCAATAGACTCTGTTACGGCATAAACAGAACCGTGATATGGACTCCATGAAGACAGGTATGGATTAAAGCCATAGCTCATCATGGTAACAGCATCAGTATTTCCCTTTGCTACAGGAACCTTTGCTACCATTGTCTGAACCTCAGTCAGCTGATTCTTTCCACCATACGGCATTACAACGCTTCCTGCACCGATGGAGCTGTCGAACATCTCAACAAGACCCTTCTGTGAGCAAACATTTAAATCAGCCAGCATAGAAAGCCATTTTTCCTTTACATCAGTAACTTCCTTTGCTGCAAAGAAGCTTTCTTCCTTCTTTGGCATGCTTACAGTAACATCTGTCTCCTGATGAGCACCGTTTGTATCAAGGAATGCGCGGCTGATATTAACAATTTCTTTTCCTCTCCAACGAAGAACAAGTCTAGGATCCTCACTTACAACTGCAACCTTTGTTGCCTCCAGATTCTCCTCAGCTGCATAAGCTAAGAACTGGTCTGCATCCTTTGGATCTACTACGACTGCCATACGCTCCTGAGACTCAGAAATCGCAATCTCTGTGCCGTCAAGACCTGCATACTTCTTTGGAACCTTGTCAAGTTCAACAACAAGACCGTCTGCCAGCTCTCCAATTGCTACAGATACACCGCCGGCACCAAAGTCGTTACATTTCTTAATCAGATGGCTGACTTCCTCACGACGGAACAGTCTCTGTAACTTTCTCTCAGTCGGTGCATTACCCTTTTGAACCTCTGCACCACATGTTTCGATAGAAGACTGTGTATGAGCCTTAGAAGAACCAGTTGCACCACCGCAGCCATCTCTTCCTGTACGTCCGCCAAGCAGAATAATGATATCGCCCGGATCAGAATTTTTACGGATTACTGCACGTCTTGGAGCTGCACCCATAACAGCACCGATCTCCATACGCTTTGCCACATAATTTGGATGATAAATTTCCTTTACATAACCAGTTGCCAGACCAATCTGATTTCCATAAGAGCTGTAACCAGCTGCTGCTGTACGAACAAGCTTCTTCTGAGGAAGCTTTCCAGGAAGTGTCTCAGAAAGCGGACGTGTCGGGTCTGCAGCACCAGTCACACGCATTGCCTGATAAACATAGGTACGACCTGACAGCGGGTCACGGATTGCACCGCCAAGGCATGTTGCAGCGCCTCCAAATGGCTCAATCTCAGTAGGATGGTTATGTGTCTCATTCTTAAAGTTGATCAGCCACTCTTCTTCCTTGCCGTCTACCTTAATCGGTACTACGATAGAACATGCATTGATCTCATCACTTTCTTCCTGATCCTGAAGCTTTCCCTGCTTCTTCAACTGACGCATACCCATAAGAGCCAGATCCATAAGACTGATAAATTTATCATTTCTGCCTTCAAACAATGTTTTATGAGCAGTCTCATACTCGTCGTATGTCTTCTCGATTACCGGACGATAATATCCTTCCTCAAAGGTAACGTTCTTTAACTCTGTCTGGAATGTTGTATGACGGCAATGATCAGACCAGTATGTATCAAGTACACGAATTTCAGTCATGGACGGATCACGCTTTTCCTCATCATGGAAATACTTCTGGATGTGAAGGAAATCCTTAAAGGTCATAGCAAGACCAAAGGAATCATAGAGCGCCTTCAGATCTTCCTCATTCATCTTGGAAAAGCCTTCCAGAATTTTTACATCTTCTGGCTCTGGATGTACCATGTTCAGTGTCTGCGGAATTTCCTCCGATGCTTCTCTTGAATCAACTGGGTTAATACAGTGATTCTTCAGCTTAGCAACTTCCTCACTTGTAAGTGCACCGCTGATCACATATGTGGTTGCTGAACGGATAATCGGCTGTTCATCTTCCTTTAACAGCTTTACACACTGCTCTGCCGAGTCTGCTCTCTGATCAAACTGTCCTGGAAGATACTCTACTGAAAAAATAATATCATCCTTCTCGTGAGGGAAGGTACCCTCATAAAGATCATCGACCGGCGGCTCCGAAAAAATAGTTCCCTTACTCTTTTCATAAGTCTCATCCGAAAGGTTTTCAACATCATAACGGATCAGCACACGCACCTTCTTGGCATCGTGAATGTCAAGATAGCTGCTCATCTCTTCCATAAGCTCCTGTGCTTTTACTGCATAAGGTTCCTTCTTCTCCGCGAAGATTCTTCTGACGCTCATATCATTCTCCTTTGATTTGTAATTACCCTTCACAAAACGCGTGAATTGTAAGTATATTCAATAGAAGTATATCATAGCTTTGGATTTGAAATCAACCTTTCATATTCCACAAATAATATAAAAAAACAAGCAAAAAGTAAGTGATTTTCACAAAAACATCACAAAAAGGGAGAGCCGAAGCTCTCCCTGAATTTTTATACACAATATGCGGTTTGATCAACTGCTAATTAAGCAAGCTTGCTCTTTGCAGTCTCAGCCAGCTTTGCGAATCCAGCTGGATCATTAACAGCCATATCAGCCAGAATCTTTCTGTCTAACTGGATGTCAGCGCTCTTTAAGCCGTACATAAACTTGCTGTAAGACAGACCGTTCATTCTAGCTGCTGCGTTGATACGGGTGATCCACAGCTGTCTGAACTGTCTCTTTCTCTGCTTTCTTCCTGCGTAAGAGCTTGTTAATGCTCTCATAACAGACTGCTTTGCTACTCTATACTGCTTAGATCTGGCTCCTCTGTAACCCTTTGCCAGCTTTAACACTTTGTTGTGCTTTCTCTTAGCGTTCATACCGCCTTTAATTCTTGCCATATCTATCTCCTCCTAAACGATGAGGATTCTCGCGAATCCTGTGCAGAAATGTTTCCCAAACTTACTTATAAAATCACAAAATTATAAATAAGGTAAAATCTTCTTCATGTTCTTTACGTTGGTACTATCTGTCATAGCAGCCTTTCTAAGATTTCTCTTTCTCTTAGCAGACTTCTTTGTTAAGATATGGCTCTTGTATGCCTTCATTCTCTTTAACTCGCCTGTACCTGTTTTCTTAAAACGCTTTGCAGCTGCTCTGCTTGTTTTTACCTTTGGCATTATAATTTCCTCCTGTCAATCACTTGATATTTTTTGCCAATACCAGACTCATGCTCTTACCCTCTAACTTCGGCGGTTTCTCAACCGATGCGATATCCTTGAGGTTTTCAGCAAAGTCATCCAGTATATGTTTGGAAGCACCCATATGGGCCATCTCTCTGCCGCGGAAACGTAAGGTAACTTTTACCTTATCGCCCTTTTCCAGGAACTTTCGCGCATTGTTCACCTTTGTATTCAGATCATTTGTATCGATGTTCGGAGACAATCTCAGTTCCTTTACTTCAATGACTTTCTGCTTCTTCTTGGCTTCCTTTTCTCTTCTGGCCTGCTCATAACGGAACTTGCCATAATCAACAATCTTGCATACCGGCGGCTTAGCCGTTGGTGCAATCTTTACCAAATCTAAACCGGCATCCTTTGCCAGCTTCATGGCATCTCTGGAGGACATAATTCCAAGCTGCTGTCCTTCCTCACCAATTACCCGGACTTCCTTGTCACGGATCTGCTCATTAATCATTAAACTGCTAATTGTTTTGTACCCCCATCGAAAAATGTTGTGAACTGCTTTACGCAAAAAAATGATGGACCGCGACGATCCACCATTAAGATACACAAATATGCAAAATACGATATGTGAACTTAAATATCAACCCGAGACGCCTTTGCGCTAAGGTGAGAGTGAATCCTCTGCTTTCCTGTTTATTGACAACACTAACAGTATACCGCACTTTATATCAGTTGTCAAGTGCTTTTTCAGCTTTTTTATTTTTTTTCATCAGTTGTTCCCGAAGCCAATTCTTCTCTTTTTGTGTAAGCTCAGCATTCTTAAGAAGATCTGGGCGTTTTTTTGCTGTCCGAAGAATAGACTGCTCGCGTCTCCACTTATCAATATTGCCATGATGACCTGATAGAAGTACAGGCGGCACTGACTCGCCCATGAAAACTTCTGGTCTTGTATATTGTGGATACTCCAGCAAATTTCCTTCAAATGACTCATCCTGCGCAGATGCTTCATTACTCAGCACACCTGGCACAAGACGTGAAATACAGTCAATCATCATCATCGCTGGAAGTTCACCGCCTGTAAGCACAAAATCGCCTGCTGAAACTTCATCTGTTACAATGAGATCAAGCACACGCTGGTCAATTCCCTCGTAATGACCACAAAGGAATATCAAATCTTCTTCTTTTGCATATTCTTCTGCCAGCTTTTGAGAAAATGGCTTTCCCTGAGGTGTCATGAACAGCACACGTGGCTTTTTTCCAATGCGCTCTGTCAGATCCTTCCAGGCATCGTACACTGGCATAGGCTGCATTACCATTCCAGCGCCGCCGCCATATGGATAATCATCGACACGGTTATGTTTGTTTGTGGAATAGTCACGTATATTTATAGCCTCCACAGAAATCAATCCCTTTTGGGATGCGCGTCCAAGAATGCTCTCGCCGCAGGCGTTTGTAATCATCTCCGGAAACAACGTCAGCACATAATAATGCATGGAATTACCTCTTTCTTTTCATATTCACAGCTTAGTCAATTAGTCCAGCCATAACATGAACTGTCATTATGCCTTTTTCCAAATCAACATCTAATATACAGGAAGGAATAGCAGGGAAAAGCACCTTTCTTCCATCTAAAAGCTCTATCTCATAGACATCATTTGCACCCGTCTGAAACACATCAGTGCACTTACCAAGCTCTTCTCCATTTTCATCTATTACACTAAGTCCAATTAAATCAGTAATAAAATTCTCATTTTCACCACACGGAGCTGCCTGGTCTCTTGTTATATAAAGCTCTGCCTGACGCAAAAGCTCTGCCTGATTTCGGTCTGCAATCTCCTCAATAGAAAGAATGACCATGTTTTTAAAATACTTTGCACCGCGCACATGAATCAGACGACTTTGTTTCTTTTCAACCAGACGCAGTGTCTTCCACTGTGCAAACATTTCCGGCTCATCAGTTGTCGGGAATACATTAACTTCTCCCTTAATTCCATGAGCGGAGGAAATCACACCCACACGCAATAAATCTTCCATATTTTCTCCTATGACAGCATTACAGCTCATACATCTTAAAAACAAAACGTGCACCCCATCTCTGAAGTACACGTTTTTGATTACTCAATCTCTACACTAACCTGCTTGTTTTCTCTTGATGCCGCAGCCTTTACCACAGAACGGATTGCTTTTGCGATCCTGCCCTGCTTGCCGATAACTTTGCCCATATCACTAGGCGCTACCTTCAGCTCAAGCACAAGTCCCTTCTCGGTTTCCTTTTCAGTAACCACAACTTCATCCGGGTTGTCAACAAGTGACTTAGCGATAACTTCTAATAGTCCCTTCATACATCTCTCTCATTCTGCTGCACCCGCAACATTTGATAAAAGGATTCGGCACTCTTAATTATTTCTCAATACCAGCAACCTTTAATAACTTTGCAACTGTATCTGTCGGCTGAGCACCGTTTGCAAGCCACTGCTTAGCAGCCTCTTCGTCAAACTTGATTACGCTTGGTTCCTTAGTTGGATCATAGTAACCGATCTCTGCGATGAATCTTCCGTCTCTTGGAGATCTCTGATCTGCAACTACTACTCTGTAGAAAGGAGCCTTCTTCTGTCCCATTCTCTTTAATCTAATCTTTACCATTGTAAAATTCCTCCAATTATTTAAAATTAATTATTTATTAAAAAGGCAGTTTAAATCTTCCTTTTTTTGCCTGCTTGCCCATCATGCCGGGCATCTGCTTCATGAGCTTGCGGCTCTGGTCAAACTGCTTTAACAGTCTGTTGACCTCTACAACATCGACTCCTGCACCTTTTGCAATGCGGTTTTTTCTGGATGCGTTGATGATATCTGGATTGCTTCGCTCCTTCATGGTCATGGAACGAATGATTGCCTGGATTTTTTCCATCTGCTTCTCACTCTCATCCATATCCGGCATATTTTTGGCATTTAAATTCATGCCCATGCCCGGAAGCATCTCCATGATCTTGCTAAGACCACCCATGTTTTTCATCTGTTCCATCTGATCCAGATAGTCGTTTAAATCAAAGGATGCTTTGCGAAGCTTCTGCTCCATCTCCTTTGCTTTCTCAGCATCGACCTGCGCCTCAACCTTTTCAATAAGGCTCATGACATCTCCCATGCCAAGGATACGTGATGCCATACGATCTGGATAAAACTGTTCCAGATCGGAGAGCTTTTCGCCCATACCAATATAAAGAATCGGCTTTCCTGTCACCTGACGAATTGAAAGCGCTGCACCACCTCTGGTGTCGCCATCAAGCTTTGTCAGGATTACTCCGTCTACGCCGATACGGTCATTGAAGGTAGTTGCCACGTTAACTGCTTCCTGTCCAGTCATCGCATCTACGACGAGCAACGTCTGCGTAACGCCAGCTGCCTCTTTCACATCTACAAGCTCCTGCATCATGGATTCATCAATCTGCAGACGGCCTGCGGTATCAAGGATGACCACGTTTTGTCCGTTATTCTTTGCATGCTCGATTGCTGCCTTTGCAATGTCAACCGGACTGTGATTTGTTCCCATTGAGAACACCTCAACACCCTGTTTTTCACCGTTAACTTCCAACTGCTTGATTGCCGCCGGACGATAAATATCACAAGCAACCAAAAGCGGCTGTCTGCCTTTCATCTTCAGCTTTCCTGCAATCTTTGCTGCGGTAGTTGTCTTACCAGCACCCTGAAGACCAATCATCATGATGACCGTCACCTGATTTCCAGGCAGCAGTGCAATCTCTGTTGTCTCAGATCCCATCAGGGAAACAAGCTCTTCGTTTACAATCTTTATTACCATCTGTCCAGGATTTAAACCATTCATAACATCCTGACCGATTGCGCGTTCTTGGACTGACTTTACGAAGTTTTTTACTACCTTGAAGTTAACGTCCGCCTCGAGGAGCGCGATCTTTACTTCCTTCAAAGCAGCCTTTACATCCGCTTCTGTCAGACGACCCTTGCCGCGCAGATTTTTAAATACGTTCTGAAGCTTTTCAGATAAGCTCTCAAATGCCACTTTTGCAGCTCCTTTCTGCCTTTAACTTTACAGTTACAGCTCTTCGAGTATTGTCTGGCAAAGCCTGTCAATCTGTCCAAACAGCTTATCGTCTCTGCTCTTCTCATATGCTTTTGTAAGTTCTCTTAATTCGCTTACAGAAGATTTGAGTGTCACAAAGCGCTCTACCAGATGCAGTTTGTTTTCATAACCTTCCAGCAGCTTATCACAGCGCCTTACCAGATCATGAACTCCCTGCCTGCTGATGCCGTGGATCTCTGCCACTTCACTCAGCGACAGATCCTGAAAAATAATGCTTTCGTAAATTTCCTGCTGATGCGGCGTAAGCAGCTCACCATAGAAATCATACAGCATATTGCGTTCTACAATCTTTTCCATCAAACATCACCTTCGCTACTATACACGAAAAAAGAAGAGCTGTCAAGTGTTTTTTCTTGACAGCTTCTACTTTTTCTATGTTTTTGCTTTTCACAGGGCTAGGTTACGAAAGCCCTTCGGTGTAATGGTTTCGTCGACGGGCCAAATTCCGCAGGTTCCTTTTATGTTCTTTTTTATCATACATTACTTTGAAAGACCTGCTTCAAGTGTCCGTCTCGTGAAATCCATTCACCTTCGGGCTTGGCCGCAAATATTGGATTATCCACAAACTATTTCTTATTCACAGGCCAAGTTACGACCCATGAACCCTTAATCCTATTTACTTTCTATATACAAGATTTCCCAGCATTAGATCCTTCTTCAGATTGCGGATGGTTGTCTCGTTGTCGATGTAGACAGGCTCGATTCCCATTGCTTCTGCCCAGTCGCCCATCTGCTCTGCTGTGAGGTCGTAGGTGAATGCTGTATGATGAGCACCGCCTGCTAAAATCCATGCCTCTGCTCCTGTAATAAGGTCTGGCTGTGGTGTCCAGAAGTTTGTTGCTACTGGAAGCTTTGGCATCGGCTTTTCTACCTTCTTGCAGTCAACTGTGTTGATTAACAAGCGGAAGCGATCTCCTAAGTCTACTAAGGAAGTTGCAATACCTGTTCCTTCCTTAGAAGTAAATACAAGACGCGCCGGATCTTCTCTGTCACCCATGGACAGCGGCTGGCACTTGATGCTGATCGGACCGTCTGCGATAGATGGGCAGATCTCAAGCATATGAGCCTCTAAGATGCCTTCCTTGCCTGGAACAAGATTGTATGTGTAATCCTCAAGCATGGAGGTTCCCTTTGCATCCTTCATTCCAGAAGTCATGATCTTCATCAGGCGTACCATTGCGGCAACCTTCCAGTCACCCTCTGCACCAAAGCCATATCCTTTTTCCATAAGTCTTTGAATTGCCAGACCTGGCAGCTGCTTTAAAGCACCAAGATCGCCAAAGTGAGTTACAATTGCCTGATAGTTCTTTTCCTCAAGGAAGCGCTCAAAACCAAGCTCAATCTGTGCCTGAACTGCTACATGCTTTCTAAATTCTGCCGGATCTCTTCCCTCCAGAAGAATATTGTACTTGCTATAATATTCATCCACCAGTGCATTTGTGTCTGATTCTGATACAGCAGCTACAGATTCTGCAATCTCGTTTACTGGGTAAGCATCAATCTCCCAGCCAAACTTTAACTGAGCCTCTACCTTATCACCCTCTGTTACTGCAACATTTCTCATGTTATCAGCTACACGCATAACACGGATATGACTGCTCTCTACAACACCAATTGCTGTGCGCATCCAGCTGCCGATCTTCTTTTGAAGCTTCTCATCAGACCAGTGACCAACTACAACCTTGCGCTCAATGCCCATACGTGTTACCATATGGCCAAACTCTCTGTCACCATGTGCGGACTGGTTCTCATTCATGAAATCCATATCGATTGTGTCATATGGAATTTCCATGTTGAACTGAGTATGAAGATGAAGCAATGGCTTTCTGTACTCCTGAAGACCAAGAATCCAAGACTTTGCCGGAGAGAATGTGTGCATCCAAACGATCACACCTGCACACTCATCATCGATATTTGCCTCGTTAAAGGTACGACGAATCAGCTCGTTTGTAATCAGTGTTGGCTTCCAAACAACCTCGAATGGAAGATTTCCAGACTCATTTAACTTCTCTACAATAATCTTGGAATGCTCTGCTACCTTCTGTAAGCACTCGTCACCATACAGATCCTGAGATCCGGTGCAAAACCAAAACTTATAATTTTTTCCTGTTTTCATTTAAAAACCAGTCCTTTCTAGTAACGTATTCTGTCTTTTTACTAATTTTAATTAATGCTTCTGATAATCAAAGATTGGACGTCCATTTTCGTCGTACTGCACCTTTAACAGATGAGCATGACGATTTGGATCATACAGCGGATCCTTTGTCTTGATGCCATCATATGTTCTTGCATGGTAGACCATGATATCATTGCCATCTTCATCAGTTGTAAAGCTGTTGTGTCCTGGTCCATACAGACCTTTCTCTTGATCTGTTTTAAGTACTGGCATACGCTCCTTTGTCCAGGAAGCCGGATCAAGCAGATCTGCATTTTCATCAGCGCTTAAAAGGCCAACACAATAACAGGAGCCTGTTCCGCTGGCAGAAAATGTAAGCCAGATCTTTCCATCATGCTTTAACACTGCCGGTCCCTCATTTACCCAAAACAAAATGCGCTCCCAATCATAATCTGGCGTTGTAATCATCTCCATTACAGTTGCTAACTTATTTGGCGCTGCCATTTTTGCAATATAAAGATTGGAAATGTTAGATGCCTTCTGTGCCCAAACATAATAATAATCACCCTTGTGCTCAAAGATTGTTGCATCCAGTGAAAAATCTGTAAAGGAAAATGGATCATCATCACAGCCCTTCATAGGACCAAGCTCGCTCCACTCGCCTGTCATCGGATCGCCATCGCACTCAAGTACATATGGACGAATCTTCCACACATCCTCTGCCTCACCTGCTGCAAAATAGATATACCATTTTCCATAGACAAAATGAAGCTCTGGCGCCCAGATATGGCAGCTCATAAGACCATGCTCATGCTTTACCCAAATCTGACGCTCCTTTGCATCCTTTAATCCATTTAAAGTCTTGCTGCTTCGAAGCAAAATACGGTCATAAGCCGGGTAGGATGCAGTAAAATAATAGGTGCCATCGGCAGCCTTACACACAAATGGATCAGCACGCTGCTCAATGAAAGGCTCATTGTACTCGGTGATCGGTCCATTTTTTTCAAGCGACTGCCAGCTTGTTTTCTCATCCATTGCTGATACCCCACTTTGACTTATTCTACAGTTACAGTAAGATGAAGAACACTGCACTTTGGAAGTGTAAGCTTAAGTCCATCATCTGTCAGCTTAACATCATCAAATGATGTGCACTTTACCTGCTCTGGATTGTCAAAGGTGTTATGTTCATGCATCTCACCAGTTAAGATCATACCCTCAACTGCTGCTGCCTTGCCACTGTCTAAGATTACATCAATTGGGTAATCCTCGCTTACAGACTCATTTGTCAGTGTGATGTGCATCTTTCCATCCTTGCCCATGGATACAGACTCTGTCATGTTAGGTGCCTGATGACCCTCTGGTCCAACCATTGCTGTCTCAAGTGTACTGTCAAGAAGCTCAGCATCCTGATGAGCCTGATACAGATAAAATACAAACCAGGTTGGTGTCTTAATCATACGCTCACCATCTGTGAGAATTACAGACTGAAGTACATTAACCATCTGTGCAATATTTGCCATCTTAACGCGGTCACAATGCTTATTGAAAATGTTTAAGTTAATTCCTGCAACAAGTGCATCACGCATTGTATTCTGCTGATATAAGAAGCCTGGGTTTGTGCCTGGCTCTACATCAAACCAGCAGCCCCACTCATCAACGATCATGCCGACTTTCTTTTCCGGATCATACTTATCCATGATTGCACCGTGACGTGTCACAAGCTCCTCCATGTAATATGTACGCTTCATTGTTTCATACCATTCAGTCTCTGTGAAGTCTGTTGCACTTCCCTTATTCTCCCATCCGCCTGGATGTGTATAATAATGAAGAGACAAACCATCCATTGCACCGTGAGCTGCCTTTGGCATGCGGCGATTTGTTGTCTCTAATACCTTCTCTGTCCACTCGTAATCATCAACATTTGAACCACAGGCAATCTTTGCAATTGGTGCTGCATTATTGTAATTTCTCACATATGTCTGGTAACGGCGATACATCATACCATACTGCTCTGGCAGCATATTTCCGCCGCATCCCCAGTTCTCGTTTCCGACACCAAAATAGTCAACCTTCCATGGCTTTTCATGACCATTCTTCGCACGAAGATCTGCCATTGGTGATACACCGTCAAATGTCATATATTCAACCCATTCAGACATCTCCTGAACAGTACCGCTTCCTACATTTCCGTTGATGTAGGTCTTGCATCCAAGCTGACGGCACAGTTCCATAAACTCGTGTGTACCAAAGCTGTTGTCCTCAACAACACCGCCCCAGTGGGTATTAATCATTTTCTTTCTATTTTCCTTCGGGCCAATACCATCCTTCCAATGATATTCGTCTGCAAAGCAGCCGCCCGGCCAACGAAGTACCGGAATATGAATCTCCTTAAGTGCCTCAACTACGTCATTTCTCATTCCGTTTGTGTTCGGAATCGGAGAATTTTCTCCTACGTAAAGACCCTCATAAATGCAGCGTCCAAGATGCTCAGAAAAATGTCCCTGAATTTCAGGATTGATATGTCCCTTAACAACGTCCGGACGGATATGTAATTTTGCCATAACAAGCCTCCCTTGTATTTCTATTTGTTATCTCAATTTTACAACTTGTACCCTCGTATTGACAAGTTGTTTCTTAAAAAATGCAAGTTTTTCACCGTAATCTGATACTGTTCACGAACTATGTTACGAAAGCCCTTCGGTGCAATGGTTTCGTCGCCGGACCAAACTCAGCAGGTTCCTTCTATATTCTTTCTTATTTCTTTTGCAAGCTCAATTACATTTGCTTCTGGTTCCTCTGCAGCCTCTAATGCAGCATTATCTGCATAATTTACATTCCGATTTGGAAGCGTAATCTATATTAGTGCTTTATTCTAATCATATTCTAACCATTCTACTCATTCTTTTCAAGTTTTGATTTGAATGATGCTGAGTTCTTTGCCTAATACCCCTTTTTAGATGCAAAGCAGAATTTTACATTGTATTGACATTGTTTGCATTTTCAATTATAATATAAGCAGAATCTAAAACACAGCAAAATTCGAAAGGAGTTATCCATATGGCTACAACTAATATTAACGTCCGCGTTGACGCAAATCTTAAACAGTCTGCTGAAGCACTATTTGCTGATCTTGGTCTGAATATGTCTACTGCAATTACCATGTTTCTTAAAAGTGCCGTTAATCATGATGGTATCCCATTTGAAGTGAAACGCATGTCCCCAAATGCTGAAACTAAAGCAGCACTTGCAAAATATGATCAGATGAAGCTACATCCTGAAAACTATAAGCGTTATGACTCATTTGACGATCTAACCACTTGATATTAAATATCATCATCACAATTTGACTGGAAATTACCGCGATTTTCGTGAATGCCATATTGAGCCAAATTGGCTACTTGTATATCGTACAGATGACGATCAGCTTAAATTATTCTTGTTTCGCACTGGAACACATTCTGATCTTTTTTAATACTCTAATAAAAAAAGCCAGCCACTTGATCATTC
>CAKQXY010000036.1 GCA_934292725.1 uncultured Lachnospiraceae bacterium
TATTTATTGGTTATTTTCATCATTGCTTGCATCTTCGCAAAATTTCCATTTTGTTCTAGCAATCTCTGATAGGTACCACTCTCTGCAATTCCACCATTTTCTATGTAATAAATTGCAGAAAATCCATCCATATACGAATCAAATATATCATGTGTAATCATAATTACGGTACATGACAGCGACAATATAAGCTTTACCATCTCATCGGTTGTCTCAATATCAAGAGAGGATGTCATCTCATCAATCAGAAGCGTATCACAATCACGAATAAGCGCCCGCGCAACTGCTATTCGTTTCTTTTGTCCGCCAGAAATATTTCCACCGCCCTCTGCCAACTCTGTGTTAATTCCATCTGGCAACGAACTTACAAGTTCGGTCAATCCAACCTTTTCGATTGCAGACCATATTTCCTCATCCGAACAGTTTCTGCCAAGACAGATATTATTTCGCACGGTATCCGCAAAAATAAATGGCTCCTGTGGTATATACCCAATACTTGAGTAAAATGTTGCGTCACTTAATGTTTTTAGATCTTCGTTGTTTATCGAAATTGTGCCTCGGTAATTTAAATAAAAACGTCCGATCAGCTTCATAATTGTGCTCTTACCACTTCCACTGGCACCAACAATCGCAACTTTCTCGCCTTTTTTAATGGTTAAATTTACGTCTTTTAAAACATCAGACTCCCCGTAGCCAAAAGAAAGCTTCTTTATATCTATCGAAGTTATTTCGATATTTTTCTTTTCCATCTGATTTGAAGTTTTCTGAGCAAGCAACTCATCAATACGATCTTTTACGGCTCTTGCAGACTTAACAGACTGATAGGAATTTGCGGTTTGCCGAAATGGAGAAATAATAAAATTTAAAAGACCATTTGCTGTGATCAGATAGCTTACCGTCAATTTTCCCTGAACAACAAGCATTGCACCTGCAACCATAATTACAAAGCCTGGTATCCATGTAATCAGTGACGTAATAATTGTCGCTACCGTTTCCGTTTGCTTCATGTCAAAATCTTTTTGCATATTGTCATCGGAAACCCTCTGCATCTTTTGAAATAAAAAGCTATGCTTTCCACATGTGAGCAAGGTCTCTGTACCATGCAGCATTTCATTGATTTTTGAGCAAACCGTATTGTATGACTTTGCATACTCACTTTTTGTTTTTCTAAGCTTATCTGCAAATAACCTTGGACCAATAAAAGGAAAGCAAACCATAACCAAAGACACGATCAATAATGCCGGTGAAATCACAGCCATATATACGACTGCTACAAGTCCCATGCTTCCCCACATTGCCATATTAAAAAGGCCAAAATAATAATCATCACATACAATCTTTAAGTCATTTGTATATGCAGACTGCCAGTCTTCCATCGGCAGCACATGAATCTGGCTTAACGACATATTCTTTAAATTCTCGCACAAAACACCACGTATTTCTGATACAGAACGTGTTGCCATCCGATTAAACGTGTTTCTGACAATATACTCGCAGATATGACTCATGGCAACTACCGCCGCGCCAATCAAAACGGAGACAAAGATTGCTTTAATGGAAGGAGAATCAATCAACCACTGCGCGACAAAAGATTTTAATGGTGCAAATATCGCCAATAAAATCATCGAAAAGGCAGTTATGATATTTTGCTTTTTGTTGTTCATTAGAATCTTGTCGATTTGAGAGATTTTATTTTTCGTGTTCATTTTCATGTGCCTCCAAACTTGCGATAAAATACAAATACTGCTTCCTATATGCCACTGATTGTCTAATGTAGTATTTCTGTTTCTATTATTTATACTTCTCTATTAAAAAATTTTTAAGTTCAAGGAAAGCGTCTAATCCCTCTGTATCAACAGCAAAAAATTCATTATCAGAAACTTCCTTATATGGAACATAAGTTGATTCTCCTGATACTGGATAAATCACATTGTCATGTGCCGCATAACTAAATACTGATGCAATAGCATGATCTTTTGGTAACTGGAATACTTCTATTCCATCTTTTGTGTATCCAATTGATTCAGATAAAAATACCAAATAGTCTGCACCATCTTTCATAAAATTTACAAAACTCAAATTCATCTCTTTTCTGGCAACACATGCTTTCCATCGATCAAAAGTAATATAAATTTCAGAACCGCTTGCCAAATTTTCACCTAAAAAAACTTGTTCAATGCGAACCTTCTGCTGCCATCCTTTAAAAAAGAACTCTGGTGTATCAACAGGCGTAACTTTTAAAATGATGGGGGATTCTGGAAGTATTTTTTTTAATATCTCACAATCCTGAATTGCAAACGAAGTAGGAATTTCAGCAACGGAAAAATCATTTATGAAATTAGGATCTACAGTGATATTCGTATAAGTAGCGAGTTTTCCTCTTCCAAATATGCCAAATCCGAATACCAAAAGCACTGTAACTGCAACACAAAAACGACATTTCATAATTGTCACCTCCTGTCAACTATAGAACCATTTTCTAAGAAAAAGACGTGATCAGCAAGAATCTGAATATCATCTTCATTATGACTTGCCAATAAAATTAAAACTCCTCGTTTTTTCTCTGATTCGATCAGTTGTCTTACTCGCTCAACAGATTCACGATCTAACGCATTTGTTGGTTCATCTAACATAAGAATGTCCGGATGTTCCATGACTGCTTGCGCAATAGCTAAGCGCTGCTTCATGCCGAGAGAATATTTTCCATATTTTCGTTTGTCGCCAGGATCAAGCCCAACACTCTCCAATGCGGCTATAATATCGGATTTACCTGCTTTTCCTGAAAACTTTGCTAAATAAAGCAAGTTTTCATATCCAGTCAAATTCGGATAAAGTGAGACATTCTCCAGAAGTATGCCCAAATTGGGCAGCACTGAAAAATCTTTTCTTACTATTTTTTCATCTAATTTAACCACACCAGATGTAACAGACATCAATCCCGAAAGCGCCCGAAACAACATTGTCTTTCCCGACCCATTCGGTCCTACAAATCCATAAATATTACCACTTTTAAGATCAAGATCAATATTTAATAAAACGGTTTTTCCTTTAATTTTTTTCCCAACATTTGTCGCTGTCAACCTCATTCTACATTCCTCCAAATTCCAAATCTGAAATAATTAGATCACATTTATGTACATAATGTCCGCCGATCACAAGAATCAACACCGCAATCGCAATTAAATAGAAGATCGTTCCAGAAAGCGACATCACATTCCACGGTGCATGAATTGCCTCATTCAACCCTCGAAGCGATGAATATTGCCATCCTATAACCAAGTGAGCAATCGGATTAATATTAAGCACAGTAAAAAATAGTGTACCGTTGCTTTCTAATGAATTTAATAGTCTAATACAGGTAACGCAAATAAGCTGAGCTACAATTATGATCATAAAAGCATTTCCGCTGCCGAGTAAAATAGCTAATATATTAACTAGCAATGTCATTGAAAATGACCACAAACTATAAATACCAATGTGAATTATCAGTAACCCCCATCCTGTAGCTGTCCATATCACATTATATCGAAAACAAGTAACAATAACAGACATCGCAACTAGAAATACCTGATACATCAACGTAAAATGTGCAATAACAATACACTCTTTTGCATACCATGCAATGCGATTCGGCGTTCTTGAAAAAATATAAACGCTTGCTGTACAAAAATGCTGATATAAACTTGTTCCAACATACAACTCAAAAAGAAAGGTTGGAAGCAATTTCGAGCTAAACGAAAGCAGCTCTGGGAGCGATGAAAACCCAAGGGAAAATTCTCCTCTCGAACCACTGAGTTGCAAAATCAACTCAGAAAGTGTAATTTGTCCATTATAAGGATTGATATAGGTAAAAGCAAATAACATTCCACAACAAAATCCCATTATTAAAAGAAATGTAATTTCCTTATGCTTCATAACTGATCCCCTCTCCCCTTAATGATTGAGCAAATAATCGAAATTACAAATAGTATAGCTAGGAAACTGATAAAAAAAGTGCTATTTTTTACATGATCATCAAATAAAAACACATAATCGTACCATTTGACGGTAAATGGCAGTTTATCTGTAATTTGTGACAAATATGTAGAAATATTCAGCAACACATATATTGGCAAAAATAAAAGTATTTTAAAATGAAATGGTATAATCCCAGATATTGCAACTGTGAACATTCCTATAATCCCAGATGTAATGCCCCAAAACAAAATTCCAGCGAAAGTATACATATACGAATTCATCTGAAAGAGATCTGGAAACATGTAATTATTCATTAATTCTATATAATCAGGTGAATAATGATTTAAATCTATAAAATCACCGTTCACAGCCAATGGGAACGACACGCAATTAAGACCAAATTCAATAAGAAAAGGTACCGTAAAAACGATCATAGTTGCAAAAAAAGCAGCAATTATTTTGCCCAAATAGTATTGAGTGCCTCCAATTCGAGCAATAAGCACACAATCAGTTTTTCTTTTTTTCTCTGAAAGCAATGTAAAACCAGCCGGACAAACGATAAGGATGGGATATAGCTGAATCAAAAGCAACATAATATCCATATTATTATAAACTTGGTCATAACTCAATGCGAGCAGTTTTGCAGGATGATACATCTCAATAATATCACTGCCTTGAAAAGCCAGAACATTTGAGCTAAAGTTCAAAAATACTATTGATAAAAGAACGAAGAATACTGCAAGCGACATATTTTGTCTTAGTATAAATGACGTTTGATGCTTAATTATTTTTAGCATAAAAGCCTCCTTCCGTGCAATGCGATTCGCATCAATAAAACTGTAAGTTTTATCGTTAAAAATATTGTATTATTTACAAATTTTTCTTAATAAGAGTATATTATTGCCTGTATGTTTTGTCAATATTGAACTAGTCACTTTCCATGAACAACCACACTCCCGCAATCTTCAAAAAAAGACACCGCATGTCTCCATACAGTGTCTTAATAATCTAGCATTATTCTGATATTCTATTTTTATCTTCCGAACTTCTCAGCAACGTCCTCTTCTCCGAAGCATTCACTGATCGGTGCACCCGGTGCTACCATCGGGAATACCTTGTCGTCCTTGTCAATCTGAGCATCAATTACTACTGGAATATTCAGCTCGATTGCTTCCTTAACTGCATTATCAAACTCTTCGCATGTGCTTACTGTGTAGCCCTTTGCTCCAAGTCCCTCTGCTACCTTTGCAAAGTCAACGCGGTCATTTAACACTGTCTGAGAATAACGCTGTCCGTAGAACAGATCCTGCCACTGGCGTACCATACCAAGCACGTGGTTGTTTACAACGACCTCGATAACTGGGATATTATATCGAGTTGCTGTTGCGATCTCATTCATATTCATACGGAAGCAGCCATCTCCTGCGATGTTGAATACAAGCTTATCCTTACGAGCCATCTTTGCACCAATTGCTGCGCCAAGACCATAGCCCATAGTTCCAAGTCCGCCTGATGTTAAAAGCTGTCTCGGTGCCTTATACTTATAATACTGCGCTGCCCACATCTGGTGCTGTCCTACCTCAGTAGAGATAATAGCATCGCCATGTGTTGCCTCGTAGATCTTTTCGATGATATAAGGACCAGTCAGAACACCCTTATGATAAGTCATCGGATGAGATTCCTCATAGCTCTTAACTTCTGTAATCCACTCCTTGTGATTCATCTGTGGAAGCTTTTCATTTAACTTTTCTAAGATAACCTTAACATCACCGATGATGCTTGCATCTGTCTTGATGTTCTTATTGATCTCTGCCGGATCTACATCAAACTGCAGGATCTTTGCATTTGCGGCAAATTTCTTTGCATTTCCATATACACGATCACTGAAGCGTGCTCCGACAACTACAAGAAGGTCACACTGGCTTACTCCATAATTTGATGCCTTTGTTCCATGCATACCAAGCATACCTGTATACAAAGGATCAGTACCGTTGAAGGCACCCTTGCCCATTAAAGTATCTGCAACTGGAGAATCAATCTTATGAACAAATTCATTCAGCTGTGCGTCTGCACCTGATGCAATTGCACCGCCTCCAACAAAAACGTATGGCTTCTTTGATGCCTCAATCATCTTGATTGCTGCTTCAATATCTTCTGCCTTAATGCGATCTGTAATACGTTTAACCTGCTCTGGCTCTTTGCGCTCATATTCTGCCTTATTTGCAGTAACATCCTTTGTGATATCAATAAGCACCGGACCCGGACGTCCTTCCTTTGCAATCTTGAATGCACGGCGAACTGTATCAGCCAATTTATTGACATCCTTTACGATGAAATTGTGCTTTGTGATCGGCATTGTAACACCAGCGATATCGATCTCCTGGAAGGAATCTCTTCCCAGAAGCGAAACAGCAACGTTGCATGTGATTGCAATAATCGGAATAGAATCCATGTAAGCTGTTGCAATTCCCGTTACCAGATTGGTAGCACCTGGGCCAGATGTGGCCATGCAGACACCTACCTTTCCGGTTGCCCTTGCATAGCCGTCTGCTGCATGAGACGCGCCCTGCTCATGGGAGGTTAAAATATGTGTAATTTCATCCGAATGCTTGTAAAGAGCATCATATACATTCAGAATGCAGCCGCCCGGATAACCAAACACGGTATCTACGCCCTGTTCCCTTAAACACTGTACTAAAATCTCAGAACCTGTTAACTCCATATTTATTTTCCCTTCCTTATATCTGTCTTATCTATATTTTTATATCAGAAAATCGGCTTATTTACTAGTTCCCGGAACCTGTAAAACTGCACCCTTGCTTGCATCAGTTACAAGTGCTGCGTAACGTGCCAGATAACCAGTTGTTACCTTTGGCTCTCTTGGTGTCCATGCTGCCTTTCTTCTTGCCATCTCCTCGTCAGAAACACGCACATTCAGAGTGTTTGCCGGAATATTGATCTCGATGATATCACCTTCCTCAACAAGTGCAATTGGACCGCCTACAGCTGCCTCCGGGCATACATGTCCGATGCTGGCTCCTCTTGAAGCACCTGAGAAACGGCCATCTGTAATCAATGCAACGCTGGAACCAAGTCCCATTCCTGCAATTGCAGAAGTCGGATTTAACATTTCCCTCATACCAGGGCCACCCTTTGGTCCCTCGTAACGAATGACTACAACATCACCTGCAACGATTTTGCCGCCCTTGATTGCTGCGATTGCATCATCCTCACAGTCAAATACACGAGCCGGTCCCTCATGAACCATCATCTCTGGTGCAACTGCTGAACGCTTTACAACACCTGAATCTGGTGCCAGATTACCCTTTAATACAGCAATTCCGCCAGTCTGGCTATATGGATTATCGATTGGACGAATAACCTCAGGATCCTTATTTACAACATTTGCAATGTTCTCTCCAACTGTCTTTCCTGTAACTGTAATACAATCAAGATTTAACAGATTCTTCTTTGACAGCTCATTCATAACGGCATAAACACCGCCTGCTTCATTTAACTGCTCCATATAAGTATGACCTGCTGGAGCTAAGTGACACAAATTCGGAGTCTTTGCACTAATGCCGTTTGCGATATCAACATTTAAAGCTACGCCAGCCTCTCTTGCGATTGCCGGAAGATGAAGCATACTGTTTGTAGAACATCCAAGTGCCATATCAACAGTCAATGCATTGACAAATGCCTTCTCTGTCATGATATCTCTTGGGCAGATGTTCTTTTCAACCATCTCCATAACTTTCATACCAGCGTGCTTTGCAAGCTTAATTCTCTCAGAATAAACAGCTGGAATTGTTCCGTTGCCCTGAAGACCCATACCAAGTGCCTCTGTCAGACAGTTCATGGAGTTTGCAGTATACATACCTGAGCAAGAACCGCATGTTGGACATGTCTTGCACTCATACTCATATACATCTTCCTCAGTCATCTTGCCTGCTGCGTAAGCACCAACTGCCTCAAACATGGAGGAAAGGCTTGTTCTCTGTCCCTTTACATGACCTGCAAGCATCGGACCACCACTGACAAATACAGTCGGGATATTGATTCTTGCTGCTGCCATTAACAGACCAGGTACGTTTTTGTCACAGTTTGGAACCATAACAAGACCATCAAACTGATGTGCCATTGCCATACACTCGGTAGAATCTGCAATCAGATCTCTTGTAACAAGAGAATACTTCATACCAACGTGGCCCATTGCAATACCATCACAGACAGCGATAGCCGGGAATACAACCGGTACTCCTCCTGCCATTGCTACACCTAACTTAACGGCCTCTACAATCTTGTCCAGGTTCATATGACCTGGAACAATCTCATTATAAGAGCTGACAATACCAATCATTGGCTTGTCCATCTCTTCCTTTGTAAATCCTAATGCATTAAACAGTGATCTATGAGGTGCCTGCTGCATTCCTTTTTTTACATTGTCACTTCTCATGTTTTTAACCCCTTCCAAATTTGTTAACCAAGAATTTTTTCTGCAATCAGATCGCCCATAGAAACTGTGCCAACCTGTGTCATACCCTCTGACATGATATCAATTGTGCGGTAGCCTTCTTTAAGTACCTCTTCTACTGCAGTCTCAACTGCCTTTGCTTCTTCATCAAGATCGAAAGAATATCTAAGCAGCATGGCAGCAGATAAAATTGTCGCAATCGGGTTTGCAATGCCCTTACCTGCAATATCCGGAGCTGAACCATGGCTTGGTTCATAGAGTCCAAGCTTTCCTGCACCAAGACTTGCTGATGATAACATGCCGATGGAACCGGTAATCATACTTGCTTCATCAGAAAGAATATCACCAAACATGTTCTCTGTCAAAATAACATCAAACTGTCTCGGATTCATAACAAGCTGCATAGCACAGTTATCAACAAGCATATGCTTTACTGTTACATCAGGATAATCCTTTGCAACTTCATCAACAACTGCTCTCCAAAGTCTTGAAGTGTCAAGAACATTTGCTTTGTCAACGCTAGTTACATTTTTTCCACGCTTTCTTGCAACCTCAAATGCTTTAACTGCAATCCTTTTAATCTCATTCTCATCGTATGCCATAATATCAGTTGACTTACGAATGCCGTCAATTTCCTCTGTCTTATGTTCACCGAAGTATACGCCTCCGGTCAGCTCTCTCATCATAACAATATCAAATCCATCGCCGATGATCTCTGGCTTTAATGGACAAGCATCTTTTAATTGTGAAAACAGCTTTGCCGGACGGATATTTGCAAATAAGCCAAGACCTTTACGAATCTTTAACAGACCTGCCTCTGGACGTAAATTTGGTGCTACCTGATACCATCTTGAGTTTCCGACGTTTCCGCCTACTGCGCCTAAAAGCACGGCATCACTAGCCTTTGCCTTTTCAAGTGATTCTTCGGTCAGCGGTTCGCCATACGCATCAATTGAGCAGCCGCCCATAAGAAGCGTCTCATATTCAAACTCATGTCCATATTTCTTTGCTACGGTATCCAGTACCTTTTTGGCCTCAGCCACAATCTCAGGACCAATTCCGTCTCCTGGTATCAATGCAATCTTACCTGTCATCCTGTATCCTTTCCAACAGCAAAAGCTGTCTGCAAAAAGTTTCTTTTTTTATAACGAAAGTACAAGCACCTCTCAGCACTTGTACTTCCCTATGTTAGTATATTTTGACATTTTTTTCAAGAGAACAAACTTCGTTCCACAAATAGCATCAATAATCAATTAAATTACATCAAGTTTTTTGAAGCAATATACTACTTTGGGATAAAAAGCAATAGGTTATTTGCTCTTATATATCATTATTCATTGATACGCTCAAATACCATCTCATAACCATCGCTTCCAAAGTTTAAGCTGCGGTTCACACGGCTGATTGTAGCAGTGGACGCACCAGTTTTCTGTGCAATCTCAAGATATGTGTTTTTCTGGCGCAGCATAGCTGCCACCTCAAAACGCTGTGCGATAGACTGAAGCTCATTTACTGTACATACATCTTCAAAAAAAGCATAACACTCATCAAGATTTTTCAATGTGAGAATTGCTTGAAACAAATGATCTGTCTCAGGGCTTTTAATTTTTTTATTCATTCTGGTTTCCGTGTGCTCAAACAATATGATATTAAAGCACACACCCTCTCCTTTCTACATTCCTGTTCTTATTTTTTCTGGTTTTTAGTTAGATATTTAACCCTATGCATGTATTTTGACACGCTAAAGCGAAAAAGTCAAGTCTTTTTGATAAAATTTAATCTTTTCATTTGTACCACTGTTTAAGTTTGCTCCATTTTCTTCCTCTAAATGAAAACCTTCTGGTGATACCTTTTGCTCTCCGCACACATCCATACCTAAAAATATAGCACCTGACTTCTTTGCATCTGTCAAAAAACAAAGAATCTGTGAAAGCTTCATGTTTCCCTGGCTCCAGTCCGTAACTGCTTCCTCTTTGTTTAATACATCCTTATCAAGAGAAATATAGACAGGCCACTTTGAAAGCTCCTTACATAAAGCTTCCCTTTGCTGTTCAAATTCGGTCTCTGTCACCCATGTGATGCGAGAATCTTTTAAAAGCTGTTCTGCTGTTTTATCCTCATCTGCCGGACCTACTAATACTGCCTTTTTTAAATTAGGAAGATTTTCTAGTGCATGAAGAACCCAGCTTCCACATGTTAAAAGACCGCCTCCAAATGCACTCTCCATGCAGTCTGAATGATGATCAAATAGAAGAAGGCTAAATGGCTGATTTATGCGCTGCAAAAACAAAAGACTGACATAATGATAGTCGCCTGAATCAATAAAATGAAGTGCATTCACTGGAATATGCTCCAAACGCTTTTCCAGCTCTGTTTTCGCCTCGTCACTGCAAAAATATAGACTTCCTGAAATATCAGTGCAGTCTGTATATATGCAGTCTAAAGCCGGCTTATTTAAAACATTATCTGTTTCTTCTATATCTTTTGCTTTCCAAAAAGACTGACTGTCATAGGCACCTGACAAAGAAATCATATAATAAGGATTTTTGCTCACGCTGTCTTTTCCTTTCTTATCTATTATTCCAGACGTTTTTTAGATAATCTATTACTTCAAGCAGATCTGGCAAAATTACTTCGGCAAGACTTTGCATTTCTTCATTTGGTTCAAGAAGATCAGGCACCATAATAGGATGAAGACCTGCCGCATGGAGTGAACGCATTCCGTTATAGGAATCTTCAACACCATATGCGCTCTCTGGAGTAATGCCCATACGCTTGCATGCCTCTAAATAAATATCAGGCTCTGGCTTACTCTTTTTTGCCATCTCACCGCCTACAATCACATCAAAATACTGTATTAAGCCGGCATGAGTCAGCTGACGAATGACTGTCTCACTTCTTGTAGATGAGGCAAGTCCAACATTAGCGCCGCTCTCCTTTAGCCATGACAAAAGCTCTCTAGCTCCTTTTTTTACAGGAAGCCCCTCTGTCTCTTCAATTTCGTGAAAGCGATTAGATGTGTCTTTTCTAAACTCCTCATACGGGAAATCTGGTCCTTCAAAACGAAACATTGTTTCCTTTGTTTTTTCAATTGTAGTGCCAATGCAGGCATGAAACATACCCTTTGCATCCTTCAATTTATATTTTTCCTTATAATCCTCCCAACAGCGCTCACATACATGCTCAGAATCAAAGATGACACCATCCATATCAAATATAACGTTCTTCATTTTACACCTCTTAAGCTCATATTTAAAAGTACAATAGCCGCCCTGTTGCCAGGGCGGCGAAATGTTATTTTAATTAATCTACATATTTCTTTAAGGTATTGCGAACAGCATCTTTTCCTGCAAGCATTTCAACAAACATGCCCTCTACCTTGTCTGCAAGACCTGCCTCGTACATATCAACACCAAAGATTGCCTTATTAGTGAGAATTTCCTTAAGCTGTCCTGTATAAGTCTCTGGCTTTCCTGCCTCTACACCAGAAAGCTTTTCCTGCAGCTTAGCAAGCATTGGATCACTGCTAAGCTCCATCTTCTCAAGCTTATCATCTGTTCCAAGAAGATAACGAAGCCATCCTGCAATTGCAAGCGGAATGTATACTAGTGAAGAACAATCAAGCTCACTGCTTGCCATATAGGATTTCATTGTCTCACCAAAACGAACAACGATCTTCTGAGAAGTATCAGTTGCAATACGCTGCGGTGTATCTGGCATAAATGGATTTGGAAGACGCTTCTCGATTACTTCATCGATAAATGCCTTCGGGGAAAGGATGCCAGGATCAGTAACAACCTTCATACCCTCATCGTAACCGATATGACGAATAAGTCCTGTAAGCTCCTTGTCATTCATCTCATCTGCAATCAGGTTGTAGCCAAGCAGACAGCCATAAACAGCCAGGGCTGTGTGCAGCGGATTTAAGCAGGTAGTTACTTTCATGCGCTCTACACGGTTTACAGTGTCACGGTCAGTCAGATATACACCAGCCTTCTCAAGTGCCGGTCTTCCTGCCGGGAACTTGTCCTCAATTACAAGGTACTGCGGTCCCTCTGCATTTACAAACGGTGCAATATAGGTATTTCTGGAAGTGATAACAGGTGCCATTTCTTCAACGCCTGCTGCCTCTAATTTTTCCTCAACAGCCTTTGCCGGTCTTGGTGTGATCTTATCGATCATGCTCCATGGGAAGCTGATGCTTGACTCATCTTCAAGGTATGTGATGAACTCTTTTGTTACAAAACCTTTCTCTGCCCATACCTTTGCGATTGTCATAACAGATGCCTGAAGCTTCTCACCATTATGAGAGCAGTTATCCATACTGACAACAGCAAGCGGATAACGACCTGCCTTGAAACGCTCGAAAAGAAGTGCCGCAACGATGCTCATTGCATGCTTTGCGCTCTCTGGACCATTTTCGATATCTGATACAACTACCGGAAGGAAGTTTCCATCAATACCCTTTAATGCATAACCCTTCTCAGTAACTGTAAAGCTGATCATCTGTAATGATGGATTTGCAAAGATAGCCTTTAATCTGCCATACTCTGCCTCATCAGCTGTGTTTGCCTTGATTCCGTCTGCAATACTTGCGATTACACGGCTTGAGGTATTTCCGTCTGGAAGAAGCGTTACCATAAGTGTCATTGACTCATGTGGCTTGTAGATCTTATCGATGATATCATAATCAAAAGTCTCTGCTGCAATAATTCCTCTGTCAGCAGCACCCTTATTTAACAGATCTTCCTGCAGTCCTGCAATATAGCCACGGAAAATATTTCCTGCTCCAAAGTGAACCCATACAGGCTTCTCAAGTGTCTTTTTATGAACTGCTTCAATATCATAAGATGGCAGTGTAATACCTGCCTTTTCAAATTCATTTTTCTTTTGTGTTACATCCTGTAATGTCAGTTTCATCTCTGATTCTCCTTTACAATTGCCTCCCACAGACCGCATAAATATGCAGCACCAAGTGCTCTGTCATACAGACCGTATCCAGGCATTGCCTTCTCGCCCCAGATCATTCTTCCGTGGTCTGGACGGATAATTCCATCAAATCCAGTATCGTACAGTGCCTTCATGATTGCATGCATATCAAAGGTACCATCTGAAGACAGATGTGCAGCCTCCTCGAAATCATTCATACCATCGTTAAACTGTAAGTTTCTGATATGTGCAAAATGGATTCTTCCCTTAAGTGCGTGAATCATCTCAACTAAGTTGTTGTTTAAGTTGGTTCCGTAGGATCCAGTACAGAAGGTAACACCATTGTGCGGGTTATCTACCATCTTCATCATACGCATGATGTGATCCTTGTTGTTGATGATACGCGGAAGACCAAATACGCTCCAAGACGGATCATCTGGATGAATTGCCATATTGATATCGTACTTATCACATACAGGCATAATTGCCTCAAGGAAGTACTTTAAGTTTGCAAACAGCTTCTCCTCGTCAATGTCTGCATACTCCTCAAACAGCTGCTTAACCTTTGCCATACGCTCTGGCTCCCAGCCTGGCATAACTGTTCCGTTCATGTCATTTGAAATAGAATCAAACATCTTAGCCGGATCAATGCTGTCTACTGTCTTCTGATTGTAAGCAAGAACGGTAGAACCATCCTTTCTCATACGTGCAAGCTCTGTACGAGTCCAGTCAAATACTGGCATGAAATTATAACATACCATATGAATATCAGCCTTACCAAGATTTTCAAGTGTCTTGATATATGCATCAATATCCTTGTCACGCTCTGGAGCTCCCGTTTTGATTGCATCGCTGATATTTACACTCTCAATGCCCGGAAGGGTCAGTCCTGCTGCCTCTACCTCATTCTTAAGAGCCATAATCTCATCATAAGTCCACAGCTCACCTGGCATTTTGTTGTAAAGAGTAGAAATAACACCCTTTACATAAGCTGTCTGTCTGATCTGCTGTAAGGTAACGGTATCATACTGACTGCCGTACCATCTCATTGTCATCTGCATAACGAATTCTCCTCCTATTTGAACTGCCGATTACCACTTGCAGATAAGCGGCAGTTTTATATATTTTTTACTATACTTACATAGTAGCATAGATCACTGTGATTGAAAATGTGTTTTTTTACATTTTTTGTGTGATTTTTGGTATTGACATACTCCCACGGTTAAAACCGTGGGATTCCTTAGATTCTGGCAGCATCATCCAGCCATATAGACTGAATTATAGCCACTGTGTTCAGGATTTATGCTGATGGGATTTCATACGTCGTGTACTACTTTCTCAGCAAAAGACCTATGCCGAAGCCTTATGTATGTTCTTAAAATCCAAAACATTGTCTCATCGAAAATCCATTTTCTCTCATTTTCAAAATCAACTGATCCTGCATATCCGCAAAATGTTCAAATTCATACTCACATTTTTCTCTATCGGGATGTTTAAAATCCAAATCTGCATTTCGAATTAAAAATGCCGAATATAAATCTCTTTGTACCTTTCTATTTCCAATCTCCTTTTCTCTTTGTGACAATGGAATCTTTTCATAGATATCGGTTACATGATTATATTGGCTTGCCTTAAATTCCTTTGTATCCACTTCTGCATAGACCCCTCCAACTGCCTCCGCTTTTCTTTTCAATTCTAGCAGAAATCTTGCAGGTGCACGGCGGTTTATGGATCTTCCAAAACGTCTTTTTCGCTTATATTTCTGAATCACCTTTACAGTGCCATCTTTCTGCTTAACTTCTGTTTTCTTTTCCTGCCGTTTTGTTTCTTTTGCCCTCTTTTGAAGCGCTTGAAAGTGCATCTTTTCCACGGGGAAATACTTTGCAATTGTTATCAGCTTATTACACAGTTCTCTGTGACTGTCAATGATATAAGCATGCTTTTTTCGATACAATGATTTTAACAGTCGGCGCATTTTTACATAGTTTTTGGAGTACTTCCATGGCTCATGGTTGGAACGATTGATAGTTCCATCTTCGTTATACTTATTTGGGTTACTGATTCTTCTGGAGCGATCCATCCCCTGAGAAATCTTTTGAATTTTTTTCTCATACTGGATTGCGTTCGGAGCCAGTTCTTCCAATACACAGGCATCTTCTGAAACACCGGCTATTGTTGAAACACCCGGATCAATTCCCATTGTAGATATTCCAATTGAAACTCTTGTCGGTGCAGCCCCACTTACAACAATCTCTGCATAGTATCGCCATCCACTAGAAAACATAAGCCGTTTTATATTACAGTAACTGATTTTTCCTTTCAGTGATTCCCATACATAACTAAGACTATTTTCTGATTTTGGAAGATAACATTTTAGAGAAAGTCCAAGCCAATTGACATACATTGCATCCAGATCAAAACGGGCACCATTTTTATTTGACTTTCCACCAATCGTATCAAAGTCCATCAATTTCTTAAAATGAAGCTCTTTTCCGTTTCCAAACAGACATCTCTTGACACCGCACCATACACGATCAGCTTCTGCCTGTACCTGCTGAGAAGAAAGAAGTTTTGAAAATTGCTTTCCACAGACTTTTATATAGTGTTCCAAAGAGGCTTTTGACAGTCCCTGTTCTGTACGGCAAGCTGCTAATTGCTTTGCCAATTTTTTCTTTTGCGATTTCTCCTCCTTCGATATTTTTTCTTTTTTCACTAGCTCATTGTATAACTGTCTGAGTTCTGCATATCGCTTATCGTGATGAAGGCGTATCATGCATTTACGGGCATGCTTTACACATACATTATGCAAATGTGCCAATGCATGAAAACGACGATCGATTTCATGGCGTTCGTATTTAGATGTTTTTAACAGAAGCTGTACCGTATGCATATGTGCCCTCCTTTAACTGCGAATATGAATATATGTTCTTTGCTGATATAAACAATATATCATACAACACACAAGGACACAAGCACAAAACGAGCAGTTGCCTGTACAACATTTCGACAAAATTCGACATCATTGTCCGATAATTGCAAAAAGTTTCTTGGCTTTCCCGCCCGACTTTTGTAAAATTTTTGTTCCTATTTTTATAAAAACTGTGTCACATCTTCGCATGCCACATAGCTTAGTTCAAAGTTCTGCGCTGTCAGTGTTTTTGACTCTTTATCATAAGATGGTGAAGTTTCTTTTGCGCGTTTTATAAATGCTGCAAAACTAGCATCTGACTTTTGACCGCCGCAAACACAAAGATAAGCTGCATTTTTGCTGTAAGCACGCTGCTCACAATTAAAATTCATACCATTATGTGCTTCCATTTTTTCACTGCACCATAATGCCAGATAGCCTGTTTCTTTGCGAAGGAATATCCAATTTTCTTCATGGATCACTTCGTCAAAACGACACTCAGGGCAATATAAATGAGTATATCCAATTGGATGCTCATCTGGAATCACATAAATACCGCCAAGAATACCATGCTGCTGTTTTAATGCCGGCATCACACCATTTCCATGCCAGTAGCCTGGGCGCATATCGCCCTCTTCTGATGTAGAACCTGGATGTGTAACGAAAATGCTCGCCTCTCCGTCAAGCGCTGCATACCACATGTGCTGCTGATAACCATATGTACCTGGTCTAAAATATGTAGTCCCATGAAAACGCTCGTTAAATGATTTCGTAAAGTTATGTGTCGTGATATCCACATCTTCCTTAAGAGTCTCATTTTCCCAACGTGTGAACGGCTCTCTAGGAGACGCTACGCTCGTCAAACAATAGTCATCATTTTTCTCAAGATAGACTCTTGCATTGCCTGTCGTATAATTCGTCTCAACATCATCCTCCATAATCTTTACAAGACCTTCTGGAATCGGATAGTGGCTGCTTGCATAAAATCCAAGCCATCCCTCTCCAAATGTGTATGGCAGCTTTGGATTGATCAAATTCATAAGTGCCATTGCTCCCTGATCAAACGGATACAATACACTTCTGTAAACACGTCCCATCGGTGCCACAATACCAGTTTTATAAGTATGAAGAGCAAGCATGGACAGCATCTTATCAGTAACAGCTGCCGCACGTTTTGAAATTTCCGGCTCTGAATAATCTACTACATTAATCAATGCCGCAAATGTAACGCACATATAGACAGTACTCAAAAACTCCTCAAAACCATACTCTTCTACATCATCAAGCCACTGCAAAACTTTGTTTTTTCCATATAAATGCAGTTCTCTTCCTGTCATCTTTGCACGTGGGAAATATTCGTCTGGATACATCTCTCCTGCATTCATCGCACATGTATAGAACATCAGCGCATGGTTCTCGCTCCAAAAGCACATGCCGTCAAAGCCATCCATATCCATCCAATAGCGATAATTAAGCATAACATCTTTGATACGCTCTTTCATTGCTCCTTCAACTGGATAATTATGCAGATAACGAATAAGTCCGCACATCAAAAAGTCAGAGCAGTCATAACGTTCTTCGATCATCTCAAGCATCTCATACATCAATCGCTCATCATCCATAGAGTTGTCATTGAAATGCTTTCTTGCAAGGATATTAGAGATCGGGAAGCCAAACTTCTCACCGCGGCTCTCGCTCATAACATCTGCAATTCGTCTGAATATAAGCTCCTTATTCTCTTCAAAGCTAAATGCACTTCCATCCTCGCGCAATGCATATTTAGGAACAAGCTGCTCTGTGCGTTCAAAGACACGCTTAAGCTCAAGCTTTCCTAACACAACTTTCACTGTTACATATGGCTGTCCATTTTCTAAAAGAATCTCGCTTTTTCCCTCTGCCTGATACCAGACAGCCGGAATCATTGCCTTTGCAAAATCCTCTTCATGATAGCGATATGTATAACTTGTTCCTGCTGGAGCTGGGCTGTCAAAACAAAACTTATTTGACTCTAAACGTGCACTCTCCAAAAATGCTTCTGCCACAGCTGCTGCGTCAGCACATGCTTCATCTGGAATTGACACTTTAATTTCATCTTTATGATTTAAAATCTGCAGACCTGCTACGCTTCTTGTATCACGCACACCAAGATTCTCGCATGCTAAATAAATCAGATTGCGTCCTGCTTTTAAATGAAGCGTCAGCTCTTTTTTCTGAATTGGCTTATAAACCGGCTGCTTTAATGCACCCTCTAATCTGCCATTGCAATACACATCAACTGCTGCATATGACCAAAGCGCTGCCGTAACATCAATATCAGATGATGTCTCAAGTACAGTCGCAATGTCAAAATGAATACGGCGCATAACAGAATAGAACGTTGAAATATTTACAAAACAGCTTCCACTGTCATAGTAATACTTCCATTCTTCATTCAGGCGACTCTTTGCACCCACAAGAATCTCACCTGTTTCACCAACTGGTTTGTGTTCTGCAATTACAGAACGCAGGTATGCCTCATAGCGAAGCTGATTCTTATCCTTTGCCTCATTAAAATAAGGCTCTTCCTGCGGACCTGACACCATAAAATGTGTCACAAATCCATCCAGACCTAATTTCCATCCGCTCATTTGCTTTTTCCTCCTAAATCATCACTAACTCTATTTACGCTGATCAATTTTTATTATCGACATCATAAAGACAAATTTCTTTTCTTGTATTGCATCTTCTTGGTACTACATTTATATCTTCTAATACAAGATTATCAATATGACGTGCCCAGATGCCATATGCATCTACATCACCATGTGCATTGCTCTCTGGATAATCCTCCAAAAATTCATCAAACGTCTCTGGGATTTCAATGATTTCCTTATTATCCCTATATACAACATGATAACTGCTTACAGTAATATTTTCAAGTGGTCTTCGAACAACACTTCCATCCTTTTTAGTTGTTTCATATCCAGTTAAAATTGCCGGAACTTCTGCGTTGTCTGCATGAATATTTTCAATGCGGATATTTTTAATACTGCCGCCCCAGTAACGATTTTCTCCCACATTGTCTGTATATAGCTCATTGTAACGATTTCTCTTATTTAAGCAAATATACAGTGGACAGATAATCTTATCCATCGTAATATTTCTAATAGTTACGTCAGAAAGATTAGTTCCATCACATGACTCAAGTGAAATTCCAGAAACAGAACCAGGATAAATATCAGGCATGCAAAACGTACAGTCTTCTACAAGAATATCACTAATATCATTTGCCGTTTCAGTTCCAATTTTAAACGCATTCATAACTGTCACAACAGTACATCTTTTTACATGTACATGTGTCATGGCGCGTCCAGTGCGAATTGGATTTTTAATTACAATTCCATCATCTGCACAGGAGATAAAACAATGATCTACTAATACATTGTCACTTGCGTTAATATCAACACCGTCAGAATTTGCCACATGACGATTATCATCAATAACCATGTTCTTAACTGTAATATTTTCACAACACTCAATATGAAGTGTCCAGCTCATCGAATCATATAAGATAATATTGTTAAGCGTAACATTTTTACTGTCCTGTACCCATACAAGTGCTGCCGGACGGTTTAAATTTGGTTTGCCCTCACCATATTTATCTTCTGAATAACGTATTCTCTGTCTATAATAATAGCGGAGTGTTCCAGGAATAGTATTAATTTCTTTTGCCTGATCACGTCTTGGCAAACGGCTTGTCTCAAATGGAACAAGTGCTGGAAGCTCTCTTGGTTCATATACATACCACTCACCGCTTCCGTTAATACGACCTCCGCCTGTGATAGTCACATCCTCTGCATTCTTTACACGCACAAAGGCGCCCTCACTCGACTCGCCCTTTCTGTCATCTATCTGTTCTTTTTCTTTTGCAAGCAAAAGATCTACATTTCTGGACGCTTTGATTTCAGAATCTGCCGCAATAAACAGTGTTGTGTGAGACGGAATATACACAGTGCCCATGCAATATGATC
Organism: uncultured Lachnospiraceae bacterium; assembly: GCA_934292725.1. Classification (GTDB taxonomy): domain Bacteria; phylum Bacillota; class Clostridia; order Lachnospirales; family Lachnospiraceae; genus Anthropogastromicrobium. The sequence continues at coordinate 20,279 of CAKQXY010000036.1, forward strand.
CCCCCGCAACAAGAATCACACCGCCGCCTTCTTTCTCACATGCTGCTGCAGCTTTTAAGAAAGCTTCGGTATTTAAAAGATTTTTTTCTGATCTTGCGCCAAAATTGCGAATATCGAAAACCTTTTTTCCTTCTGGAAGCTTTTGATTTTTATCGATAAATTCATCATATGGAAGTGCTTCATAATAATCACCCGGATAGATATTTCCTAATTCTGGGTAAGTGGGTGTATCATATGTGTTATACATAACAGTGAATCCTTTCTAAAACAGGCCGACAATTCGTACTACCACAAATTGTCGGCCTGTCTTTTTTTTAACCCTTTACCGCACCGGCTGTCAGACCGCCCATGAAGAAACGGCTAAAGCAACAGTAAACAATCAAAATCGGGACAATTGAAATTGTCGCACCTGCAAACATGATATTCCATGCTGCAGTACCGTCTCCGGCATTCTTTAACATATTAACACCTACGGTCAGAGGACGAAGCTTATCATTAGTCATTGTAAATACAAGAGGAAGAATGTACTCGTTCCATCCCTGTCTGAAGGATAAAAGTGCAATTGTTGCCAGAATCGGCTTTAACATTGGAAGAATAATCTGATAATAGATTCTGAAGAATCCACATCCATCCATCTTTGCCGCCTCGTCAAGCTCCTTAGGAACAGAATTAACAAATCCACGACATAAGAAGATGAAAGTTGCCTGACCACCGCCTGCAGAGATAATAGCAACAGCTAAAAGGCTCTTATTCATCTTCAGCTTAACAGCAAGCTCAAATAAGGGACGAAGGGAAACAGAACCAACGTTAATAAACATGAATGCTACGAAAAGCATATAAAGAAGTTCCTTGCCCTTAAAGTTCTTTCTTGCAAATACATATCCTGCCATGCTGGCATTGATTAACGAAATAAGCATAACAGCTAAACTTAAGAACACACTGTTCATTGTATAAGTTGCAAAATTTGCCTGCTTCCATGCCTGAACATAATTATCAAACACCCACTTTTGTGGCAAGATGCTAGAACCGCCGACAAGCAGCTCCTTGTTGTCCTTAAAGGAACCAAAGATAACATAGCATACAGGGAAGATTGTGATGATCGCCACGAATGCCAAAAACAGCCAAATGATCAGACGGACGATCTTCGTTTTTGTTGAATATACTGCATGAGTTTTTTCCATCGTATCTCCTCCTAATTTATACTACATCGTCAAGTTTCTTGGAAACAAACAGATAAATACCAGTTACAATACCTACGATTACTGCTGCAACAACGCTAAGCAGTGCTCCATAACCGATCTGTGGCTGGCTTGTGCTTCCTGCAGAGCCAAAGATAATATTGTAAATGTATAAGAACATTACCATAGAACGATTGCCAGGTCCTCCATTTGTCAGAACCATGATTGCCTCGTAATCCTTAAATGCTCCAGTGATCGCAAGCATTAAAACAACCTTTAATACTGGTGCCAGCATTGGAAGTGTAATGCGGAAGAAGGTCTGCACGCCAGTTGCACCGTCGATCTTTGCACTCTCGTAAACATCCTCAGAAATACCAGTCATACCAGTGATAAAATACAGCATGTAGTTACCAAAACCACCCCAAATTGCAAGGATCGTAACGGCTACCATAACAACGCTTGGCTTATTTAACCACTTAATCGGAGAACTGATCAGATTCATGTTCTGAAGCATAGAGTTTAAAATACCATTCTTTGTTGCAAAGATAAATCCAAAGATCATACCTGCAATAGATGTACTGATGATAGTCGGCATGAAATAGATTCCTCTAAATACTGAAGAACCTCTTAATTTCTGGTTTAATAAAACTGCCATCAACAGAGCTAACGGAATGATGAAAATAAGCTTATAGAATGCATATTCAAATGTATGCATAACACTATTCCAGAAAACCTTATCATTCAGCATACGCTCAAAGTTTTTCCATCCGGTAAATGTAGACTTGAAACCATTGTAGTCACATGCTACATAGCGGAAAATCCAGATAAACGGGTAAATGGAACACAGGCAAAGAAAAAATACTGCCGGTGCCAGCATAAGTGCTGCTGAAAAACTTCCGCTGCTTTTCGCTTTCTGGACCTTTTGTGAAAAAGTCATTTTTTTCTGGCTCATAAAATCCTCCTTTTTTTTCTTAGTTCACATTTTTTACATCCCGTGAATAGATGCGATAAGAAAGGGAAAGCCGCCTCCTTATTTTTTTCGGAAACAGCCTTCCCATTTTATTCAGATGCCATTATAGGCTGTCTATTTCTTATTTGTCCAGATAAGTTGCAGTTCCATCACTTGGATGAAGCGGATCATAATCCTCAATTACAAGTCTCTTAACGCTGCCAGACTCGATATCTGCCTCATATGCCTCATTGTAACGAGTATTCAGATCTTCGATTGCATCGTCAACATCAACATAACCCATAATTGCGTTCCACATAACTGTTCTGTAATCATCACCAGTCAGGTTGATGGTCGGTACTGCCGGGTATACAGACTCATACTCAAGTAAGGAGAAGTCTGCTAGACGGCCGATCTTAGACTTGTCGATCTTTTCATCCATGTAGGTAGTAATCGGCAGACAGAAACCATTCTCTAAGTATCCCTTTAAAACTTCCTCAGACTGGAAGTACTGAATTACCTTCCAAGCTTCATCTGGATGCTCGCTGGAAGACATAATTGCATAGCCCTTAGATGGTGTTGTCTGAAGTGCACCCTTGATCTCGCCGTCAAGAGACGGAACCTCTGCTACGCCCCACTCAAAGTCTTCGATTGGCAGCTGGCTGGTGAATACACCTGCCTCCTGAGAAGCGTTGCCCCACAGTGCAAACTCGCCTTCTGCAAATAATGCTCTCATGTTATCAACGCCCTGCTGATCCGGGTAAGCAATCTCCTCATCGATAAATCTCTTGCCCTTCTCAAGGATTTCCTTGTAGCCGCTGAAATCAAACTTACCATTTACATAATCATAGTAATAAATACCAGATACCTGAGCGATCATCTCAAGCTGACGCTCAAATGGAGAAGATGAAGTAAATCCGATTCCGTAATACTCACCATCACCTGCCTCAGTGATTGCCTTTGCCATATCAATGTACTCGTCAAGCGTCTTAGGAATTTCTGTATATCCGTTCTTCTCTAACAGATCCTTATTGTACTCAATGCGGACACCAGATCTCATACCAGAATATACCCAGTACAGATTTCCGTTCATATAGTTTAATCCCTCATATGCATGCTCATATGGCTCGTTAACCTTCTGATATTCCTCATCTGCATCAATATAATCATTTAACGGAATCAGCATATCGTTATCTACGAAATTCTTTAATGTTACGCTCTGTCCAATGATATCCGGTGCTGTACCGCCTGTGTAAGCAAGAGAGATCATGTTCTCATAATCATCTGTGATGATCTGCATATCAATGTAGATATTGTCTGTGTTCTCCTTGTTGTACTTTTCTACCATCTCAGTCATGTACTCACTGTCATGACGGTCATTTACCCAGTAAGTGATGGTAGTTACATCATCTGCCATTGCCGGAACTACACCGATCGTACCCATTGCCATTGCTGCACAAAGTGCAAGACTCATACCTCTTCTTTTCATTAGAAAGTCCTCCTTAAATTCCTTTACAGCTTATCCAGTTTCACAATAAAACTCGGATTGCTGTTTGCTATGGTTATGTTTTATCATGAATTATAACAATTTTCAACGTCATTTTTCATGTATTATGTAACACTTTCCATCATGTGACATTTTTCAATTATTCATATTGTTGGTTACAGCTTACGGACAAACCAATATTTACGGCAAAGCCCGAAGGTGAATGGCTTTCACGAGCCGGACACTTGGAGCAGGTCTTTCAAAGTAATGTATAATAAGAAAGAACATAAAAGGAACCTGCGGAGTTTGGTCCGGCGACGAAACCATTACACCGAAGGGCTTTCGTAAAATGACGTTTAAAAGTTGCTTTTCTGCTCCATTCATGTTAAACTAGCACCAGTATGTGTGCGTAACAAACATAAAGTACCAAAAATTTCAAAACAAGGAGGAATTTTCATGGAATCCATTTCTATCCGGGTTCTGCTTGCTGATGATGAGGCTGCCATTCGAAACGGGCTCCAAAATGCCATTCCCTGGGAGCAATATCATGCTAAGGTAGTAGCTGTTGCTTCTAACGGTCAGGAGGCTCTTGATTTAATCAGAAGCTATCTCCCGGATCTTGTTATAATTGACATTAAAATGCCTCAAATTGATGGACTTGAGGTAATCCGCCAAACTAAAGCTGCAGGAATCACCTGTCGTTTTTTAATTTTAAGCGGATATGACGATTTTTACCTTGCTCAAAAGGCAATACGTTATGGTGCAAACGGCTATTTTTTAAAGCCGTTAAAGATTGAAGAATTTAAGGATGAGCTATCTCGTCAATATGCCGAGATTCTCTCAAATCATCATTCTTCTGCTGTGAAAAATTTAGATGAATTGATGGAAAGTTCTAAAATTTTCTTTTTGAATCAGCTTCTATTAAATGAGATTCGCGATGACAGTGAAATTAAGCGGCGCCGCACAATGCTTTCTCTTACGCTGTTTGATACTCCTTATCGCGTTATTGTCTGCTCAGCAGTTATATCAAATGACAGACTTTTATCTGCTCTTAAACAAGCAAAATCTCTTTTTATAAGTGCTTTCTCCAACCAGTCTATTGAAGCCTGGATTCTTCGTGAAAAGCAGCTTGTACTTCTTATTTCTGACGCTCAAAATAAAGAGCTTTGTGCGATCAAAGAACCAATTGCAAGTATACTTTGCCATTTAAAGCAGCAAACTGGTATTCGTTTTTATGCTGCAATCAGTACACTTGCCGATCGGGCTGCGCAGGCTGCTACCTCTTACACAGACGCCCTTCGCGCATTATCTTATCACATATATGAACGTGAAAATGATGTATATGACGATACCATGGTCTGCCGCCAAAAGCCTTCATTTTCTCCTTCGTCGATTGCATATGATCCAATGATTGCCTGCATTGAGCGCAATGATCCTGATGAAATAAAAAAATGTTGTGCCCAATTTGTACACTCGCTCTTTTTTACACCGCTGCCTCCGCCTGATTTTATCCGTGGCATGTGTATTCACGTACTGACAAATATCCGTGTACGTTTTCTTGCAAAACACACAGAACTTTCACCAGAAGAGCCTATACGCCCAGATGATGTGCTGTTATGTCACACAATCACAGAACTAATTGAATGGCTGACAGCTGGTTTTCTGTCGCTTTCAGAAAGCTATAAACGGCAAAAGAAATCCTCAGATCCTATTATTGAAACTGCTAAAGAATATATAAAAAACCATATCAGCAGTAATTTAAAAGCAAAGGATGTAGCTGCCACTGTCAACTTAAGTGAATCTTATTTTACGATTTACTTTAAAACAAAAACTGGACAAAATTTCCGTGATTACGTACTGAATGCCCGAACAGATCTTGCCAAAAAGCTTCTTTTAGAGCAGCGGCTTAGTATCAGCGAAATTGCCTATGCGACCGGCTATCAAGACTACCGCTCTTTCTCAAGAGCTTTTAAAAATGTCACTGGAATTTCTCCTTCTGACTATCAAAACCGATAGTACAGACCACACTACAATACTTTTATATGACGATGAAACAATTAAAAAAATTTATTGATCATTTTCGGCCCTCACGCCATATCATGATAAAAAGTTGGTTTGCCACTACATTTATTGTTGTGGCAAGCCTGCTTTTCATCAGCCTTGGGGCACAGGTCTTTTTACGAAATTACTTTTTATCACACGCACTGACACGTGCTGAAAATAACACAGCCAGCACGGCGCAGGCATTTGAAGATGCACTTTCTTCTATCACAACGAGATTTGTTGATATTTGCGGAACAACTGAATTTAAGAACAAGTTTTCACGAATACGCCGCTGCAAAAATGAAGATTACACTAAACTTAACAGTGATCTTCAGGATACACTTCACGATCTGTATGTATCATATTCATTTATTCGTTCTGCCTTAATTACAAGCAAAACAGGAATGGTTTATCACCGCTTTAGTGAAAAGCTTTTTACAACTACTGACTATACACTTGGAAATCAAGCTGAATCCATATGCGGTATAACTATACTTCCTGCGCAGATGAGCCCATTTTTAGATCAGCAGACTGTAATTCCTATTGCCATTCCTCTCACTTATATGGAAAATACGACCATTGTGATTGTAGCAGACAGCGTTGAATCATCTGATGCCATTTTATTTCTCTTACTTGATGCAGGAATGGTTCGCGATTTTCTTCACACCTATAGTAATCGAAGCTTAGAAGGATCTTACTATCTGCTTGACTCTGGTAATCTTATCGCAGATGCCTCAAGAACTAATACAAAATTGCCTGACAGTGATGTATTTCGTCCTCTGCCAAATCGCAAGGATGCCCTTACAATTGAGCAAAAAGATGCTTATCTGATTTTAAACCGAATTGGAAACAGATCGCTGTGTCTGGCCAATTTAATTTCAATGGATCAGCTGCTGTCATCACTTCACACTATTCAGTCTTATCTGTATCTTGCTATTTTAGTTGTACTTTTGACAATCACTGTTGGTACACTGATTGCCTCCAATCTGATTACCAGATCACTCTCAAAATTGATCAGTGCTGTGTCTGCTATTGAAAATCAGACTTATGATTCAAGTCAGATTTTAACCCAGTCAGATGAACTTGGTCAGCTAAGTAAATCGCTTGATTCCATGTATCAGACAATTCAGCAGCAAATCGAACAGATTAAACAGGAGCGTCGAGCCAAATACAATGCTGAGATACGACTTTTTTCAGAGCAGATCAATCCACATTTTCTATATAACACGCTTGAATATATCAATATGGAAGTCTACAGTAATCACAATAAAAATGCCTCCATGATGATTCAAAATTTAGCTGACTTTATGCGAATTGGTCTTAATTTTGGAGGCGAGCTGATTTCAATCTCAAAGGAACTTGCACACGTTCAGGCCTATGTCAATATCATGAATTACCGTTTTAGCCATAAGATATGCTTTACAAGCGACATTCCAAAGGAACTGCTTTCTTATGAAATATTAAAAATCATTCTTCAGCCGCTTGTTGAAAACTCTATTCGTCATGGTTTTGGACTTGACAACAGTTCTAGCTATCTCGATGTGCCATCCATAAAAATTGAAGTTTACCGTGATGATCCATGGTTATATCTTCGTGTGATTGACAATGGCGCAGGAATTGATATTGAAAGAGCGACACAAATTTTACACACAGGTACAGACGGACAAAAGCATGTTGGTCTTAATAATGTCTATCAAAGACTCGTATTTTTCTACGGAGAAACGGCCAAAATCACCTTTTCTTCTATTCCATATTATGAAAATATTGTACAGATCAGGATCCCCTTTATTTATCCGATTCCTGATTTTGAGGAGGAACATCATTGAAACAAAATAATACAAATAAAACCTTTAAAACTGAGCTTGAAAAATTAAAACAGATGAGCATTGAAGATCGTATATGGTATATCTGGGAATATTATAAGCTCCAGATTTTTGCATTTTTTCTAGTCATATTTCTTTTATATGAAGCAGGCGCATGCATCTACCGTAACCTTCAGGATACCATGCTTTACTGCGTAACAGTAAATGAAACAAGTCTTCTCTCCTCTGATTTTTCTGTTGTTCAAAAGGAATTTGAAGAAAAAAATGGCTTTGACAAAACTTGGAAGCAAAACACTATTTTTGACTGTTCTTTATCTGTTGATGACAGCAACAAAGAAGTTTATGACCAGTATTATAACACCGCATCAAACATTAAGCTGACCTCGCTTCTTGCAACTGATACGGTAGACGTTTTAATCACAGTTCCTCAAATGTTTTCCTACTACACGGCACAAAATGCCTGCCTTGATCTTTCTTCTTTTCTTTCTGAGGATTTATATGAAAAACTTGAAAAGGAAAATCGTCTTTTAACAGCTGTTGACGGCAATGGTAATAAAATCTGCACTGGAATTTCGCTAGATGACAGTTACGTTTCGTCTAAACTTCCACTCTCAGACGGATCCTCTCTTTCTGTCTGCACCGCCAAAAATCATCCTGACGTTATTCAAGATTTTATAAAATATTGCCTTTGGGGAAATTAATTATGATGTTGGGGTCTAAAAGTATTTTGCCCCCAACCGATACCCACGAATTGCTCCGTTGCTATGCAACTTTCGCAATTCTAAAAACATTCGGATTCGCTGATTTTCTTTGAAAATCGCTGCATCCTCATGTTTTTGCGGGTCCCAAGCTCAAAAGCCTTATCGTGCAAGCACGAACGGCTTTTGGAGCTTTTGACCCTAGCATCATAATTATAAAATCTGTTGTATTTTCCCTGAAAAGTGTCCTGTCATTTGTCAATTTTTATGGTATACTTAACATAAAGGATTTTTATCCAGATTAAAATTTACAATTTACGGAGGTTTCATTATGTTTGTACACAACAATACGGTAACTGCTACACCATGTGAGCCAGGTGTTTCCCGCAAGGTAATGGCTTATAGCGATCAGGTTATGATGTGTGAGATCACATTTGAAAAGGGAGCTAAGGGTAATTTCCACACTCATCCACACGTTCAGACTACTTACATCGTAAAGGGAAGTTTCGCCTTCACAATTGATGGAGAAACTCAGGTAGTAAACGCAGGTGACAGCATTTTAATGCCATCCAATAGTCTTCACGGATGTGAATGTCTTGAGGCTGGTGTTCTGTGCGATGTTTTTACACCAATGCGTGAGGATTTCATCAAGAAATAAGGATCAATTTTTAATAAAGAGAAAGGATAACGCCATGAAAGAATATATTGAAAATGTTCTGGCTCCAAAGCTCCAGGGTGATGGCGGCTGGGTCGAGTTTGTCTCCTATGAAAATAAAAAACTGACTCTGATCTTCCGCGGCGAGTGTTCTAAATGTCTGATTTTAAACCGCTGCGTAGACTGGATTGCCCAGCAAATCAAAGAAGCAAAGGGTGAAACTGTTGAGATCACTGCTGTCCGCAAGAAGCCATTCTTCTGGGACAACGTGTGATGCCAGAGTCTCAAAGTCGCAAGCTGATCATGTTTGCATGAGGAAGTTTGTAACCTTGAGACCCGAATGTTTTTAGAATTGCGAGAGATGCGAAGTATCAAAGCATTCGTAGGCATCATAATTAATTACATATATGAAAGGATTTTACTATGGCTCATGTTAAAGTTGTCCGCCGCAGTATGAGACCGGAGGAATGGACTGACCTTCGTTTTGTATGGCTGCAGCGCGGCATTTATGAAGAGAAATTTGAAATTACAGATCTTGAGATTCGCGATGCCAGACAGATTTCAGAAGATCAATACGAATATTATTCTGATGAATATCGTCCGTTAAAGAAAGACGATATGTATTTCACCCCAGATGGAACTGCCTTTATCCGCGGCCATGTGCAGATTCCAGCACATATGAAGGGAAAAAACATCTACTTTACACTTCATACAGCAGCTGAGATGATCGTTAAAATTAATGGAAAGTATGTTGGCGGCGTTGACCCGAACCGTGAACGCATCCTGCTTAATCCATATATTGATTCTGACGATCTTACAATTGAAATTGAGGCATATAACCGCTCTAAGCCGGACGATGAGAGAAACCCTGCCTCTCTTGCACATCGTGGCTGCCGCCAGATCTTCGAGGGAGCTTATCTTTCAACTATCCGTGATAATGTACAGTCTCTTGTTTATGACTATATCTTATTTATGGATATCGCTCACAGCGAGTATTTTAATGAAGACTACCGCAAATTTTTGTTCCGTGAACTGAGCAAGGCGCTTGACTTCATTGATTTTGACACCTATGAAGGCGTTGATCAGGCTGCTGAGTATGTAGAAAAGAATATCTACTCTAACACAGACTTCAAGGGCAGTGGTGATGTTGCTTTAGTTGGTCATTCTCATCTTGATATCGCTTATTATTGGCGCCGTATCCATGCTGTACATAAAAATGCAAGAACTATTCTTATTCAGCTTCGTCTTATGGATCAGTACCCTGAGTTTAAATATACTCACACACAGGCATACACCTACGAGACACTTGAAAAGTATTATCCAGAACTATTTGCTGAATTAAAGGAAAAGATTGCAGCTGGTCAGTTTGAACCTGTTGGCGCTATGTATGTCGAGCCTGACTGTAATGTTCCGTCTGCTGAGAGCTTAATCCGTCAGTGTCTGTATGGACAGATGTACTTTAGAAAAGCATTTGGACGCACCATAGACAATGCATGGCTTCCGGACGTTTTTGGAAACAGCTGGATTCTTCCTCAGATCTTAAAAAAGAGTGGTGTTGATTACTTTGTTTCTAACAAGATGTCCACCTGGAACGATACAAACCGTTTCCCACACAACAACTTTATCTGGAAGGGTATCGACGGAAGCAGCGTATATGCCTGCGTTCCTCCAACACACTTTATTACCTGGAACATGCCAAGCCAGATTCAGGAAAACTGGGAAGCTTATCAGGATAAGGAAACTGGCGGTCAGACACTTAACATGTATGGCTACGGTGATGGCGGTTCTGGATGTACCGAGGAAATGCTTGAAATGATTCGCCGTTTTGACAAGGTTTCTGTTATGCCAAAAATCGAAGTAACTGGCGGTGACGCATTCCTTCATAAGAATTTAAAGGATAACACTAACTTAGCTACTTGGGATGGCGAGCTGTATCTTGAGATGCATCGTGGTACCTTCACCACAAAGTCTAATTTAAAGAAGGCAAACCGTACTCTTGAATTTAAGCTTCGTGAGGCAGAGCTTCGCGCTGCTCTCGCATCTTTAACTGGCGCTTCTTATCCATCTGAGGAACTGACAGAGTGCTACAAGAAGTTTTTATTAAATCAGTTCCACGATATCCTGCCAGGCTCTCATATTCATCCAGTATATGAGGATGCAATGAATGATTATCGTAACGTTTCCGAGCGTCTTGACGCAATGCTTGCTTCAACTGCCGGCAATGAATATTTCAACTCATTAAACTTTACTCGTTCTGCAATCACCTTCATTGAGGATGAAAACGGAAACGTTACTCGTCACGGTGTAAAGGGATTCTGGAGTATTCCGGCACTTGCTGGTCTTAGCACTGGCACCGTCGCAGCTCTTCCATCCAAAGAAGAATGGCTTAGCTCCAAGTTCTGTGATGTATGTAACTGCCTCGTTGTTGAGACACCTTACTACCGTGCAAAGCTTTCCAGTGATGGAAGCTTCGTAAGTCTGTACGACAAAGAGCTTGACCGCGAGTGGATTAAGGAAGGCTGTGGCTTTAACAAGCTTCATCTGTATGCCGATAACCCAGGTATGTATGATGCGTGGGATATCCTGCCAAATTATAAAGATGTTCAGGTTGCTTTAAACGTAGACAAGCCACTTGCTCTTGTATCTTCTGATGGTTCCTCTGCTGAATTTGCTGTTACTTTCACAACAGAAAAGAGTACCTGGAAGATGATTCTTCGCTTCTTTGCTGATTCTCGTGCAATTGAAGTTGAAAACGTCGTAGACTGGGATGAGAAGCATAAGCTCGTTAAAGTAAACTTTGGACCAGACGTTCTGACAAGAGAGCTCGTTTGTGATACAAGTGCCGGCTTTGTAAAACGTGATCTTACAAAGAACACCTCCTGGCAGCAGGCTCGCTTTGAGGTTTGCCATCATAAGTGGTGTGATATGTCTGAAAGCGGAAGCGGTATTGCAATCATTAACGAGGGCAAATATGGCGTTGGTCTTGAAAAAGATGAGATCTCCTTAAGTCTTCTTCGTGCAACTATCCGCCCTGATATCACATCTGATATCGGTCATCATGACTTCTGCTACACAATCCTTCCGCACAGCGGTGACGCTGTAGAGGCACAGGTAAATAAGACTGCTATGGAATATAATGTTCCTCTTTGCAAGTCAAATGTCACTGTTCCTGCTGCTCTTCGTGACACCTTAAACAACTGTGGACTTTATCTGCAGGCAATGAAGCGTTCTGAGGACGGACAGTATCTGATTCTTCGTCTGTCAGAACAGGATGGACGCCGTGGAAAGATTGCTTTCCCATTTGAGGTACAGACTATGAATCTCATCGAGGATATCGAAGGCAGTACCAAGGTTATCTCCTATCATCCATTTGAGCTTATTACTGTTGCAGTAAAGCCAGAGGATCTGTAAATATTTGGATTAAGAAAAAGAGGCTGTGCATAAAAATGCGCAGTCTCTTTTTTTATAGACAAACAGTTTCATCCATGGTACAATAATTATAAGAAAATAGTGCCTTTAGCGGCACGGAAAAGAGGTTTCTATGGATGATTCGATTAAAACCTATAAGTGTCCCAACTGTGGTGCAGCACTTACCTTCGACAGCAAAACCCAGAAACTACACTGTTCTCACTGTGACACCTCAATTGATGTTGAGGCAATGAAAGCTCTAAGCGATACACCTTCCGGTACTGATCAGGATAATGCACGCTGGAATACGTCTGATGCCGGATCTAACTGGTCATCTGGTGAGCAGCAGGGTATGCGCAGCTATCACTGTCCTACATGTGGTGCTGAACTTGTCACTGATGAAACAACAGCTGCTTCTACCTGTGCCTACTGTGGTTCTCCTGTCGTATTGTCTGACCATTTAAGTGGTGCTAAGCGCCCTAATTACGTGATTCCTTTTAAGGTCGACAAAAAAACAGCAAAGGAAACACTGAAAAACTTTTATAAGGGAAAAATTTTCCTTCCGCGTGCTTTTTCAGCCGAAAACCATCTTGAGGAAATCAGCGGTATTTATGTTCCTTTCTGGCTTTACAGCTGTGAATCCAAGGGAAGCTTTTCCTTTGATGCGACACGCACACATCATTACACAGACGGTGATTATGATGTTACCGAAACAGAACATTATCTTGTTCTGCGTGATGGCGAAGCTCGTTTTAACAACATTCCTGTTGATGGCTCATCGAAGATGGATGATGCCTACATGGATGCAATTGAGCCATTTGATTACAATGCTATCACTGATTTTCATACTGATTATCTGCCAGGCTATGCAGCACAAACTTATGATGAAGATGCTACTGTATGTGCACCGCGCGCAACAGCTCGCGTAAAAAACACAACAATTGCAGCTATCCGCAGAACCTGCGACTACACAACGCTGACACCGCGTACCAGCAAAATCAGCACCACACAAAACAGCGTTGACTATGCACTCCTTCCTGTATGGATGCTGACAACTAACTGGCATGGCAAATCCTACCATTTTGCCATCAATGGACAAACCGGCAAGATGATTGGTGATCTTCCGATTGATAAGGGACGCCTCTTTGGACTTCTCGCCGGTATCACGATTCCGCTCGGCATTCTGCTGAAGCTGTTCATCTTTTAATTTGTCGTTGAACGTGAAAGGAGTGATCATATGAACACAATCTTACATAAAAAACACAGTAAACAATCGTTATTTGCAACTCTATGCACTCTGCTTCTTAGCTTGTGTCTGGCGCTGCCGATCTTTGCCGATACCAATATTAATCTCGATGATATTGTAATTGAAAATGAATCCGAGATTTCAGGTGACGTCTATGATGGTGCTGGACTTCTAACCAATGATGAAATTTCTTCTCTGTCTGATAAGCTAGATAAGATTGAAAATCAATATCAGTGTGATGTTGTTGTTGTAACTTTAGAGGATGCAAATGGCTATGAAGTATATGACTATGCAAAAGCTATTTATAAACGCTGTGACTATGGCTATGGTTCTGATAAAGATGGAATTATGTTCATTGTCAGTATGGCAGAGCGCCGATCCGAACTTATCGCCTTTGGCTATGGTAATACTGCACTTACTGATTACGGACGTGAATACATTTTAGATGAAGTTGTTCCAAGTCTTTCTGACGGAGATTACAACAAATCATTTAATACTTTCGCAGATCTCATTTCTGCTTTTTTAAAAGAAGCGCGTGAAAATGTTCCATTTGATGTTGATCATCCAGCAAAACTAACCTTTTTTTCACGTATCCTTCCGTATCTAATGTCCTTTGGTATTGCATTTATCGTTGCACTTATCATCTGTAGTGTAAAAGCGGCCTCTATGAAGACAGCTGCTAAGAAAACAAGTGCTTCAGATTATATGGAGCCAGGCAGCTTCCATCTGACGAAAAAACGTGATTATTATCTTTACACTACTACTCACCGCGTAAAGCGTGAAAAACAGGAAAATTCCTCTGGTGGAGGTGGCAGCGGTGGAACAACCGTTGACAGTGATGGTTTTAGCGGCAGTGGAAGAAACTTCTAATCATTGAACCGTCACTACACATAGCAAAAAAGCAGGACCTGTATGGATTTATCTCCATTTGCAGGTACCTGCTTTTTTATATTAATTTTCTTCTGTATCCTCAAGCGGATCTTCTAACGGATCAATGTTCTCTGGAATGATTGTCTCTGCCGTTTCAGCATTTTTAGATTTTCTTCCCTGCTGTGGCTGCTGCTCCTCTAATAGAGCCTTCATCTTTGCTTTTTCCTGCTGTCTTGCAAACCAGGCTTCGAAATCATCAATACTATACTTTTGCTCATACTCCTCAAAGTAACGCTTATATTCAGTATTTCTCATCTCACGCACACTCTTTAAATACTCATGCGTATCAAAGTTTCTGGACTCAAGCTCAATCATCGCTACAGCAACATTGGAACAGTGATCTGATACTCTCTCAATGTTTGTCAACAAATCGTTAAATGCAAAGCCCTGGGAAATTCCACATTTTCCAGACTGCAAACGATCTACATGACGCATTTTTAGTTCATCACACAACATACCAATAAGCTCACGAAGCGGCTCGATTCTAGCTGCCATCTGTAAGTCATCACGGCTAAAAGCCTGAACTGTGCTAGTAACAATCTCCTTCATTGCGGCAATTAGGACATTTAATTCATATCGCGCTTCATCTGAAAAGACAATCTTCTTATCATAAAGTTCCTTTGCAGTTCTGGCAACATTCAGTGCATGATCGCCCATACGCTCAAAGTCACTGATTGTATGCAAAAATTTGGATACCTGCTTAGTCTGATCTCCGCTTAATTCCTTTCCAGTCAGCTGCATCAAATATGTTCCAAGCTTATCCTCATACTTATCAATCAGCACTTCCTTTTCTTCAATCTTCTGATATTTTTCATCAGAATATTTTTTAAGAAGACTCACTGATCTGGATAAATTCTTACGTGCCTTTCTCGCCATACCATTCATCGCAGTATGACTCTGCGCAATTGCGATTGCCGGATAACTTAAGAAACGTTCCTCAAGAAGATCAAAATCCTTTTGCTCATCAAGATCTTCCTCGTCATCCTTGATTAAAATGTAAACAAGTTTCTCAATGTACTTAATAAATGGTGACAAAATACAAATCGTTGCTGCACGGAAAACAGTGTTCATCAACGCAATATATACTGGCGTCATGACAACATTCATAAATTTAAAATGGAAAATCGCATTCAATGTGTAGAACACAATTGACCAGAACAGCATACCAAATAAATCATTCAGCAAATAGATAAGAGCTGTACGTTTACCGTTTTTATTTGTACCGATTGCAGACATTAAAACTGGACATGCTGCACCGACACCAATACCCATAACAATCGGAAGTGCTACAGCAAAGCTGATTCCGCCTGTTACGGACAGTGCCTGCAAAATACCAACTGATGCAGATGCACTCTGTAAAACTGCTGTGAAAAGAATACCAACCAAAATTCCAGCTGCTGGATTTGTAAACATCGTCAGCATGCTTCTAAAAGTCTCACTATCCTTAAGCGGTGCTACAGCACCACTCATCGTCTGCATACCAAACATTAAAATTGCAAAGCCAAGCATAATCTCACCGACATGGCGATAGCTGTCCTTTTTCATAACCATACGGAAAATAATACCGATAATGGCAACAACTGCTGAAATAGTTGCTGTTGAAAGAAGCTGTGCAATGCCGCCTGATCCCTCAATATAGGACAGACAGAGGATCCAGCCAGTGACACTCGTTCCGATATTTGCGCCCATGATAATACCAATTGACTGCGCAACCTTCATCATACCGGAATTTACGAATCCGACAACCATAACTGTTGTCGCCGATGAAGACTGAATAATTGCCGTTACTGCTGTTCCAAGCAATATTCCCTTCAGAGGGGTACTGGTAAGCTTATACAAAATCAGCTCCAGCTTGTTGCCTGCCACCTTTTTCAGGCTATCGCCCATGACCGACATGCCATAAAGGAATAGCGCTACGCCACTTAACAGTGACAATATGGATGTTACTCCCATGTTTACCTCTCATTCTTTTGACTCAGCACATTTTGTGCCAAAGCCTCTGATTTACTTGTTCGGCGGTTTTTACATAAGTTTTACTTTCTTTTTACCCGCAGAACAATTCCAGTATATCAAGTATCTGTCGAAAATGGAACTAGCAAAATGACAAAAAATACAATATTTTGCTATTTATTTTGCAATATATAATTAATCGCTTCATCAATATTATCACTCAAGCGATTATCTGACACACCAACCACATGAAACATACATGTATTTACCGGCAATAGCACCTTTTGTGCTGTACAAGATGCCACTGCCTGTGCCATCTTTGGTGTTATCTCACCAAGCAGCGCATCTGCTGCAATGATCCCAATTGGTCCTACTACAAAATCAGCTCCTGACGTATTGACAACTACTGGATTTTCTCCTGTCGCTGCCTTCACGGCACCTGCCTTCATCATTGCTGATGTTGCCATCGCATTTGTGCCAACTGCAATCAACTCTTTTGGATCACCGCCAGACTTAATCCATTTGTCAATAAATGCGCTTCCCATACGGCCACCCTGACCATCAATTACTACAATTTTCATATTCTTTCACCTGCCAATTTTTCTAACTATTCAAAAAATACGTTATAAGTATACCACAAAACACTCATTAACGCTTCTCCTTTTTTCTGCATATTCTAATCACAAACAGTTCTCTGAGGTTTTCCATGAACAATTTTTCTGTAAACAATTCTTTCATAAAAGGCAAACTAAAAACAGGTCTTTTTCATCTTGTTATTCTTGCTTTCTCTATCTTGATCTGCGCTCTTATAGGCTGCTCTTCTTCAAAAAATAACAATTCTTCAACTGCATCATCAACTGAAAGCCAAAAGGATCTTACTCCTGTAACATTAAATGAGGTTGCTCACTCTATCTTTTACGCACCACAATATGCAGCTATTGAACTTGGCTATTTTGAAGAGGAAGGTATTTTGCTGACACTCGACACCGGCTTTGGCGCTGATAAAACAATGACTGCTCTCATTTCTGGAAATGCTGATATCGGTTTTATGGGCAGCGAAGCCAGCATTTATACGTACAAAGAAGGTAATGAGGATTTTGCTGTCAATTTTGCCCAGCTGACCCAACGGGCTGGAAACTTTCTTGTCAGCCGAGAGCAAAATGATAGCTTTTCTTGGTCACAATTAAAGGGATCAACTGTAATCGGCGGCAGAAAAGGCGGTATGCCAGAGATGATCTTTGAATATATTTTAAAGAAAAACGGATTAACTCCGCAAAAAGATGTGACGATAATACAAAATATTGATTTTGGTTCTACTGCAGCTGCCTTCTCATCTGACACGTCACTAAGTGATTATACTGTCGAGTTTGAACCACATGCAACACTTCTTGAACTGTCCGGCGACGGATACGTAGTGACATCTCTAGGTGTTGATTCAGGGTACGTTCCCTATACAGCTTACAGCGCCCGAAAAAGCTTTTTAACGGCTCACCCTGATACAATACAGCATTTTACAAATGCTATTCAAAAAGGGCTTGAATATGTCAATTCTCACAGTGCTGCAGAGATTGCAAACGTCATCGCGCCTCAATTTCCAGAGACAGATATCAAAACAATTACCATCATTGTAAATCGTTATCTTGAGCAGGATACTTGGAAAAATGATACCATCTTCACAAAGGAAAGCTTTGATCTGCTTCAGGATATCCTGCTTGATGCTGGTGAGCTTGAACAAAAAGTGCCTTACGATGATCTCGTAACAACAGCATATGCCAAAAATGCTATTACAAATCATAAATAATTCTTAAGAAATGGCGTCTTTCCTTTGCTTTACAATTTGATTAAAGTATGATATTTTATAAGTAACGCTAACAGAAAAGAGAAGCTTATATGAAACGATTCAATATGCTGCACTGGGCAGCCTTTATATTAATTATCATTGCTCTGCTCTGGCTGACCATCAGCTATTACTCACTGCGAGTTATTCCTTCCTATGCTTTTTTAGTTTTGTTTGTTGGAATTTTTTTATTGATTCTGGCAGAATACAAACACTCTAAAAAAAAGTAAGCACCATGGTGCTTACTTTTTTAATTACGATTTTCCCTCTTCGTCCAAATGAATTGTTGGAAGATTCCACCTTAGCTGTGCCGCTAATGCTCTAATTACAAGAACTGCAATTGCTCCTACTATCATAGACATATTTAACGAAATATTCAATTTCCTATAAAAAATAACGCATATCACTGCACCCACAATACATGCTGTTGCATAAATATGCTTTTGAAAAATGTACGGAATTGACTCTGACATCATATCTCTTAGCAATCCGCCTCCAACACCAGTAACGGTACCGACAAACACAAGCAGGAAGCTGCCTGCATCAGGCCGCGTTGCCAACGCCACCTCAATACCAATTACTGTAAAAATTGCAAGACCTAGCGTATCCATTACGAAAAGTACAAGGCTATACATTTCACGAAAGCCTACATGTGTCTGCTTTTTCTTATTCGCATAATGAATTACTATAAACGTGAGAATAGCTGTGACTGCGGCTATTAAAACATCTGTCGAATTGGTAAACATTCTCGGCGGATTTATTCCCAGTACAATATCTCTTGTCATACCGCCTCCAGTGGCTGTGACAACTCCGAGCACGCAAACACCAAACAAATCCATTCGCTTTCGTATGCCAACCATCGCACCTGATATTGAAAATGCGATAGTTCCAACCACGTCCAAAATCCAAATAAATGCATCCATATTCTTTTTCTCCCTTATTTACCCTCGTCAATTGCCCGATTTTTTTCTTTTTCCCTTATAATAAAAAAACTCTCTGGCAAACCGTCAGGAAGCTTCGTAAAGATAAGCGCGAGACGGGATTCGAACCCGCGGCCCTCGCCTTGGGAAGGCGATGCTCCACCACTGAGCCACTCGCGCATTGTATATGCAAAAACAATGCTTCGATTATTCATCAGAAGCATTATCCTCACAATCCTCTCTTAAAGGAATTTATTTTTTATCTCATATACCTTCAAAACTGCACACAAACTTTTCATCTCAAACCTATTACCATTTCCTACCCTGACCTTTTGGTCAAGCCCTC
>CAKQXY010000037.1 GCA_934292725.1 uncultured Lachnospiraceae bacterium
TCTTTGCCGTCTCAGTGACAGCTCATCTAATATATCACAGTCGCTTGCGTTTGTCAAGCACTTTTTTCAACTTTTTTCAATTCATTGTTTTTAATGATTTTGAATTGTTTTTATTATTGTTACAATTCTCATTATTGTTTCTGAATTGTTTTTGTTGTGTCTGTGTTGTTTTCAGCGACGTTGACTATAATACCACCCTTCCAAGGGTTTGTCAACTACTTTTTTATGTTTTTTTGCATTTTTTTACACTATCACTATTACTTACAAATACACAATGTAGTAGGGCCGAGGCGAATGTGACGCCGACAAACACTTCGCCGACGTCCCTTTATTAACCTACCGGGTTGAAACACCTCACACCACCGTCTTTCCTGCCAATACTTCACGGTAATCTTTTAAATTTTTCTTTAACAGGTTCGGTGTATCAAGACCATATGGACATTTTGCCTTGCACTTATTGCAGCCAATACAGCCATCAATCTTATTCATGCGTGCCTGTCCTGCTTCATCAAGCCATGCTGCTGATGGTGCTCGGCGAATCATAAGTGACATACGTGCGCAATTGTTAATCTCTATTCCTGCTGGACATGGCATACAATATCCACAGCCTCTGCAGAAATCACCTGACAGCTGCTTTTTCTCTTTTTCTATAAATGCTTCAATTTCTTTTGTGTAAACAGGCGGATTCTCTACATAAGAAAGAAACTCGTCCATTTCTGTTTCTCTTTGAACACCCCAAATTGGCAAAACATTAGGATATTGTGCAAGATACGCATATGCTGCTCTCGAATCAGTAATTAATCCTCCAGACAATGCCTTCATTGCAATAAATCCCATGCCTGCCTTTGAACAGGCCTCCTCAACTTCAATATCCTTCTTTGTCGCCAAATAACAAAATGGGAACTGCAAAGTCTCATACAATCCACTCTCAATTGCCTCCATCGCAACAGTCAGTCGATGGTTTGTAATTCCAATATGACGAATTTTCCCCTGCGCCTTTGCCTCTAGCATAGCCTCATACAAACCACTTCCATCGCCCGGCTTCGGACAAAAAGCCGGATTATGAAACTGATAAATATCAATATAATCTGTTTTAAGTGTTGCAAGAGATGTCTCCAGATCCTTCCAAAAGCCCTCAACTGTTAATGCTACTGTCTTTGTTGCGATATAGACCTTTTCTCTCATCCCCTCAAAAGCAGCCCCAAGCTTTTCCTCACTATCGCTGTAGGCTCTTGCAGTATCAAAGAATCTCACACCGCCATCATATGCCTTATGTACAAGACGGATCGCTTCCTCCTTTGAAACACGCTGTACTGGCAGTGCGCCAAATCCATTTTTATTAACAGTAATACCCGTTCTTCCAAGTGTTACCATATCCTTCATTATTTTTCTCCTCCATACAATCTTTATAAAAAACCGTATTTCTTCTATATATAATAGCAATTTCTTTTTAAAGCTTGTAACTATTCAGAATGGTCAAAAAACTTCTTCAAAAATTCATCCCTCGAGCACGGCTTCGAGTAATAATATCCCTGAATCAAATCTGGTCCCAGTGCCTTAATCTTCTCGAGGTCTTCCTTTGTCTCAACACCTTCCACGCACACATACTGATTTAGCTTATGAACCATCTCAATCACATACTGCATCAATTGATATTCATATGAGCGTGACAGTGCCTTTAATGTAAAGCCTCTGTCAAGCTTTACAATATCTGGTTCAAGATTACTGATATTCATTAAATTAGAATAGCCTGTTCCAAAGTCGTCAAGTGCAATCTGAATACGAAGCTGTTTCATATCATTCCATACACTGCGCACTGCCGGTGTTCCTTCAAGATAGCCGCTTTCTGTGAGTTCCACAATGATTCCGCTGCAGCTAATACCAGAATACTCGATCATTTGCTTTAGTTCCATCATAAGGGGACTCTTTAATATCTGCACATAAGACAGATTGATTGACACACGAAATTCCGGATAATATTTACGGCACTCTGTACACATAGAAAATGCATTTTGAATAATCCACTTTCCGACAGGAATAATCAATCCGCTTTCCTCTAAAATAGGAATAGCTTCTGCCGGTGAAATAAAATTTCCCTTCTTATCATGAATACGAAGCAATGCCTCTGCCGCATATAAGCTTTCATCCTTTGCTCTCACAATTGGCTGAAAATATAGTTCAAATCCCTGATATCCCAATGAAACTGCCTCTCGTAAGGAACGAAGAATTTCCCTTCTGTGTAAAAATTTCTCATAATCTTCCATTTGGAATTGATACGCTCTGTTTTTTCCGCGTTTTTTTGCCTCACTAAGCGCAAACTGTGAATATTTCATCAGTTCCTTATAGCCTTTTACTTGCGTACTCTCACTGCTTATAATTCCTGCCGAGATTGTATACACTGCCTCATAACCACTTTTGCGAATACTTTCATCTACAGCGTTTCGAATCCTATGAAACAATTCATCTGCATCATTTTCGTCTGGTCCAATACCAAACACATTCGACTCAGCAAAGTCCTCAATAAGAAATTCATCTCCTGTCATGCGATATACTTTCTGGTTTCCAGTCAGCTGAGAGCTAATATCATCTGCTACAGTCTTTAGAATACGATCTCCGTACTCAACACCAAACCGCTCATTAATATCGCTAAAATCATCAATGCCAATCCTTAGCACAAATCCATCAACTAACTTTGTTCCAAACGCTTTCATCCGGCTCTTAAAAGAAGCTTCGCCCAAAAGCCCGCTTATATTATCTGCTTTCTGCTGCTGACCAATCTCATTAATGCTACCAATTAAAAAATGTGGTCTGCCATCTGCTTCCCTAAGCACCTTTCCACGGCAGTTAATCCAAACAGGAACACCTTCTTTGTCTAGCCAGCGATACTGCATGTTATGCCTGTCACGTTCTCCATGAGCAGCTTCTTCAAGCTCAACCTTTAACGCATCATAATCCTCTGAATATACAAATTTACGGTGTTCTTCCACTGCATTTGTAAAACAATTAGACGTAAGTGCAAATCTTTTCTGTGCCCTTTCTGATATAAAGTATAAATCCTGAATGATATCATACACATACAGATAATTATCCATACAGGGATCAAAGCATTCAATTATGTCTCGCAGCTTTTCGAATGTATAACTCATGATATTTCCCTCCCTCCTGTTGATAGTCATCTTGCTACAACAGTCAATCTTTAACGATTAACTACTCTTAGTGACATTTTACTTCATTATTCTTAAAAAGTAAAGAGCTGTCGTATGACAGCTCTCATTTCATTATTACTATTGTTACGGTTCACGCGTCATGCTACGAAAGACCTGCTTCAAGTGTCCTCCTCGTGAAAGCCATTCACCTTCGGGCTTTGCTGTAAATATTGGCTTGTCCGTGAACCGTAATTATTATTTCTATATTATTTCACCTCAACCAAATCAAGCAATCTTCTTAGTTTCTGGCACTCCTCATGTGTAAGAGGAGCGGCTGCACATAATGTCTGTGCAAACTCTGCCATACTTCCATGAAACCAAAATTCAATTTCCTTCTGCGCCAATTGCTGTTTATACTCTTGTTCACTCTTTATTGCGTGTACATAAGAAATACGTCCACGGCGCTGCGTTGTAATATATCCCTTTCCTGCCATACGTGTCAAAAATGTCACTACTGTCGTTCTGGCATACTCTTTTCCATACTGCTCATTCAGCTGCTTCACCAACTCTGGAACTGAAATGTCAGGATTTGATTCCCAGATAATTTTCATAATTGGCGCTTCACACACACTTAATTCTTCTCTCATTCCTACCTCCACTATCTTTTTTTACACACATTTGCGGCCCACACCGCGTCTTCCCACACTTTTTGTAATCGTTTTCATCAGCATTCTCCTATTATCTGCTCAGATTTTGCCCTTTTTAATGCACTCTAACTGCCGATTTTTTAGTTGATTACTGTTGCTGATAGTACCATTTTTGTGAAGTGTCGTCAAGTGTCATAATAAACACGTTTCATTAAAAAAAGCCGATATCTGCTATCTTTTTGATAACAAATATCAGCTTTTTCTTTTTATTAATTATCGCATTGGATAGATCAGACATTTGCGATCCGATTTCGCTTTCTGCTCATAAACACAGATTACTCGATTACCTGAATCCATCCCTTTGGAGCCTCGATACGTCCCATCTGGATACCTGTCAATGTCTCATACAGCTTCTTGGTTACTGGTCCCATCTCGTCCATACCGCTTGGCAGGCAGATTTCCTTACCATGATCAACAATCTTTCCAACTGGAGAAATAACAGCTGCTGTTCCACAAAGACCACACTCTGCAAAATCCTTAACCTCATCAAAGTATACTGGACGCTCCTCAACCTCAAGTCCTAAATATTCCTTTGCAACATATACAAGAGAACGACGTGTGATAGATGGAAGGATAGTGCTTGACTTTGGTGTTACAACCTTTCCATCCTTTGTTACAAACAGGAAGTTTGCACCGCCAGTCTCCTCTACCTTTGTACGTGTTGCAGAATCCAGATACATGTTCTCTGCATAACCCTGCTCATGTGCCTCAACAATTGCGTGAAGGCTCATTGCGTAGTTTAATCCAGCCTTGATATGTCCAGTACCATTCGGTGCTGCACGGTCATAATCACTGACACGAATTGTAATCGGCTTTGCGCCGCCCTTGAAGTATGGGCCAACCGGTGTACAGAAGATACGGAACTGATACTCATTTGCCGGCTTTACACCGATAACAGCGTCACTTCCAAACATATATGGACGAATGTAAAGTGTTGCACCTGATCCGTATGGCGGAACATATCCTTCATTTGCCTTTACAACCTGCTTTACAGCATCTACAAAACGATCCTGCGGGAATGGCGGCATTTCCAGTCTCTTTGCGGAGTTTACCATACGCTCTGCGTTTAAATCCGGGCGGAATACAACGATCTGTCCCTTCTCTGTGGTATATGCCTTCATACCTTCAAATACGGTCTGTGCGTACTGCAGAACACATGCGCACTCGCTGATCGTAATAGTTGCATCTGAGGTTAATGTACCTTCATCCCAACTTCCGTTTTTGTAATTTGAAACATATCTTTTATCGGTCTGGATATAACCAAAACCAAGACTGCTCCAATCCAGATTTTTCTTCTCCATAATGTCTGCTTCCTTTCTCATATGCTGTCAAATATCCTTTAGTATGGATCAAGCCCGACCATTTTGTCAGTTCTTATTTTACAGATTCATCATAAGGATTATATTTATTTTATACCAGAAACAGGAAATGTCAATATCCTGCTTTTGCTAACTTAATTTTATTTCAGGTAGTTAACAATACACTGAATATACTGCATGTTTGTTGGCCTGGTACTGTTTTCTGATGCCATCTCTCCAAATATGCGTTTTTTATATTCCATACTAGCCAGTGACCATGAACGTTCAATTGCTACGCGTATCGCGCGCTCAATACGGCTCGGAGTCGTATTATGAACCTTTGCAATCTGAGGATACAATAACTTTGTAATTCTCTCAATCAATTCATGATCTTCAAGCGCAAATGTTATCGCATCGTGAAGATACTGTGCGCCAGCCATTGTTCCCACAATGCCAAGGCCTGTCAAAACATCCTGCACCGTCTCTTTTTGCATCCCCACCTCAATCAATACATATCTGCTTTGAGGATTGATTGGGCAGATTTTAAGCAAATCTTCCAATGCATCTTTGCTCTGAACCACCCCTAAAATATGTACACCTTTAATGCCTTCTGCCACTTGAAACATCGTACCCCTCCTTTTTCTTCTAACGTTTACGAAAGGGAGTTTACTACATCTTTAGTACATAGTAAATAGTACAAACGACATTTTTAGTCGCATTTTTCGCGTAACTTTACCACGTTACTTTTTATTGCGAAACTGAACTGGTGTCATATTAAATGCTTTCTTAAACAGGCGATTAAAATGTTCTACATTTTGATAGCCAACAGAAAGCGCGATGCTTTCAACAGTCATTGAACTCGTCTTTAACAATGTTTTCGCCTTCTTCAGACGTACATTTTTTACAAGCTCACCAAATGTCATGCCTGATTTTTCTTTGATGTATTTTGACAAATACGGCTTTGACAAATAGAACTTATCAGACAGTCCCTCAAGAGTGACATTTAAATAATTTGACTGAATGTAGTTCATTATCTCAACCATTCTTTTGTCCTTGGCAAACTGTGCATTCTGAATCTCTTCAATCTTATTTACCGCAACTGTCAGTGCCTCAATTGAAGCCTTAATGATATCGTTGTCAATTCCAACACCCCAGTAACGTCTTCCGTTGCATACAACACCAACATATGCAACTGCCTTTGAAGAACTTCCCTTTGTCAGCGAATGCTCCTCATAAAAACTAAGTTCATAGCTGACATTAAAGTAATTCTTAATCGCATTGCTTACGGCATCAAGACGTCCATTACCTGTTCCCGTAACGACTTGTGTATTCTGGCCATGCTGAATTGTTGCATTTGCCACAATTCCATTTTCCTGACGGAAATGACACTCGCTGACCTGGAAAATTGACTTACTTGTAACATAGTGATCTTCAAAAATCTGATAAATAATTGCCGGTGTCAGTTCCTTATGCGCCTTATCAGAAATATCCTTAACAGTATATCCAACCTCCTCGCGCATATTTTCCGGAAGACTCAAACCAAAGTTAGTGCGCAGTACATAGCATACGCCGCCCTTTCCAGACTGACTGTTAATACGAATAACATCTGAATCATAAGTACGTCCTACATCCTTCGGATCAATTGGAAGATACGGAACATCCCACTTTTCACTCTTTCCTGCTTCTCTCCATGCCATGCCCTTTGCGATTGCATCCTGATGAGAACCAGAAAATGCAGTAAATACAAGCTTTCCTGCATACGGCTGACGCTCATGAACTCTCATGCCTGTCACTCTCTCATACACTTCTACTAAAGATGACATATTAGAGAAATTCAGTTTCGGATCAATACCATGTGAGAACATATTCATCGCCAATGTGATAATATCCACATTTCCAGTACGCTCACCATTTCCAAAAAGCGTTCCCTCAATACGATCTGCACCGGCAAGCAGTCCTAACTCTGCCGCTGCTACACCGCAGCCTCTGTCATTATGTGGATGAAGTGAAAGAACAACTCCGTCACGGTGCTTCATATTTTTATTCATATATTCGATCTGTGTTGCAAATACGTGCGGCATTGCATTCTCAACTGTTGCCGGAAGATTAATGATCACCTTATTGTCTGGTGTCGGCTGCCATACATCCAAAACAGCATTGCACACCTCAAGTGCATAATCCATCTCAGTTCCTGTAAAGCTTTCCGGGCTGTACTCGAAGGTAAAGTTGCCATCAGTCTTATCAGCCAGCTCCTTTAACAATGCAGCACCATCAATTGCAATCTTCTTAACCTGCTCTTTATCCTTCTTAAATACCTGCTCACGCTGTGCAACAGATGTGGAATTATACACATGAACAACTGCTCTTGGTGCTCCCTTAATCGCTGCAAAAGTCTTCTTAATAATATGCTCTCTTGCCTGCGTCAATACCTGAATCGTAACATCAGCCGGAATCAAATTCTGCTCAATTAAGGTACGGCAAAACTGGTACTCGGTTTCTGAAGCAGCTGGAAATCCGATTTCAATTTCCTTAAAGCCAATCTCTACCAGCATCTTAAAAAATTCAATCTTCTCATCCAGACTCATTGGCTCTACAAGCGCCTGATTTCCGTCTCTTAAGTCAACAGAGCACCAGATCGGTGCATGATCGATATCATCCTTCTTGACCCAATCATAGGTCACGACCGGCGGCATAAAATACTGTTTTTCATACTTTTCGCTTGGATTCATATTATTATCAACCTTTCTTGCTATATTCTATTATGTTCAAAAAAATTTTATCAATTTCATTGTCGTTTTTTATCTTAACACATTTGCAACGCAAATGGTAGTGACTGTTTTAATCATTCGTATTGATCTTTTTTAATCAAAAAGCAAAGATGGGGCGCACCGTTTGGTACACCCCACCTTCTGCGAAAGAAAAAGTTTATGAGAAAAAGATTCTAGCAATAATTATTCTGCTACGGAAGAAGACTCTTCTTCAACAGACTCATCAGTAGTCTCAGAACCATTCTCTGCCTTCCAGTCATCATACTGAGTCTGGAACTCTGCTAAAACGTCCTGATAACCAGCCTCATCGAGAGCTGCCTGATACTGAGCAATTGTATCTTCGATCTGATCAACGCCATAACCACCATTCTCAAGTGCGAAGCCATACTCATTAAATACGTTCTGGCAAGCTGCATACTTATCAGCTACTGCACTCTTATCGAAACGGAAACCAGCTGCACAAGAAGTATTTGCACCACCATTGAAGTCCTTATACAGTTCAGCCTTATCATCTGGCTCTGTTGTCAGTGGTGTTACGATAGTTGCAGATGCAGATTCCCACATGGAGTGATTATACTTACCAGCATCAGTCTGCTCTACCTTGCCATCAACATAGTTGAAATCCTCACCTTCAATACCAAAGGTGTAAAGATCTGCTAACTTACTATCAGTATACAGAAGTCCTAAGAAATCAACACAAGCCTGTGCTTCTTCTGGTGTGCTGTTTGCTGTTACTGCATAGCAGGAACCAAGTGCAGATGTGGAGTGTGCCCATCTGTCAGTGATTGGTGTCATTACAACTTCCTGATTATAACGGCTGTTTGCCTCTGCATTAACAGGAATATCTGTCCACCAGGAAATACCCCAATCCTGAGTCTGTGTTGTGGTATCAGTTGTAGTCTTTGTTACTTCGTCCTCAGAGATATATCCAGCCTCTGCCCACTTAGCCATTAAAGTACAGAACTCCTTGTACTGATCGGTCAGAACGGTATCAACTACTTCATTTGTGGAACGATCTACTGCTACCCAGTTGGACTGTGAATCAGCGGTAAAGAAATCAAAATCATTGATATAATATCTGTAGAACATAGCTGTCTTCTGTGACAGATATGGATACTTAAGTCCTTCTGCCTCAAGATCTGCTAACATCGGCTCAAGGTCAGCCAAAGTCTTAACTGAACTGATATCCCAGCCATACTTGTCAACAAGATCCTTACGGAACATTACATCAAAGCCTTCTGTATTATCCTTATAAACTGGTACAAAGTAGTTCTTGCCGTCATATTTGGTAGCTTCCCACTGTCCTTCATCCATAGACTCATACAGAGGTGTTCCTGGAAGCAGATCGGTAATATCATAAACTGCATTTGCAGGTACTAAATCATTTGTTCCAATGGTAGCTTCCCATGAAGCTGTCCAAAGCAGGTTAATCTCATTGTTTGCAAGTGCCAGATTTGCCTTATCGGTATATTCACCTGAACCAATATCGGTCAGTTCGATCTGAACATTGATCTTATCCTTAATATACTCATTGATAGCATCCTGAACCTTCTTTACCTGCTCAGAATCTGGATTTGTCAGATTGAAGCATGCTCTTGTAACTTTGATTGTTACTGGCTCACTATCGCTTGCAAAAGCGGTGCCTGCGAAACAACTGGTTGCCATAGCTGCTGCCATTGATACTGCAAAAAGTTTTCTTTTCATAATAAGTGTCCTCCTTAATAATGTTTGGTTTTATTTGGTTTTTATTTGGTTTCATCCACATAATAAATATCTGTGGAAAATGCCCTTTACTTATTGACTTTGTCAGCCCTTTACAGAACCAACTGTAAGTCCCTTTACAAAATACTTCTGGAAGAATGGATAAATTACCATAATCGGTCCGATTACGACAATAACTGTTGCCATCGTTGCAGAGTATTGTGGAATTGTTCCGCCCATAGCTGCCTTAACAGAAGCCGGAACATTGGAGTTATTTAACAAAAACTCGATACTCTTCTGAATATTGATCAGAAGTAACTGCAATGGCTTTTTGCGATCACTTGTAATATACAAAAGTGCATTCTGCCAGTCATTCCAGTAAACAGTTGCCATCATAAATCCAACTGCTGCCATAGACGGCTTTAACAGCGGAAGTGTGATCTGGAAGAAAGTTCGATATTCGCCTGCACCATCAATCTTGGCCGCCTCCATAAGCTCACCAGGAATACTGTTTGCTATGTATGTTCGAAGAATAATAACATTCATCGTCGATACACAAAGCGGTAAGATCAGAAGTGCAATGTTATCCTTTAATCCATACATAGATGTATAAATTACATAGCAGGATAACTGTCCGCCTGAAAACAGCATTGGAATCAGCAGGTATACAGATAAGAATTTACCAAGCATGAAATCCTTGCGGCTTATTGAGTAAGCAAACATTGCCATGATCAAAAGTCCTACTAATGTTCCTACGACCGTAATAAAAATTGTTACACCATAAGAGGTTGCCAGCTGCTTTCCATATCTAAGTACGGCATTGATACCATCAAGTGACCACTTCTTTGGAATAAATGAGAAACCATTCTGTACGATTGTCTTCTCATCTGAAAATGCTGCTACAAATACAAGTACGATCGGCAGTGCACAGAACAAAGTGTACAATACCAAGAAGAATAACAATATGTACTGACCGAGTGTTTTACGCTCTCTTCTGGAAGGAGCAAGGTCAAGATCTTTTTTCTTTTTCATCTACATTTCCTCCCTTCATTAGAACAGTGCATTTTCCGGTGCAATCTTACGAACAGCGCCATTTGCAAGCAGCATCATCAGCAAACCAACTACTGACTGGAAAAATGTAGTTGCTGCAACGAATCCGAAGTTCGAGTTTTTAAAGATCGCATTCAGTACATAAGAATCAATAACCTGTGTTGTAGAATACAGCTGTCCGCTGTTTCTTGTTACCTGATAGAAAAGACCTGTATCAGATCTCATGATGTTTCCTACTGAAAGAAGAAGCATAACCGTAATCATTGGAACAAGACTTGGAATCGTGATGTTCACGATCTGCTGCCAACGATTTGCACCATCAATCTCTGCTGCCTCATATAATGAGGAATCAATACCTGCAAGTACTGACATATAAAGTACTGAACCGTAACCTACGCTGTTCCACATTTTAACGATGGTTAAAATCACCGGCCAATAACTTGCTGTTGTGTAGTAACGAACACGTGCATTAAACAGATTGTTTAAGATACCTGTATCAGTACTGATAAATGCATATACGATAAACTGTACAGCTGCATAAGAAATGAATACTGGAATAATCATAACTGTCTGCATTGTCTTTGCACACTTTTTAAATACACACTGGTCAATCGCAATTGCAAGCACTACATTTAGTACTGTTCCAAGTCCTGTGAAGATCACATAATAGAATAATGTATTCTTTGTCATCGACAGGAAGGTTGACTTTGATGCAATCAGGAACTTGAAGTTGTCGAGACCATTCCACGGACTGCCCCAGATTCCCTTCGTGTAATCATACGACTTGAATGCCATTACAAGACCGCCCATCGGGATATAGGCAAAGAACAGCAATACAAGAAATGCTGGCAGAGCCATCACGATATGGGCTCTGTGTTTCCATGTGTTATGAAGAAAATTTTTCATCCCTTTCTCACTCCTTTTCCGTAATCTCCGCGTCATTCCCTCTCGTAAATTACTTAATCGTTTTCATACTTGAACTATACAACACTTTGAACCAAAATGCAATACCTTTTTTGAAATTTTTATATATTTTTTTCTACTTTTTCTGCCTCGTTTCGATGTGAGTTGTGTCAGTATTGTATAAGTTGTCGCTTTTGCATACAAAAAAAGAGTTCTTTCAGCAAACGCTTTCCGAACTCTTTTCGTTTTTCGAAACAAACCAGCTTGTTTTCTCAACGCTTTTCGTTTATTTCACTTAATTACTCATTTTCGTTAAGGCAGCGAACCGATGCTCCCGGCATTACTGCTCCTGCCTTTACAATCATCTCAACAAGCGCACTCTTTGGCCGCTCGATCTGATCTACAATTGCCTGTGCTGCTGCCTTTCCTATACCAGACATATCCTGTGCATATGTCGTAAGCTTTGGCAGAAACTGCTGAATCAGCGAAATTCCATCATAACCTGCCACTGAAATATCTGATGGTATAGACAAGCCTGCCTCACGAATCACCGCAATTCCTCCGATTGCCGTATAATCATCTGGATATAGAATACAGGTAGGCGGATTTTTAAGTGCAAGAAGCTTCTTTGTTGCCTCTGCACTTGCCCCTCCCTCAAGATATGGTGCCTCTGGCACATATTCATCAGGCACTGGCAGTCCATGTTCCTCCATGGTGCGGTAAAAGCTTGCCAATCTCACCTTGGTAACACTGTTTTGCTGACCATGTATGTACGCAATTTTTTCATGTCCCATGCTTATTACATATTCCGTCAGTTCCCTAATACCTTTTATATTATCTGACACAACTGCCGGACAATTATTAAAAACGTGGTCAATTGTTACTACCGGAATATCACTTTCTACAAGTTCAACCACCTCTTCTTTTGTAAAATCTACATTTGCAATCACAACACCGTCAACGTTGCGGTAACGGCAGTGCTCCAGATATGACATTTCTCGTCCGCCTACATTCTTATTGATAAAAGTAATGTCATATCCAAGATTTTCTACCTCCGTCTTTAAACTCTCCAAAACCGGTGCAAAATACGGATGTGTCAGACCACTATGATAGTCGTCAATAAACAAGACGCCTATATTGTGAGTCATTTTTGTTTTCAATGCTCTGGCTGCCATATTAGGCAAATAGCCCATTTCATTCGCTTTCTGGCGGATCATCGCTTTTCTTTTTTCGCTGATGTCATCCAGATCGTTGAGTGCTTTGCTGACCGTTGATGCTGACACGCCGCAGGCCGCTGCAATATCTTTTAACGAAACCATCGTCACTTCACCCGCCCTTTCTCAATCGTTTAAGTATTTTCAATATAACTTTATTTTTCATCATTGTCAATCTACAGCATATTTCTTTTTTATATTTTGTTACATTTCCCCATTTATCCCTTCGTTTTATTGTGCAATAATTACATGTATTTTTGTTTTAATTTGAAAACTTTTCTGCTAATTGTCTTCTGCGCATCTGATCATTTTCTATCCATTCATCTAATGTAAGAGGCACATAATCTG
Organism: uncultured Lachnospiraceae bacterium; assembly: GCA_934292725.1. GTDB lineage: Bacteria > Bacillota > Clostridia > Lachnospirales > Lachnospiraceae > Anthropogastromicrobium. Next base: position 13,136 of record CAKQXY010000037.1, read on the forward strand.
AAAAAACACAAAAACAGTTAATCATGCAGCACGGAATCATTTTTTCTTTACCTTCAAAGTCAAGAAAAGATGTTTGCCTTGTTGCTCGGATAAAATGATCTATAAGAAGCTCATCTCTTGTGTCATGTACATGCCCGTACAGCATATATGTCTTTGGCTCCCCCTTCTCATTTAACCGATACTGACCATTATAACACATAACAGGATAATGACTCAATATAACTTTTCGTCCATTATCATGAATTTCTTTATATGGCTCTATCCATTCAAACAAACTTTTATCAAATCTACGGTATTTCAAATAGCGATCGTGATTTCCTTCAATCAAATACTTCTTTCCATTTAACTGTTTAAGTAATGAATTTGTCTGCATCGCATCACCAAATGAAAAATCACCCAGAATCACCGTCTCGTCGCAGCTACGCACTTTTTCATTCCAACGCTGTATCATATATTCATTCATCTGCTCTGCTGATGCAAATCCTCTCTTGTCCATCTTTGTATTAAGTGCCTCATGATAAAAGTGGCAGTCTGCTATATAAAAACGCATAGTTATATCCTTTCCTAATTATATTTCATTTTTTTTAATACAAGCCATCCACATCAAGGCTATATTAACGTTTTCTCCCTCGGTACTGCCTGGGCGTGCATCCAAATTCTTTTAAGAAGAAGCGTCCTAAATGAGACGGACTGTCAAAACCCGTCTCAAGCGCGATCTGAGTCACGCTTTTATCAGTTGATAACAGCTGTCGACTAGCTTCCTCTAAACGAAATTGAATCAGATATTCCATTGGGCTGACCTTTAAGACACGCCTAAAGCAGCGGCACAGCTCACTTTTACTTATGGCAACCGCATATGCTACATCCTCAAGACTGACCTTACATGAAAAATTTTGCTGCATATATGTCATTGCTTCTTTTATTCTAGCCAGATCGCGCTCCTCTTTCGGCTGTATCTGCCGCGCCGCGCTTATTCCCTTCTCTACAAGACTTGCCCATAAAAGACAGAGGCAGCCTTTAACCGCCATTTCATATCCAGTTTCTTTTTTTCTGTACTGCTCAGCCATTTTTTTTAAAAGCTGCGACTCTTCTTTGCTTAATACAAATCCGTCAGTCTTTGATAAAAGCAGCGGTGCCACACACTCCCTGTATGCACGCGAAAGACGATCAGATTCTGCTAATTTCCATGAACAGACAAAAGAATCAATCACATAATTGTCTGACTCAGTGTTTATCAATTCACGCTTTTTTTCATCTACTGGAACAAGACGGTGAAGCATTCCTGTATTAATAAAAATACTCTCCCCTGGTCTTAACACAAATTCACTAGTTCCTATCTGCACGAGAATCGTTCCCTTTATAATGTAATCAAACTGAATCTCATCATGCCAATGCCATGCAATCTGCCCATGCTCAAACTCTGAAAAGTCATCTCTGTAAATTCCAATTGGAAAATCATCACTTCCATGACGGCGAAGCTCGCGAAGACTTGTATCCACGACCGTTTTTTGCTCCATGTAATTTTCGTTCCTCCTTAATTTAGCTTCGATTATGCTATTTATTGAGCTTATTATACTATATTTTCCTTCTAAAAAGCAATATAGTAATAACAAGCAAAAACACAAAAAGGAAAGGAAAAAAGATATGATTTTAGATTTGTTTCGTTTGAATGGAAAAGTTGCTGTTGTTACTGGCGCAAACACTGGATTAGGACAGGGCTTTTGCGTAGCCTTTGCCGAAGCTGGGGCAACTGTCATCGGTGTTGCACGAAGAAGCTGCGCTGAGACTGCTGCAAAGGTGGAGGCTGTTGGCGGTACTTTCTTTGAAGTACTTACAGATCTTTCTGCACCAGATGCATCAAAGACAGTTGCAAATGCCTGCAAAAATCTGACAGGCCGCGTTGATATTCTTGTAAACAACGCTGGAATCATTCACCGTGAAGATGCCGTAAATGTCACAGAAGCAAGCTGGGACCTTGTCACCAATTTAAATGAAAAGCTTGTCTTTTTCCTGTCTCAGGCTATAACAAATGAGTTCTTCATCCCACAGGGCGGTGGTAAAATTATCAATATCGCTTCTATGTTAAGCTTTCAGGGCGGCATACGCGTTCCTTCCTACACAGCAAGCAAAAGCGCCGTGATGGGTCTCACCAAGGCGCTTGCAAATGAATGGGCTTCTCTTAATATTAATGTAAACGCAATCGCGCCGGGCTACATGGCAACAAACAACACGACTGCACTTCGTCAGGACAGTGACAGAAATGATGCTATTCTTTGCCGCATTCCAGCGGGACGCTGGGGAACCTCCGATGATTTAATGGGGGCTGCTGTCTTTCTTGCCAGCGATGCTTCATCTTACGTAAATGGTTTTACACTTGCTGTTGATGGCGGCTGGCTGGCTAGATAAACTGCTATATTATTCTTCCTCGAAGGCCGGTGCACCGCCGGTCTTTTTGCTTATCATAGATTCCATAAAGTCAATATATTCCTGCTTTGTAAAGATAGGTTTGTAGTCATCCACAAGCCTTTTTGCAGCTGCTGCACCGCCCTTTAATAATCTGTAAGCTGTCAGTGCAAATATTTTTGCCGTAACAATATAGGCAAGCTCCTCATCATTCACATCAAAATCAACACTATGAAGACCGCTTCCTACTGCACCGCCTGTGTTAAAGGTAAATACTGGCTGAAGATGCTGTACATCACCTACATCTGTTGAACCACCGCTCGGCGTGCTTGTCGCATCAACTACATTCACATTATACTTGTCGCCTGCTGCAAGCTTTGCCGCCTCGACCAGTTCCTCTGGTGCATCAAATGGAATTGTTGGCAGATATCCAGGCATAGTCTCTATTTCAACCTTAGCCCCCACTGCAACTGCACCTGCCAAAAATGCACGATCAGTTTTCTCTGATGCATCAAGAATTGCCTTTGTATTATTTGCTCTTACAAGTGTCTCAATAATGGCCTCATTTGGAATTACATTGACAAGATCACCGCCCTTTGTCATAATCGGATGAACTCTCACTGTATCCTTATCCTGAAATGTTTCTCTTTGATATTGAAGTGCTGTAAGACCAAGCGCTGCTGCATTTAATGCATTTACGCCAAGATGAGGACTTCCTGCTGCATGAGCGGCCTTTCCCTTATAGCGAATCACTTTGCTTACAAAGCCATTTCCGCTGCCCTTTCTTATCACGACTTCATTTCCTATCGTTGTATGATGAGCCAGATTCAAGTCAATATCATCGAAAGCACCGATTCTTATCAGCTCACATTTTCCGCCGCCATAGCGTATTTTTCCTTCATTCTTTAACTGATTTTTAAACTCAATTTCACCATATTCCTCTGCTGGAACTGCAAAAAATACAACCTGACCGTCTAATGATGATGCCACTTCATGATCTGTCAGTGCAATTGCTGCTCCTACCACACCGGCAAGCTGACTGTGATGACCACAGCAATGAGCACCCTGTGTCTGTGCGTTTGCATATTTATGCTCTGGAATGCGAAGTGCATCAAGCTCTCCGATTAACGCCAGACTCACATTTTCTTTTTTGTCCTGATTCAGATAGCCCTTTACGCCAGTTACTGCAAGACCTTCCTTCGTCTCTAATCCAAGCGCCTTAAGCTCATCAGCAAATTTTGACGCAGTTCTAAATTCCTTATATCCAAGCTCTGCATGTGTGTAGATATCTCTTGCAAACGCAATCAGTTTTTCTTTATTGTCATCTATGATTTTTATAATTTTTTCTTCAATCTTATCCATAATGCAAGTCTCCCTTTTTTAATATTCTGGGATTGCCCAGAGATTCTTATATTCACTTTCGTTGTTTGCCTTAAGCCAATCTGTAAATTCATCTGACTGATATGCTGCTACAATATCCTTTGCCCACTGCGTATCCTTATCTTCATCCTTTACGACAACCTGCAGCCAGAAATTCTCGGACAAGTTTTCGTTAAACAGTGCAGTCGACGGATCAATTCCTGCGTTATAGACAATACTTCCAGTAATGATACCATAATCATAATCAGAAAGTGTAGTTGCTATGATACTGGTGCTTACATCCAAAAACTCCAGATTATATGGATTTTCTTCAACATCCTCAGAGCTTGCAGTCGCATAGTCTGTGCCTTCCTTTAATTTAATCCATCCAATATCCTGAAGCATTACAAATGCTCTCGCCATGTTTCCCTCATCCTGCGGAACTGCAACCTTCATACCATCAGCAACCTCATCAAGTGAGCTGTGCGTTTCAGAAAAAATAGATGCCGGAACTGTAGGAATTGGTGTCAGTGCTACTAAGTTGGAATTATAATTTTTATTGAATGCATCCATATATGCAATGTGCTGTTCAACAGAGAAATCTACATCACCATCTGCAATCGCTTCATCTGCATACTGAAGTGTAAGCTCAGTTGCCTCAAATGTATAGCCCTGCTTTTCAAGAATCGGCATTACATGTTGCTCAAAAAGCTCTGTATATGGTCCTGTTCCTTTCGCATATGTTAATTTCTTTTTTTCTGTAACAGCTGACTCTGCCGCACTTTCTTTTTTTGTTTCATTTGTTGTCTTTGCATCTTTTTTTCCGCAGCCTGCTGCAATTACTGCCGCTGCCGCTAATACTCCAATTGCCAATACACCTTTTTTAAACTTTTTCATAATCATTTTCTCCTTTTATCTGTCTTATTTTCTGCGAGCCTTTCCTGCGAAGAAATTTCCAAGGCTTTGTATGCACTGTGTAATAATAATAAGTACAACTACAAGTGAATACATAAGTGTAAAGTTAAAGCGGTTGTAACCATAATTAAGAACAAGCGCTCCGATACCACCGCCTCCTACATATCCTGCCATTGCACTTGCACCAATCAATCCAACGATACCAGTTGTAAGTGAAAGAATCACAGATCCAAGCGACTCAGGCAAAATAAATTTTGTAACAAGCTGCAGCGGTGTTGCCCCCATTGCCAGTGCAGCCTCCAAAATGCCATTTCCTGTATCGAGAAGGGAATTTTCAAATAAGCGTGTCAAAAGCGGTATCGCATTTACTGTAAGAGGTACAATTGCTGCTGTTGCTCCGATTCTCGTTCCTATTAAAAACTTTGTAACCGGCATAATTGCAACCAGAAGAACAACAAATGGTGTACTTCTTACAATATTAATTATCACATTAATGATATTATAAATCACCACATTCTGGTATAACCCGCCCTTTCTTGTAAAGATCAGCACGATTGCCAGAACAAATGCGACAATCGTTGCAATAATCAGGGCTATTCCAACCATATATAATGTCTCTGCAAATGATGTTAACAGCTTATCATTTGATATTCCAAGAAATTCTTCAATTGCCATATTTTTTCTCCTTTGCGTCTTCCTTATATGTAAATCTCTTTATAACCAACACCATGATCTGAAAAATACTTCTGTGCCCCTTCAATTTCATTCTTTGCACCAATGATCTGTACAATAATGATTCCTAAGACTCGTTCCTGTATTTCACTGATATTGGCAAATAAAATATTTGTTTCTACATCAAATTTCTTATTTACACCGGATAACACAGATTCTGTACTGTCACTGTCAAGAAACTTTAATTTCAAAAGCTTATTGTTCTTTTTTTCAGAACGTATACTTTCTGTTAAAAGTTCTGGAACACTGTCATTAATTACTGTCTTTACAAAATTCTTTGTAATTTCCTGCTGTGGTTCACTGAATACGTCAAGCACATTTCCTTTCTCGACAACTCTTCCACTCTCCATCACAGCTACATGATGACAAATGCTTTGAATAACGTTCATCTCATGTGTGATCAGCACAATCGTAATGCCAAGCTCCTTATTGATTCTCTTTAACAGCTTAAGGATCGCTTTTGTCGTTTTTGGATCAAGTGCACTAGTTGATTCATCGCTAAGCAAAATAGATGGATCTGTTGCCAAGGCTCTTGCAATTCCTACTCTTTGCTTCTGGCCTCCTGAAAGCTTAGATGGATATACGTCTTTCTTGTCTGTAAGCTCGACATATTCTAAAACTTCCTGTACCTTCTTTTTTATCTGATCCTTCGGAACGTGATTTAAAACAAGCGGCAATGCTATATTTTCGTACACTGTTTTTGTTTCAAGAAGATTAAATTGCTGAAAGATCATTCCAATCTTTTTCCTCTTTTGACGAAGCTTTGATTGTTTCAGTGCATTTATATCTTCTCCATCCACTAAAACCTTTCCTGATGTTGGAACCTCAAGTGCATTGATTGTTCGAATCAAAGTCGATTTGCCGGCTCCTGAGAAACCAATAATTCCATATATATCGCCATCCTCTATTGTCAGGCTTACATTTTCAAGTGCTTTTACTTCGCACTCTTTTGTTTTAAAGATCTTGCTTACGTTTTGAAACTCAATCATGAAGCCGTCTCCTCCTACTCTTTCTGCACAGAAAAGATAAAATTTGTTTTCTTTTTGTTTTCTTTTCTGTTGGTTGAAAGTATAGCAAATTCTGAAAGAAAGTGTTAATACGTTGATTTTATGTTTCGTTATAATTGCTTCCTATAGCAAATGCTTTTTACATGATTCCACAGTATAGCAAAAGCCCACGACTTTCATCGTGAGCTTTTATTTTAACTATTTATATGATACCAGGGTCAAAAGGTCAGAAAGCCGATGCAAGCTTGCTTGCAAGAGGTTTTTTGAACTCTTGACCCGCCAAAAATATGAGTAAGTAGCCATTTTTCAAAGAAAAATGAGCGGATTACGAATGTTTTTGAAGATTGCGAGAGTGCAAAGCACGTAGCAATCTGGTATCAAAGGGGTCAAAATGCCTTTTGACCCCAACATCATTTATACTTCAGCATAATAATATCGCTGTCCTTTTTTTGTATCCATATGAAAAAATGATATATCATAAAGTTTCTTTAAGTTCTCTTCACATAGACATTCATTTGTATTTCCTGCTGCAATTACTTGTCCGTCCTTTAGCATAATCAGGCGATCACAATAAATTCCAGCCAGATTGATATCATGAAGCACCATAAGCACAGATACGCCTTCCTGTCTGTTTAATTCTAAAAGCGTCTTCATAATTTCAATCTGATTTTTAATGTCAAGGCTTGCAATCGGTTCATCAAGGAGCATCCATGGTGTGGTTTGTGCTACTGCGCGTGCAATCACAATCTTTTGTTTTTCACCGCCACTTAGGACGGCAAATTTTTTATCCTTAAGCTTATCTGCTTTTGTGAGCGAAAAAGCACGATAAACTGCTTCTTTATCACCAGCGGACGTTCCCTCAAAGCGTCCCTGATATGGTGTTCGCCCTGTCATAACTATCTCCTCTGCCGTAAAGTCTGTCTCAATATCTGTCTTCTGCGGCACAAAGGAGAGCAGTCTTGCAAGCTTTTTTCGTGGATAATCGTCAGCCGGCACATCACCAATTTTCATGCTTTCTTTACTCTCTGTTTTTAAAAATGCGAGTACATGACGCAGAAAACTTGATTTCCCGGCTCCGTTTGGCCCAATAATTCCATAGATATGACCTGGCTCAAGAGTGAGCGTGATATCTTTTAAAATTGGATGATCCATCCCTTCTGGAGTCCAAGTCATATGATTGCTTACAATATCTACTGATTTGAGCAAATCCATTTTTGATGCTGATTCTTTTTTATTTCCTTGTCGACTCAAGCTTGTTTTCTCCTCTCTTTTGATTTTATGCTGTTCACGGGGGTACTCTATGAAAGCGGTTCGCCGCTAATCTAGGTTGTGACCCACAAACGTTAGAAATTTCTCATGCCAACTTCCTCTTGATCAGCAAAATTAGATATGGTGCCCCGACAATTGCTGTCAGCACACCAACAGGAAGTTCTCCCGGTGCAGTCACCGTGCGCGCTAACGTATCACAAACCATCAAGAAAAATCCGCCTCCAAGAATTGACCCAGGCAAAATTCTTCGATAATCATCACCAAGCAAAAAGCGTACAATATGAGGAATCACTAGTCCGACAAAACCAATCACACCGCTGACAGAAACACATGCGGCAACCATCACCGATACCACTAAAATCAAAATTCGGCGAATACGCACTGTCTCGATACCAAGACTCTGTGCCGTCTCCTCACCCATCGCCATCAGATTCAGATCCTTTGACAAGACAATGCAGACACAAAGACAAATCATTTCACAGATCGCCACATAACAAACCTTCACCCATACTGCAGATGAAAAGCTTCCCATTATCCACAGATATACCTGCTCAATCTTATCATGATTAAGAGACATAAGAAGTGACATCACAGCTGAAAAAAGTGTACTGATTGCCGTTCCTGTAAGAAGGATACCTATTGTCTTTGCTCCCTTTTTCATGCCTCCAATCAAATATACGAGCATGATTGTTAAAATCGCACCAATAAAAGCACACACACCAATAGTTCCTATCCCAAAGACACTCACCTGTACACCAAAAAGAATAGCAATCGTTGCACCAAGTGCGGCACCCGAGGATACACCTAAAATATGAGGATCAGCGAGCGGATTTTGAAAAATTCCCTGAAACACGCCTCCAGCTGCAGAAAGTCCTGCACCGACAAGTGCTGCAAGCAAAACTCGCGGCAGGCGAACCTGCAAAATTATATAGCGCTGCATCGTGCTATACGCTGATATATCCACAAATTGGCCTATTCCTGGAATACCGGACAGCGCAAGCTTAATGCTCCCTATTATGCCAATCTCTGCCGATCCCACACTTAGGGAAATGGCAGCTCCCACAAAAAGAAGAGCTGCCATGCAAACATAAATATACAAATATGTTTTTTTCTTTTCCATTACTTTGCTAATGCTGCCTTTACGTAAGAAACCTCATCGGCCTTTGCATTACAGTTAAAGATCTGACCAAGTGTGATTACATTCTCATCATTCTCTGCATCAACATAGATAACCGGAATATTGGCATCGTCAAACTTTGCCTTTTCCTCAGCAGAATACTCGGCATCTGCTACAACAACTGCCGGAGCCTCTAAAACAACATCCTCAACACTTTTCTGTTCATACTCGGCATCCTCACTAACTACACCGATTTCCTTTAACAAATTAAAAACTTCCTCGCTTGCAGCGTAAACGCTCTCTGGGCAAGATTCGATATTGTACTCTACAACACCACTTTTTACATTAACCGGATACTCGGTTTCTGTCGGGAAGCACTCTGGATGAAGCATCTGTGCCAGCTCTACAACAGCATCTGCATTTCTCGGTCCCTGACGATCAAGCATGTTAGTGTCAATAGTCTCTACAAAACCATTTTTTACTGCACTCAGCTCAGTATACGGATCTGTTGTGCAGAAGCCTTCCTCATTATAAGCATTTAAGATAACATACTGCGGATCCTTCTCAAGAAGTGTCTCAGTGGAATATGACCATCCCTCTACATCTGAAGCAATGTTGTCACCGCCTGCCGCTGTCAGAATACCATTTACGAAAGTATCTCCTCCAGCTGTATAATCGCCGTACTCACCGTAGCTAACTACATAATAGACTGTCGGATTCTCATCAGCAGATGCCAGACGATCAGAAACATAGTCCATCTTTGCCTGCATTTCATCAACGGTCTTTTCTGCTGCTTCTGCACAGTTTACAGCCTCACCAACCAGACTGATCATATCATACACGCCTTCCATATCGCCCTCATCATAGAGATACAGAACAGGAACACCAGCATCCTCAAGCTGCTTTACTGCATCATCTGAAAAATGAGTAGAGGCAAGAACCAGATCTGGCTCTAGGCTTAAAATCTTCTCAATATCTGCATTTGAAATACTTCCAACAGACTCAACCTTGCTGACTGCTGCCGGGTAATCGCAGTAATCTGTTCTTCCGACTAATTTATCACCTGCACCGATTGCATACAAAATCTCTGTCATATTCGGTCCCATGGATACAATCTTTTCAGGCTCCTCATCAATTGTAATTTCAGTGCCGTCTGTTCCAGTTAATGTAAGCGGATAGCTAACCTCATCTGCCAATACTGACATGCTTGACGCTGCAAGCGCTGCACACATAATAATTGCCTGCATCTTCTGATACTTTCTCATAAAACTCCTAACTGCAGATTTTTACTGCATCACATATTCTTTTGCGCTCTATATTATAACGAAATATAGCCTGTATTTCAAGCAAATTATTTTAAAGGCAGGGATTCCTCAAATTAACATCTCCGCCGCAAACACAATCACGCAGCATATTACTGCCACTAGAAACATACTTACACCCTTTCTGGCGGCAATGATTCCTGCTGCTAGTGCCAGCACTCCTGCAATCGGCACAGCAGTTGTTTCTACAATCGCCGGAAAGGTCATAACCGATAATGTTACATACGGTACATAGAATAAAAACGACTTCAAAAATGGATTTTCAATTTTCTTTCTGATCAGTGTAAGCGGCACCGCGCGCACGGCAAAGGATACAAGCGCAGACACCATGATATACAAATAAATATTATGCTGCATCGTTTTTTTCTCCTTCCTGCGTTTCGTCCTTCACTGGAAACAGTACTGCGGCTGCCCCTGCTATTACAATTGTCAAAATGATAGTTCTCATACTTGCTGACAGAGTTTTTGTGACTGGAAGCCATGCAAACAGGCCACTGAATACAAAACTAATCAAAACAACACCGCCTAAAACCTTGTTTTTCTTTGTAGGCGGAATGACGATTGCCAAAAACATGCCATACAATGCAACACTAAGCGCACTTACGGCAGAAGCCGGCAGGATATTTCCCGCAACAATTCCTATTGCTGTTGCAGATGACCATGCCGGCAGTGCGAGCGCCATTGCTCCATAAGTATAGAATGGGTTCACATTTCCAGGTCTTGCAATAGATATTCCAAAAATCTCATCTGTAATACCAAAGCCAACTAATACGCGGTGGATAAGCGGTGCATCTGGTGCAAAACGCTGGCTTAACGCACAGCTCATCAAAAGATATCTTGCGTTTGTTATAAGGATGACGAGTGCCATCTCTATGTAAGGCGCACCTGCCTCTATTACAGTAAATTCTGCATACTCACCTGCTGATGCATGGTTGAGCATACTTGATAAAAAACCCTGAAATGGGGTTAGTCCTGCTTTTCTTGCCATAATTCCAAGTGAAAATGCAACTGCGAAATAGGCAAGTGCAATGGGGATGCTGTCATACATCCCCTTGCTGAATGCTCTTTTGTTACTCATTGTACTGCTTACTGCCAGCCCTTATCTGACCAGTCATGGTCTTTAATGCGCTGATACTCCTCCATAGAAATTTTAAGAATGGTTCCGTGCTTAAAACCATATGGGAACGAAAATGCAGCGTCACTTCTTACAAAGTTTCCACTTGCTAAGCTGTCTGCGACAAATGGCACATACCCTTGTCCTGCACCAGGCACGCCATAGTAATCTAAGAAAAGACACCATCTGCCATCCTCTAACTTAACAGCTGTTGCTGCCTCATATTTGCCTTCCTCGATGGCCTCCATACTCTTATCAAACGCTTCAATTCTTGTATATGGTCCAGTGATTTCATCTGAACGAAGCAGCAGGATACGCGCTGGATTTTGACCACACTTAACAAACAGATAGTAGCTTCCATCTTCCTCATAAAGTGCGGAATCAATTATATCATGTTCTTTCCACTCATACAAAATTTCCGGCTTTGAAAATTCCTTAAAATCCTTTGTGCGGCTATAAAAAATTGCCTTTTCACCATAATTATTTCTTGCATGTGAAGAAGACCAGTGCACAACATAATCGCCTGCCTTTTTATCATAAATAACATCTGGTGCCCACAAACAGCCAAACTGTTCGTCTCCAATCTTTGCAAGACGCTGCTCCGTCCAGTTTACAAGATCATCTGACTCCCATATTGCAAGGCTTTTACTTCCGTTATGACCGATCTCATCCCATGAATGATGATACTGTCCGCGCATTCCATAAGACAAACTTAAATCTGTTGCCAAGATAACAAATTTTTCCTTTCCTGTCTGTGGATCTTTGCAGCGCGTTACAGTAAAATCACGCACTCCCTTATCACCATAATAAGCCCAAAGAACTGGCGCACCGCCGTTTACCTCTTCCCAGTTAAAGCCGTCTTTGCTTACGCCAAAGTAGACCTGCTCTCCATCCGGCGTTGTCTTCTCTCTAAAATGTACAAATAAATATGCCTGCATCTTTTTTTTCGTTACCTCCTTGTTTCCATGTGGACAGGGACAGTGGCTTTTTTACTGGGTACACTGGCCCTATTCTTGTCCCTATTCTTATCCCCATTATTTTCCCATTTCTCCTATCATAGCACAGCAAAAATAGAAAAACAATGATGAAAAAACTCCCCCGTGGCTTATTTAAAAGTCATGAGGGAGTGTAATTAACTATTTTTATTTTTTTAATTTTTAATTATGTCTATTCTACTAGTTATGCCGGAAGCAGGCTGCTTCTCCTTAATGCTATAAAAACAACCTTACCCAGTGCAATAGCAATTACCATCTTGAGTAAATCAAATGGGATGAATGGCATTACACATACGCTGAGTGCATAGCTTACTGTACACTGTGCCTGGATTACAAACCAAACTGTTCCAAACAGATAAGCAATTGCTGTTCCTGCTACCATACCAACAAAGCTCCAAACAATGTTTCTGTTTGTCTTTTCCAGAACAATTCCGCTGATTAAGGCAAGCAGAATAAATCCTACAAGATAACCACCTGTCGGGCCTGCCAGCTTTGCAATACCGCCTGTATAACCAGAAAATACAGGAAGTCCAACCACACCAAGAAGCAGATAAATCAGATAGCTGATGCAGCCTTTCTTTGCGCCAAGCAGGTAAACAGTCAGGTAGATTACCAGGTTCGTAAAGGAGATCGGAACTGCTCCGATCGGGATGGACATTGGTCCCAAAATACACATAAGTGCCGCCATAATTGCACACATTGTCATTGTCTTGACAGATTCATTTCTCATGATTATTTATTACCTCTCTTACTTTGCTGTTTTTTGAGTCTTCTCATACTCTGGTGTCACATCTCTTCCGATTCCTTCAAGCATTTTTTTATCGCTTCGAATTGTTGCACAGGCAACTGTTGTCAGCATATTTCCTGTGATCGTTGCTGATACACCAGATTCAAATGCAAGCTCTCCATCATTTGTCAAAAGAGCACGTCCCGCGCCAAGGCGAATATCTGCCGTCGGATTAATATAGCGAAACAATGCAACAGTACGCAAAATATCAGGTTCCGAAATGCGTTCAAGATTCTCAAGTGGTGTGCCTTTGATCGGCATCAGTGAGTTTATCGGAATTGAATCGACACCGCACTCAGAAAGACTTACCGCCATATCAATACGATCCTCCCACGTCTCACCCATACCGATGATTCCACCGGAACAGACATACATGCCCTCTTCCTTTACCATCTTTAATGTGGCAATCTTTTGCTCATATGTATGTGTCGTGCAGATCTGCGGAAAATAACGTTTTGATGTCTCAATATTGTGATGATAGCTTGACACACCTGCCTCATGCAGTCGGTGAAGCTGCTCTCTTGTCAGAAAACCCATTGAAGCACAAAGATCAATGCGACATTCCTTCTTCATCGTCTCATACGCGTGAATAGCCTTTTCAAACTCCTCACCTGTAAGTGCCTTTCCTGCCGTGACAATTGAGAAACGATCTACGCCCTCTCTCTCATTCATCTTACAGGCTTCTATAATCTGCTCCTCCGGTAAAAAGCCATATACCTCACAATCCGTGTGATGATGAGCTGACTGCGCACAATACTTACAGTCCTCAGGGCAGCGTCCGCTTCTTCCATTAATGATAGAACAAAGATCTACCTTATCTCCTACAAAATGCTCACGGATTTTATCCGCTCCTTTGCACAGGTCATCTAAATCGCAGTCCAGAAAAAAAGACAGATCATCTTTTCTTGTCAGTCTCTTTCCTTCAATAATCTCCTCTGCCAGCTTTTGCATATCCATGTTTTTTCCTCCTCCCGGCAAATTCGAATTGATTGTACTCTTTTTTGTTTCAATTGTCAACCTCTTTTTGTTTTTCAGTTAACATTTCTCGCATAAATAAAGCTACAGTTCACGGCTAAGTTAATACTTAAATCTAACCCGAAGGTGAATGGCTTTCACGTAACTATTTTAAAAATAAGCAAAGCAGCTTTTTCTTCCAATTGTGATACGGACGATATCTAATGGGCAGATCTATCCACGTTTTCTTGTCTACAATGCTTTTGTAATGAGTAAAGGTGTCAAATCCTGTTTTTCCATGATAACTTCCCATGCCACTTTCACCAAAGCCGCCAAACGGCATCTCGCTTGTTGCCAGATGAATCAGCGTGTCATTGATACAGCCGCCGCCAAATCCAATTTTTTCAATTACACTTTTGGCTGCGCACTTATCCTGTGTAAAAATATAAAGTGCCAGTGGGTGTGACATACTGCGAATTGTATCAACTGCCTCATCTATAAAGTCATATGTCAAAACTGGAAGAATCGGTCCAAAGATTTCCTCCTGCATGACCAAATCTGAAAATGTCACGTTATCCATTATGGTCGGCTCAATTTGCAAAGTGCTTCGATTTGCCATTCCGCCAACAACAACCTTTTTGTAATCAATAAGACCAAGAAGCCTGTCAAAATGCTTCTCATTAATGATTTTTCCATATTGTTTTCGTTTTAATGGCTGCCTTCCATATTGTTTTTGTATCTGTTTTTTTAATTCATTCAAAAGCTCATCTTTTACTGTGCTGTCACAGTAAATATAATCTGGTGCAACACATGTCTGTCCGCAATTTAAAAATTTTCCAAATACAATTCGTTTCGCTGCAAGCTTTATATCGGCTGATTTATGAACGATACATGGACTCTTTCCGCCAAGCTCAAGTGTAATTGGTGTTAGATGAGCTGAGGCACAGCGCATCACTTCTTTTCCGACAGACTGACTGCCTGTAAAGAAAATATAATCAAAATGCTCATTTAACAAACATGTATTTTCTTCCCGTCCGCCTGTGACAACTGCCACATATTTTTCATCAAAGCATTCTCCTAACATGCGGCTGATCAGCTCACTTGTATTTGCAGAATAAGCACTCGGTTTTACTATAGCCGTATTGCCTGCTGCCAACGCATCAACTAATGGTTCAAGCGTCAGCATAAGAGGATAATTCCAAGGACTCATAATCAGCACAACACCGTATGGAGATGGCTTTTGATAGCTTCTTGAATGAAACTGTGCAAGCGGTGTGTGTACGGTCCGTTCTTTTGCAAATTTGCGCGTATGCTTTATCATATATGTCAGTTCACTTAAAACAAGTCCTGTTTCACACATGTAGCTCTCAAAAGCAGATTTTCCTAAATCTGCACGAATTGCCTGATTAATCTTTTTTTCATATTTTATAATACATGCTCTCAGTTTCTCTAGTGCACTTATACGAAACGATACATTCAAAGTTTCACCAGAATTAAAAAAGTCCCGCTGCTTTTTGACTAACTTTTCAATTTCTGTCTGTGTCATGATTATATCCCTCCCCCAAAATTTTCCCCTTTTAGAAAGATAAGACTTACGCCATATACATGATAACAACAAACAATAAATTATTATTTGTTGTTCTTACATCCTCTAGCATCTCCATAAGCTTTGTAAATGGGCCGATATTTCCGCCTATAACGATCTCTATTTTTAACGGCTTGTCCCATGCTTGTAAAATACCATGAAGCTCCTCAATCTCACTATTATAATCTGCCGGCATTCCTTTCAGACGTCCGAAACGCTTAAGCGCATCCTCCTCTGTCTTTAATCTTACCAGATCAATTCGTATTCTTTCCATAATCACTTCCTCCAACATTATCCACATTTGAATACAAAACAGCAATCGTGTTTTGTTTATATTGATCTATTATAGCTGTTTTGTATGTATTTTTCAACTATTATAGTCCGGTATCATCAAACTGCGGAATAAAGCTTTCCTTTGCCGTCTCGCCTTCTTGTATAAAGCCATTTTCCACACCCAAATCAACCGCATAGTCCACAACCTCATCATACTCCCTCTGCGTGATCGTGCGTCCAAGATTTTTAAAGCGCTTCTCAATTCCTGGCATCGGTGTATACTGGTTCATAATACTTATATAGATCTGATCACCATATGTTTCATATAGATAACGAATGGCTTTTTTTGACTCTTTTATATGACCTGGCAAAATCAAATGACGCACAATTACACCTCGCTTCATCATATCTCTCTCATCAAATTTTGCCTCTCCAGTTTGCTTTACCATCTGTGCAAGAGCACGCTTTGCTACCTCTGGATAATCAGGTGCATTGGAATAGCGCGCAGCCATCTCACTGCTTATATACTTAAAATCTGGCAAAAAAATATCCACAATTCCATTAAGTGCCTCAATCGCCTCAACCTTTTCGTATCCGCTTGAATTATAGACAATCGGAATTGTCAATCCATTCTTCCTTGCCTTCTTTATGCTCTCAATGACAATTGGCAGATAATGACCTGCCGTCACGAGATTGATATTATTCGCCTTTTTTTCCTGAAGCTCCATGTAAATCTCACAAAGCCTATCTTGTGTAATTGTCCTGCCAGAATGACCAAGCGCAATTTCTCTGTTCTGACAATATACACAGCCTAAATTACAGCCTGAAAAAAATACAGCTCCTGATCCTTCCTCACCAGAGATGCATGGCTCCTCCCACATATGAAGTGCAGCTCTTGCTGCCGTTATTGTGTTTCCAACTTTACAGGCACCAAAACCACGCGTACGGTCAGCACCACACTCGCGCGGACACAGCCTGCAATTAGTCCAGTCTATCGTAAAATGCTTATTTTCTTCCATTTTTTTGTCTCCATATTTAACTTTTTCTTACAATTCCCAAAAAGCAGTTGTGTTTCTCCCAAAAAGCTATATGATAGAATTGATTGTAATGATTTTACTTTATTACCACTTACCCATTATACTTTATCATGGAGGTGCTATCATGTATTTTGATGCACATATTATTTTTAACACCTTCCGATCTCGTGGGGTTTTTATGTTTGTGCTTTGTCTTATGATCCTTTGCTCTGTGCGTCCCTCTTTTGCAGCAGAAGCCGAAGCTACGCTGCAGGCGGAAACTACAGACGATTCTGCCATTGAGACAGCTGGTATTGTCAGCGAACATGGTCAGTTGAGTGTCTCATCATCTGGATTTGTAATGGACAAAAATCAATCTGTCTTTCAAATTCAGGGTATAAGTACACACAATTTGGCTTGGTATCCGGAGTATGTAAATGTCGATACATTTCGCAAACTTCGTGATGAGTTCAATATCAACACAATCCGCCTTGCCATGTACACAGCAGAAGATGGCGGCTATTGTGTCAGCGATGACACTGCAAGACAACAAATGCTTGCATGTCTGACTTCCGGTATTGAAGCTGCCATACAGTTGGATATGTATGTAATCGTAGACTGGCATATTCTTTCAGATTCCAACCCAAATCTCTACAAGGAAACTGCCCTTTCTTTCTTCGAGAGGATTGCTTCCACTTATGGTGACAAACCAAACATTTTGTATGAGATCTGCAATGAGCCAAACGGTGACACCTCATGGGACGAAATCAAAAGCTACTCTGTTGACGTGATTGACCGCATTCGTATGTATGCACCGCAAAGCATTGTAATTGTTGGTACCCCAACCTGGAGTCAGGATGTGGATATTGCTTCTTCATCTCCAATTGAGCGCACCAATCTTCTTTATAGTCTTCATTTTTATGCGGCAACCCACAAGGAAGATCTGCAAAGCAAGCTGCAGACTGCACTAACCAATGGTCTTCCTGTCTTTGTATCCGAATTTGGCATTACCGAGGCTTCTGGAAGCGGAATCGTTGATACCACAAGCGCTGATACCTGGATGAAACTGTTAAATGAAAACGGCATTGGCTACATTTACTGGAATCTTTCAAACAAAGACGAAGCCTGTGCCCTTCTTCGTTCGTCATGCACATCATTATCTGACTGGACTTTTGATGATTACTCGCCTTCCGGACAATGGTTTTTACAGAATCAGCAAAATAATGCAGCAATTTATGACAGGGCAGCAGCCACTCCAACAGCAGCTGTCGACACTCCTACTACACTTTATGCAAGTGATGATTATTGGAGCTTTAGCAATGGCTGCAATGTTTCTGTAAGCCGTACTGATACCTGGGCTGACACATCCATGCAGTATGCCTCTTATGATGTAACTGTTTCAAATACATCTTCTTCTGATGTAACAAACTGGCGTTTTCGCATCACCTGGAATGAGGAAATCTCACCAAAAGAATATTGGTCATGTGAAATCGGCGGCTCTGGAAATAATCGTCTTTTCATTCCAGTAGACTATAACACGACCATCCCGGCAGGCTCTTATATCACCTTCGGAATGATCGTGTATGGTGTTCAGTCACCTGAACTGACAAATATCACCTTTGAATAAAACTAGGAGCTTTTTGATGAAATCAAAATATACAAAAAAACAACGTGTTCTTGCCATTTTAGGCATCATACTTTTGGTCGGACTTTATCTCGCAGCGCTTATCGCTTCGTTCTTTAACAGCCCGACTGCACAGGGATTTTTATGCAGTGCTTTATTCTGTACATTCTTTATCCCAATCGTTATCTATCTTCTTCAGTTTTTTGCAAAGAAAACTTCTTCGTCACCAGATGACGACGATAAATCATTTAGGGAATAAATTTCCGATTAAAGGGGTCTTCGGACCTCTTTTTTTTCGATTTTCCCCAATCACTTCATCATCAATATCAATATAATAACGTTCATACGCATTCACTACACGTGTTTCATTATATTTACACTCTCTTTTATAACGTCCTCCGTAATTAGCATGCACATGACCATGTACAAACAAAAGTGGTTTATAACAGTCCATTAAGTCCCTGAATACCTGAAATCCCTGGTGAGGAATGTCATCACCGTCATTTAACTGATATGCCGGCGCATGCGTAACAAGAATGTCAAAGCCATCTTTCTTTCGCAGCTTAAAACGCATCTTATTCACACGCTTTTTCATCTCCTTTTCCGTGAACATGTTACTTCCCTCTTTGTAGCGCATTGATCCCCCAAGACCAAGCAAACGCACACCATGAAACTCAAAAATATCATCTTCAATGCAGATACAGCCCTCTGGAGGTGTCATCTCATATTTTGCATCATGATTTCCCCTCACATAAATCACAGGTGCCTTTGTAAATGTTGCCAGAAAGGACAGATATTTTGGATTTAAGTCTCCGCATGAAACGATCAGATCCACATTTTCAATCATCGACTTATCAAAATAGTCCCACAGCGCCTTGGACTCGATATCTGCAATTACCAGTATTCTCATTCTTACCTCTACCTCTGCCGTAATCCAGCGCAGCTATACTTCGCTGCGCTTTCATAACCGCTTTTTCTACTCTTCTATATTATCTACACCCTGAACCTCAACTACAGCCTTTGCATCCTCATTTAATTTGTTCCAATGCGGCAGACTGCCATTCACATTATCGGCCAGCCATCTCATGTTAATAATTTCCTCTGGTGTCAGTGAGCGATTGTCATCGCTTTGTACAATACCATCCTGTGAATACAGCTCTCCTGAAAACGGACTAAAGCCACCTTCCATAATTTGATGCTGCATAAACTCAACCAGCTGCCTTGTTTTTACCGGAACCTTCGGCGAGCAGATGAAATCAACAACACCTGCCGACATTCCCCACCAATAATTAAGTGCAACACCATCTGAGCCTGCACTGTCCCATGCACCATTTTGTACCGTCTCGACAAGCTTCTTATAAAGCGCACCCCAGTTCCATATCACAGCTGTCAGATTTTCCGGCTCATCCTTTTCTATATTGACCAGTCCAAAATAGCGTGACGGGGAATTAGGTACAATCATCTCAAGACACGACACAAGATTTACTTCATTTGCCTTAAAGTCTTCAAGAATTTCCTGTTTGCTGCGCACTGTCGTCCACTCCAGCTGAATCGTTGCATTTGGATTAACCATCTTCACGCCAATCGCAAATGCATTGATATTAGCAATCATACCGCAGATTGGATAATCAGCCATATAGCCAATCTTTCCATTTTTACACAATGCTCCTGCTACAAGTCCTGATAAAAACTTTGCCTCAAACAAGCGCGCATAGTAGGTACGAATACACTGGTGATTCGTGTCAACAGAACAATTTAAAATCTTGACAGCTGGATTTTTTATCGCTGTCTTTATGCTGCCCTCAAGAAACTGCGGCGTCGTTGTAAATATAATGTTGCATTTTTTTGCAATTGCATCATCAAGTGTATTCTCAAGTTCTGCTCCCTGTGAAACATCATTATAAGAGATTGTTTCAACCTTTCCCTTAAATTCTTCCTCAAGATACATGCGTCCAAGCTCATGACCATATATCCATGCAGAATCCTGTGGATTTTTATCATGTACAAATGCAATCTTTAAATACTTTGTTCCTGGAGACAACAGATAATCAAACAGATTTTTCTTTGGTGCCCCCTGTGGCTCTGTATTAATCTCAGAAGGATTTCCCTTTGCCTGAAGCAAAATCTCATCCCACATCTTTAAAAGCTCTGATTTAATCTGAGATGGGAGCTTTTCCTCATGATTAGGATCACACGGATATAGCTCCAAATACATCAAAAAGGCATCTGCTGTCGGAATCGGCGGTTGTTCTCCTCCCTTTTCCTTATATACCTTTTCAAAACGCACATACAAAGAACGAACCTCCATACGGTCATCATCTGTCCATTTGTAATCTGCATCAAATCCAAGCTTTTCCAATAAAGTCCTATAGCCTCCAAGCTTACTTAACACAATGTAATTAACCTTAGAGCACTTATAAAATGCCAGAAACTCAAAGTACAGGCGGTTCTCCGGCTCATCTGTCCTCTTTGGAATAATACGAGTTACATTACCCTGCACACTAGGTGCACCGCAAAACTTTAATACACTGACACGCTTATTGCCCTCTAATACATAGTAGCGGTTCATAAACTCATAACACTTAATTGGATCATGTATTCCCTCTTCCAAATGAGCATTATAAAGAGCCTGCCACTTGGCTGCAAACTCCGATTCATCATCGAGCAGCGGCATAAAGTTAGGTGCAAATGCAGTACGTCTTCCTGCCGTAAAGGTTCCCACAATCATTTCCGATGGAATGGAACAAATTCCCAGATCTTCCTCTGCCACAACATCCGTATGAGACAAAAGCTCCTCAAGCACCTGCAAATACGGATATTTTCCTTCCGACAGATATCTTGCATAGCTTCTCTCACCCTTTTTCAGCGCCTTCTGATAATCATCTCTTGCCATATTCAGCCACACACCTTTCTGTTCTCTAAGTCTCTTGCTCTTTGCAGCTTTATTTTACATCATTTTATCTGCTGTTACAAGTATTCTTAAGAAAACCTTTCAATCCTTATGAATCCGTGTTTTTTCTTGCTTTTTTTTTAGAAACAAAGTACAATAAAGTTAACTTATGCATCAGGAGGACTTATTATGAAAAAATCTCGTTTCATTCCTGCTTTTTTGCTTTCTGCAGCGCTTTTATCTGGACTTGCAGGATGCAAAAAAGAAACTGAATATTATAATCCAAACACACAGACCTCATCTGTGACAGAAACACAAACTGAACTGCAAACAGAACCTGCCACACAAGCTTCTACAGAAGAATCTACTGAGGCATCCACTGAGGCTTCTACAGAAGAAAGCACTGAAGCTTCCACTGAAGAATCTACTGCTGCCCCTGTTGTTTCCAAAGAACTTGCTGTAGGTGACATTTGGTATGTAAATACCGATTCCCTTAATATCCGCGATTACCCTTCTACTGATGGCAACAAGATTGGTGAGCTTTATCGCGGTGAGGAAGTTAGAATCCTTGCTCTTGCAGAAAATGGCTGGGTTCAGATTCACAGTGCAACTATGGACGGCTATGTAAAAGCAGATTTTCTTGTATCTTCTCCAGATCAGGTAGATGGTGCAGCGGCAGATGCCGCTGCATCTGCTGCGCCAGCCTCAAACGAAACATCAAATGCAAACACATCATCTTCAAACGGACATATTGTGTGCATTGATGCTGGTCATCAGCAGGCAGGCATCAGCGAGCAGGAGCCAAACGGTCCAGGTTCCTCTGTAATGAAGGCTAAGCTTACGACTGGAACGAGCGGCGTATCTACTGGTCTTGCCGAGTATCAATTAAACTTGGATGTCTCTCAAATGCTTCAACAGGAGCTTTTAAACCGTGGCTATCAGGTTGTGATGATTCGTACAACAAATGACTGCGCTATGAGCAATGCTGAGCGTGCTGTATACGCAAATGAAAGCGGTGCTGAAATCTTTGTCCGCATCCATGCAAACAGCTCCAATGATCCTTCTGTAAACGGCGCCATGTTTTACGCTCCATCATCAGCAAATTCCTATCTGTCTGCTGATGTAATATCTGCAAGCAACACACTTGCTTCTACGATGCTTTCTTTTTATTGCTCCACAACAGGTCTTGCAAACAAGGGAGTTCTCCAGGATGATAATATGACAGGTATCAACTGGTGTACTATTCCTGTCACAATCGTAGAAATGGGATTTATGTCTAACCCTGAGGAGGACCAAAAGATGGCAAATCCTGAGTTTCAGGCTGTAATTGCGCAGGGTCTTGCAAACGGTATTGACGCTTACTTCGGGAGATAATTGATTATGGCTGTTCAGATCTATTACCAACTGATCCGTGACATCGTAATTGACGAACAGCTGCTTTCCATGCTGCAGCCGCAGCGCAGAAAGCAGCTGTTTTCTTTTCGTTTGGAATCTGATCAAAAGCGCTGCGCAGCAGCTGGACTTCTTCTTTGGAAACATATTTATCATAAACACCCAGAACGCTTCATTGTCTCTTACAATGCATCTGGAAAACCTAGTGTAGCAAACGCTCCATTTTTTAACCTCTCACACAGCAATGACTTTGTCATGCTTGCCGTCAGTGACATGCCTGTTGGATGTGACATTGAAAAGCTTCATAAAACTGTCCTTTCACACCATGTTTTTCATCCAAATGAGCTTGATTTACTTTCTAGTCTTCCTTCAGGAGATATGCAAAACCATGAGTTTCTTCGCCTGTGGACGGCAAAGGAAGCCTTCTTAAAAGCTATAGGCACAGGTATTGATGCAAAAGCTTCCTCATACGATTTTAGTAAAAGCAATACCATCTCTCTCTATGATGGTTCATTTTGGAAACTCGAACATCATACAGTTTACGATTTTCCTGACTATCTTTCGTGTGTTTGCTATAAATGCTTGCAATAAAAAGAAATATCATTTACACTTTAAGCGTTACAACTTAGATGTTTACATCACACCTGACCTATATTTGATTATGCAGAAACGAGGATTGTTTTTATGATTGCTTATGCTCATCTGTTACTGTATTTCTTTTTCTACAGCTTTGTCGGCTGGATTTGGGAATCCAGCTATGTATCTATTCTCACAAAACGGCTGACGAACCGAGGTTTTTTAACAGGCCCGATGCTTCCCATATATGGAAGCGGCGCTGTAGTCATGCTCTGTGCCACCTACCCGGTTCAATCGTCCGACATTGGTATTTTTCTGCTTGGACTTATTGCTGCCACAGCGCTTGAGTACGTTACCGGTGTCGTTATGGAAGCACTTTTTCAGGTGCGTTACTGGGATTACAGTGACAAAAAGTTTAACCTACAGGGACATATCTGCCTAAGTTCCTCGCTTGCATGGGGTGTTTTTACACTTCTTTTGATACGCGTCGTTCATCCACGCATATCAGCTTTGTTGGAAAAGATTCCTCAAAACGTGTGCTTTGGTGCTCTTGTTGTAATCACGATAGTATTTGCCATCGACTTTGCTTCCTCCTTCCATGCTGCTATGGATCTGCGTCAGATTCTTGAATCTATTACTAATCTAAAATCAGATGCAGAAAAGCTTCGTGAACGCTTTACTGTACTTACTGATTCCGTCAGCGAGACGCTTCGCGATAAGCTTGGCACTATAAAAAAACCAGAAAGTTCTCGTGTTGAGGAATTTCAGGCTTCTGTTTCTGAATACCTCGAAAAGCTTTACTCTCTTGTTCCAAAGGAAAAAACATCCGATGTTATTCGACTCAAAGAACGCTTTGCATATTTAGGTGAGCTGAAAAATGCTATCTCAAAACGTATGGATTTTCGTAAGATTATCCTGTTAAAAGGAAACCCAATGCTTACTTCAAGAAAATACGCCGATGCGCTTAACTCCTTAAAAGAACAGATTGGACTTAACAAAAACAAATAAGAAAAAGACATGCTGCCCATCCTTATTACGATAGGCAGCATGTCTTTTTTTCATCTACTACTTAACTACTACTTAACTACACCATTTACTACAGTATAAGTTTTTCCATTACAGGTAACCTTTCCGCTATAGTTCCACTTTAAAACACCATTTATTATGTAATATGTCGTTCCATAATAGTCACAAACACCTGTATAATTCCAGTCAAGCAAACCCTTCTTCACATAATACCAGGTTCCTTCATACAGGCAAAGTCCTGTATAATT
>CAKQXY010000038.1 GCA_934292725.1 uncultured Lachnospiraceae bacterium
GTCATGTATGGAGAAATCTTCTCATAAACCATCTTGTGATAGTCGTTGAGCTGCTTTACATCCTCTGCACTTAAATACTGCTTGTCAATACCGTCAAGGTCAATCGGAACGTATGTAATGTTCTCAAAGCCCATAAACTGACCGTACTGGTTCTTCTCGCCCTTAAAGCAGATAAGCTCATTCTCAGTGCGGATTCCGTACTGATCCTGTAAATAGATACCCGGCTCGTCGGTTGTTATCATGCCTGCCTCAAATGGATTGTCAAAGCCTGGACGATACTGCCAACGGAAGCTGTTTGGTCCCTCATGAACGTTTAACAGATAGCCTACGCCATGACCTGTTCCGCACTGGTAATCCAGATTCTCCTTCCAGATCGGCTCACGGCAGATTACGTCAAGACTGATGCCGTTGCAGCCGTAGAGGAATTTAACATTTGCAAGATTCAGATTACTCTTAACTACCATGGTGAAATGCTTTTTCTGGATATCAGAAATTGGTCCTAACACGAATGTTCTTGTAATATCTGTTGTTCCAGTGTCATAATGACCGCCTGAATCAACTAAAAGCATACCCTGCGGCTCTAGCTTTGCTGCCGTATCCGGCTCTGCCTTATAATGCATCATTGCTGCATTTGCATTATAACCTGCAATTGTATCAAAGCTGATATCACGATATCCTTCCATCTGCTCACGAAGACTTTGCAGATAGTCTGATACACTAACCTCATCCATCGGAATCTTTCCGACATTCTTCTTTAACCAATACATAAATTTAGTTACGGCAATACCGTCAAGAAGATGAGCCTTTCTTGTATTTTCAAGCTCAATCTCATTCTTGATGGCTTTCATCAGCTGAGATGGATTTGCCTTGCTTACAATATGAACAGTCTCAGACAATGCATTTGTGATGCGATAATTTACCTTTCTCTTATCAAGAAGAACACTGCTGTGCTCAGGAATAGTCGCTGCATATGCATAGACATCCTCATATGGGCGAATGGTAATGCCGCACTCTGCTGCCATCTCTTTAACTGCATCGCTTAATGCATTCTCCTCAACAAACCACATTGCATTTTCTTTTCCAATTACAAGGAAAGAAAGCACAACAGGAACGTGTGGAATATCATTTCCTCTGACATTTAAGATCCATGCAATATCATCAAGTGTACTGATGATGTGATACTGTGCCTCTTCCTTTTCCATCTGCTCACGGACACGTGCAAGCTTAGAAGCAGTTGCTTCGCCATTAAATTCGTCCTTTAAGACATCGGCTGGCTGATGAACAAGTGCCGGACGATCTGTCCAGACCTCATCTAAAAGATCCTTATCAGTCTTAAGACTTCCATGCTTCTTTGCTGCGATCTTTGCAAACTCCTTTGCATCATTTGTATTGACTACTCTTGCGTCAAAACCGATGCACTGTCCTTCCTGCAGCTTTTCATCTAAATACTGCATAACAGTCGGAACGCCTTCCTGTCCCATCTTCATAAGGCCAAAGCCTGATCCCTCGATCTGAGCTGCTGCCTGAATAAAGTAGCGTCCGTCTGTCCAAAGCCATGCTTCTTCCTGTCCAATAACTGCTACACCTGCAGAGCCGGTAAAGCCAGTTATAAACTTTCTTGCCTTGAAGTACTCTACCACATATTCAGACTCATGAAAATCTGCTGTTGGAATGTAATAATAATCAATTCCCTCTCTCTTCATGACTTCCCGCAACGCGGTAATTCGTTTGCTGTCCATTTTTTCTCCTTTTTCCTTTGCGTCTGTCCGTTCTCATTATTACAATCGGTCAATTTAGCCGATTCTTACTTATTATTTCCGTCTTCGGCCTCTGCACGAAGCTTAGTTAGATGCTGCACAATCGTTCTTTCATATCCATTCTCAGATGGGCGATAAAAATGCTCATTTTCCATGGTATCAGGCAGATACTGCTGTTTCACATAATGGTTTTTATAATCGTGCGCATACTTATATCCATCTCCATGACCAAGCTTTCCTGCACTCTTATAGTGTGTATCCTGCAAATGTGACGGCACTGGCGGTGTCTTATGATTCTGTACATAATCCATTGCCTCTGAAATTGCCATATACGCAGCATTGCTCTTTGGTGCACATGCCACATATGTTGCTGCATGTGACAATATAATCTGTGCCTCTGGCATGCCAATGCGCTCAATGGCCTGAGAAGCCGCAACTGCTACGACAAGTGCCTGAGGATCAGCATTTCCCACATCCTCCGATGCACAAATCATGATACGACGTGCTATAAAGCGGATATCCTCACCTGCATACAGCATGCGCGCCAGATAATAAACTACTGCATCAGGATCAGAGCCACGCATACTTTTAATAAATGCGCTGATCGTATCATAATGATTATCGCCGCTCTTATCGTAACGCACAGCACGCTTTTGAATACATTCCTGCGCCGTATCAAGTGTAATATGAATTATTCCATCATCAGAGCGATCTGTCGTCAACACAGCAAGCTCAATGCCGTTTAATGCAGCGCGCGCATCACCATTTGCAGCATCACTTAAAAATTCAGCGGCATCATCATCAAGCATAGCATGATAGCTTCCCATACCACGCACTGGATCACTCACAGCACGCGCAATCAACTCTTTGATATCTTCCTTTTCCAAATTGTGCAGTTCAAAAATAATGGATCTGGAAATCAGAGCCGGATTTACCTCAAAATATGGGTTTTCTGTTGTCGCGCCAATCAAAATGATTGTTCCATCCTCTACAAATGGCAGCAGATAATCCTGCTGTCCTTTATTAAAACGATGAATCTCATCAATAAAAAGAATAGTCCTGCGTCCGTACATTCCCTGCAGATCTTTTGCACGCTTTACTACGTCCTCCATATCCTTTTTTCCGGCCACAGTTGCATTAAGCTGTGTAAACTCAGAGCTTGTCGTATTGGCGATCACCATCGCAAGCGTTGTCTTTCCTGTTCCTGGTGGACCATAAAAAATAACGGAGCTAAGCTTATCTGCCTTAATTGCGCGGTACAGCATCGTATTCTTCCCGATGATATGCTTTTGACCAACAACTTCATCAAGTGTTTTTGGACGCATACGCGACGCAAGCGGTGATTCCTTTTGCTGAGTTTCTCTCATATAATCAAATAAATCCATACTCATTGTCCTGTCCATTTTTACTATTCACGGTGGAGACTGGCAAATCACTTTGCAAGTTTCTTTGTGAACTGTATCCAATCTTAGCACGTTTGGCAGCAAAAAACAACTATACAAACAGCAATTCCTCAACAGTAACAAATTCATATCCCTGACGCTGCAATTCATCAATCACAATAAAAGCAGCCTGCACACTTGTCTTATAAATATCATGCAATAAAATAATATCCCCTGGCTTAACTTGACGCAAAATATCTGCTGCGATCTGTTTCGTATCTGTGCGCTTCCAGTCAAGAGGGTCAACATCCCAGTAAACTGCAATCATATTTTGCGGACAATCTTTTTTATGATCCCATTCTCCATACGGTGGTCTTAAGTAGATAACTTCCTGCCCTGTAATCTCCTTAATTACATCATTTGCTGCCTTTACCTGTGAACATGCCTGACTGCTGCTTAACATATTCAGCTGAACATGGCTATATGTATGATTTCCAATTAAGTGACCTTCCTCACTCATACGGCAAATCAGCTCTGGATTTTGCTCTGCCTTCTCACCAATCACAAAAAAGGTGGCACGCACTTTTCTTGCCTTAAGCCCATCAAGCAGTAACGCTGTTGTCTTAGCATCCGGACCATCATCAAATGTGATCGCGACCTTTTTTTCATCCCTCTGCCAGACAATTTGCTCGGACTCTCCTGCTGCCAATATATAAAAGGCACAGGAAATAAGTACTACTATGGACAAGAGCATTACTATACTCCGCATTTTATTTGCTAGTGTTCCGTATATTTTTGACTGTTTGGACATACCAGACTCTTTCTTTATGGCTTTACCTATTTTTATGTAGTATTCAGGCTTCTGATGCATCGTAACCTTGCTGGTGGGGTGAGGCGAATGCGATTTACGAGGCGATTCGCGTGTGGGATGTCTGAGACAAAAAAAGGCACACCAGCCTTCTAAGCTGATGTGCCAATGTTTAAGCAAATTTACTGTGCCTTCTGCATCTGAACCTGAGGTTCTTGAGTCTCTGCTTCGGAAGAACCCTCCTCGGTATCTGCCTCAGTAGTATCAGTGATAGTTGAACGATCTGCCAGTGTTACAGTAATCTGAGTCTCTGTATACTGATTTCCGTTTGGTCTTTGAACTGTGATTGTAACACTCTCACCTGCTGCATAGTAAGAAAGTGCAGATCTAAGTGTTTCAAAACTAGATACCTTCTGTCCATCAACTGCGGTGATGATATCATTCAGCTGCAGTCCTGCATCAGATGCCGGGCTTCCCTCTGTGATCTTCGTTACCATTGCGCCTTCTGGCATACCAAATCTCTGTACATACTCAGTCGGTACGTCAACACCCTGAATGCCAAGATAACCTCTCTGATCCTCATCTACCTGAACCTTTGTCTTCTGATTCATCATGTTGTTGATCAGATCCTCTACAGAAGAAATCGGAATTGCATATCCCATGCCCTCTACGCCTTCACCAGAGCTCTTTGCAGAGTTAATTCCAATCAGATGACCGTTTGCATCAAACAGTCCGCCGCCGCTGTTACCAGCATTGATAGCCGCATCAATCTGCATCATACTTCTTGTTACATTATCATCAGATGTAGTTACATCCTTATTAAGTGCACTTACATGACCAAATGTGGTAGTCTGACCAAGACCAAGTGCATTTCCGATTGCCATTACACCCTGACCAACCTTAACGTCATCAGAATTGTCAATAGTAGCAACAGAAATTGCATTTAAAGTATCCTCTGGAATGTCAGACAGCTTTACTGCCAAAACTGCGATATCTGCATCTGAATCAGCACCCTTTAAGTTTGCCTCAACCTCAGTTCCATCAACAAATGTGACTTTTCTTTCCTTTGTAGAAGCTGTATAGCTGTAATACATTGTATTGCCTGATTTGTCATATACAGCAACATGGTTATTTGTGACGATCAGAAGTTCATCATCTGTCTTTCCGATAATTACACCTGAACCATATGCCTCAGACTCCTGTGTGGATGTCTGATTCTGACTCTGACCATTTCCATAGAAGAAATTAAAGAGATCAGAACCGCCGTTTGATGTACTGGTAACTTCGATTACATTTGTTACAGAAACAACCTGCGGCAGACACTGTGCAGCCAGATCTGAATAATCAGTAAGGGAAGATGCCACAATATCAGGTGTTGTCTCATCCTTTGAAAGATTCATTGTGGATGCTGCCTGAACGGTATTTTCTGTGTTCTGATTCAAAAGTGATCCGCCCCAGAAGCTTCCGCCAATAACTGCTACACCTGCAAGAACTGCTGCTGCCTTGTGCAGATTTCTTCTTGACTTATTTTGTCTTCTCTGCTTTCTATTTCCTTTATTTTCATTATTGTTGTCATAATTAAAATTGGTTTCTGGATACATCATAATAGAACCTCCTATATAATAAGCCTTGCATTTAGCTTGGCTTTGTTTCTTTGTTATGTCTATATACTATCAGTGATCTGTGTTTAAATTGTGTACTTTTCTTTAAGCATTCGTGAAAAAAAGCCCTGCATACCACATATTTGTGATATACAAGGCTTTTTAGTTTCTGTATTTACTGTCCGACTCCAAATGCTTTCTGAATGGTATAGCTAATGTCTTTTACTGTCTGTGATGGTTCATATCCATCATCGCCAAACAAATATGTGTGAAGCTTCTTTACATCTCCTGCAAGATCAGTGCAGACTAGTGAATCCTTTACGCCAAATACACCAAGCGTTCCAAGTGACAAATCATACGTATATGGAAATCCTTCTGTATCAATAATGCTATAGCTGTTTACATCTGCTGCCAGAGCAAACAATTCATCATTTGACAGCGTTGTATTGATATTTGGACACGCATAGCGCACTGCTGTAAGAAGTGCTGACGGTGATGCTACCTTTGCCTGCTGAAGCATCTTATCTATTACTTCACGCTGACGGCTTGTTCTTCCCATGTCCATACCTGTCGTATAACGGTTACGACAATATGCAACTGCATATACACCATTACAAAGCTGATAACCTGCCTGTGTCAGCTGCGGCTGCCAGATACCTGTTGCCTCCTCGATCTCCGTGATGTAACCTGTAATATATCCCTTTTCAACCTCTTCCGGCGTAATATCAAGATAAATGCCGCCGATTGCATCAATAACACGAATAAGAGCTGCCCAGTTAACTACAACAACATCCTGAATCTGAAGATCAAGATTCATATTGATCATACTGATCATATCAGTGTCGCTTCCCTTTGCAAACTCAGAGTTTGCAAGGTCAAATTCATCTCTTGAATACATCTTAAGAAGCGTATCACGATAAACAGACACCAGCTTAACTTCCTTTGTTTTTACATTGATGCTGCAGATCATCATAACGTCAGACTGAACACCATTTCCACCGCCAAGATTAGCCTGATCTCTTGCGTCAACACCAACTAATAAAATATTCCAGTAACCATTTACTGTTTCCTGATGACTTAAAATATCATCAACTGTCGTAGCCTGTGTAACCTCGCTTACATTGATCACACTTCCAGGCTTCGCAGATGAAGACTCCGGCACACTTTCCTGCTCACCAGATTTTTCAGACTCTTTTTCCTGTTCCTTGCTTTGCGGCTCCGTCGTGGCTGTCTGCGCCTCCTCCTGCTGATCATTATCTCCATTATTTGCAAACGTTGCTACGTAAATTTCTTTCTGGTTAATTGTTGAACGCTGCATCGTGTTGAGAATACTAACTGCATAACAGCAAATCGAAAGTGCACAGACAAGAAGGAACTCTGTAATTACCAAAAGAGTTCGTCTGACTCTTCTTGCCTTAGCAGCCTTTTTTCTCTGCTGCTCTCTTTTGTTTTTCATTGAGGAACGTTTTTCAGCCATTTTCTTATTATGCCTTTCTGTAGCCTGCCATCTATACAGGTACTATTTTTTTAATATGCATTCTTATTGACAAAGCCTTTAAATACAGTCAAGAATAAAATCCGGATATCAAAGCTGACACTCCAGTTTTCAATATAGAAAAGATCAAGTTCAATGCGCTTACGAATGGATGTATCTCCTCGAAGGCCATTCACCTGTGCCCATCCAGTCATACCTGGACGAACCTGATGCTTAATCATATAACGTGGAATCTCTTCCTTAAACTTATCGACAAAAAACGGTCGTTCCGGACGCGGACCAATCAGGCTCATATCGCCCTTTAAAACATTAAAGAGCTGCGGAAGCTCATCAATACTTGTTTTTCTTATAAAGCGGCCAACAGGTGTCACTCTCACATCGTTCTTTGTCGTCCATTTGCTTACCTCCTCGGAAGCCTTCTGAACAGTCATTGAGCGAAACTTATACATTTTGAATGTACGATTGTGAAGCCCGACACGCTCCTGTTTAAAAATGAGCGGTCCCGGTGAGCTTAACTTTACTGCAACAGCAGCTGCCAGCATAATTGGTGAAAACAAGACTATGCAAAGCAGTGATCCTACTATATCCATCGCACGCTTTATAAATGCATTTCCTGCCTCCATAAGCGGTACATGGCGTATATGGATAAGCGGAAGTCCAAGAAAATCAACCGTATATGGCTTCGTAGAGATGATATCATTATAATCTGGAACAAACTCGGTGTGAACACCTGATTTCTCGCAAACATGAACGATCTCCTCGAGACGGTCGTATTCCTTTAGCTTCAATGTAATGATGATGCTCTCTGCAATATTTTTTGAAAGATATTCCTCCAAAGACTCTATTGGACCAAGAACTGAAATGCCTCTCACTGACTCATTTGTGTGTAAATGATCATCTAAGATACCTAGAATATCATATCCCCACTGCTTATGCGTCAGAACACGTTCAATATAAGCCTCTGCTGCCTGACTGTAACCGACAATCAATACTGGTTTTCGGTTGAAGCGGCTGTTTCCAAGCTTCATCAGGATGAATCGGAATATATTTCTCCAGACAACCATAAATATTGTATTTAAAATGGTCATCCATAAAATCATCATTCGCGAAAAGCCAACAATCCAGTTGTAGCCATCTGTGTTTGAGATTACAAAGAATACGGCAAATAAAATCAATGCGCCAATAATATTTACCTTGCCGATTAAAACTGCTTCTTTTCTTCTTCCTGTCATGCGAAATGAACCATATATATGGAAGAACGCATACAGCACTAGATAACTTATAACAATAATCACAAGCGGCGGCCAATAATTACGGCTGTCAAATGGCGCCAGATTATTTTGAAGTGCAAACTGGATCAGATAACTGATCACGTAAGATACGGTCAGCACAATTGCATCAATCACAACGCTTACTGCCGTATAGGTTTGTTGTTTTCCTGTATTCATAAAAACCCTTTCAGGAACTGCTTTTTAAGCAGCATGTAAGCTTTTGGCAAAGAGAAACTGCCAAAAGCCGTACCTATCATACTTGAAAATTGCCAAAAGTACAACCCCAAATTTCCTGTATTTTGAAATTGTAAGAAAAACGTAACTATTCTGCTTATAGTTTTCGCTTTGCCAGCTCTATAATATACGTAACTGTATTTTCCCACAGTTCCTTTTGTATATGCCAATAGTTTCTTATATCTCTTCCTCTGAAAAATACCTTTTTACATTTTTTTCTAGTTGAGATTCCTTCCTTTAATCCGTCGACATAGTCTTTTCCAAAGCCAATCTTCATAAAGAAACACCATTTTACAAAATATCCTGCGGCCAATGTCGGTGCATTTAAAATAAGCTGTGGCAGCGGCATATTCTTATAGTTGACATACACTGAATTTCGCGCAGAAAGCTTTACCTTGAAACTATTATATTTTGAACCGCTTGTTCCGCTTCCAACATGATATACCTTTGCTGTCGGACAATATACATTTCGATATCCCTGAATCTTTGCTCTATAGCCAAGATCCAGATCCTCTAAATATGCAAAATGCAGTTCATCAAATAATCCTATCTTTGCAAACAGCTCTCTTCTATACATAGCAGCACCTGCACAAGCCGAAAAAACCTCTGCCGGCTCGCGATAGTCACCAACAGGCTGTCCAACACCGCGCTGAAATGCCCAGCCAAGACAAGTATACAGATCACCTGCATCATCCATCTTTTCATGGTCATGAAACTGAATCATCTTGCAGCTGACAGAAAAAATATCATCAGCTGATTCCATTGTCTTTATCAGTTCCTCTACCATCTTCGGGAAGGAACGTGTATCGTTATTTAACAACAGTACATATGGTGTCGTGCACATGCCAATTCCCACATTGACACCTCCGGAAAAGCCAAGATTGTGTCTCATTACTGCAATCTTTACCCACGGATAATGTTCTCTTATATAAGAAACACTATCATCCTGCGATGCATTGTCAATCACAAGCGTCTCAAAATCCTTGCTTGTCTGACGCTCCAATGAAGAAAGGCAATCATCTAAAAAACGCTTTCCATTATAGTTCGGAATGACAATCGTTACTTTCTTTTCCATTCTGCTACCCATGCCTTTCCACAATTATTTTTTTGATGCTGAATATTCTCCGCGCGCAATCAGCTGCTGCTTACGCGCTTCTTTTATGGTATGGTTGATTTTGTAATACTCCAGATAAGACAGATTCGGATTGTAATACGGATCAACAAAAGTTGACAAAATATCCCACTTTGAATTTAAAAGCATCATCTCGTTTCCAAAACGGATAAAACGATCTGTCGTATCTTCCATACCTCTTGATTTTGACTCATAGTGGAAAAGTTTTACATCGGCATCATATACAACAAGATAACCAGCTTTTCTTACCTTCAGACAAAAATCAACATCATTAAATGCCACCTGAAACTCTTCTTCAAGTCCACCTACTTCTTCATATACTGATCTTTTTACAAGAAGACATGCTGCCGTAACTGCTGACACATCCTGTGAAGAAATAGCTCTTCCCATGTAACCCGGATCATCCTCATGAATACCCTTAAAGACATGATCCGCCAGTCCGCCAGCACCTACCAAAACGCCGGCATGCTGAACGGTATGATCATTGTATAACAGTTTTGCACCAACAATACCAACCTCAGGACGCATGCAAAAGCCTAACATACTCTGGAAAATATCTGGTGTTATAAGCTCAACATCATTGTTCAGCAGCATGATATAATCACCCTTTGCAAACTTAAAACCAAAGTTGTTGATTGCAGAGTAATTAAAGCCAGCTTCCCAATACACAACCTTTACGTTGTCATGCTCCTTTTCAATCTTTTCATAGTAAGCAAATGTTTCCGGCAATACACTATTATTTTCAATGATGATAAACTCATAATTTTGATAGTCAGCACGTTCAAAAAATGAATTCAGGCAGACATCTAAATCATCTGTATGATCCTTATTAGGAATCAGAATCGACACAAGCGGCTCTTCTTTTAATGTAAACTTTGTCTGATACCAACCATCAACAGCACCTTCCTGCGCACGTGCATTCCATCCAATACGCTTATAATGCGCATTTAATGCTGCCTTTCCTGCATGAATCGCATACATCTTGTTTCCCTGGCTTGCTGCGGTTGACTGATTTGAGCAGCGCCAATGATACAAAATGCGCGGACAGTGATAGATTTTTTTAGTGTTCTCCGTCAGGCGAAGCACAAAATCATAATCCTGTGCACCGTCAAATTTCTCGTTCAGTCCTCCAACAGTGTCTACGAGTGATTTTCTCACTGCCAGAAAATGGCACATATAATTATTTGCATGGAGCAAATCAATATTAAAATCAGACTTAAAGTGCGGATAAAAATAATGGGCTGCATACTCATCTGTCTTATCCTCATCACTATAGAATACATCAATTGTCTTGTCTTTATTTAGTGCATCTACGTAGCAAAAGAGTGCATCTGGCTCCAAAAAGTCATCATGATCCAAGAAAGCAATAAACTCACCTGTTGATGCCTCAATACCTGCATTTGTGTTTTGTGCAATTCCCAGATTTTTTTCAAGACGAATCACCCTGATACGCTTATCTCTCATTGCCCAGTTTTCTAATAGTGATGTCAGATGTACATCCTCAGGAGATGCATTTACAAGACACAGCTCCCAGTTTGCATAGCTTTGGTACATCATAGAGCGCACCAAATCCTTTAAAAATTTTGCTGGAGTGTGATAAAGCGGAACAACAACAGAGAACTTCGGCGCATACGAAAATTTTGTTTTACGCTGTGCAAAAAGCTCCTGTCTGCTGACGCGCATAATACGAAGCCATGTATCGTAATCAGCATACTCATTTCTTGTCAGCTTCTTTTTCAGCCAAACAAGATTTTTCTTTGTATTTACATACTGTGCCTTGCTTTCCTTTAAAAACTTTCTTGCTGCAATCAATGCCGGATTTAATGGAAGACTCTGCTCAGATATGACACTCCCCTGTGCATCCTTTTCATTAAAATGAACTGTTACAAGATGCTGACCGCGAGATGGAATCTCAAGAAAGATTCCAACATGACCCGCCTTTGGATCTCCATATTTAGCAAGACCAACATCTGGTCTTGCTGCCCATGTAACGATTGCATCAACTGGTTCCTTTTTCTCATCGGTAACTGTAATTTCTATCTCATTCTCTGCAACAGATGACACAGCCCAACCAGTTGCAAATATTTTTCCGTTTTTTACAAATATCGAATCAAAACAATATTCCATTGCTTTTCCTTTCGCGTTTGATACCATCCTGCCTTATGGCAGCTTGTAATAACCGTTTTTCAGTGAAAGATTTCTATTGTAATAAGGATCACTGCCCATTACATGCTTCCACTTATTTTTCATATATTCTGCTTCTCTTGCCAGTCTTGCCTGCTTCTGCGGTGAATCCTCATAGCCTCTTGAGCGTGACTCATAGTGATACAGATGTGCAAATGCATCATACACAACAAGATATCCTGCCTCGCGAAGCTTCAGACACAGATCAACATCATTGTAGGATACCGCAAGATGCTCGTCCATACCGCCAACTTCCTCATACACCTTCTTACGAATAAGAAGACATGCTCCAGTTACTGCTGAAAGATCCTGTGAAAATGAAGCTCGTCCCATATAGCCCGGATCATGCTCTGGGTATTCCAAAAACTGATGAAATGCCACTCCCTCAACACCAACTATAACACCAGCATGCTGGACTGTATCATCCTCATATAACAGCTTTGCACCTACAGCACCTACATCTGATCTTCTTGCATAGCCAACCATGCTTACAAGAAAATCTGGATCAATTACCTGTGTATCGTTATTTAATAAAAGAAGATATTCTCCATTTGCTTTTTTAGCTGCAAAATTTTGAATTGCTGCATAATTAAAGCCATGCTTCTCAGAATGACGTGCATCATCCATCTTCCAGGTCTCTACACGTATGCGCTCATCCTGTTTCTTTAACTTTTCATAATAATCAAAGGTTGCCTGATCCTCACTATTATTTTCGATAATAAGAATCTCAAAATTTGTATATTCTTTTGTGGCAAGAAGTGATCTCACACAGCGATCAAGATCTTCTGTATGATCTTTATTAGGAATCACAATTGTCACAAGAGGACGCTCTGTATACAGATACGTTGTCTTATAATACCCTGGTAAAAATGTATTGTCAACCTTCGCCTCAATTCCATGACGATCATAATATTCCTGCAGTGCACGCTTTCCAGCTTCAAATGCATACGATTTGCTGTCTGTATTAGCAGAAGTGGAACCCTTATGGCAGCGCCAGCTATAGAGAATCTTTGGAACATGGACAACACTCTTACTCTCATCAATACAGCGAAGCACCAGATCAAAATCCTGTGCACCATCAAAATTCGGGCGGAAACCGCCGACCTTTTTTATAATAGATGTCTTCACTGCAAAAAAGTGACAGATATAATTGTTTGTGTGAAGAAGATCTGGATTATAATCCGACTTAAAATGAGGAAAATAATGAAGCTTTCCTTCCTGATCTACCTTATCCTCATCACTGTATATACAATCAGCATCACCATTTTCGTTTATTGCTTTTACAAATTCGAACAAAGCATTCGGTGACAAAAAATCATCATGATCAAGAAGTGCTGTATAGCTGCCTGTCGCAAGCGCCAGTGCCTCATTCGTATTTCCTGCAATTCCCAGATTTTTTTCCAATTTACGGTACTTGATTCTAGGCTCTTTGCTCATATATTTACGCACCTGCGCATCAAGTTCTTCATCCTCTGGGCTTCCATTTGCAAGGCACAGCTCCCAATTTTCGTAAGTCTGCTTTTGTACACTTTGAATCATATCGTCCAGAAAATTTAACGGTGTGTGATACAGCGGAACAATGATTGAAAACTTCGGATGAAGTGCAAAATGAGTAGTCTTTTCTTTCAGGCGCTTAGCAAACCCAGGATACTGCTTCTCATACCAGATCGCGTATTTTTTTTCCTCTGGTTCAAAATCTATATATTTTTCCTCAAGGCAGAAATCTTTAATGCTTTTTGCGCGCTGCAGTCGGCGAATACGCCCCTTAATGCCATGCTGATAGCGATAAGCGGCCAAAAGACCTGGACAGTCAATAAGCTGCTCTAATACATCCTCTGGATGTTCCTTACTTGTAAATACCGCGTAGCAATTTGTCATTTCACCCGGCTCAAATGAAAATGTAAGACCATATTTGTCAAAGGACGCATCCT
Organism: uncultured Lachnospiraceae bacterium; assembly: GCA_934292725.1. GTDB lineage: Bacteria > Bacillota > Clostridia > Lachnospirales > Lachnospiraceae > Anthropogastromicrobium. The sequence continues at coordinate 13,796 of CAKQXY010000038.1, forward strand.
GATAAACGACCTGTCCTACATCGGCACGTTTTACGCGGCTTACCTGAGCATCAAGGATGCTTCCATCCTCCTTACGAATGGTAAGACACACCTCATCTCCTGCCGTTTCTGGTGCCGCCCATCCGGCACAAGTCACTTTTCCATTCAGATATACCACTGAATCTAACGAACTTCTCATACCAATCCTTTCTGCCCGAAGCTTTGCATCTGTTTTTGTTACAGTCTGTAGGCGTCACACACTTCCTTAACATCGCCAAACATCTTCACCGTATGGTTTTCAAGCCATACAACACGGTTGCACATTTCACGAATCTGATCCAGATTGTGTGATACATATAAAACTGTAGTTCCTCCCGCCATCAATTCCATCATGCGTGCGTGACTCTTTTTCTGGAAGTTTTCATCACCAACAGAAAGAATCTCATCAACGATCAAAATTTCAGGATTGACAACCGTTGCGATTGAGAAAGCCAGACGCATCAACATACCTGATGAATAATTTCGAATCGGTGTATTGATAAACTCACCGAGTTCTGAAAATTCCAATATGTCGTTATAGCGTGATTCAAGAAATTCCTTTGAATATCCTAAAACCGCGCCGTTTAAATAAATATTTTCCTTTCCGGTCAAATCGTAGTCGAAGCCAGAGCCAAGCTCAAGCATCGGCACAATACCGCCTCCGCGATAAACACTTCCCTCTGTTGGCTTTAAAATTCCGGAAATGATCTTTAAAATTGTACTTTTTCCAGCTCCGTTTCGGCCTATTAAACCGATTACCTCGCCTCTTTTTACATCAAATGACACATTCTTAAGCGCCCAGAAATCCTTATATTCCACCTGGCGCTTAAGCATCTTTGTCACCATCTCCTTAATACTCGTAACCCTGTCGTTTGCCATGCGAAAACGCATAGACACATTTTCGACGCGGATTATGCTGTTATTTTCATCTGCCATTTTTATTAACTATGCCTTTCCATAACCTGCAAAAATCTTCGAATTGTAATGATCTTTATAAACACTTAGATATACAGTACAAACTGATCCTGCGTCTTTTTAAATACTGTGCCGCCGATTATAATCATGACAAGTGAACAAATCGCACAGATAAAATACTCGCTGATTGCAGGAGAACATCCATCAATAATAATAGTACGTACAAACGTTACATAATGATACAGAGGATTAAACTGCATCACCTTAGCCAGCCATCCTGCACCACTTCTTTCAAGCATACCTGTACTGTAGATGATCGGTGTCGCATACATCCACATGGTAGAAATAACTCCCCACAAAAACTCAACATCATGGAAAAATACCATGAGACTTGAAAGCAGAAATCCCATGCCGACTGCAAAAGAAATCACAAAAATAAGTGCAAGCGGCAGCAAAAGAATTGACCAGCGAATATACAAACCATTAAACAGACCATAGAAAATCGTAACCAGAAGAAGCGGAACCATTGAAAGCACCATGTTGATGCTTGCAGACAGAACCTTTGTAACCGGATAAATATATTTTGGCACATAAACCTTTGTAATCAAAGATGCATTGCTGATAATTGCACGCATTGCCTGATTACAGCAATCATTAAATCCATTGAAGATTACAATACCGCAAAGCAGATAAATTGCATAGTGCTGAACTCCTGCATCACGCACGCCAAGCAGCTTACTGAATACAACATACTGGACGGTCATCATCAAAAGTGGATTTAAAAAGCTCCAAAATACACCAAGCACCGATCTTTTGTACTTGATTTTAAAATCTCTTGAGATCAGCTGCTCCATCAAAAACTCATACTTTGCAAGCGTCTGAATAAAGGAGCCTCCCGCTGTAGTTAAGCCCTTCTTTTCTCTGTTAACCATGTGCACACCATATAATGCAAGCGCTAACAAAGATGCAATCTCAAACACAAAAGCTGTAACAATTCCTGATGTGCTTGATCCAATCTGAGGCCATGCTAAAAAATCCACAAGCAAAAATAAAAGAAATAATGTCGCAACTGCTACTTTACTGACCTTTTTTAAATCATATTTTTTATTATTCATATTCTTTCTTTATCCTGCTATCACCTTTTTTATTCAAAATGGAAGGTATCCTTTAATCCCAACCACTTCTTATCCTTCTCAGAAAGAATCGGCTCTACGCCCTCTGGAATCGGCCAGTCAATTCCGATCTCAGGGTCACTCCAAAGCACACCGCCCTCATCGCCTGGATGATAAAAATCAGTACACTTATAAGCAAACTCAGCTTCATCAGTCAATACTACAAAGCCATGTGCAAAGCCTTCTGGAATATAGAACATCTTCTTATTTTCAGCAGTAAGCTCAACACCAAACCACTTTCCGTATGTCTTTGAATTGGCACGCAGATCGACAGCTACATCAAACACACCGCCGCGAATTGCACGAACGAGCTTACCCTGTGGATACTGCTTCTGGAAGTGAAGTCCACGCAATACACCCTTTACAGACATAGACTGATTATCCTGAACAAACTTCATATCTAATCCAGCCTCAGCAAAATCATTATAATTATAAGTCTCTACAAAATAACCTCTCTCATCCTTAAATACTGTAGGCTCGATTACATATAATCCCTCAATATCACAGCCTGTTACTTTAATTTTTCCCATTTTATCTTTTCCTCCTGTTTTTTGTTTATGAGATTTTTATTCCTGCCAATATTTTTTATTCATTGTGCAGAAACTAATCAGCTTTTTTGGCAGCTTATAATATTTTTCTCCAAGCTTGTAGCCCACAACCTTGCAGCCTGAAATATATACAAGGCGAAACAGCTGTCCAAACTCATGATGACGAACCAGATAGCGTGCCGTGTCAAACACAAGGCGTTTGCCCTCGCCAAGTGCTTCCACATTGTGAAATGCCTCCTGATTATCTGCATGTGAAACACCATTATCGAAATTTCTTTGAAACTGCTGAAATCCAGTATAATTGTGTGAGTGAATCACTCTCGCCTCTGCCACGTAAGCCACAGAATAGCCCGCATTTATAGCTGTGGACGCAAAGACCATATCTTCATTAAATATTGCCTCCGGCAAAAATCCACCTAATTCCTCATACGTGCTTTTGCGGTACATTGCACAGGAATTTGAACAAAAATAAGTTTTAATTCCAAGTGCCTGAATATCTGCCTGTGTCTTTACCCTGCTTTCTGCCGGATAATTAAAATTTCTGGTAAAGCGTTCAATTGCTGAGTCTGTCTTTTTAGCAAGCTGTCTGGCATAAGCTGCAGCGACAAGCGGATCATCAAACGCCTTTGCTAAATACTCTACCAAATGAGTATCTGCCGGAACTGCATCCTGTGTCATAAACAGCATCAAATCAGCAGTTGATTTTCTTGCTGCCATATCTCTTGTCGCACCATGATCAAATTCTTCCGGCGCAATATGATAAACTTCCATATTGGCTGGCCAGCGAAGATTCTTTGGGAAACCAGCTTCGTCTGTGTTGATCACAATAATGCGTTCCACCGGATGGGTCTGCTTTTCCAGCCGGTCTAAAATCTTTTGAAGCTTTTCATCCGGATAACTCGCCGGAATAATTACATCTACTGTTTTCTTTTCTTGCATATCTACCCACATTTCCGCCGTTAAACGGCCTTTTATCGGCAATCCTATTTAGGATACCACAATCTAACTTTTTTGTAAATCTACTTTTTTACATATAAATAGAGTGCCCCCGTCAATGCAAACCAAAACCATGTTGTCGGCACAGTAAACCACGACGAGAAGAACGACAATGTTAAATATAGTGCAAGCTGTGCGTAAAACAAATATAAAATCGGATTACGGCTCTTTCTGATCTTTTGTGTGAGTGCGGCACAGACAGCACCAAGAATCAAGCCAAATAAAAGCACACCTATTAAACCAAAATCATAATACGCATCGTAAATTAATGTCAGTGTATTAAGTTCTTTAATAGTAACAGGCATCTCAAAGGCAACTAACGCAGGAAAAACAAATTTCAGTCCTGTAAGTGCAAACACCGGAAACAGCTGCTTTAATCCATAAGTGTGCGCTACCAGACCCTGCTGCATAGCCTGTGTCAGGCAATTAAAATTCGAGTAATTATTTGCAATATACATATACGCATACTGCAAGAAAAGCGGCATATTCTCATCCTTCATCTGAAAAATGCTATTTAAATAGCCCGGCTCATAATTTCTTCTGATTGTCATGAAAACTGCTGCCGCAATCACAACTGCCGCTGCTGCACCAAGCATGGCAAACAGCTTTTTCTTATTTACATTTGGGCGCATCAAAAGAAAAATGAGAATTGGAAGCGCGAGTGTCAGGATAAACTGAAATTTAGAAACACTCAAAATCGGAATTGAAGCTGACAGCGCATTATAAACAAACAGCTGAATAATCTTTCCTTTTCCAAGCGGCTGTCTGTCTTTTTTCTTTTCCGTGTACGTTAACAGATAAATCAATGTCAGCGAATGTGTAAACATACAGCTAACTGTAAAATAATGTACACCTGAAATATGAAAATGATCATATGCGTGTGTCTCAGTTGAAAAAAGCGGCACATATCCTAAAATGACAGCTTCAAGAACAAATGTTGCAAATGTCACAAGTGATACAATACGTATGCAGCAAAATAAACGATTTTGAAACTGCTCTTTGGTGACTTCTTTTTTTGATATCTGGCCTTTGCTTTCTAATGCAATTTCCCGTTTCAAAAGATATACTTCGATTACTTCATATCCCACTAAAAATAAAAGATAAAAGCCTCCAAATGAAAGCCACGTCTGATTAGTCCATGGAGACTGCAGATTACTTAGCTGCATAACACCAAGTCCCTCTCCTGCCGTCCAAAAAACAGAAAGCAGAAAACGAAACGACACCAGGCTTTGATCTTTCTTATAAAAGTAAAGCCCCATCACAGCTGCTGCCACAAGAAGTACACAGCCTGCTGCCACAAAGAAATCATTTTTTTCTAACATCATAGCCAAAAAAGCAAAAGCTCCATATATGGCATAAGGCAGAAGCAACTGTCTGCCTCTGCCCCCTATATTATTCGCCAAGACCATTTTCAATCCCCGCTATTACGGCCTTTAACGCTTCTTCTTCATCAACTCCGTCACAGACAACTTCAATTTCATCACCGTTTTTTACACCTGCACCGAGCACGCTTAATACGCTCTTTGCATTCGCGGTAACGCTGTTAAACTGAAACTGAACCTTTGATTTGTAGTTCATTGCGATCTTGCATAAGATCCCTGCCGGTCTCAAATGAAACCCTGTCATATTTTTTACTGTTATCTTCTGGCTTACCATACTGATCCTCTTCCTTTCCTACTTCTATAACAAGGCAAAACTTTATCTGCCTGTTTTTAACTGTTTATTGTTCATCATTCTCCTGTGAGACATTGTCCTGTGTTGTCTCAGGTACTGTCTGCGATGAAGCTTCTGATGTTTCCTGCGTACTCGTCGTTACTGTACTCTCTGTTACCGTCGTACTTTCTGTCTCTTGCGCTTCTGTCTGTGCAGTTTTATCAATAATGCGAACTGATACAATCAGATCCTGCATCATTGTATATGCACTGTCTAGCGTAAGAGTAACAGGAACATTTATATATTCTCCTGCTTCAAGTCCCCCGACATCAATCGTACCCTGAAGTGTCTCTGGATTAAAACTATCAAGGTCTGCCTGCAGTGCCTGAAGCGTTAATGTCAATGCTGGATCAATCAGTTCATACTCATACTCTGGCTTTGTATTTACTAATTGAAACTGATTTGCATCAATCTGAAAGCTTTCCGTCTGCAGCTGTTCTAACTCGATCGTTACAGAAATTGTACCGCTTTGCCCTTCAGAAAGTGTAATTCCTTCAGGAAGATACTGTTCAATCGCAATATCAAAAGTCTTATTGCTGCTTGCCCCGGTAATATCAAGTTCCCTGCTTGGAATACTTACTGTTGAAATGTTAGCAAGTGCATTTTTAGAGCCGGATATTGTCAAAAGCTTCGGCGAGTAATCTACCTTGCTCACCACATATCCATCTGCTGGTGTTCCACTGCTTCCTGCTATGCTTATACTTATTTCTTTTGCCTGATTTAAGCTTACCGTAACCTCTACTGTACTCTGACTGATTGTAAGGCCGCTTCCTGATAAGGTACGATTATTTCCATCATACAGTGCAAGCGGTGCTGTTATGCTTCCTCCGTCTGTAATCGCGCTTAGATCTACATTTGCCTTGACCGCTGCCAGATTCGAAAATGCACTTGTCGGACCGCTTACAGTTACACGAGACGGATCGCTTGAAAGTGTTCCAATCTGATATCCTTCTGGAAGCTCTTTTGTAGTATTAAACTGTACAAGGTATGTGGCCGATTTTAATGTATCAAGCACAACCTTTACATACCCTTGCGACTGCGGATATTCCCAGCTTTGAATATATGTGGCTGATGATGCCTTTGTAATCTCAATGCTGATCTTGCTGGCTTCCGGTGCTTCCTTAACATCACCAATCACTTCTGTAAGATCTGCTTTTACTGTAAAATCATCGGCAGAAAGATATCTTAAACGGCTTCTATGAAGCTTAACTGGAATCGTGATAGCATTTGGTTTTGAAATTGCCACCATATTTTTCTCAGCCAAGCCGCTTTCTTCATATGTGATCGGAACACTTACACTGCTTGTTATAACTGGATCCTGTGTATTATTTAATACTAGCCACAAAAGGACTGCCAGTACAAACCCCAAAAGCTTAAGTGGAAAATTTTTGAGAAAAAGTTTTTGATTTTGACCTTTATTTTTCATGTCGCTTCCTTCCTTTCCTCAGCCTATCCCACACAGTCTGCGTCTTTTCGCTTCTTTGTGTTCCTCCAAGCAATTCTCTGAGCCTGTCACTGTTAACATTTCGATACAGCTGTCCATCCTTTGTAAGTGATACCTGTCCTGTCTCCTCTGACACAATAACTGTCAGAGCATCAGTCACTTCACTGATGCCAAGACCTGCACGATGTCTTGTTCCAAGCTCCTTACTTATCGTTTTATTTTCTGATAACGGAAGATAGCATGTAGCGGCCGTGATTCTGTTTCCACGAATCACAACAGCTCCATCATGAAGCGGAAGGTTGTGCTCAAAGATCTGCACCAGAAGCGGTGCACTCACAATGGCATCCAGCAAAATACCAGTTGCAATATATTCGTTCAGCACAAATTTCTGCTCAATGACAATCAATGCTCCTGTCTTTGCACGCCCCATGCTGAATGATGCACGAACAATCGCATCAATAGTATCATCCGCATTTTCTGCAACTTTATCTTTCGTACTTGAAAGTGAAAAAAGTTCAAATAAGTGATTTGTTCCAAGCTGCTCTAATGCACGGCGAATCTCCGGCTGAAAAATAACAAGCAATGCTGTCGCCACATACGGTGCGATTCTATTAAAAACCATCACAATATTATTCAGCTGTAAAATAACCGCCAGTATATACATCGCAAAAATAGCTGCCGCACCCTTTAACAGAATCCACGCCTTGCTCTGCTTAATCCATAAAATAATATGATAGATAAAATAGGTGAATATAGCAATCTCCAGGACATCGCTTAATGTCATGGAAGCCGCTGACCAGCGTATATAATTTTCATAAAATCCTCTGATGGCTTCCATCCTTCTATCCTTTCTCCTGCTTACGTGCGGAAATAATCATCCAGAGAATGGTCATCATCCACAAAGGAATCTTCCTCGGATGTTTCACCATCTCCTGCTTTTGTTATCGTAGTTACTTTTTTATCTGTTCTTGCAACAGAATACTTTGGTATTGCTCTAACATAATACACATAATTTTCATCCTCATATTCCAGAAACTCTGTATGCGTTCCGTCTAGCAAAAAGAGAAACACATGAAGAACACTCGAAATAAGAACGCCAAGTATAATAGAAATACTTAGATACAGCAAATGAACAGTTACACCAAATGCTACATTGCCCACCATAACAATCAACACATAACATGCTGTTCCTGCTGCAATTGCAATTGCCCATGCGTAAGAATACGGAAGCTTTCGAATCATGTAAACAACAACAATTGTGACTACAAGTGCTGCCATTAAGAGTAAGATGCGTTCATTGCTTCCAATTGCCTTTATAAAATAGGCCGCCTTTTCCATTGATGTCAGTCTTTGAGCTGACGCCTCAAGTACTGAACTATTTTGGCGAAGCGTTAAAATCATGCCATATACAAATGTACCTGCAGCCGCCGGAATCACTGCAATTGGTCCACATAAAAGACCAATAGGAATCGCTGCTGCACCTGTCAAATTCAGCATTCCAGCAAGACACATAACTGTGATCAATACTGACTGTCTTGGCTTAAATATAAAATACGTCAACAACAAAAATAAAAAGAATGCTGCTGCAGTCACACCTGCTTCCACTGAAATCATAAGCATATGAACAACCACAAATATTGACACTAAAAGCGAACACGCATCAATCGGAATTGCAAGTGCCACAAGTGTGGCAATCACGATTTCTGCCCAACTTCTAGGATTCATACTGCCTGATAGCTGACTGTGAATCATATAAAATACAAGAAATGCCAGCAAACATTTTGTACAGATGCGCACATATGCTTCATAGCGGCCATAAACCTCACTTATCTTTTGCCGTAGTTCCAGCAGAGCTGTCATTGATCTGGCTCCTTTCCGTATAGTAATCCTCCAGTGCCATCAAATGCTGTCTATATTGACGAACTAAAACAGCTGCTGTACGATAGCGTCTGCTATAACACTGATGCGCCATTACAAGTGCTGCTGTTAAAAATCCAAGATATCCAACAGCCCATATACAGCCGATTCTAATCAGCACCTGCTTTGAAAAAGAAACTGCCTGTGCACCATTGCCCATACAAATAACGCCTATAAGTGTAAGCAGCAAATAGGCCATTGTATAGCAAATCCATATTTTAATCATCTGAATGGATACATAATCTTTTTTTCGGTATCCACAGATTTCAATAGCGCGGCGTTCTTCCTTTTTTTGGATAATTGCTGCTTGCGTCATCATGCGGATTTTTTCCTCTTTGATCATGCACTCACCTCACTCTACAGATTCTTTTTTTACTCTTTTTATAGTATAGCACACATTACTGGATTTTTGTAGAAGTTTTTTTAAAATTGTTAACTATTTAACGCGGTATAAAAAAATAAAACAGCCCCTATGTTTTCACACAAGGACTGTCTTCTTCTTAATTACAGCTCAATGCTTCCGGTGATCTCACCGTTAATTACATAGTGAGCCTTTCCTTCTTCTGGCTTTACATATACCTTTAAGTCAACCAGCTCAGAAATCTTTCTCTTCATCTCTTTCTTCCACATTTCCTCAATGCGTGCTGTGATGCTGCTTAACTGAACTTCTTTGCCATACCACTGAAGATATACTTCTCTTGTCTTCTTTACTGTAGCCTTCTTTGCTGTTTCTTTTGTCTCTGCAACTGCTGCAGTTTCCTTCTTTGTTTTTGCTGCCATATGTATAATCCTCCCATCTTGACTAATTCATATATAATGTACAAAGCCATTCTGTTAAGACAAAATGACAATGCACGTGCAACCTTTGTTTACATCAGTTATAAATTATACTCTCCGTGTTTTAAAAAAGCAACCCGTTTTATGAAAAATGGTTGTTTTTTCTAGCTTTATCTACTATAATCAAACTAGTTCTATCTAAGTTTCATAATAAAATCAGGCTGCTGTGCCGGCCTGCTCCACGAATGGCACAGAGAAAAGAGGTTATCATGAAATTTTTAAAACAAAATTCCGTTAATCTTTTGATAAGCCTTTGTGAACTGATTATCGGAATCCTGCTTCTCATCGACCCTACAGGCTTTTCAAACGGAATCATTATCACCTTCGGAGCAGCCTGCCTCGCCTTTGGTATTGTACAGATCGTGTTTTACTGGAAAAAGCCGCTTACAGAGGCAATCTCGCGTTTTTATTTGATGAAGGGACTTATAAGTATTTCCGCCGGTCTTTTTTGTATATGCTTCTCTCACTGGTTTTTAGAAACCTTTAAACTTCTTTCTTTCCTGTATGGAATCCTTCTTCTTATTTCTGGATTTTATAAGGTTCAGTGGAGTATTGATCTTCTTCGCCAGAAAGAAAAGCGTTGGTGGCTTGCAGCAATAAGCGCCGGACTGTCCATTCTGTTTTCTCTTGTAATCATCGGAAATCCTTTTTCAACTGTTGCTGTCACATGGATTTTCTCAGGTGTTGTACTAATTGCAGAAGCGATCATTGATCTGGCTACGCTTCTTTTAATTCGCGTATTTGTAAATGCTAAGTTTCCAAAGATAAAGAAAAAAGAAAAATCTGTCAGCGATGATTCCGCGCAGCAGACAGATACATCTTCACAGCCAACCTCATCTGAATCATCAGGCGACTCAAATGGAACTATATAATTAATACGATACCAGAGCCAAAAAGTCAAAAAGCTCATAGTAATCTAGTATTAATTAATATTTTATGAAAAAAGATCAGTCAGCAGTTATGCCGCCTGATCTTTTTATTATTTCTTATCTAAATAACTTTTCAACATGCTCAAGCTCTTTGCGAATCTGCAGGTGCTGCGGACAATGACGCTCACAGAAACCACAATTCTTGCAGTCTTCGATCAGCTTTCCGCCATCCTTTACATAATTATCGTACATCTTCTTTGCATGATCCTTCAGACCATATACATTGTAGTATGTAAACATGTTAAAGATCTTTGGAATCTCAATTCCTGCTGGACATGGCTGACAATATTTGCAGCCTGTGCAGTAAAGCTCACTAAACTTCTTTAACTGCTCCATTGCCTCTCCAAGCTGCTGCCACTCTTCTTTGGAAAATCCTGTGCTGTCAGATGCAAGTTTTGCATTTTGCTTTACCATATCAAGTGTCTGCATACCAGATAATGCGCAGTTTAAGTCTGGATTACCTAAAACAAACTTAAATGCAAGCTCATATGTTGCAATTGACTTCTTTCCAGTAAGCTTTGCATAAAGCTCTGTCGGTGCTGCCAGTCGTCCGCCGCCTACAGGACCCATTGCAACTGTTCCAACTCCGTTAGATGATGCATAATGAAGCATTTCCTCATTTGTTCTGTCAAGCAAATTGTACTGAACAAGCATACTCTCCATAGGAATACCGCGCTTTTTTGACTCATCAATAATATACTTAATTGCAAGCGGTTCATCATGGAAGGAGAAGGAAATATGACGAATCAGTCCCTCTTCCTTTGCTTTTGCAGCATCAGCAAGCAAATCCTGTGCCATGATTGTCTGATCAAATTCTTTACGGTTAATTCCCCAGAAATGATAAAAATCCAAATGATCTGTTCCCAGCTTATCAAGGCTGTGCTCAAGTGCACGGCGATAATCGCCAGGCTTCTTACAGACATCTAACGGAATTTTCGTTGATAACAATACCTTATCACGGAAGCCCTTAACTGCTCTTCCGACAGCTTCCTCACTATTGCAGTTGCAATATTTTGGTGCAGTATCAAAATAGTTAACTCCCTGACGATATGCCTCTGCCACCATCTCATCTACCTTGTCCTGATCCACATACATCTTTCCATCCTTTTCATATTCTGGAAAACGCATACATCCAAAACCAAGTGCAGAAATCTTTTCACCTGTATTTCCAAATTTTCTGTAATTCATACTTTTTACCATTCCCTTCTATAAAGTAAATACTGACAGCAAAGCCATCTCTTTAACTGTCAGTATATCATATTACATTACTCAAAAAAAGAAAATATTCTTTCCTTTTGATGGAATATCGTAATATTATTCTGTTATCTTATTAAGCCAATCCTTACGACGGTCTTTTACGTTAGTAATTGTTCCATCTGGATTTTGAATCTTCATCTGATCAAGAGAACTTCTCATATTTTCACGGATTGCGCGAAGATATTCCTGGCGAAGAGCCTGCTGCTCTTCCTTCTCTTCTGCTGTCAATGTTCCTTCTTTTTGCTTCTTTGCCAGCTCATTGATTCTGGCAATTTCCTTTTCTGTTACCATAATTTTTCTGCCTTTCTTAGTCTTTTGCTATTTGCTTATTAGAGTTGTGTCACTGCATCCGTATTGATAACTACATTTATAATTTTCATATTTTCCACTGCATCTGCCTTAAAGCCATCATTTTTCGCCTGAATATCCAGATTTTCAAATGTAAAATCAGACAACTCATATTGTGCCTTATTTGGCTCTACATTAAAGTATGTTTCACACTCGCACTTGCAATTTTTCATTGTAATATGATCTGCATAGGACAACGGAATATCTTTTCTGTCCTTCAGATCATAAAACTGTGTCCAAGGATTGATGTTAATAAAGTTCGTAATTTTTCCCTCGATATCCTCAAGCGTAATATACTCATAGTGTTGTGGCGTATCTGGACGCATCTTTAACCAAAGCAGATTGCTTCCACTGCCCACTTTGATGCGCCGAAGTAAGATATTCTTATTATGAACCGACTCTGATCCGCAAGTCAGACAGCCATGGCAGAAACCATACACACAATCCTCAACAAGAATACGCTCATTAGCACCATTCTCAGGCGCAGTATCTGCCCACGGACCTTTTCCGCCCTTTAATACAACAGAATCGTCATTTACTTCCAAATAGCAATTTTTTACAAGAATATCGCTGCACACATCAATGTCAATCGCATCTGTGCTTGGCGCCTTAACAGGTGATGCCGGTGAAAAAATACGGCAGTTGAGATATTTGACATGATCACAGTGATAAAGATGTGTTGTCCAAAAATGTGAATTTTGCAAATTCAAATCTGCAATCAACACATTTTTACAATTTGACAAATACACAAGGCGCGGACGCTGTTCGTCCTTATTAGTGCACTTTGGATTCCAGCTGCGGCGCAGCCAAAATGCTTTCCAGGAGCGCATTCCATTTCCATCAATAGTTCCCGGTCCACACATTACAAATCCATCTAACCCATCTGCATTGATTAGAGCTGAAAAATACAGACAGCTCTCTCCCTCAATTCTAGTCTCACAAATTGGATAATCAGAACAGTCATCACTACCCTTTAGCATACCGCCCTGTGCTACATATAAATTAACACCCTGCTTAAAAAAGAGTGCACCTGTCAAATATGTTCCTGATGGAACAACAATAACACCGCCGCCTTCTTTCGCTGCCAAATCAATCAGTGCCTGAATTTCCTTTGTGTGAAGCTTTCCATCATCAAGGATACCATATGAAGTCAGAACATACTGTTTTCCAAGTTTATCCAATGAAGGCACATTTGTATCATAAAACCATCCATCGATTGGAGTACCGTCTGGGAAAGTTTCACATACATTTATATTTTTTGTTTCCATGTCAGATCCTTCTTTCTTCTTTTTCGCTCTTATTTTTATTCCCACTTCATCTTACCATGACTCGAAAAATTGTTCAAGCATTTCCCACGATTGGCTTGATATAAAACAAAAATAGGAGTACAATCAAAAAAAAATTAATGAAGGTAGGTACATTTTCATGGAAAAAGTATGTGAATATGAAGGCTCCTCTCTCTGGGGCATGAATGGCGGTCAGCCTGAAAGTCCTGATGGAACCCTTCTTGTCTACGCAAAAAAGCCCAACTTGGAAGACAAAGAAAAACAGACCACCGAGATCTGGATCTGTGACCGAAATACACTGGCAAACGCACGCTGTGTCTTTACAGTAAGCTGCGGCAACCACAATGGTCCATCTGCCACTTTTACAGATAATGATCACATTGTATTTCGTGATATAATAAATGGATTTAGCGCATTTCGCGTCCTGAATATTCATACAGGAGAAGTTGTTTATGGACCAATCTTCGCTAAAGAAAGCCACTGTGCTGAAAATGGTCAATATCCATTCTCCATCTCAGAAGAATTTCTGGACAAGAATCCCGATTATCCAGAACTTGATACATGTGGTATTTATCTGCTTGATTTAACAACTGGAAAGATTCGCCGCGTTGCTGATAAAAAGACTGTTTATGACATGGTTGTAAAAAGTGGCTGTACACCAAATGAGTATACCACCTCAATGAGCCACGTACAGTTAAATCCGTCTGCGACAAAGGTGATGATGCGCTTAAGCGTTGCAAACTGCCCTGTATTTGGTGCCCTTGGCTGCATTGATCTTGAGACTGGTAAGACACACGTCATTCCAGACAAACCAGTTCATCAGCTTTGGTTTGACGATGATACATACATGGCAACTCGTCAGTATTACGACGGTTCCAAAATTGAGATGGAAACAAGCCGCATTCAGCGTTTTACACCAGACGGAGAATGCATAGAAACGCTTGGCGGAATTGGAAATCATATTGATGGTTCTCCAGACCGCAGCTACTTTGTCGGAGACCGCGCTTATCCTGGCTACCCAGCAGACATTTTCCTGTATCGCCGCGGCGAGACCACTCCTATTGCTACATTTGGTGGTCAAAATTTTCAAAACTGCATATGGAAGCTCCAGATTCATCCCAATCCGACCTTCTCACGTGATGGAAAACGAATCTATTTCAATCACCCAGTCAGCGAAAATCGAACAGAAGCCTGCTTTGTTGAAATAGATGACTTATTAAAATAGTAGAAAGGATCATCTATGGAACGACCTAAAACGACCCATTATCAATTTTTCTGCAACCGTGAATGTGAATATTTTCCATGCCACAAAAATGCGGACCCGGACAATTTCAACTGTCTTTTTTGCTACTGCCCACTATACGCACTTGGCAAAAAATGCGGTGGGCAGTTTCGCTACCTTCCAAATGGAAATAAAGACTGCTCAAATTGTACGTTTCCGCACAAACGAGAAAATTATAAAGCAATTACATCACGATATAAGGAAATTGCTGAACTGATAAAGGAAAAAAACTAATTATTATTGCACAGCTGCTGTACTCAGGCATTGACATAATTTTCATATATCTCTTTTGTCTCTGCCTGATGTGTACGGCTGACTGGTACCATTCTTCCATCTTTCATATAAAGCAGCGTCCTTTCAAGACGTACCACATACTCTAAATTTACGATATAGCTTTTGTGACACTGGTGAAAATAATCAGGAAGCAAATCAACAAGATCAGTCAGCTTCTGATAAATGCGAATTTCCCGATTTTTCGTATATATGTATACATTATGCCCTCTGCTCTCCATAAAACATATTTCATGGCAGTCAATGCGCTCCATCGTCTGTCGTATTGGCAGCATCAGCTGATCTCGGCAAATACGTATCATGCGATCTACCAGATACTCGGCAGGTTCCTCTCTTTTTTCAAGCACTTGTGCTGCTATAGTACAATCGCTCATATAAAGTCACCTTCCCCTCTTCTTTTTTATTCTTCTAGTTCTGCATTTTTATTATAGTCTTCTTTAGTATACAAAGAATCCTGTATAAAAACAAGCTGTGCCAAAAAGTGTGCCCGTGTGCAGCTCAAAGTTTGTCACACAATCGTCAAAATTTGTTATCAAACGGCAAAATTTGTTATGACAAACTGTTTGATTATATGGTACAATATACTTTAACTATATAAAGTTTTAAAGGGGGACTTCTTTGTGTCGAAATTCAGTACCTATTTAAAAAGATTAATTGCCGACAGTGGAGAAAGCATCTCTTCACTTGCACGCACGATTGGAGCAGAACGCACTTCAATTCACAAGGCACTTGCTGACGAGCGAATACTTTCCTATAAAACAGTTCAGGCACTCGCACGCCATTTTAATCTTTCCGTTGATGAACGAAAAGATTTTTTTCAGTTATATGACATTCTTCTTCAAGGCGAGGAAACGTATAACAATCGTCAGGCTGTCTGCCGTCTGTTAAACAATTTGGCATCTGTTGATTTTTCCATGGCTCCGCCTCCAGAGGTTTCTTCTCTGAATATCTCAGAGCGCCTGATTAAGGGTGAATTTGCCGTCCGAAGCGCTATACGCTCAGTCTTGATATATGAAATTTCTCATACTGAAAATTCGGAGTTTAACCTTTTTCTTCCGACAAACTTAAAGTTAACTATTGACTTTATGGAATTTTGGCTTGACAACCGCAATTTTACAGTAAATGAACTGCTTTGCTTTGAAACAAGCCCAAACGCTGCTGCAAAAAATCTTGAACTTTTGCATGCTGTTATCCCACTGTGTCTTTCCTCTCGTGGTCACTATAAGCCTTATTATTTTCATGAGACGCCAAAAGCGGCATCGCTCTCTCCAATGGGATACTACATTATTTCTCCCCATTATCTGATTCTGTTTTCAGAGGATTTGTCCACTGCGCAGATTCTGGAATCAGAAGACCTTATTTCGTATTACCGCAACTTTTTCAAAAATCTTCTGCTCCAGTGCGAACCGTTAACCCAGTGCAGTTCAGACATGACAGAAGTGCTAAATGAATATATTTCTGCTGCCGCACCTGATTCTTTGCATATAATTATGCCTCAGCCATGTATCGGTCGCTACATTGAGCACAACATAGTTGAGAAATACCTGAATCGCTCCAATCTTCCACTTGAGCCATATTTGTCACTAATCGACCAGCATTATTCTTTCCTGCGTCAGGTTGAAGACAACTACTATACCATTTTTACAGAGGAAGGCTTGCAGAATCTGATTGAAAGCCGTACTTGTGATGACTCGCCAAAGGAACTGATTCCATATCTTGACCAGTCAGATGTCTGTGACTTCTTAAAAAAGCTGTATCAGGAGATTGAAGCTGGAACTGTACTTGGACTGATTGCGCGTCCAACACAGCTGCACTTGCCAGATTATCTTTCAATCTACATCAATCCTCAGACTGGCTTGCATATTTATACAACATTAAAATTTGTCTTTGGTTCTTACTGCTGCAATATTCATATCACAGAAGAATCCATTCGCAGTCTGTTCCTTGATTTCTTTCACTCACTGCCAGAGAGTAATCTTGTCTACTCAAAGGAAGATACACTGTACCTTTTAAAACATCATATCAATCAGTTAGAAGCAGCAATTAAAACAAACTAATCGCAAAAAGGAAGACCGATCACAGTAAATGTTGAACGGTCTTCCTTTTTTTATTAAATCTCTCTACAATTGTCCCAGTATTTTGGCTGCGGCTAAAAGAATGACTAACAAAATCACATTTGCTGCCGTAAACCAAATAAAATATTTGCCTCGTAGTGATACATCTTCACGAGAAATATATTTAAAGCTGATTAAACTAGCCATAGAAGCAATCATGGTTCCCAGACCGCCTAAATTTGTTCCAATAATCAATGCCTGATAATTATTTGTAAATCCAGACAACAAAATAGCCGCTGGAACATTGCTCATGACCTGACTTGCTGCAACCGCTATTATGACCTCCCTTGTTTGAATCAAATTCTGAAGAACGCTGCAAAACTGAGGGATTCTTCCAAGATTTCCGATAAAAATAAACAGCGCTGTAAAGGTTCCAAGCAATGCATAATCTGCATTGCGAAATAATTTACTGTCGAATGCTGCTGCCCAGGCAATCACACAGGCAAATACTATCCAAATAGAAATTAAGCGGCCAACTGCAAAAATACTTAAGAAAAATAATATCAGATATATAGTCAGACGAAGCTTATCTGAAATTTTTCTGCTTTGTGTATTTGCAGACACAGCTTTATGTTTTGAACCATCCATGCAATTAGTTTCATTATCTATCTTTCTTTTTGCATGGATTATAATCCATATAATCAGAAGTAACAATGACAACGCTGTATATGGAATCATCAGCCCCAAAAATGATGATGCCTTCAAATTCGCTTTTCCATAAAGATATAAGTTCTGAGGATTTCCAATAGGTGTCATCATGCTGCCCAAATTGGCAGCAGCTGTCTGCATAACTACACAGGGAATCAGCCAACGACATCGCACAGCTTTAGGAAATCTCTTTAAAATTAGAATGGCAAATGGAACAAATGTAATCAATGCCACATCATTTGTAATTACCATTGATAAGAAAAAGCAAAGAAGCACAAGAATCATAACAATACCGGAAATACTTTGTACTCTGTTTAACAGACTTTGTGCGATATAGTCAAATACACCTATCTCTCTCATTCCGGCAACAATCACCATCAGACAAAATAAAATAGCAAGTGTTCGAAAATCAATATATGATACATACGTATCATCTGGATGTACAAAAAACATTGAGATAACTGCCAAAATCACTGCAATTGACAGAACTGGTTCTTTCTTCATCACATTCTTTATCATTGTTTTTATTGTTACCAGCACTTTTTGCATTTCTCATACCCCTGACTTACTGCATCTGATTCTGTTACCTGGCGCGCATTTGCAGGATTCATATTTCCGCAATTATTTCTGCTGTGATATTTAGATCCAGTCGCAGACAGCCATACCATGTTTCCTATCGGCTGGGTTGGGGCCTGTGTCTGCATATCTTGTGTTGGTGCTGTCGTCTGTGGCTGTGTAGCCTGAGCTGCTGTTTGTGTTGGAGCGGCCTGTGTCATCGTCTGTGGATCAATATCACTCAGGTAAGAAGATGGAATATATGTAGTGGCACCATTAAATACAATAGTTGCCCAACCATCATCATCGCGGTTTAATACTTGAATCTGATTGCCCGGTCCAAGCTCTCCCACCGTACTGCTTGTGTCATTTGGTTCTTCTTTTACAGATACAAAATCTGCAGCATACAATACTTCACCGTTGCTTGGTACATTATTCCAGGTGATTGTCTCACCGTCTGATATCGCAATAATATTTCCCTGCAGATCCGTTCTAAAAATCTGTGCCTCAATCGACTCCAATTTTTCTATTGTATCTGGGTCTGGATGACCATAGGAATTATTTACGCCACAGGAAATAACTGCATATTCCGGAAGAACGGCTTCCAGAAAATCCCAGCTTGTAGAGCTTGCAGAACCATGATGTCCTACTGACAGTACATCACAGTAAAGATCTTCATTTGCTGCTATGATATCCTTTTCTTCCTTTGACTCAGCATCACCAGTAAATAAAAATGACGTATCGCCATAATCAAGACGAACCACAACAGAATTGTTGTTTGAATCATCCCTAATCTGTGTCGGTCCAAGTACCGTAAAACTGCCCTCGCCAAACTCGTACTCTTGACCCACTTCTGGGTATGTCACTTCCTTATTTTGAGACGACAATGTATTGTAGAATGACGTATAAAGTTTGGAATTATGTTTATAGTCCGGTGCAATGATTGTCTCAGTATCAAATGCATGAAGTGCACCGACAAGACCATTTAAATGATCTGCATCGTAATGAGACGCAATCATATAGTCAATGTCCTCGACATCTTCCTGCTGCAAATACGAAACAAAATAGGACGCGGCATCGGAGTTTCCGCCATCATATACAAGTACATCATCACCAGCCTTTGCCATTATTGCTAGTCCCTGACCAACATCAATAAAGTGAACTGTCAATTCTTCCTGAGGAAGATTGCTCTGTGTGTTTTCGGCAGCTGGTACAGCAATCGCACCCGGCAGCAGCATAGTCGCTGCGGCGGTAGCTGCCATCCACTTTTTCAGCTGCCCGGTCAATTTTTCTAGCAATGTTTTTTCAAGCATGTGTTTCATCTTTTGTATATTCCTCCTTTTTTCGTATGAGACAATCAATATTTAATAAGAAATTGATTGATTCGCACGGTACTAGGATTAGTTTAACACACTCTAGCGAGGAATGCTATAAAATTCTTCTGAGAGAGTATAGACAGGTTCTGCATTGTCCTCTTCTTTGGTTACTTCTACATACTTGCTCTGTGCCAGATCAATATATGAAAACTCAGTACAAGCAAATGCCTGTTCCATTATCATTGCAACCTCAAATGGTTCATTCGATAATGTGATATCTGCATTCACAGTAGATAAGATTATAATGCTAGCAACCGTTATCTTTTCATAATCATTGTTTTGCTCGGCCATTCGTGAATATAATTGTTTCAATGCTGTAAGAAAGCGCGATCCTCTTACACCATTCTCTGTATCACGCACTCTGCACCAGGCTACAGTCTGCGGACCATCAAGAAGCTGAACTCCAAGTTTTGTAATCTGCCCTTTTGTTGCAATGCCTGTCGATTCCACTACTTCTGTCAGGTACCCATTTAACTGAGAATACTTTGGATCTAAATCTGCCTCTGTAACCTCTAATTCCAAACCTCCATACATATTAACAAGCTGTGCAAATATCGAAAATGATGCTGTCACTTGACCCTCAATTGTAATTCCAAAGTTACGTTCAATTGCACTCCAAAGATCATTAGTACTCTGATACCACCAGTCGTACTCACTTGCTTCCTTTCCATCCAGTTCTAGACGGCGCGGAATTGAAATAAGTTGAATTTTTCCTTTGCTTGCATCCATCCCTGCCAAAACAATTGCATCTGCATGCGTACCTGCTTTTTTATCGGTACGACCATCCGTTCCAAGTAACAAATAATATTTCATTTCTTGATTTACTTGCATGGTCTGTAAATTATCTTCCTCTGTACTCTTTTCCACCTGTGCTGCAGGTTGATTTGTATTCTTATTTCTTATAATGCCTGGCATAGCTGCCACCATAAAAAATACAACAATCGCTGCCGCTGCCATTGCAATTTTCGCAAATCTGCCCATCTTTTGCCTATTTTCTTTTTTCACCTGCACTTTTGTTCTCGCAGCTGCCCATATTTTATCTTTCTGTTCTTCCGAAAGCTTTATTTCATCGCACATATTTCTATAGTCATCCTGTTTCATGCTGCACCTTCCTTTCTGTTTGTTAAATTCGTGAACTACTATCTTCCTGCGGCTCCACTAGTTCTTCTTTCAATTTTTTTCTCGCTCTAAGTAAGAGTGACCGCACCGTAGATGACTGTTTTTCCATAATTTTAGCAATCTCTTCCGTTGAATAGCCGACATAATAATATAAATAAATTGCTGTGCGGTATTTTGTTGGCAATGACATTACACTCTCCCACACATCGCTAGTCTGCACACCTGCCTTTTCCATATCAATAAGCGATTCGTCCGCTGTCACCTTACGTCTCCACCATTGGCGATGAAGCTGCCTGCATTCATTAACCCCAACCTTAAGCAACCACGATTTTTTATGACTTTCCGACTCAAATGTTCCTGTGTATTCCATTAAATGTACCAATGTATTCTGCACCGCATCCATCGCATCATGTACATTTCCAATATAAAAATAACATAGTCGGTACAAATCATCACCATAGTCCTTATAGATTTGACGTACCTCTCTTTCTTCGTGTTTCATCCCTTATCACCTCCGCCTTGTAACGATCAATGCATTGAATTTTCTACTTGTGTTTTATTTCCTTTCACCTATATCATGCAGCTGTCTTAAGAAATGTTGCAGACTATTATAAAAAAAAATCTGCTTCTAGGAAAAATCCGAACAAAAAAAGAAAAAGTCCTGCTTTCGCAGGACACATAGCAGCTTGTAGGAGAATCGAACTCCTGTTTTCGCCGTGAGAGGGCGACGTCTTAACCCCTTGACCAACAAGCC
>CAKQXY010000039.1 GCA_934292725.1 uncultured Lachnospiraceae bacterium
AACCTCCTTTTCCATGTCCTAATAACTTCACAATTTTATATTCTTTCTGATTAACGTTCATAACATCCTGCATTATCATACCTCCTGTATATGAGCTTTCTCTCAATTGCCTCAATTCCTCTAAGTTTGATTTAATTATTTTCCAGAAACTTTAATCCTTCATACATATCCTGCCCCAGAATTTCCTGCGTTTTTGAAAATTCATATTTTTCATGCAATCTGTCATGCACTTTTAAAAATTCCTTTTTTCCATATTTGCGAATATATAAAGCCTGCGCTTTTGCCGCATTTGCTCCATCATTTTCTGGAACATAAAAACCTTTTTGACAATTTTCTAATTCCATACAATCATAACAACCATCGATTCCCTTTTCCTTGCAACATTTTACATTTGGACATTGTCTGTCCGCTGTGCATGTAGCAAAGGGACAAGCATTATAATCTGTTCTGCAGGAACCACACCATTGTCCTAAAAAACAGTGATTGCACGAAAAACCACAGTATGCAACAGGGTCAACTCCTTTTCTGGCTATTTTGCATAGTTGATTTTTAATTCTAAGCATGGCTTCAATATGCATAATCCAATGTCTGCAAAATGGCATTTTCAATAAGCCTCTGACATCTTTACTACACCAGTAATCAATTAACCAGACTGCATTTTCATCTGATGAAACACACTTTGAATTAACTAATTTATCCTTATCCTCATCTGTAAATTTCTTCTTTATGTCATCATAGGATAATTTAGGCAAAAATGCATTGGTAGATTCCATAACAGCCTTTCCATATGACAAAAGTTCCTCAACGTCTACCTTTTTAGAAAAAGCAATTATTTTCTCACTGTCCAATTCATTTCCTGTGGTAATGATAGGTGCTTGCATTTTTTTCTCATATGAATCTGTAAACAAAATCTGTTTATCTTTTTTTATTAGTTCATGCGCCACTATATCTTCAATTCTGAAAATATGCCAGATAGAATACGCAAGCGTTTTACTGTGATAGCCATTTGCACATTTAAACGGCATTTGATAGAATGCCTCTCTCGGATAATTGCTTACTATATTGGAAATCTGTTCAAATAATTCTCCTCGAAAAGCAATCAACTTCTGAATGCCTTCTTTATATGTAAGTTCTTTTCCTAACAAAATCTGTATTTCCTTATTCTTTTGTGACCACTCTTTGTTCATACGAAATCCACCTTGTTCTTATATAAATTTAATGCATGAATATTGTCCATATTACAGGTTAATGTTATCTTGTCCGATGTTCCAAAAGGTTTCGTTTTAATATACTCAATCGTCAGATCTAACGCAATACTTCCATACCCCTGCCCCTGATTAGATTCATCAATCATCATATGCCATATATCGTATTCTGGGATATCATAATCATAAATCACCATGACATAGCCAATCATAGTATCATCTTTATAAATTCCAAACGGCTGACATTGATTTCTGTAAACATAAGCCTGTGCAAGGCTTCGAATTGGATGTGAAACAAAACGTTCCTGTCCGTTTGCAAGTTTCAAATTAAATGCTTCAATAAAATTATCTTCTGTAATTGCCCTAAGGCTTATCTTATAATTTTCCATGTTAATCTTACCTATCACCTCCTGATATAGCCTGTAAAGTACCATTCTCCTCACAAAACCACTTCAAATAATCGTCCAAAAGATTCCTCCATATACATTTTGGTTAATTTGCTACCATAATCATTCTATCGTGAATTGATTTCATTGTCTATATGTAGACAACTAACATGCTTAAAACTGCCATCAAGATGCATGCTTAGTCATATTCCATCCATTTTGTTTAATTATTTCTCGTCCAATCATACACTTCTGAGGAAAGTCTGAATCCAATTCGAAAATAAAATTTTACTTTCAAAATTGCTCTGTCACCTTCATCTTTGGTTACAATATCAACCATACTCTCAAGCAGTAACTTATCAGAACTTAAGTGAATCAAGTATACTCGGTCATCATAGCATGTGTCATAAGTAGTTAAACCAACAATAACATTATTTTCATCCTTAAACATAAATTAGCAAATTTTTATTTACATTATTGTTATCAAGTAGTACAATTTTATAGTCACAAAAACAAAGAAAGGAATTTATAAAATGAATTTTATTAAAAAAAATGGAATTGGTATTCTTCTTTGTCTTGCAATTGCTATTCCATCATGGTTCTTAGGAAAGATATTTCCAGTGGTAGGAGGCGCTGTTATTGCAATTATAGCAGGAATGATTATCACAATGTTTTGGAATGATAAGAAAAATGCAGAAGCAGGAATTAAATGGACATCAAAAATAATCCTTCAGACTGCAGTTGTTTTACTTGGATTTGGAATGAATCTCGGAGTAATCTTTCAGACAGGAAAGCAATCGCTGCCGATCATTATTTGTACTATCACAACATCTCTTGTTATTGCGTGGATATTGAAGAAAGCTTTAAAAGTACCTGCAAATACATCCATACTTGTAGGTGTTGGCTCTTCAATCTGCGGCGGTTCTGCTATTGCAGCAACTGCACCTATTATTGATGCAGATGATGATGAAATTGCACAGGCAATCGCAGTAATTTTCTTTTTCAACGTACTTGCAGCTATCTTCTTCCCGATACTTGGCAAAGCAATAGGATTTGATACTGTTCATGGCGATGCATTTGGTATTTTTGCAGGAACAGCAATCAATGACACATCATCTGTAACAGCTGCCGCATCAACATGGGACAGTATGTGGAATCTTGGAAGCGAAACATTAAATAAAGCAGTAACCGTAAAGCTTACAAGAACGCTTGCCATAATACCTATTACACTCGGATTATCGTTTATACAAGCTCAAAAAAAAGCAAAAGAAGGAATGAAAGGTTCAAGCTTTAGTTTAAAAAGAACATTTCCAATGTTCATACTTTATTTTGTGATTGCAGCAATAATTACAACAGTTTGTGTACATAATGGAATTGATGCGCAAGTATTTCACCCAATTAAGGAATTGTCAAAGTTTATGATTATTATGGCTATGGCTGCCATCGGATTAAACAGCAATGTAATCCAACTCATCAAGACAGGTGGAAAGCCTATTATTATTGGTGCGTCATGCTGGTGTGGAATCACAGCCGTAAGTCTTATTGTTCAGCATATCATGAACATCTGGTAATTAGTCATTTATTTCTAACTGCGCTGCTAACTCACTGAAAAGTTCTTCGATATCCTGTGCTGTATTTGCAAGAACACGGACACAAACTCCCCTGCAGGCCTCTGATACTCCAATACGAACAGCCTGACTTTTACACATTTTTTCTATATGGTGTTTATTTAATGATTCCATATGTGTTTTATACCATTCAAAAATTTGACACTGCTTATTATTTGCCCCATAATAATAGAAGGTACCCTGATGTGTATACTGATCAAAGAAAAGCATACCATTTGTATCCATATGAGCCGGCTCTAATAAGCAGTGATCCATCCAGATAAGTTTATTATTTATAAAAACACGAACCCTATTTCGATAATGTTTAAATAAAAATTGCTCATTCATTGCAATTCGTCCTGCTGTCATAATATCTGACCACGCAAATTCACTGTTTTCATCTAAGTATATATCATTTTCTCCATCGAATGTACTATTTTGAAATGGAATAACAGCACTAGGGCGATAATATAAGGAAGCATTCCCGTTCAAAGTGATTTGTTGTTTTCTAAATGCTGCTCCATCTCCTGTATCAAATATTTTTGTATAAGACTGCTCGGTGATTTTACTCTTTGTTCCAGCATCACATTTAATATCATAAGAGAAACGATCGCCTTTTAACACTCCTGCCGATGCCATCATAAGGACAATCAAAAGGCGGTCTGATGCAGAGCGAGGTGTTCCAAGCTTGAGCGGACTGGTGAAATAGCGTTCTGTTATAGTACTTTTCTTATTTTGTATGCCAACCCTCAAGCTCAGCTGTGTCTCTGTTCTTCCTACTGCTCCCATTGTCATCACTCTCCCAGTATTCTCTTATAAATCTTCCATTAGCACATTTTTCTTAATCCATGAAATGACAGCATCAATGCTGTTTCCTTCCATCAGATTTGTAAATAGAAAATCGCGGCCATTTCTCATGCGCTCTGAATCACGCTTCATTACTTCCAGGCTGGCACCTACCATCGGTGCCAAATCTGTTTTATTTATGACAAGAAGATCTGACCTTGTAACACCTGGACCACCTTTTCTTGGAATCTTTTCTCCCTGTGCTACGTCAATAACATAAATCGTGGAATCTGCCAAATCTGGGCTAAAGGTTGCTGATAAATTGTCTCCGCCACTCTCAATAAAGATAATTTGCACATCTGGAAAGCGCTCTGCCATCTCATCAACTGCCTCCAGATTCATGCTGCAATCTTCACGAATCGCAGTATGTGGACAGCCGCCTGTTTCAACGCCCATGATACGTTCAGGAGGAAGCGCAGAGTTTTTAATCAAAAATTCCGCATCTTCTTTTGTATAAATATCATTTGTAATGACGCAGATAGAATATTCCTTTGACATTTTTCGTGTCAGGCGCTCAATAAGAGCTGTCTTTCCAGAACCAACTGGACCTCCGACACCAATTTTTACATATGACATACGCGTTCCTCCTCAATTAATAAAGTGTATTGTTCAACAAAAAATAACTTATTTTTATGATACCAGGGTCAAAAGCTCCAAAAGCCGTTCGTGCTTGCACGATTAGGTTTTTGAGCTTGGGACCCGCAAAAACATGAGGATGCAGCGATTTTCAAGGAAAATCAGCGAATCCGAATGTTTTTAGAATTGCGAAAGTTGCATAGCAACGGAGCAATTCGTGGATATCAGTTGGGGCAAAATACCTTTTGACCCCCGCATCATTTTTAAAATATTACGACATATATTGCCTTGAGTATAAATATTCATGATTCATACAATGAATCTCATATGCGCAGCCTGAAATGCCAAGCTGATCAGGTGTGATATGCAATGCAATTTGTACTGCGCTTTCAAGCTTTTCAAAGTATTCATTTAATATACGCTGACCTGCCATCTGACTTAGAGGAACAAGCTTAACTGCATTATTCACAATCGCAGAAATCACATTATAACCATACATTATAAGAAGCTGCTGCACTGGAAATTCCAGCTCTGCTGCATAAATTCCAAGTGCAACTGGGTGACATCCTGACGCTTTCTTTTCTTTTACCATCTTATTGTACCAACAAAGTCCCGGCGTACAATCTCCGATTGCCTCTCTTGCCTTAATATATCGACTGCTCATTCTTATGCTTCCCTGACGAATCTCCTTTGCACTTTTCATGGCAGCTGCAGCCTGATCCAGATATAAAATCACTTCATGATCAGTAAAATACTTATAAGCAAGTGCTAGCAGTCCAAGATCATTGTATGGAAAAATTTGCAGAAAACCTTTAAGATATTCACTCAGTTCTTTCTCTGATCGTATGCGATCTCTTACAACATAATCTTCAAGTCCATTCGATAATGTGAATGCGCCAATTGGAAAAAATGCATCCACGGACTGCAATAATTTTAGAAAGCTGCTATTCTCCATACACACAATCTCCTGCAAAACATAGTAAATTAAGATGCTCTATCGGCATGCGTATGCTCATGATGATTTTCTTCGTGATGATGTTCTTCATGAACGTGTGAATGTCCATGTGCATGACACACTGTAAAATGTGTAAACTTCTGCACTTTCTTTTCTGGAGCAAATCCAAGTTTTGCAAGGTACGCAAACGTTGGCTCATCATACGGTACGCTCACTTCATTTTCACCAATAGATAAGGAAAGATGGCGATTTCCAAGTTCAAAACAAAGACGTCCCATTTCTCTCATGGTATATACATGTACAACTGTAAGTTCACTTGGTAGAATTTCTGCCACAATAACACGCACATCATCTGCATACAGTACATCTCCATCCTGAATTGGTGTTGAAATGCGGATTCCAATTTCTTCTCCAGCTGCCGTTGTCTTTCGAAGCAGCTTCTTTTCTGATTCATACCACTCAATTCCAACAGTGTCAATTTTTCTGTTTTCTATCGGATATGTTTTTCTATTTCCAAGGACTTTTTCTATAATCATGTAAGCCTCCTAACCTCATAACCTTACTAGTTACATCTTAAAAGAGAAAATACCTCTGCGCCATCGGCAGTTTCTCTGCTGCCTCGCATGTGATCAGCTTTCCATCGACGCGAACCTCATAATTTTCTGGATTAACCTGAATATCTGCAATGATAT
The DNA here is from genome assembly GCA_934292725.1 of uncultured Lachnospiraceae bacterium. Classification (GTDB taxonomy): domain Bacteria; phylum Bacillota; class Clostridia; order Lachnospirales; family Lachnospiraceae; genus Anthropogastromicrobium. The sequence goes on from CAKQXY010000039.1 coordinate 6,268, forward strand.
CATTGTTCTTCATGTCCTTCTTTCCAATGCTGCGGCAATTATGTACGGCAAGCACCTGCCTGTGCAGTGAAAGTTTCTCTTTAATACCATTGTCATAAGCTGCCTTCGACACAAATGTAATGCAGCTGTTCGCTCTTGCAAGACCATACGCCCCAAACATTTTCGTATAGACAACTGGCTGTGGTGTCGGAATTGATGCATTAGCATCACCCATCTTGGAGGCTATAATAAATCCTCCCTTTATTATCATGTCTGGTTTTACACCAAACATTGCCGGATTCCACAGCACCAAATCAGCTATCTTGCCTACCTCAACGGAACCAACATAATCAGAAATACCGTGCGTAATCGCCGGATTGATCGTATACTTTGCAATATAGCGTTTTACGCGGAAGTTATCATTTCGTTCGCTGTCTTCTGGAAGCGGACCTCTTTGCTTTTTCATCTTGTCTGCTGTCTGCCATGTACGAATAATTACTTCTCCGACACGACCCATTGCCTGAGAATCAGAGCTCATCATGGAAAATATACCCATATCATGAAGCACATCCTCCGCCGCAATCGTCTCTGGACGGATTCTTGAGTCAGCAAATGCAATATCTTCCGGCACTTTTTTGTCTAAGTGATGGCAAACCATCAGCATATCAAGATGCTCATCGAGCGTATTCTTTGTAAATGGCATTGTTGGATTTGTGGATGACGGAAGCACATTTGGAAAGGCAGCCGCACGAATGATATCTGGTGCATGACCTCCGCCTGCACCCTCTGTGTGGTAAGTATGAATAGTACGTCCCTTAAATGCTGCAACAGTATCCTCAACAAATCCAGCTTCGTTTAATGTGTCGGTATGGATCGCTGCCTGCACATCGTACTTATCACACATGGTTAAACATGCGTCAATCGCTGCCGGAGTAGAACCCCAATCCTCATGCAGTTTCATGCCGCATGCACCTGCCTCAATCTGCTCAGCCACTGTATCTATATTGTCTGAATTTCCTTTTCCCAAAAAGCCAAGATTAATTGGAAGTTCCTCAGCTGCACAAAGCATCTGCTCAATATTGAATCGTCCCGGCGTACATGTTGTTGCATTTGTACCGTCTGCTGGTCCCGTTCCGCCGCCAATCATTGTTGTAACACCGCTATAAAGTGCAGTTTCGACCTGAGTCGGACTTATAAAATGGATATGGGTGTCAAGGCCTCCTGCTGTCACTATTAATCCCTCGCCAGCAATTACCTCTGTAGAAGCACCAATAATTAAACTTGGATCTACACCATCCATAATCTGAGGATTTCCAGCCTTTCCGATACCACAAATCTTTCCATCCTTAATTCCTATATCAGCCTTTACAATACCCCAGTAATCTACAATTACAGCGCTTGTAATTACCGTATCAGGACAATCCTTATCAGCTGCGCTGCAAGACTGACCCATGCCATCACGGATTGATTTTCCTCCGCCAAATTTACTTTCATCACCGTAAATGGCGTAATCCTTTTCCACTTCAATCAAAAGGGAGGTATCGGCAAGACGGATGCGGTCACCCACTGTTGCGCCATACATATCGGCATATTTTGCTCTGCTGATTTTATTCATCGCATTCCACCCCCTTAAAACCTCTCTCCTTTGCTGTCTGCAATGCTCTCTTTTTTACAGCAGGATCATCGATCTTTCCTTCAACCAGACCATTGAGTCCATGGCCTTCACGACTTCCGCCAATCTCCACAAGATTGACACGCTTCGTCTCACCAGGCTCAAAACGTACCGCTGTTCCCGCTGGAATATCAAGCCGCATTCCATAGGCAAGATTTCGATTAAATTCAAGCGCTTTATTCACCTCAAAAAAATGGAAATGAGAACCAACCTGAATTGGTCTGTCTGCTGTATTAGACACTGCAATCTGTGCCGTATCTTTTCCTGCATTTAATTCAATCTCGCCCTCATCGGTTATGATCTTTCCTGGAACAAGATTTCCATTTCCACAGATTGGATCATGGACCGTGACAAGCTTCGTGCCATCCGGAAATGTTGCCTCAAGCTGGATCTCATGAATCATTTCTGGTACACCATCCATTACATCCTCACTTGTGAGCATCTGTGCTCCCATACTCATCAGTTCAGTTACGCTATGACCATCCCTTGCCAGCTCTAAAAGCTCTGAACTTATATAAGCAATTGCTTCCGGATAATTTAACTTTAATCCTCGCTCTTTTCTCTCCTTAGCTACAAGCCCTGCCAGATGAAGCATAAGCTTGTCGGTCTCCCTCGGTGTTAAACGCATATCCTTATCCTCCATAGATTTAGCGAACACTATTAATCCGTCATCATCTTTTGAACTTCCTTTGGATCCATTTCACTTGTTTTGCCCTTTAACACAATTTCACCCTTTTCCATTACGTACAGGGAATCTGAAATTTTAAGCACAAAATCAAGATATTGCTCTACAATTAAAACAGAAATATTAAGCTCTTTATTGACTCTTAAAATGGCATCACCAATATCCTCAATAATTGATGGCTGAATACCTTCTGTAGGCTCATCAAGAATCAAGATTTTAGGTTTTACAACAAGCGCTCTTGCAATCGCAAGCTGCTGCTGCTGTCCTCCAGAAAGATCTCCGCCCTTTCTCTTAGCAAATTTGGGAAGAATAGGAAAAAGATCATAAATATAATCCGGCACCTTATCCTTAATTCCCTGTGCCCTAAGACCAAGCTCTATGTTTTCCTGAACAGTCATCTGCGGAAATATATCTCTTCCCTGTGGCACATAACCAATTCCAAGGCGAACACGGTCATAAGTTTTCATATGAATCATGTCTTTTCCATCAAGAAGTATTTTTCCTCTCGGTGTCTTGACAATGCCCATAATACTCTTTAGCGTTGTGCTTTTTCCTACACCGTTTCGTCCTATAAGGCAGGTGATCTCGCCCTTTGCTGCTTCAAGATCAAGACCCTTAATCACACAGCTTTCACCATAATAAGCATCCATCTGCTCAATTTTTAAAATAGAATCATGCACTTCGCTCACCGCCCCTTCCAAGATAAACTGCCTGAACTGTCTTGTCTGCTAATACATCATGAATGTCGCCTTCCATTAAGACCTTTCCCTCATGAAGGACTGTCACACAATCCGCAATTTGCTTTACAAAGTCCATATCATGCTCAACAACAATAATGGTACATTCCTTTTTAATCTCTTTTAACAGCTCTCCCGTCTTGAAGGTCTCTGGCTTTCCCATACCGGCTGCCGGCTCATCAAGCATTATGATCTCAGGTTTTTGTACAAACTGCATTGCAATCTCAAGCCACTGCTTTTCGCCGTGTGCAAGTGATCCTGCTAAGACATCTTTTCGTTCAAGAAGTCCTACCTTTTCAAGTGTCTCATTGATTAGTGCATCCTCTTCTTTGCTTGTACGATGGAAAATACTGTCCCATACACCCTTATTTTCTCTAAGCGACAGCTCCATATTTTCATATACGGTCAGATTGATAAATACGGATGGCACCTGAAACTTTCTTGCTACGCCTTCTCCTACAATCTTGTATTCCTTCATTCCAGTCAGACGAACCTTCTCTCGATCCTTCGGATAAAAATTTACATTGCCTTGCGTTGGCTTTGTCTTTGCACATATAATATCAAGAAGCGTTGTCTTTCCTGCACCATTTGGTCCTATAAAGAAATGTATTGTATTTCGCTTTACCTTTATATTCACATCGGTCAATGCCTGAAAGCCATCAAACACGACTGAAATATTTTTTATTTTTAAAACAGTATCGTCTCCTGTTGCCATAGAACTCAACCTGCCTTTCTTTTTTCTGCCTCAAGTAAGCTTAAATTAAAGCTTACATTGCTTCCTTCGCACGTGTCTGACCGCGTCTTGTCTTTCCTACTGCCTTTTTCTTGTTTAAAAGTGCCGGAATCTGATCCTTTACAATTCCAACAATTCCACCCTTGAAAAACAGGATTGTTATGATAAAGAGAAGACCGATAATATACTGCCAGCTCTCTGCCATATTTCCGGAACTTAAGTTATACTCACATAAATTGATCAAAAATGCACCAATCACAGCACCGATTAATGTTCCTCTGCCGCCGATTGCTACCCAGATGACCATTGTAATAGAATATGTGATAGACATCTGTGTTGGAGTTATAGAACCATTAAAATTAACAAACAGTGCACCTGCGATGGCTGCAAAGACAGCAGACAGAACATAGACGAAGTTCTTATAATTGCTTACGCGATAGCCTGAGAAGTATGTACGATTTTCTCCATCACGGATTGCAACAAGAATTTTTCCAAACTTGCTGTGCACAAGATATGCCGATACAATGTAGATAACTGCTAACACTGCAAGTGCAATGTAAAACAGTACGATCAAGTTTCCCTGATGATCGGCACCGCGTAAGCTTCCAAGTACAGACTGAATCTGATTGATACCTACATCTCCGTTTGTATAAGGAGAAAGTGCAATAAAAATCGAATATGCAGCCCAGGTAAGTGCCTGTGAAATAATAGAAAAGTAAACACCTTTAACACGGTTTTTAAAAATAAAGTAGCCGATCAAACCTGATACGATAATAGGAACAATCACAATCATAAGAAATGTTCCAATCGGTGAAAGAAATGGTTTCCAGATAAGCGGCAGCTCTGTGAGTCCTCCTACCTGCATAAAATCGGTGATCTGTCCATTTGTCTGAACAAGCTTTAAGTACATACCCATGCCATATGCGCCAAGGCAAAAGTAAAGTCCATGACCGAGACTTAAAATTCCGGTATAGCCCCAGATTAAATCAAGTCCGATTGCTACAATAGCAAAGGAGATGCATTTTCCAAGAAATAAAACGGTTGTGCTCTTAACAACTCCATTCATCAAAAGAAGCGGCATGGCAGCAAGCACAATCACAATAAGTGTAAAGCAGATATGGTAGCCATTTTTTCTAACCCATTCTGTCGGTTTTGTTATCTGTTTCATTGCTGTGCCCTCCTATTTTAATCTAATGCTCTGCTTCTTACGGTGAACAAGCCCTGCGGTTTCTTTTGTAAAAATACAATAATAATTAATAATACTATTGCCTTGGCGATAGATGAAGAAGTTATCGTCTCAAAGCCGATGCTTGAAAATCCAATGACAGATGATCCGATAACTGTTCCTGCAAGCTTTCCAACACCACCGAGAACTACTGCCATAAATGTATTTACGATATAATTTTGTCCAACAGTTGAATCAACAGATCCAAGCAGCGCAATTGCACAACCTGCAATTCCAGCCAGACCAGATCCAAATGCAAATGTAACATTATCAATTTTTCTTGAATTGATTCCCATACACTGTGCCATAGAGCGATTCTGCATAACAGCACGCATCTGACGTCCAAAATTGCTGCGATACATCAGTGCCCAAACAAGAAACAGGCAAAGTGCAACAAGAGCTATGATAAAAAGTCTCGTCAGTGACAGGGAAAATGAACCAATATGAATGCTTCCTGACAGAAGCTTTGGTGTTGTTACAAGAACGCCTTGTGTTCCAAAGATAGAACGCGCTGCCTGCTGTAAAATAAGACTGACACCCCAAGTTGCAAGGAGGCTGTCGATCTCTCGCCCATACAGGCGAGAGACAACCAGCTTTTCAAGCAGTGACCCCAACAGAAATGTTACAAGAAATGCTGCGATAATCGAAACAAAATAGCCCAGATCAGAGGATACATATTGCTGCAAAAATCCCTGAACCATGTAGGTCACATATGCACCGATCATCATAAATTCTCCGTGTGCCATATTAATGACACGCATAAGTCCAAACGTGATTGCCAGTCCAAGTGATGCCAGCAATATGATGGAAGATAAGCTCAGTCCATTGAAAAATATACTCATGAAGCTTCTCCTTTCTCTGATCCGCTTTGTTTACTCAAGCGGCTGTACACCAGCCTTTACTGCCCAGTCATAAGTTGTCAGATACGGATCTGGCTTTACTGTGCTGTCAGTTGCAAATACTTCATAGATCAAACCGTCATCTGCTACCTTTCCAATACGAACTGGCTTATACAGATGCTGATTCTCACCGTCTACTGTAATAGTTCCCTCTGGTGCATCGATGCTTAATCCGTCAAGTGCCTTTCTTACATCGTCAATTGCAAAGCTTCCTGCCTTCTCACAGGCTGCCTTCCACATATAAACGGCATCATATGCTGCCTCTGCCGGGTCGGAGGTTACACGATCCTCACCGTACTTTGCCTTATATGCTTTCACAAATTCCTTATTCTTTTCGGTATCTGTTGTCTGGTAATAATTCCAGGAAACAAGATTTCCGCTTAAGATATCAGAACCAATAGTCTGAACCTCTTCCTCTGCAATAGAGAAGGACATAGTCATAATGTCATCAGAAGTGATATTTTTATCTGCCAGCTGCTTAAAGAAAGAAACATTTCCTGTTCCGTTTAATGTGTTAATAATGACATCTGGTTGTGCAGCCTCAATCTTAGATATAATGGAAGAAAACTCTGTCTGATCCATAGAAGCATATTCCTCACCAACTACCTCAACACCATCAACTGCATCAATCTGTGCATTGATAATCATGTTTGCTGTTCTTGGGAATACATAATCTGAACCTAACAAGAAGAATTTGGTATAACCCTCATCAATCAAATATTCAATTGCAGGAACGATCTGCTGATTCGGTGCTGCACCCATGTATACGATATTGTCAGAAGACTCCATGCCCTCGTACTGAACCGGGTACCATAAAAGGTTATTATAATCCTCAAAAATCTGCTTTACAGCCTTTCTGGAAGATGAAGTCCAGCAGCCAAATACTGTTGCTACCTCGTCCTCACCGAGAAGTTTTTCTGCCTTTGTTGCAAAAGTCGACGGCTGAGATGCACCATCCTCTTCAATATACTTAATCTGCTTTCCAAGCACACCGCCTGCTGCATTGATCTCGTCAATTGCAAGTACCTCGGCATCTCGTACTGAACCCTCGCTTATAGCCATTGAACCTGTCAGTGAATGAAGAAGTCCTACTGTTACACTCTCCTGTGCATCAGACTTACCCTTTGATCCGCATCCTGTCAATGATACGACTGATGATGCTGCTACTGCAGCACACGCTGCCAACACTGCTGTCTTTTTTATCATTCTTGCATTTCTCATAATCGTTACCTCTCTTATTCTCTTATTTTCAATTGACTATTTTTTGCTCATTCGCGCCCTCACTTGAATGAAGCTTTGCCATCTTTATATCCTTATAGTGAGCAATCAGCTCGGCACAATCATCATAACCAATGCGCTCACTGTTTAATGTAATATCGTATGCTACCGGATCAGTCCAGTAGCCGCCTCCTGTATAGTAGCTGTAATAATTGGCTCGATAACGATCAGTCTGATAAATCATCTGATCTGCCTCCTCTGCTGTAACATCAAGCCTCTCCATAATTGTTGCCCGGCATGCTCGCCTTGGCGCTTCCACGTATACACTTACTACGTTGTCGTAATCCTTTAAAAGATAATTTGCACATTTTCCAATGATTATGCAGGATTCAGTCTTGGCAAGCTCTCGTATGATCTTTGCCTGAATGTTAAATAAATTGACATCTGATACAAAATCCTTTTGGGACGGTTCCGCAAGTCGGTTAATCTTTGGAAACTTCTTCAATGCCATCGCAATCTTTTTACCATTTAGCCTCTCATCCGATTTAACAAACAACGATTTGCTGATTCCACTGTAATCGGATGCCATCTGCAATATCTGCTTCTCGTAGCACGGAATCCCAAGCTTGGCCGATAACCTAAGCCCGATCTGCTTGCCTCCGCTTCCAAAGCCTCTGGCAATGGTAATCACATAATTATCCATTCAAACCTCCTTTCCACAATCTGGAAACTGCTTTTTTACTTGTTTGTAAGCTTTTTTACAGCTCACATTTCAAAACATTTGCTAAAAAAAGAGGCCATTTTCCTTTTGGAAAACAGCCCCTTTGCTATCTTTCTCGCTTTGTTTTGATGCAAATATGATAGCATATGTGTTTTTTTTGGACAACCTGACAAATCCGTCTTTTCTACCCTATTTTTCCGTCTTTGTTCTAATTATCATCCAGATTTTTACGATACTGTGCCGGTGTCTCGCCCGTATATTCCCTAAAAAGCTTAGTAAAATAATCAGTTGTCTTGTACCCAAGGTGATCGCTGATCTCATAGATTCTCTCATCGGTATGTGCTAACAGATATTTTGCGTACTCCATTTTATAACGCATTGCAAATGTATTAAAGTTTTCATTCATCTGTCGCTTAAACAACTTCCCAAAATAATCATGACTTAGCAAAAATTCATCAGAAATATCCTTTAGATTCAAATCCACATGCTCAGAAAAATAGGTCATAACCTTCCTTGCAAAGCCAGACGATATATCTGCGCCACAAATACGAAAAATCTCCTCAGTAACATTCTGCTCACGCTCCTCGTCAAGTTCTTCGCGCACATTTTGCAGACATTCGCGAAGTTCTTCCTCGGTAACTGGCTTTAACAAATAATCCATTGCGCCAAGTTTCATTCCCTGTCTGACATAATCAAACTCATTGTAATTGCTGGCAATGATACGTGGAGCCATAATACCTCGGTCTTTAAGTTCCTTCAAAAATTCAAGTCCGTTCATCACAGGCATCATCACATCAACAATGTATAGATCAAACTGTTTTGTCTGCATCAGTGACAATGCTTCTCTTCCATTAAATGCCTGTCCTTCAATTACAAAGCCTTCCTCTTCCCAAACCTTCATTTTCTGATAAAGACTCTGGTTGGTTCGATCATCTTCTACAATTAAAATCCGATACATAGACATTAACCTCCTTCATTGTCTGCTCAAATACAAGAACAAGCTGTTCGCCATGCGCTTCATTCCACTTATTTTTTTTGATGTCCATCAGACACATTTTCGCTGCGGCCTCAAGAGGATAACACATTAAATTGCCGCTTACACCCTTTATTCGATGTACCTGCATTTCGGCAGCCTCCCAGTCTGACCGTCCGATATTTTCTTTCAGGCTTTCACAAAACGACACATTATCCTCCATAAAAATGGTGAGCAGCTCCGCCACTGCTTCTTTATCCCCATAAAACTGATCCTCCAACCCTTTAAATGCAATCAGCTCATCTGTCTTTGCAGCTGTTTCAATCATTTGAGTTTTTGGGAGTGTATAAATAGTCTGCGCCGTATATGTTTCAAGAAGTGCTTTTAACTGCTCCATAGGAATCGGTTTTGGCAGATAGTCGTTCATACCTGCTTCCTTTACCTTTTTTATTACATCTTCTCCGATATTAGCAGTTAGTGCAATGATAATAGTGTTTTGAAATGCTGCATCTTTTCGAATCTGCATACTAAGCTCATATCCGCTGATCTTTGGCATCGATATATCTAAAAATACAATATCGTAAGCTGTCCTATGCATGCGATCAATAACAGCCTCTGGATCACCCTCCGTGTCAGCAATGTAGCCAAATTTATGAAGTACCTCCGCTTCGAGAATCCGATTTACTTTGTTGTCATCTACAATAAGAATTGATAGACTTCGCTTACTTCTCTTATCAGACAAAGTTTCCTTCTTTCGTTTTTTCTCTTCTTTTCCATATTCAAAATCCATGTCAAAATAGAATGTACTACCTACTCCTTCCTCACTCTCAAGAAGCAGCGTATATTTTCCCTTGCTCATCTCCTGCACAATCTTTCTGCAGATTGGAAGACCGAGTCCAGTACCTCCATACTTTCTGGTGATACTAGCATCTGCCTGTGCAAACGCGTCAAAGATTTTCTGGCGCTGCTCTTTTTTTACACCAATTCCAGTATCTTTTACACTAAACTCCAGCACACACTGTTTTGTTGAAAAATGAAGACTCTTAATGCTCAGTGTTACACCACCCTCTTTTGTAAACTTGAAACCGTTATAAATTAAATTCGTTAATACCTGCTTTAATTTTAATGGGTCGCCATAAACATACTCTGGAACACTCTCATCAATTTCGATTACAAAGGTTAGATTTCGCTGTTCCGCTTCATTTTCCAAAATTGCTTTTAATGTATCAGTAAGATGACGCAAGTTAAAATTTTTATTTTCAAAAGTCATACGTCCAGATTCTAGCTTGGAATAATCAAGAATTTCATTGATCTCCTCCAGCAAGACATCTGCAGCGAGACGAATATTTTCCACATAACGTCGCTGCTCACCTGACATTCTTGTATCCTCAAGCAAAAACAAATAACCAGATATCGTGCTTAACGGTGTTCTAAGTTCATGTGACATCTGCGTGAGAAACTGCGTTTTTACCTGATTGGCTTTTTCTGCCTGACGCTTTGCATCCATCAATTCCTGCTCAATTTTTTCTGATTTGACAAGCTCAGAAAGCATGTCCGCAGACAGTGCATTGAACTCTTTAGCAAATTCTTGAAGCTCCCATACACCCTCTGGCTCAACAAACATTTTTCGCCGTCCATGCTGGTGCTCGATCATCTTTTTGTATCGAATTACAGGCTTGATATACCATCGCTGAAAAATCACAAGAATAAGAACTAATACTGCTATTTCACCAATGCCAAAGAAAATCTGTAAAAATACAGCCTGCTTTAATTTTCGGCGGGCGACGAGAACCTCACGCGCAAGCCTCGTATTCAGCGCAGTCTGAAATTTTTCGATGTTAGTATCAATCAAGCCTTTGTAGGTGTCATAAGCACTTCCATAAAGAATCAGCTCCGCTTTATGTATTTTTTCCATAGTGCGCTTATTGTCTTTAAGCTTGCTTACAAGTCCGTTCTCGATTTCGCTATCATCAAACTGATAGTCGCTCTCAAGAGGATAATTCTTTACATAACGTATGCATTCTGAAAGAAATACATTTTTCTCATTATCGCCTGATTCTTCTCTCTCCTGATCTTCCTCATCGTATTTAGTCAGATCCATTGTCTCTAATGTGAGCCTCATAGAGCTGATTTCAATATGCATCAGAGTATCAGAATAATATTTTGCCAATTCAAGACTATGCTCCTCGGATGCCGGAATGTCTGCCGCCTCAATCTGGGCAATAATTTTCTCTCGGTGCATTTGGTGCTTAACCTCATCCCAGTAATTTTCAAAATATTGTAAATCCTGTGTTACAGCAAATTTACGCACCTCATTTGTCAGATAGTCAGAATATTTTCTCAGGTCGTAGGCAAGCGTTCTATATGTAATCTGATTACTGTAAGCTTCCTGAAGCGTCTCTGCACTCGACTTTTGCAGCCAAACACCATCAAAAATCATCGCCATCTGAACAACTGCAAGAAGCAAAATCACTCCAGTAATATAGCTTGATTTTTTCCATTTATCTTTTAATTTCAATTTCTTTTTTAGTTTCAATATAAAGTGTTTTTTGAAGTGTTTTTGCATTTGCATTCCTCCTAGAAACGACAAGAAGAGCAACACGGATCGCCATTGACCCATCTGCTCTTTAGTCTATAACACTCTGCTGCTTTCATTAATACATTTTATAGCATATCACAATTTTTGCGAAAATATCAATACATTTTTGCATATTATAAGTGCCACAGAGACATTTATCCCTGTGGCACTTAATGTTTGTTAATTCAATTTCTTCACTGACTCTCCTGGTACTAATTCACCTTCAAAAATCAACTGCTGAACATTCGTCTTTTTCTTTATGCTGTCAAAAAGAAGTTTGATTGTTTCTCTTGCCATTGTTTCTGCTGGCTGACGTATTGTCGTAATGGAAGGGTTATAATAGGCTGCCATTTCTGTTCCGTCAAAACCTGCCACTGAAATATCCTCTGGAACTCTTTTTCCAGCATCAATCAATGCCCTAACTGCACCGATTGCCAAACTATCAGCGATAGCAAAAATTGCCGTGCAATCTACTCCATCTTCCAAAAGTGCTTTTGTCATACGGTATCCGCTCTCCATTGAATAGCTATCCAATTCTGGATCCATATAGCGTATCCGCCTTTCGTCCACTGGGATATTATGAGCTTCCAGTGCCTTTTTGTATCCTGTCAGACGAAGTGCGCCGATGCTGACATCGTTTTTATGAGAGCAAAGAAGCGCAATCTTTTCATGTCCCTGGCTGATAAGATACTCCGTCATACGGCAACTCTCCTTTACATCATCTACTGACACAAATGAATAATCATTTTTGTATTCTTTCCCCAAAAGGCTTACCGTACTTAAAACAAAAGGTACTGGAATCTTTTTTAACTGATCTTGTGAATGGGAGGCGATACCGCCCAAAAATATAATTCCTCTCAGTCTTTTCTCTTTCTCCAGTTCCAGAGCCACTTCCGTTTCATCCTGCCACTCATCTACATGCTGAAGAACCAGCGAATATTTCTTTTTCTGGATCTCTTCTTCAAAAAACTTGATCATACTATTAAAAAATGGATTGCTGATTCCTTTAATCAAGATAGCGATGGCTCTGGCATCGGAACGCTTCAAGTTGCGTGCACTGTTGTTTGGCACATAATTATTTTCCTTGATAACCTGCATTATCATCTCTTTTGTCTCTGGGTTGATATCCGGATGATTATTAATCGCCCTAGATACTGTACTAACTCCCACTCCGCAAACACGTGCCACGTCCTTGATCGTAATACATTCCATGCCTTCACCTCCTTATTCGTTTCTTTATTTTCTAAATTACATTCCGAAGGTCAAGTATAGTCGAACTGTCCGATTTTTGCAAGAATTTTTTTGTCTGTAATCAGCCTTTTACTGCACCAGCAACAACACCTTCGATGATGTATCTCTGACAGAAGAGGTAGAAAATGATGATCGGGATGATGGCAAGAACAAGAACGCCCATCATGGCACCCATATCAACAGAACCATAACCGCCTTTAAGATACTGGACAGCAATCGGAATAGTGATGTATTTTTTCAGATCCAATACAAGGTACGGAAGCAGGTAGTCGTTCCAAATCCACATAGTCTGAAGAATCGCAACTGTCACACATGTTGGCTTCAAAACTGGAAGCACTACACCAAAGAAAGTCTGCAGCGGATTGCATCCATCGATCATTGCTGCCTCTTCAATCTCTATTGGAATAGACTTGACAAAACCAGTAAACATAAATACTGAAAGGCCGGCTCCAAATCCAAGATAAATGATCCACAGTCCCCATGGAGTGTTTAATCCCAATGAATTTGCTAACTTTGACAGAGTGAACATTTCCATCTGGAAAGGCACGATCATAGCAAAAAGACAAAGATAATAGATTGCTTTAGTCAATGCATTTTTTACACGGACAATATACCAGGCACACATGGAGGTACACAGAATGATCAAAAATACAGAACCAACGGTTATAACCGTACTCCATTTAGCACCCTCAAAAAAATTTGCCTGTTTGATACCGCGAACATAATTTTCCAGTCCTACATACATTTTTCCAGTAGGAATGTCAAAAGGCTTTCGGCTAATGTATGCCTTCTTCTTAAAGGAGTTAATAAAAACAAGCAGTATCGGAAACATATATCCGATAGAAATAATACTGAAAATGGCAGTGAAAAGTCCACCGTGTTTTACTTTTTTCATTACTGCTGAACCTCCTTTCTTCTAGTCAAATAGTTCTGAGTCAATGCAATCACTGTAACAAGAATGAAGAAGATTACTGCTTTTGCCTGACCGACACCTTCATAGCCAGTTCTTCCATAGAAGGTATTGAAAATATTCAACGCAAGCATCTCAGACATCTTGGACGGTTCTCCATTTGTAAGAGCCAGGTTCTGGTCGAAAAGCTTAAATGAGTTTGTAAGTGTTAAAAACGTGCAGACGGTGATAGAAGGCATAACCATTGGAATAGTGACTTTTTTAAGAATCTGCCACTTTGTTGCGCCGTCAATCTCAGCTGCTTCAATCAGCTCACCAGGAATATTCTGAATACCTGCAATGTAGATAATCATCATATAACCAATCTGCTGCCAGCACATTAAGATAATCAAACCCCAAAAGCCATATGTTGATGAATATGTCAGGGTACGGCTAAATTTCATCAGAATACCATTTAAAAGCAGCTGCCAAATGTAACCAAGTACGATGCCGCCGATCAAATTTGGCATAAAAAATACGGTACGGAAAATATTTGTTCCTTTGAATCCTTTTGTCAGTAAGAGTGCAACTGCAAATGCCAGCACGTTAATCAAAATTACGCTGACTACAGTAAATGCTGCAGTATACCAGAACGCATGGACAAATGTTTCATCCGCAAAAACCTTGGCATAATTAGCAAATCCGATGAATTTGGCATCATTGACTGTCGTAAATTTACAGAAGGACAGGTAAACGCCTTCTACGAATGGAATTATAAATCCCAGTGTAAACGCGATCATCGTAGGAAGCACGAAGATCGGAAAATATCTCTTGATTGCTTTTTCCATAATGCTCACCTTTCTAAGTTAAGGTTTTGTCGGATAGGAAACCTGGGGAAGCTTCCTATCCGGCAAAAGAAAGGCAGGCGATCCCTCGCCCGCCCCTTTCGTCACTGCTTTTTATTTTGCCTCGGTTGCTGCTTCAGTATCTGCCTCAGTAGCATCCTCTGCTTCTTCGCTGTTCATCTCAGCATATTCAGTTGCCCAACCGTCAACAAATGCGGTCTTCACTGCATCCCAGTCGCCAGTTCCCTGTGCATACTCAAGAAGTGCGCTGCCCACACCATTTTTCCAGTTCTCAGATGGCATTGTGGTGAAGCACCATGCAACAGACTCTTTACCAGCTTCAATATACTCATTTGCTGCAGTTACAAGCGGGTTCTGTGCCTGATATTCATCTGTGAAGGTATCAAACGGAGTTACAAATCCCATGTCCTGAGACAGAGAAGCTCTTCCAGCGTCACTAGTGATTACCCAGTTCAAGAAATCAAGTGTTGCCTGAATATCTTCCTCAGATGCCTTGCCGTTTACGCACCAATAGTTCTCACTTCCGGTACACAGACCCTGATTTTCCTCACCCTCTACACCAATGTAGATTGGAAGCATACCCAGATCTTCGTCTGCTACTTCGTTGTCTTTGATATCATTGTAAGCCCAGGTACCATTCTGATAGAATACTGCCTCGCCAAGTGCAAACTCAGAAGCTGCATCCTCACCAGTCTTGCTGGAAAGTACAGTCGGCTCACATGTAGAATCTGTGATATACAGATCAAAAATCTGCTTGTAGTTATCAAGATATGTTCCCTTAATAGCATCAGTAGAACCGATACCGTCTGCCTTGTACTCATAGTAGATCGGCAGGTTTGCCAGATGTGTCTTGAATCTCCAGTCAGAAGAAGAATCAAATCCTGTGGAAGCGAAAGCACCTTCAATTCCCAGATCATCTTTCTTTGCCTGAATATCATCTGCTACTGCTTTCAGAGTCTCAAAATTGTTAATCTCATCAACGGAAGAAACAACTGCTCCATCAGTTGCAATGTAATCATTCAAAAGTTTCTTATTATAAATCAGGCCGTAAGTCTCGATTACATAAGCGATACCTGGTACAGATCCGTCATCATTCTTCAGTGCGAAATCATCGCTCTTTAAATGCTTGTAAACTTCGCTGTCCTTCAGATCATAGCAGTAATCCTTCCATGTAGCCAGACCAACTGGTCCATTTACCTGGAACAATGTCGGAGCCTCTGACTTAGCCATCTCAGATTTCAGAGTGGACTCATAAGTACCGGAAGCTGCAGTAACAACATCTACCTGCACGCCAGTCTCTTCGGTGTACTTTTCTGCAAGTTCCTTCCACTGATCTGCCTGCTCAGGCTTGAAGTTCAGATAATAAACTGTTCCTGTTGCCTCGTCTGCTGATACAAGTGTAGCTGGGAGCATACCCATTGCCATGGTTGCTGAAAGTCCAAGTGCTGCAATTTTCTTTACATTTTTCATTTTGAAATCCCTCTTTCTTTCATAAAAATAAATGAATAATTGTTCCGACTGGAATGTTCTGGAAACGTTGTCAGTAACGTTTCCGGTAACGTTTCCGGTTGATGGCTTTATACTATCACCAATTAGACAGTTTGACAAGTGTTTTTTTACAAAAATTTGTTTTTTGTTTATTTTATTCAGTTCAGACATGTATTTTTTGTGCAGTTTTTACATCTATCAAATTTTTTTATTCTTGATATTCAAAGTATGTTACGTGATTATAGACATGGAGGCAAAATCGCGGCAAAGCCTGAAGGTGAAGAGTTTTCGTTACAGTTCACGCGTCATGTTACGAAAGCCCTTCGGTGCAATGGTTTCGTCGTCGGACCAATAAAAATAACAATCATCTTGCGAATGAAAATAGTATATGGTATCATTTCCGTGTAAAACAAAGCTGCTTTTAATACTTAGTCAGCTTTCGGTTTAAAAATCAAAAGGAGCAACAAAAATGGACAACTTTATATTCAGTATTAATGCAACTCTCCCGATCTTTTTAACCATGGTTCTCGGACTTGTATTTCGTAAGATCGGTGTGTTTGATGATGCATTTACTAACAGAATGAACAGCTTTGTATTTAAATTTGCACTTCCTGCATTGCTGTTTGAAGACTTATGGGAAGAAAACTTTTATCAGGCCTGGGATGGAGGCTTTGTACTTTTTTGTTTCTGCGCTACCCTTGGCTGCATCATTGTTTCTACTGTTTTGTCATCTTTTTTGAAAGATAAATCTGACAGAGGTGAGTTTATTCAGGGTTCTTACCGCAGCAGTGCAGCTATTCTTGGCATCGCCTTCATCGTTAACATTTATGGGCAGTCAGGTATGGCACCACTTATGATTATCGGAACTGTGCCGCTTTATAACATTTGTGCTGTGGCCGCATTGACACTGACATCTCCGGCGCTATCATCTGCTAAAAGCAATTCATGCTCTGAAACTTCGGCATCAAAATCAACTTCAGTTTCTAATAGTGACCGCCTTTTTCGTACTGTAAAAGGCATAATTACAAATCCAATTATCCTAGGAATTGCTGCGGGTTTTGCCTGGTCACTTCTTAAACTTCCGCATCCGACCATCCTTCAAAAAACAGTACATAACCTCGGCGTACTTGCCACCCCGCTTGGTCTGATGGCAATGGGAGCATCTTTCGACATCAAAAAAGCCTTCTACAAATTAAAACCGTCAATAGCATGCGCATTTCTAAAGCTTATCGGCTATTCCGGCGTTCTTATGCCAGTTGCTATTGCTCTAGGTTATCGAAATGAAGCACTTGTTGCCATTCTCGTTATGCTTGGATCTGCCACGACAGTCAGCAGCTATACAATGGCTAAAAGCATGGGGCACGAAGGTACACTAAGCGCCAGCGTTGTCATGCTTACAACACTTTTATCTGCATTCTCACTAACTGCCTGGCTGTTTATATTAAAGACAATGAGCTTCATTTAATATTTGGTATTTAACAGAATATTTTTTTCTAAAAAGGAGGCAGCGCTGTCGTAACCAGCGTTGCCTCCATATCACTTTTAAAATAAATTGTACTTACTCGCATCTTAACAGTTTTTATCTTTCGATAATCTTCACTATCTTTCCTCACTATAATGTCTTGTCAATACCGGACAAAATACTAATTTTTTATCTAGCAAATCTCCTGCAATTCCAACTCCTTTTCCCATCGTAAACGCAGCCAAAACTGTTCCAATTCCAAGACCTTCCAGATGACCCAAAAATAATGCTGTCAAACCTGCTGTAATCAACAAACAAATGACATCAAAACCAATTTTAATCTTTGGATAGTCTACCTTTGTAATCTGAGCCAATTCGCGCGGAAACAAATCCGTTGGCACAATTGGAAGTCCACAGCGATTTGAAATTGCAATTCCAAAACATAGCATCACATAGCTAATTACAAAATAAAGAATCTGCCATGTCAATCCTGTTGGGAGCACATTAATCCACAATTCATGAAGATCCAAAAATTCACTAAATACAAAGCCTACTGCAAAGCTAAACAAATAATTCAGCACGAATTTTTTTCGCATCACCATCAAGCTGATAATAAGTGCTGCTTGGAATATATATGTCCAAGTGCCCAATGAAAGCTTTGGCCACGCAAGAGAAAATGCATACGGTACACTTGAAATTGCCGAAATACCAGCATTTGAATACAGCATCAATACAACACCAAAACTGTTAATCAAAACTGCTACTAGCAGTGCCAACTCTCCAATTATTGTTTTTCTTGTACTTTGTTCAGATTCCTGCACATTTTTTTCGTTTGTCGTTTCCATCTATCTACCTCTTTTTTTTAAAGCATAAAACTAAATAGTAGAATCAGACTGTAAATTATCTGCTGTCTGATTCTCTGAAAATTTCTAAAATAAATCGCTAAATATACTGATACATATCTGCAGCATGATCACTCAAAATCTCTTGTAATATTTGTAAGCCACTTGCCTCTGAAATAGTGAATAAATACTGCCGGCATTTTTTCAAACTCATCCAAAGTCATTATAAAATATACCCAGATCGGAGGCAGCTTGAAAACATATGCGGCGAGGAAGGTGAGCGGAACTGCAACAAGCCACATAAATACAGAATCTATGATCATTCCGAATTTAGAATCACCGCCGCCTCTAAAGCAGCCGCATATAAGACAGGTATTGATTCCTTCTCCCAAAAGACGCCAGGTTGTCATAATTATAAAAATGCCAAGGTAATAAATGGCAGTCTCTGTCAGCTTATCACGATAGAAATCTAGTATCAAAGGGCGAATCGCCAAAATAATAACGCATCCGACCATACTTACAATAATCGTTATTCTTAGCATGCGTTTTCCATACTCTCTGGCTGTATCAATGTGATCCTGACCTAGCTCCTGGCTGACAATAATGGTGGTAGCGTTAGCAAAACCACGACAGGCGATAGCACCAATATTTACTACCATGACAGCAACGGCATTTGCTGCTACCATATCATCTCCAATATGACCAAGGATTGCTGCAAAAGCTGAACTGGCAAAACTCCAGACAACATCATTTATTACGGCTGGACTGGCAATCTTCATAAAATCCTTGAATAGAATACCAGATTTTGCGAAGAAGTATTTTATTCTAAATCTGACATCAGAACTGTTTAATGAGTAGATAAGACAAATGAGTACTTCTACCATTCTGGCAATAACAGTACCGAGAGCAACACCAGTGACTCCAAGCTTTGGAAGCCCAAACAGACCAAAAATAAATGTGGCATTACAAAGCACATTGACACAAAGAGAAACAACGTATGTAACAGAAGGCAACATTATTTTTCCGATACTTCGAAGAGCACTCATAAAAACCTGAGAGAATCCCATAAACACAAATGAAAATGAAATCACTCTCAAATACTGACTGCCAGCAGCAATCGTATCAGGACTGTTTGTGAAAATCCTCATGATCGTAGTTGGCATGGAAAATGAGATAATGAAAAATATCAAAGAACTTATCAGTGATATTCGTTCTGCCAGACCAAGAATCTTCTCTACTGTCTTTTTATCACCCTTTCCCCAGTACTGAGCACATAAAACCGAAGTACCTGTGGCCATACCGTAATATAAACAGAAAAGAATAAAAGTATATTGGTTAGCAAGTGATGAAGCCGACATAGCAGTCTGGCTTACATATCCAAGCATTACCGTATCAGCAATGTTTACTAATGTTCCAATCAAATTTTGAATCATGATTGGAAATGCTAATTTTGATGCGTATTTTAAGAAATCTTTTTTATTAAGCATACAACCGTTCTTCCTTTTTATTTTAATCCTTTTTGCTAAGTTTCAAATCAGATAGTCTCCCGTGGAAATTTAACTTGCATCTTCTCGCACAGCTTCGCATATACATGATCCACAAACCATGGTTCTGTTGACTTCTCTGCAATCTGATCTACACGAATCCAGTCAACTGCACTATTTTCCTCTGGGCGATTGTGCACATCATCTGCCGGATCTGCCTCCATCAGATACGTCACATTTAAATGAAGATGCGTAGAAACATAGTGTCCTTTTTTCACATGACCGTCCACAGACAAAATCTCTATCGAAAAAGGCTCATCTGATAGAAATTTTACATGTGTCAATCCAGATTCCTCCATGACTTCTTTTTGTGCTACATGGTGCAGATCGGCATCACCATCAGCATGACCGCCAAGCCATGCCCATGAATGATAGATATTGTGATATGCCATCAGCACACTTTTTTTGTCTGGACTCACTACCCACGCTGATGCAGTTAGATGGGCAATTTCATTTTCTCTTGTGAGAATGTCTGAGCCACTCTCAAACCACTTTAATAAAATGGCTTTGTCATGCTCCTCCTGCTCGTTAAACGGCATGAATTTTTGAATTTGCTGTTCAAGTTTAGATAACTCTTTCGTCATTTAGTGGCATATCCTTTCTCTTTTTTATTGCAACACATTTTTTGAATTTTGCTTTTCCATTCTCTTTAGCTCTGGAAGAACGGTGCACAGCATCACGACAAGGCACAGTGTTCCGCCAATTACATTTGATGCTGGCTCTGCAAGGAACACTCCTGCTGTTCCCATATGAAACATGTACGGCATCAAATATGTGAGTGGTACAACAATAAAGACCTTACGAAGCAGCGAGAAAAAGATTGCCTGTTTCTTTTTATTCAATGATTTGAATACGGTCTGTCCAATATATTGAAAATCCATGCAGATAAATGCAGCAAAATATTGTTTTAACGCCGGCACTGCATCCTGCATCAAAGTCGCATCAGAGCTGAAAATTCCAATCAATGCATTCGGGAACAAAATAATAATACTCCACATCACCGCTGTATAGCCAAGAATCATAGTGCTCATCACTGCCATGGCTTTTCGCACTCGCGCTGGACGGCATGCACCATAATTGTAACTTAAAATCGGAGATGTACCCTCATTCATTGCATAAATTGGAGTCTCAACTAGCTGACGCACGCTTGACACAATCGTCATAACAGATATGTAAATATCGCTTCCGACATTTGATAAAATATTGTTGCAGCAGATAGATACCAGACTGTTTGTCAGCTGCATAATAAATCCTGCCGTACCCAAACTCACAATATTTTTTGCGTAGCCTATACATTCAGAGAACTCCTTTTTCTTTAAAAAGCGAACCTTCAGCTCAGATTTTCTCGTCAAAAAGACAAACACAAATACCGCAGATAACGCTTGGGAAATCACTGTAGCAATTGCTGCTCCCTGTACGCCAAACCCAAACACAAAAATAAACAGCGGATCTAGCAAAAGATTTGCTACTGCGCCAATCGCAACTGAGGTCATTCCAATGGTGGAATACCCTTGTGCATTAATAAACGGATTCATACCTGTCGCAATCATAGACGGCAGCGTTCCAATCAGATAAATCATCAAATACGGATATGCATAGACAAGCGCATCAGTTGAGGCACCAAATAGTACTAGAAGCGGTCTGGCAAATATAAAACCAACGACCATCAGCACCACTGCGCATACACAGACCATCGTAAATGATGTATTCATAACATTTGCAGCTCTTTGCGGCTCACCCTTTCCTCGGTAAATTGAAAATAACGGTGCACCGCCGCTTCCAAACAAATTGCTAAATGCCGTGATCACTACAATTAGCGGAAAGCAAAGTCCAACCGCACCGAGAGCCGCCGTTCCAATGTTGGGAATACGTGCAATATAAATGCGATCCACAATATTATATAGAAGATTTAAAATCTGGGCGACAAGCATCGGAAGCGCTGCTCCTAGAATATTTCCAGTCACAGTTCCATGTTCAAAATCAATTCGTTTCATAACGCGAAAACCATTTCCTTTCTTTTTCTTGCAATTTAGTATATCATGTGATAATCTATATGTAAATTATTGTTTTTATATCATAATTCAATAATTTTTATATAGCTATCATTTACGCGTCATGTTAAATCTGGATGTAGCTATATCTGTTTATTTTATGCGTTTATAATGCTTTATAAGGAGAATCCACTTTATGGAACTGCGACAATTAGAATATTTTCGTACAATCGTAGATGCTGGAAGCATCAGTGGTGCTGCCCGTATGCTTCACATGACACAGCCGCCGTTAAGCTATCAAATGAAAATGCTTGAAGAGGAGCTTCAGGTGTCTCTTTTTTTACGCGGTACAAAAAAAATCACGCTGACGGAAGCTGGAAAAACACTCTACGAGCAGGCAGAAAATCTGTTAAGGCTTGCTGATCTGACAAAACAAGAGGTAATTAAATCCGGGCAGGCCGCAACACTTCACATTGGCATGACTCCTTCTACCGTCTCAATGATGTCCGATTTTCTTGTGGCCTTTGTCGAGAAATACCCACTTATTCATTTTGATATCCATGAAGGCTCCACCTTCACCTTAAAAGATCAGTTGGAAAACCAAATGATTGATCTGACAACTCTTCGCACACCGATCGCCCTAAATGGATGTGAAACATGGCCTCTCGCAAAAGAGAAGCTGCTCGCCATGGCAGTTCCAGACTATCCAGTTTTAAGCGGACAAACTTCAATCCACTTAAAAGAACTTTCCAAACAGCCATTGATCCTCTCACACCGATACCAAAAATATATGTTTTCTGCCTTTGAACACGCTGGACTGATCTGCGACATTTATATAGCTTGTGAAGATGCCCGAACTGCCATGACCATGGCAGAAAAAGGACTTGGTATCGCTATTTTGCCAGCCTCCATGTTGCCATTATCAAACAAGCTTCATTCCTATGACATTTGCGATGCTGATCTTACTACAGAAATTCTGTTGGCATGGCGAAAAGGACGACTACCCATTGAAGTTCAGGATTTTCTCGCTCTTATACTGCCTACAACAAATGGCTAAGTGGCTAAACCACAGGGACAATAAACATGCCAATGTACCCAATAAATGAGCCATCAACCTGTCTCCATGGCTCCTATTCCTCACTTTTTGTTTTTCCTTATACTTCTAAGAAAATAACAAATCGACCACGCAATACTCATTCCTGCTGCAATTCCAAAAGCAAAAAGAAAGGTATCACGTCCATATTCCAATGCTCGAACAGTATTTCCCTCCAAAATGCTGTTCATACAATAATAAAGAGTACTTCCGGGAATCAGGGGTATTACGGAAGTGACAAAAAAAGAAGTAGATGTTTCCTTACAGATTCTTGCAAGAATTTCCGCATACACATCTGTGACAAAACTAGCAAACAGTGTTGGGAGAAAAATATTTCCCCAGAAGGCTTTTCCCAGAATAAACATCAGCCAACTAATAAAACCGCCTGCTGCTACCAAAGGCAAATATTTCCTTTTCATATGAAAAAGGATTCCGAATCCTACAGAACCAATAGCTCCGGTAATTAATTGTACAATGAGTGTTTCATTCAAAGTCCAAACCTCCCAAACAAAATAACTGCTCCCATAAATCCAAGTGCCAGTGCAGCGGCAAGGAGTAACGCAGCAATCAGGCGTATGATTCCGGAGAGTGTATCACCAATAAGTACATCCCGAATTGCGTTTGTTGACATTAGCCCCGGAATCAAAAGCATAATGTCACCGATCATAATCTTATCCATACTAAGGAATGGGCACAGCAAGGTTAATAAACAGATTGCACAGCCTGTAATAAAGGATGCCACAAACTGAAAAGTCACTTCATTCATGCACACCGGACGAAGATATTTCTGTAATCCCCAGATCAAAACAGCGCCAAGTCCTGCTGCAACAGCATCCAGAAAACTTCCTCCATAAAAAAAAGCAAAACTACATGCCCCCAGAATGCTTCCCATAAGTTTCCATAACTGTTTTGCTTTATTTATGTTAATTTTATCAAATTCCTTCTTAAGCTCTGCTGCTGGAACGGGATGATTACAAAAACGACGACTCAAATCATTCAACTGCTCCAGTTTGGTAAAATCATTTCCACCACTTTCCCTGATACGCCTAGTCTGTGTCCGCGCTCCCTCTCCTGGAAATTCCATGGTAATAACGATACTAGATGTAATCACAAAAACATTCATCTGCGTAGCACCGCAGGCATATCCCATTCGATTCAGCGTATCCTCCACCCTAAAAATCTCTGCACCGCTGCTTAACAGCGCTTCACCCATATCAAGAAAAATGCGTAAAAAATCTTTGGATGTCTGCATAATAATACTCCTTTGATTTTATAAATCTATCACATCTCAGGCTCTTTTTCTACCAAATTTTGCTTTTTGATTTTATAATACAACAATCCCACAATATCTGCCAGCGCCCATCCGATTGGAACTGACCACCAGATGCCAACCACACCTATTGCCGATATTGCAGACAATATATATGCCAACGCCACTCGTGTTCCAAGTGAAAATACTGTAAGTACCACACTCATTCCCGGTCTGCCCAAAGCACGATACAGACCATACAGCAAAAACAGCCATCCAATTCCAATATAAAATGCACCTTCTATGCGAAGATAACGGATTCCTTCCATTATAATAGCCGTTTCTCTTGCATCCACAAATATCATCATAAGTGGTTCTGCGAATATATACACAAACGCTGATACCACTACACAGAAAATTGCAGATATACGAACTGCCGCTTTTAGCCCCTGCTGTATTCTCTTCTTTTCTTTTGCTCCATAATTTTGTGCAATAAATGTAGAAAATGCGTTTCCAAAGTCCTGCACAGGCATATATGCAAAAGCATCTATCTTTACAGCCGCCGCAAACGCTGCCATGACAACAGTTCCAAAGCTGTTTACCAGTCCTTGTACCATAAGTATTCCAAGATTCATTACAGACTGCTGAATACATGTCAGCATTGAAAAAGAAATGATTTCTCTGATTCGTTCTTTTTTCAGATATCTGATTTTCCAGATTGCACACACCTGTTTATAACGCATAAGTGTATAAACCATTATGCCAACACCTGACAGATACTGTGAAATCACTGTCGCCTGCGCTGCTCCTGCCACTCCAAGTTTCAATCCAATGACAAACCAAAGGTCAAGAATAATATTGAGTATTGATGACACTGCCAGAAATGCAAGTGGTACAACAGAATTACCTATTGCCCTAAGATATGAAGCAAAGTAATTGTATAAAAAAACTGCCGGAATCCCCATAAAGATTATAAACAGATATTCTCTCATGTCACCCCACACTTCATCTGGAACTCTTAGAAAAGTGCGAAGCTCACTAAGGCTAATATAGGCAATAATATTAAGTAATATCGTCACAGCAGTAATAAAGAAAAAAGATGCACAGATATCCTCTTTAAGACCATTTTCGTCCCTCTGCCCAAATCTGATAGAAAACAATGCGCCGCTTCCCATACACAAACCAAGAATAATTGACGTTATAAACGTCATAAGCGTAAATGATGAACCTACTGCTGCAAGTGCTTTTTCCCCAAGAAACTGTCCAACTATAAGTGTATCTGCGATGTTATAGCACTGCTGAAGCAGATCACCAAGTATCATTGGAATGGCAAATAAAAGCATTGACTTTACAACAGATCCTTTTGATAAATCCCTATTCATTATTTTTCTCCAAAACGTAAGTTTTATATTTCGTTATGTAACAATTATAGGCTGATATTGTAATTAAGTCAAGCTATTATTTACTTTTAGTAATTTAAATGATATACTAATCTTTGAAAGATACTTTGAACTTCTATCATTTTGCAGGAGGATCGATTATGTACTTAAATGGTTTAGATGAGCTGGATCAGAAGATTATTCAGCTGCTTATAGAAAATGCACGTATCTCTTACTCTGATATCGGTGAAAAAACTGGCATTTCCAGAGTTGCAGTAAAAGCCCGAATACAGGCTTTGGAGAAAAAAGGAGTAATTGAAGAATATACAACAATAATAAATCCACAAAAAATCAGCGGAGCTGTATCATGCTATTTTGAAATTGAAGTAAAACCAGACGAACTTACGCAGGTGACAGATATATTATATAAAAATGATATCGTTACTCAGATTTACCGCGTCACAGGAAAAGACAAGCTTCATGTACATGCAGTTGCTTCATCAAGTGATGAGATGGAAGACTTGCTGCATAATGTCATTGATACATTACCTGGAATTATCAGCTGCAGCTGCAATATAATCTTATCACGCATTAAAGATATTAAAGGATTGCGTCTGTAAGTTTCCGTCCCCCCTTTTTAACCGTCCGAAAGGGCGGTTTTTTTGCCATTAACAAGCGCAAATCTAATAAATCTTTTTAATTGTTCCTGTTATACCATATTCGTTCTGAAAATTTTCCAAATCCTGTGAAGTCCTAATTAACATGACTTCCTCAAATTTTCCCGTACTCAAATTAAGAAATCCTGCCACTTGCTCTCCTGTACAAATACTGCATCGTATCACTGGTTCTTCATAATTTGAATCATATTTTTTTTCGTGTTTAGAAAATTTCCGACTTATTTTTTCTACAAATTTCATTCTAACACCTCATTTCTATAAATGTATCGGTTAGGTTCTTTTGACAAATGCGTGTTTGAAAATATCTAAAAACATAATTATAACAACAACTGCGCCAACAGGAATCGCCATGCAGCAAAGCAAAAAAGTAATAATATCATTGTCTGGCTTAATCTTATAGCTGCCCTTTGATGTGCGATAAACTTCAACTGAAACTTCATCGCCTCTGCGAATCTTGTCCTGAAATGGCAGGCTGTTTTTTAGCTCGTTCTGGCTGAAAACAAAATAAGTCCTTCCTTTGTAAGTTGTTCCGTCAACAACAAAAGAAACCTTTGTATTGTATTCTGAGCGAATTAAGATATCAGCATCATTTTTTTCATCCTTTCGGCGACATTCCTCAACGACAGCATTAACAGTTCTGATATCAGTGGAATTTTTGTACTCTTGGTTTTCAATCTTATTAGAAACGATGCCATAAACTCCGGCAACAATTAAGCTAATACCTATCAGAAGACCAAGTAAAGAAATCTTGATATCACCCTTTTTTGAAGAATTTTTTTCCATAGTAATCCTCCCTTCATCACCTTCTCAATTAACTATATTGTATCATGTCAATTGTACCGCGTCAATTAGTCTGGTATGAAGGGATAGTGTAACTTTAATTGTAGGTACTGTTCACGGGGCTATGTTACGGAAGCCCTTAGGTGCAATGGTTTCGTCGACGGACCAAACTCAGCAGGCTCCTTTTATGTTATTTCTTATTATACATTACTTTGAAAGACCTGCTTCAAGTGTCCGTCTCGTGAAATCCATTCACCTTCGGGCTTTGCCGCAAACTGTAACACTTAGAGATCGACAGGCAGTTTTACTTGGTACATCACCAGATAGCCTACTAGTTTAATTCAGCTTTAACCTCATTCCATATTTGCGACATTTTAACAGGATCTTTTGAATTGATAATTGCTTTTTCCATTTGATCATCTAATACTTCAAAAGAATTGTTTTCAACAAAAGATTTAAATTCCTCAATCACCTCTTTTCGATACACTGCAAGAGACCCATAGAGTGTATCGTCAATGTCTTTGTGCGGTGGAAGCTGAACACTTTCACCAGCATATCTTTCAAGCATAAGTATTAATTTTGCACTCTCCGCTTTTTCTGTACCCTTCAATGTCTTTTCAAACATTTCTTCAAGGAATTTCATCGTATCCAGATTACCTGTAGTTTTTGGTGCAGTATGAGTTCCTTTTGGATTCATTGGACCATCATCAAAAACATTAATAGTCAACAGTTTATCACTTGCAGTCATTTCCATATCCGCATTCCGATTTTCAAGCTTATAATATTGAACACATATTTCATCAGGATCAGCTTCTTCTTCAAGTGAATGACTTAATATTCCCGGATAATCACTCCCCATCTCTATAGGAAAATCTATGGGAAAAGCCTTATTTCGCTCAGAATAAGTATATTTCTTTGTTATCTGATCAACTGGTACAAGAATATCACCTGTATAATGATTTACTACAACGGGATTGCTAATACATTTTGCAAGGCCAACTGGAGATAATGCCGCCCATCGGTCAGCATCCCAAACATCTGGAAAATTATCCAAATTAGGTCTGAACGATTTTGAAATAAGCATCTGAATCGGCATTGTAATTGAGTTAAAAGATGATGCTTTATTCAATTCGTCACAAGCGTGGAAGTATACATATAAATTATAATACACATTTGCTATAGGCGAATTTGCTATTGATGCACATGTTCCCATCTGAAGCATATTTAACATTAAGGACATGTATCCACCTGCTGATCCGCCTACGATAGCAATTCGTTCTTTATCAATACCATTCATATGTCTTATATGATATAAAGCAGCATTGTTAAATACTAAGTCATTTCCTGTCACCTCGCTGTTATATTCATTTGAGAATACAGGTGATGCGACAGCCCAGCCATGATTCATATATTGATGAAAATCCACTGTATTTTCATCAATCTCATAGTGTGGAATATATATGAGCGGAAGATTTCCAACCACTCCTGCAGGTTTTATTACTATAATCTGGCGTTCATCAATAGTTCCTTCATTTGTGATATATGAAATTGAATACTTTTCTTTTAATATATCCCCTTCATATTTCACAGCTTCTGTTGCCTTGCGCTGCAGCGTAAAACTATTTGCATCAATTCCTGTGAGGGAAGATAATTTTACTGCCGTGGAAATACCGAATACAACAAGAAAAATAACTACACATAAAATACTCCATGCTATTTTTCTGAAAATTTTCCCTAAGATCTTCATCAGTTCCTCCTACAGAAAGATTGCTTTCATAAGTGCTGGTGATATTAACTGCCCTAACACCCATGCAGCTGCAGCGATGATTAACAATTGAATCAAACGTTTAGTTTTGCTATTTTTTTGTTTTATTTTCATGCTTATTACCCGTCTTTCTGCGAAAGACACCAATGTGTCATGAAACATGTGCATTGGCTTTCGCTATCTA
>CAKQXY010000040.1 GCA_934292725.1 uncultured Lachnospiraceae bacterium
TGCTTTTTGAAATCTTTACATAGGTTATTTGTTTTTAAAATTGCTTTCATAATTGTTCATACCCTTTCCTTATTTTTTAGTTAAAGTATAAAAAGCAAAATTAAAGATTTTATGAAGATTTCAAAATATTATATTTTAATCTAGCCGTAGCGTGTAACTTGCAAAAGTGACCAGAGGGACAGGGACGGTGGCCGAATTGGTGTCCCTGGTGGCTCAAGTCCGCAGGCTGGCCAGGGGGACACATTTTGAGCCACCGTCCCTATCACCATGGCTTTTCAATATTTCACAGCACGAAAACGGATTCTCACGTAATCAATGTACCAACTGCCGTCATGATATAATTTTTCTTTTGTTTCTGCTTCGGCCTCCTCAATGATCTCAGATTTTAATGCTTCATCCATTCCTTCAAATGGTGCCTTATCAAACATATTTACCCAGTCTTTAAAGCCATCCTCTGTTTTCTGCTTTGTTGGACGGTCAAAAAGTACCGCATATTCAACGCGAAAGCCTGCTTCTTCTAAAAGTGGTGCATATTCTCCAATAGTTGGAAAATAAAAGACTCTCGGATAGACTAAGCCTCTCTTTGCAAATGCGCGCTCTAACGCAGCATGAACGGTCTCTGCACAGCCATTTCCGCCAAACTCACATACAAGCTCACCGCCAGTCCTTAACTGTCCGGCGAGATGACACAACATATGAGGGTGCATCGAAGCGTCAATCCAGTGCAATACTGCATTGGAAAAGATTGCATCAACTGGCTCCTCAAGATGAAAGCTGCATGCATCGCCATGCAAAAATGTCATCTGCGGATATTGTGCTTTTGCAATTTCAAGCATCGACTCTGACGCATCCATTCCAATTACCTTATAGCCTTTTTCCAAAAGTTTTGCACTTAACGCTCCATTTCCACAACCTAAATCAAGCACAGCAGATCCCTTTGGACTCTTTAACAGACTGATCACATCCTCGCCATATTCATGTACAAATGAAAAATTTTCCTTATAGCCTTTTGCATCCCAGTTTATATTCATGGTACACCTCTCTTTTTGTATTTCTTTTTTGTGCCTGCCTCCCCTTTTATTTATTATATCGCTTTTCCACATTACGGCAAGATGCAGATTTATCGAAAGTACAGTTCACGGATAATTCATAGTATATGCCTAAGCCCGAAGGTGAATGGCTTTCACGAGCCGGACACTTGGAGCAGGTCTTTCAAAGTAATGTATAATAAGAAAGAACATAAAAGGAACCTGCGGAGTTTGGTCCGGCGACGAAACCATTACACCGAAGGGCTTTCGTAAACCATCCTCGTGAACTGTACTTTCGATCCGCCTCTGTCGAATCCTGCGTTCTATTTTTCTTGCTTTTTGCCCTTTTTTCTGGTATTACTGTAAATACGACAAGAAAGCAAAAGAAACGGAGACAAAACAAATGCGAGATATTCCAAAATTTGACTCCAGAGAAATCGGTCAGAACCTGCACTCATTGATGAAGCAGCACGATATGACTGTAAAAGACCTTCAGAAAATATTAGGACTTTCCTGTCCGCAAACAATTTACCACTGGTTGAATGGTGATTCTGTTCCCACTATTGATAATCTCTATAATTTAAGCCATCACTTTGACATTTGCATTGATGAACTGCTTATGGGACGCTGCCCGAAAGTTTGATTTTCTTGTTGCAAATCAGTAAGACTATGCTATACTTAAAAATGGCTTGTCTGTACTGCAGATGGGTACTATATTCAATACAAAAGGAACTTTTTTATGAGCGCAATTTTCACAAAAGACTTTTTTACTCACATGTACCGAAGAAAAAATTTCGTTCCCCGTCTGCTTCTGGTGCTTTTCGCTGTTATCCTGATGGGGTTTTGCCTGTCCTGGCTCGTTTTATGTGACATGGGCACTGACCCTTGTACAATGATGAATCTGGCAATATCAGATAAGCTTGGTATGGCAATCGGTGACTGGCAGGCATTGATGAACATTATTCTTCTTATTTTTGTTATCATTTTTGGCGGTCGAAACTTAGGCTTTGGAACACTTGCCAACATGTTTCTTGTTGGTTACTCTCTGCAGTTTTTCTCTTGGCTTTGGGGAATTGTTCTTCCGGCTGGTGTTGTTACAGATGGCGTTTTTACTTCCATGACAGTGCGCATTTGTGTACTGTTTCCTTCGCTGATCTGCTTTATTTTCGCGGCTGCACTCTATATGGATGTTGATCTTGGAACTGCACCGTATGATGCTGTTCCGTATATCATCTGGAACACACTGAAAAAGAAAGCTTCTTCTATTCCATTTCGCTTTGTGCGCATGGGCTTCGACATCGTTGTCGTAATAATCGCATTGATTTTTGGCGGCAAGCTTGGAGTGGTCACAGTACTTATGGCTTTTGTACTTGGACCAGTCATTGAATTTGTCGGAAATCTGCTTCAAAAAGTTATCGAGATCGATGAATAAAACGACATAAAAAATGGGTACCCACAGATTTCATTTTCCTGTGGATACCCATTTTGTTGTATAACGATATTTTAATTTGCCTGTCCCTCTGCCGGCATTTTCTTAAATTGCCTAAGCACAAGTATGATGGCAAGCACACCTGCTACACCATCTGCAATTGGTCCTGCGTACATAACACCTTCGATACCAAATATAATCGGCAAAAGAAGCACAAGCGGGATCAAGAAGATGATCTGTCTTGTCATGGAAATGAAAATTCCCATCGGTGCCTTTCCGATTGAAGTGAAGAAGTTTGCTGTCAGCGGCTGAATACCGTTTAAGAACGTGCAGAACATGAAAACACGGAAGTATGATACTGCAAATTGCTCATACAGCTCATCACCACTTCCAAACAGCGCCGTAATCTGACGCGGAAACAGCTGAAATCCTGCAAACGCAATGACAGCAATTATGGTTGCCACTGTTGCTGCCAAACGATATGTCTTCTTCACACGACTGTACTGAGCTGCACCATAGTTAAATCCAATGATTGGCTGTGCACCCTGTGAGATACCTATGACGATTGACAAAAACACCATGTTTACCTTAGATCCAACGCCAACTACAGCAAGCGGAATATCGCTTCCGTAGATGGACAGCGCACCATAGTAACGAAGCACGTTGTTCATAACAATCTGAGTCACAAAGATCGCAAGCTGATTAAAGCAGGCTGCCATACCTAGCGCCATAACCATTTTCAAGAAACGCGGCTTTGGCATAAAATCATGCAGCGAAAGCTTCACGGTGTGAAACTTTGGCAAATATCCGAGCACCATAAGCGCCGAAAAAATCTGTCCGATGATCGTCGCCCATGCTGCACCAGCGATGCCCCACTTGAATACAAAAATGAACAGTGGGTCAAGAATCGTGTTAATGACTGCACCGGCCAGTGCCGACAGCATAGAATACGTTGGCTTTCCGTCGGCACGAATAAGATGAGTTCCGCCTGTTGTCAGTACAAAGAACGGCATTCCAAGCGATGTGATTCCTACGTATGTCATTGCATAATCCATTACATACTCTGTCGCACCAAACACCGTGATCAGTGGGCGAAGAAAAATTCTTGCCACAATACAAATGATCACACCGGCAATTACCAGACTTCCAAACGCAGTTCCTGCGATTTTCTTCGCATTCTCCTCATGCTTTCGTCCCATTTCAAGGTTAAAATTTGATGCACCGCCGATTCCAAGCATCAGACCGACAGCTGTAGCAAGTGTTGTCAGCGGAAATGCGACATTTGTTGCCGCATTTCCATACATGCCAACGCCCTGACCGATAAAGATCTGGTCTACGATGTTATACAGCGCTGATACCAGCATACTGATGATCGACGGAACAGCAAATTTCATAAGCAGCTTGCCAAGCGGCGCACTGCCAAGTGGATTTTGTTTTACTTCCATTTCTTTGCCTTTCCTGTCTTCTTATCAATATCGTTCTTTTTGAAAGTGCGCTCCTTTCCAAACAAGCCCTTTGATTTCTTCTCAGACTTGTCTGATCTTTTTCTGTCACTTCCCTTTTTTTCAAATTTCTTATCCGATTTTTTATCAGACTTTTTATCAAATGCCTTGTCAGACTTACGCTTTCCTGGACGGTGTTCACGCATCATATCAAGAACGTCTTCGTCAGTTTGTCTGCGGCGGCGGCCTTTGCCTTCGCGCCTGTCATCATCACCGCGTCTGTCGTCTCTTCTGCCGTTTCTTCCGCCCTTTCTCTCAGCGCGCTTCTTTCTCATCTCTTCGATATAATTTTCTGCTGGAATTTCTTCCATGTCATCTCCAAGATGAAGCTTTAAGAAACCTGCACAAAGCTCCATTGCCGTGATATTCTCCTCTTCGATCTTATCCTCTACCTTCTTTTGAAGTGATGACAGATCATTATTAGAAATTATCTCCATAACCTGATCAAAGATCTGGCTTGCCTTTGCCTGTGTGATATCTGCAACAGACGGAACCATTCTAGGCTTGATCTGTGTATTGCATATACGCTCAATATCGCGGATACGGTAGATCTCTCTTCCGACAACAAGAGTGAAGGAACGTCCCTTTCTTCCTGCACGTCCTGTACGTCCAATACGATGAACATAGTACTCTACATCCTGCGGAATATCAAAGTTAAATACAGCTTCAACATCATCCACATCAAGACCTCTTGCTGCAACATCTGTTGCAATAAGGATTTCTGTCGTGCCATTTCTAAAGCTGTTCATAACCTTATCGCGCATCATCTGGCTCAAATCGCCATGAAGTGCATCAGCAAAATAGCCTCTTCCCTTTAAGTTCTCGCAGAGCACATCTGCCATATGCTTTGTATTGCAGAAAATCAAAGAACGCTTTGGGTTGTAATAATCAAGCAAACGGCATACTACCTCTTCCTTGTTCTGTCTTTGTACCTCATAATAGTACTGCTTGACAAGCGGAATAGTCAGTTCCTTTCTCTCGATCTGAATCATCTGTGCATCCTTCTGATAACGGCCAGTGATACGAAGAATCTCATCTGGCATTGTTGCGGAAAACAATGCCGTCTGATGATTCTCTGGTACACCTGCAAGGATAGTCTCAATATCCTCTACAAAGCCCATATTTAACATCTCGTCAGCTTCATCCAACACAACCATGCGGATGCCCTCAAGCTTTAACGTATGTCTTCTCATATGATCCATAACTCTTCCCGGTGTTCCAACAACAATGGACACCTTTCCGCGAAGAGAACGGATCTGTTTTTCAATATCCTGTCCTCCGTACACCGGAAGCACTTTTACACCCGGCAGATATTTTGCGTAGCGGCGCAGCTCATCTGCTGCCTGGATGGCCAGTTCTCTGGTCGGGCAAAGCACGATTGCCTGCACGCGCTCATCTTCCGGGTCGATCATCTGAACAAGCGGAATACCAAATGCCGCTGTTTTTCCAGTTCCGGTCTGTGCCTGTCCAATGATATCACGTCCTTCAAGCAGTGCTGGAATAGCAGACTGCTGAATTGGTGTCATCTCCTCATATCCGATCTCTGTTACGGCGCGGATAATCCTCTCATCTATTTCAGAATTCTCGTATCGAATTGCTTCCATTCTAATAACCTTTTTTGCTGCCTCTTGACAGCTAATCCTCTCTAATTAAAATATCTTACTTTGCGTTAAATACATATTTATCCAGACGATCCATTGCTTCCTTTACTAACGCATGCGGAACTGCCAGATTCATACGGATCGTATTTGGATTCATAAACG
Organism: uncultured Lachnospiraceae bacterium; assembly: GCA_934292725.1. Taxonomy (GTDB): domain Bacteria; phylum Bacillota; class Clostridia; order Lachnospirales; family Lachnospiraceae; genus Anthropogastromicrobium. The sequence continues at coordinate 5,723 of CAKQXY010000040.1, forward strand.
GTCTTCCGTCCTGCCATACAACACCAACTGCAATTCCGGCACGGATCAAATCATCCATAGTCATCTCAGGATGTGCCTTAAGCCAGCCGCTGCAGTCCAAATATAGCATGTAGGTTCCCTGTGCCTTTGCCACAGAAACACCCTCAAAATGTGTTGTGATATATGTATATGCATAATCAACGTTCTGTGTCAGAACTTCGCGAAGTTCATCAACCCACTCAGCACCTTCCTTTGTATAAGCGCCCATCAGTGCACTTATAGAAAGAACATTTGCACTATTGTAATGACTGCACTTTTCTGCTTCCATCAAACGGTCACGCAGATAGCTATTGTATACAATGTGGTATGAGCCTACAAGACCTGCCAGATTGAATGTCTTTGACGGCGCGTAGAAAGCAAAGGTATGTTCATGAGCATACTCATTTACACTCTGTGTAGGGATATGCTTATAACCCTCTAAGGTCAGATCAGACCAGATCTCATCTGAAATGACAAGACACTTATTCTTTTCATAAACTTCCATTGCCTTCTCAATCTCTTCACGCTCCCATACACGGCCACACGGGTTGTGAGGAGTGCAAAAGATTGCCAGATGAATATGATTTTCCTTAAGCTTCTTATCCATATCCTCATAATCCATGCGCCATACACCCTGCTCGTCCTTCTTTAATGGACTGTAAACGATCTTTCGTCCCATGTTATTGATTGTTCCGATAAATCCAATGTATGCTGGTGAATGAAGAAGAATTGCCTCACCTGGTGCTGTAAATGCCTGCAATACAGAAGACACACCGCCAAGCACACCATTTTCATAGTCAATAGCTTCCTTTGGAATATCTGTTACACCATTTCTAATTTTCTGCCACTCTATAATAGATTCACTATAAGCATCCTTGATATCAAAATAGCCGAAAACCGGATGTGCCAGACGATTCTGTATTGCCTCAATAACGCTCGGTGCTGTTGCATAATTCATATCTGCAACCCACATCGGAATCTTAGAAAAACCTTCTTTTATTTCGGCATTGTCAAAAGGAATCTTGCTGACTGCAATTGCTCCTGTTCCTTCGCGGTCTAAAATTGTTGTAAAATCATACTTCATGCTCATCTTTTTGTCTCTCCATTCTTTCTCTTTTTTCTCAAATAATCCCAATTTGCACATTCCCTGCTTTTTTACTCAAAAGCCCCTCATGTTTTTTGCCTACAGCTTACTCAAATCTTGGGCGCATCGTTTCTTTCATTACGCGAAGCACGTTGCCTGATGCAATCTTGTCAATCTGGCGCGGTGTAATTCCTGCTTTTTCAAGCGCTTCAAATAAAAGTGTAAGCTGTCCTGGCTCTCCGACCTCGAGATTTCCCCCGATACCATCGAAATCGGTGCCAATGCCAACGCAGTCCTCTCCGCCAATTTCGATAAAGTGCTTTACATGACGCACCATATCGCTTATGCGGCTTGTGTTATTTCCCTGCGTATCATCCAGAAATGCCGGTGCAAAATTGATTCCTGAAACACCGCCTTTTTGGGCAAGCAGACGGATCATATCATCCGTCAAATTTCTTGGATGCGCTGCAAGTGCGCGGCAGTCTGAATGGGTGGCAACAAACGGCTTTTTTGAAATCTTTGCGACATCATAAAAGCCTCCGTCTGACAGATGAGATACATCTACCAAAATGCCAAGCTCATTCATAGCTTCTATGGCTTCCTTACCAAATGCGCTAAGACCCTTAGACATAATCTTTGGATCACGCGAGTTTGGCGCACCAAAACAGTTTTCAAAGTTCCATGTAAGCGCAATTGCGCGTACACCAGTCTTTGCCAACTGTTCAAGACGGTCAAAGCTGCCGTTTACCATACGGCCGTCCTCAACTGTAAGCACACCAGAGATAAGACCCTGCTCCTTATTTTTCATCACGTCGTCAAAACAATATGCCTGACGAATAACATCCTTGTGAGCCGCAAAGGAATCCTGCATCAGCCTTACAGCATTTGAAAACAATTCCTCATCCGGCGGCATCTCTGGACGACCAGCCTTTAATCGTTTTTCGCGCTCCTGTGGTGTGAGCATTTCTGGACGCGGTGGGAAAAATACAGCAAAGAACTGGCACAGCACATTTGCCTCTGCCATTCTTTTGAGGTCCAGCATGGCATCTGGCATGTCATATATGTCATTTACGCCTTTTCCCAAGCCGTGAAGCAATGTGTCACAATGCATATCCGCATATTGGTAATGTAAGCTCATATTAAACCTGCCTTTCTTTTATGTTGCCCGGTAGTTAATTATTTATTTACTCTTCCGCAGCACTTCTTATATTTCTTGCCGCTTCCGCACGGACAAAGATCGTTTGGATAGATCTTCTTTCCGGCGATACGGTTCTTTACGATTGGCATAGAAGAAGTTACAATCTCTGAAGCGTTTGCAATCTTCTTCTGACGTGATGGATCTGCCTTCTGTGCCTCTGCAGTTGTAAAGCCTCTTGTCTCTGGCATTCTTGTATTATTATACATATCCATCATAACAGTGATGAAATCGCTCATCAGCTCCTCGTTTTCCTCTGTCAGTCCAAAACGCTCCATCTCAGCGAAGATATCTTTTGGCATTGCACCATGGCGCATGATTAACTGAATATGAGAACCGATCACTGCTGCCTCGTTTTCCGGACGGCCTAAACGAACCTGGATAAAACGGCAGAATGCAGCGTAAGAAGGTGTCTTTTCTACATAGTACGGATCTGCATAGCGAAGCAGCTCGCTCTTTGCCGGAATGTAATAGCTCATTGCACCCTGACGCTCTAAAAGCTGATGGTAATCAACAACCTCGCCTTCCTTCTTTGTGCGATACTCCTCGCTTAAGATATAACCGCCCTCGAAAAAGTACATCTGCTGTCCGCGAACTGCCTCACGATCCTTTAACCAGCTCTCAAGCTCTGGTCTTTTTGCATTCATTCCTGTCTGACCATTTACGATAGACAAAAATGTCGTGATATCAATTGCACGATACAGATTTACACATGCCATCAGATACTCATCAAACACATCAATGCGTGCTCTCTTCTGTGCATACTCGCTGTCTGATTTGATCTCATTATATACTGCAGCAGTCTCAGACGGTACTACAACAACGCCATCACCTGTTACAAATACAACTGGAAGATTTCTCCAATAGTAGAAGCGGCCAGACTCCTCTGCAATAACAACGTTTTCTGCCATTGCAAGCTCTAATTCCTCAATCTCCTGCTTTCCTGCTGCAAGAAGCCATGCAGTAAGAAGTTCCTTATCTAACAGCTTTGCAGACAAAGCATCGATAATTTCCTGCTTCTTCGCCTTGGATAATACTTTTACCTCAAGTACCTGTGTCATCTGCTTTAACTCTGCAATGGTGTGCTTTCCAAGCACCTCTGCCAATGTATATACCTTGTTTTCACTCTGGTTCTTCATAATACTTTAACTCCATTCGATTTTTTACTTTTGCCGCTCAGCGAAAAATCATACCGCTTGCGCGTTCCTCTAACTCGCATACGGTAAGCACCTGCCCTTTCACGTAAAAACGTACATCAAATCCGGCAAAATCAACACCGTAACGACGCGTCTCATCACGCTGATAGGCTGGGCGCGGATCCTGTTGAAGCACATAGATCACAGCCTCTCTCTTCTCCTCTGGAAAATGTGCCAGAAGATGAGACGGAAACTCGACCTCAAGTGCATAATCACGCACCGCATCAGAAAAACCTCCCTTTGCATCAGGGTGGCTGTCCGTAAACGGAATGTACGGCTTAATATCATAGATTGGCGTCTGATCCATCAAATCAACGCCTGCTACATAGAGCATAGGTCCATTCTTTTCATCAAGGACAACACGCTCTAGTTTCACACAGGAAAGACCGATATCATTCGGACGAAACGGAGATCTCGTTGCAAAGACTCCCATTCTCTTGTTGCCGCCTAGCCGCGGCGGCTTTACGGTAGCCGACCAGCCCTGCCTGTGATTCTCACTAAATGACCACAAAAGCCATATATAGCTGTATCCATCCAACCCGTACACACCCTGCGGATTGCGGTACTTCGGCTCAAATGTAATAACACCCTTTAAGGACTCTACAAGTCCGCTCTGTCTGGGAATCCCGAATTTCGTAGGAAAATCGGTCTGTATTTTTGCTATAATCTCCATTTTTATTTCCTCTATGTTAATTTCAGAAAAAGAAGCTGCCGCAAAAAACGGCAGCTTACTTTATTATATGGCGAAAGTATGGTTTTTGTCAATCGCTTTTGAATAGGGCATAATCTTAGGCATGAATACCGCGATTCTCATCACCCTTCTCATTCATTCCAAACTCATAATCATTGCCTGGAAGAATTGCATTCAGAACAATACCTGAGATTGCTGCGATTGCAAGACCTGTCAGCGTGATGGAAGCTCCGCCGATTGTAAAGGTAAGTCCACTTGAAAATCCCAGTCCACTTACTAAAATCACTGCTGCGATAATCAAATTTCTTGACTTTGTAAGGTCTACTTTATTTTCAACAACATTTCTGACACCGATTGCGGAAATCATACCATACAGCATAAATGAAACTCCGCCGATAATCGCTGATGGGATAGATGCAATAATCTCTGATACCTTCGGGATAAAGCTTAAGATTACTGCAAAAATAGCTGCAATACGGATAACGCGCGGGTCATATACCTTGGAAAGCTCCAGTACACCAGTATTTTCTCCGTATGTTGTGTTAGCCGGACCTCCAACAAGTGCAGACAGAGATGTTGCAAGACCATCACCTACAAGAGTGCGGTGCAGACCCGGATCCTCGATAAAGTTTTCGCCAACAGTTGCAGAAATAGCAGACATATCTCCGATATGCTCCATCATTGATGCAATTGCAATTGGTGCCATTACAAGAATAGCTGTCAGATCAAATTTGCATAACTGAAATGGCGGCAGACCTACCCATGAAGCCTTAGATACCTCAGTGAAAGTTAAAATAGCAGATCCGTCTGGATTTTTTACGCCAAGTGCATTTAAAATCAGCGCAAATACATAGGAACCTACAACACCGAGAAGAATCGGAATGATCTTAATCATTCCCTTACCCCAGATGTTTGCGATAATAATAATTGCAAGTGCAACAATTGCTAAAAGCCAGTTCTGTGATGCGTTAGTAACAGCACTTCCTGCCAGTGAAAGACCAATTAAAATGATCATTGGTCCTGTCACAACAGGCGGCAAAAATCTCATTACTTTTCTTACACCGACAATCTTTACGATCAGCGCAAGAATTAAATATAAAAGTCCTGCAACAACAATTCCTCCGCACGCATACGGAAGCTTCTCACCCATCGTCATGTCGGCAAAGATGCCTGTATCAAGCGCTGCAACAGCTGAAAATCCACCCAAAAATGCAAATGACGAACCTAAAAATGCAGGAACCTTCATTTTGGAGCACAGATGGAAAAACAGCGTTCCAAGACCTGCACAGATCAGCGTTACCTGAACTGAAAGTCCCTCTCCCTCAAAATAAACATTTGTCAGGATCGGAACAAGAATCGTTGCTCCAAACATTGCAAACATGTGCTGTATTCCAAGCAGCAGCATTTTCGGGATTCCGAGCGTTCTGGCGTCTCTGATTCCCTTAGTTTTTTGTGATTGCTCACTCATATCAAGTACCTTCTTCCAATTTATTTAGCCTTTTAAGGACTCTTCGAATGCATCGAGCTCGGCACTAGCCTGCTCCCATACTTCCATCAGTCCATTGAGCTCCTCTTCTTTAGCATCAACCTTCTTTTGTGCCTCCTGCAGCTTACTGTAGCTTGCTGCAATTGCAGGATCATTTAATTCATCCTGTAACTTTGAAAGTGCCTCCTCACAAACTTCAACTGCTGCCTCGGCCTTCTTGACCTTCGCAGACAAGCGTGAGCGCTCCTTTCCCGGATTAGCATAAAGAGTCTTTGGTGACGCAGGTGCAGCTGTCTTTTCTTTTTCCTGCTCTATGGCAAGCTTTGCTGCCGGTGAAACAGCTGCATATTTGCCAAAGCTTATCTGATCGTCCTTGTCGGCTGTCGCCTCTTCGTACTGCTCATAGCCAAACGGATAATATGTCGTTACACCGCCGTCAAAGCTTAAAATCTTATCTGCAACCTGACGAACAAAATAACGGTCATGGGAAACAAATACAAGTGTTCCCTGATAGCCCTTTAGCATCTGCTCAAGTGCTTCCTTTCCTACAATATCCATATGGTTTGTCGGCTCATCGAGGATCAAAAGGTTTGGTTTTTTCTTTAAAATCTTACAAAGTGCCAATCTCACACGCTCTCCTCCAGAAAGCATGCTGACCTGCTTAAACACATCATCACCAGTAAAAAGGAATGCACCAAGAGCATTTCGCACCTCTGTCTGCGTCAGGTTCGGATATTCTGCCCAGTAGTCATCCATGACGGTGGCATCACTAGTATAATGTGCCATCTGCTGATCAAAATATCCAATCTGCACACGAATGCCATACTGATACTCGCCGCCAAGAGGCTGAATCATCCCCATCATTGTCTTTAAAAATGTAGACTTACCAAGGCCATTTCCTCCAACAATACCAAGCTTTTGGCCTCTCTCAAGTGTAAGATTTACCTCTGAAAGAACACGGTCATATCCAATCTGAAGATTTCTGGCAGTAAATACTTCCTTTCCTGTCTCAACCTCAGGCTGGAAATTAGCGTGAAATGCCTTTAGATCATAGCGCTGCGGCGGTGCAATCTTTTCCATATGCTCAATCTGTTTTAGCTTTGAGCGTGTCATTGCAACCTTTGTAGGCTTATTTTTAAATTTTTCTACAATCTCCATCAGACGCGCAATTTCCTTTTGCTGTGCCTGATAATCCTTTTCCTGCTTATCCCATGCTGCTTTTTTCTGCTCCACAAAGGACGTATAATTTCCACTGTAGCGATGTGTGATTCCATACTCAATCTCATATACTGTATCCACAATACGATCCAAAAATAATCTATCATGAGATACGATAACAACAGCCCTATTATACGCCTTTAAATAATTCTCAAGCCATTCAATTGTCTCGATATCAAGGTGGTTAGTCGGCTCGTCCAAAAGAAGAATATCCGGCTTTGAAAGAAGCATCTTGATAAATCCAAGTTTAGTCTGCTGTCCGCCTGAAAATTCCCTAAGCGGCTTTTTCTTGTCAGCTTCGGTAAAGCCAAATTTGCGAAGCATAGTCTCATACTCTTTTTCATAGTAGTAGCCGCCCATATCAGTAAACTGCTCCTGCATCTGGGTATAGATACGGATATTTAACTCAGATGGATCTGATTCCATGATCTGGCGCTGTGCTTCTAGCTCGCGCTGCTTTTCGCGGTACGGCTCAAACACCTTTCGCACCTCAGTCTCCATAGAAATTGTCTCATCTGCAAACGCGATCTGCTTTAAATAACCGATCACCGGATTTCCGCTCTTTGCGATATAAATATCCTCATCGCTATCTCGCTTCTCAAGTGCAACTTCACCCTCAATCAGCTTTAAAAGAGTTGTCTTTCCGCAGCCGTTTCTTCCAACGACGGCAATTTTCTGTCCGGCGTTGATTTCAAAATTAATATTCGTTAAGATGGTGTTCGCCCCATAAGAGACGGCACCATGATTAATCATGTATAACATTGCAAAACCTTTCCTGCAAAACGTCTGTTTTTATTATTGGCGGATTCTAAGAATGGTCAATGAATATGGCTCAAAAGTGCGCGTAAATGTGCCGTCTGGAATAGTTTCCTCGCTCACAGCCGGAACAACACATTTTTTATTCTCCATTGTATTTTCATCAGACAATGCTGCAGCCATCTTCTCTACAAGCACGTTATGTGTGCCATTTACACCATCAAGTGCAATCTGCGCTGTCTGTGAATTTCCAGTAATGTTTACCGCCTTTACAATCACATCACCAGTTGTCTCATCAAGCGCTGCAGATACATACAGTGGCTTTGGCACAGGAATCTTGTCAATTGTATCAAGATATTCCTCACCATCCACATAGACCTTCATAGTGCGATCCTTTACAACAAGCATCAGCTCATACTCATGATCCTTCTCTGCCGAGAACATTGCCTCACTTAAGCATGCTCCCCTGCCGTTTTTAAAATGCTCCATGCTGATGTCCAGATTCTGCCAGCCGCCAAGCGTCCAGAGCATATGATCAGATGCTTCTCCAAGATAAACAAGAAAGCCCTTTTTGCCTTCGGTCTCTTTTGCCTTCATGGTAAGCGTATAATTTGTCCAATCCTTTGGAATTACACCAGTCTCGACTGCATTTTCATAGGAAGCAGCACAATTTTCACTCTCAGTTCCGCATACACAGTCTGTAAAACGATGCAGCTTTCCTGTATCATGATTTTTCACTGTCACCTCAAAGAACACACCCTGTCCCTCGTTGACTAACACACGAATTGGACCGCTTATAGTCTTTGCGCTTTCGCGGATTTTTTGTTCTGCCAAAAGGCGCGCAGTCTGCTCAAGTTCTGGCTCTGTAACAGTAAAATCTAAGCGATGTGTTCCCTGATGGCGCATAAACATACTCTGAACATAATAGTTCACAGAGCCATACACCTGATGATTATCAAACCAGATCATATCAGGACGCCAATTTACGTAATCCACATTTGCAAACATCGGCGCATAGCATGCCAGTCCAACTGCATGCACATTTTTCTCAAGGCCTGTCATAAAGGCAGCCTCAGCAAGACCATTCTCCCACTGATTGCCCCATGAAGCATACTCACCCAAAAATACCTTTGGATCAGATGATAGGAAATTGTCATAGCGATCTACATTTGCGATCATCCAGTCGGTATTCATATAGTAATGCTCATCGATCAGATCACAGCCGCATTCTCTTGCACTTGCCCATCCGCGCTCATACTCACCGCCTGCGGCAAATGGACTTGCTGAGCCAATCAGCTTAATATCAGGATATTTTTCACGTATTGCCTTATGAAAATATGGATAGCGCTCGGTAAAGCCCTCGCCAACCTCCTCATTTCCAATTGCCAGATAATGTAATCCAAATGGCTTTGGATGACCCATATCGGCACGCTTCTTTCCCCAAACTGTCGTCTCATCGCCATTTGCAAACTCAATAAGATCAAGTGCATCGTCAATCCACGGACCAAGTTCATCAAGCGGAACCTTTCTCTGATGATGCGGATCGTATGCTGCCGGAAGTACTGGAAGCGGCTCTGCACCTATATCCTCTGCCAGCTGGAAATATTCATAATAGCCAAGACCAAGTGTCTGATTATATCCCCAGTTATTTCGTCTCGCCGGGCGCTCCTCCACAGGTCCAATCGTATTTTTCCAACGATACATCGAATCTCTTGCATTCTCATCAAGCTGTCCGTCATGTACAAGACAGCCTCCCGGAAAACGTATGAACTTCGGATGCATTGCTTCAAGCATCTCGCATAGATCTTTTCTCAGACCATTTGGGCGGTTCTTATATGTGTGCGCTGGAAATAGTGATACAAAATCCACTTCCACACTGCCCGGTGTCATGCAGACAAGCGCCAGATTTGCATCTGTGCAGCTTGTGCCTTCTGCAATTTTAAGATCTGCCGTATACTTTTTCCAATCAGAAGCATCTGCTGTAAGCTCACATGATGCATAGATTTGTCCTTCTTTTCCAATCAGACAAGCCTTAACTGTCACTGGCTCATCTACTTTTCTTAAATAACAGGAAAAATGATATGTTTCCCCGCCCTCAAGTGCAATTCCACTGTTAAAGCCTAGGTTTTTTACGCCTGCGGCTGCCGAATTTGCCGTTATACGAAGATAGTGTGGGTTCTTTTTCGTATAAGGACTATCTGTCAGAATGGTAAGTGAAACATCTGCTGCGGCTGCCTGTCCATTTTTTTCATCTAACTGACAAGGCATCCACGCATACAGTGCATGATACTTTTTATTGTCAATCGGATCAAATTCAAATGCACGGTTCTGGATCAGCTCTGCATAAAGTCCGCCATCTGCCGCATGATTAATGTCTTCAAAAAAAATACCGAAGAGATCGCCTGTTGCTTCTCTTTTTTCCTTTGTGTGAATCTGAAATGTCTGCATGGCTCACTATTTCCTTTCCTTAATATTAGACTTAATAAACCATACCACATTCTCACGAAAGCATCAACATTTTTAATTAAATTTGTGCAAAAAAGGCAGTTTCAGGAAATATTCCCAAAACTGCCTTTTCTATTATTTTTTATCTGTAGTAATCAAAAATTAGTTTGCTGCGCTTGCGCTCTCAGCCTCAGAAGATGCCTCCTCAGATGCTGCCTCGCTGGAAGCTTCCTCAGACTTAGCCTCGGTCTTAGCCTCAGTTGCCTTCTCGGTAGCCTTTTCAGTAGCCTTCTCGGTTTCCTTCTCAGTCTTAGCTTCGGTCTTAGCCTCAGTCTGTACCTCTGCCTTTGTGCTAGCTGCGGTAGTAGTCTTCTTATCAGTCTTTCCGCATCCAGTCATCATTGCTGCTGCCATAGCGATTACTGCGATAGATGTAACGAACTTTCTCATGATTTTTGTTCCTCCTATTTATAACTATTAAATATGCTTAACAGTTAACGTCCTTTGCTGCAAAAGTGATCTCCTCTTACCACTTCTGCGGACAATTGCTATACTAGTCCTTTTTTTTAATAGTGTCAATAGGTAATGTAAAATTTTTGAAAAATTTAAGTAAACCTTAAAGATTTAATGCCATTATTGTGCAGACATTGTTGGCTGACTAGCCTGTTGTGCAAGCGAATTGAGTGTAATTTCCTCCTGTGTCTGCACATCAGTCAGCTTCATTGCCTGAGTCTCTTCATCTACGCTAACAGTAAAGGTACGAACCTGATCAATATTTGCCTCATCCATTCCCTTCCACTCCATCGTAAATGTATCATCATCCTCACCCGGCTTGCAGCTGTAGCGAAAATGAGTCTCAATTCCTGCATCTGGTGATACAAGTGACTGAACAGTTAAGATTCTGCTGTAGTTATCAAACTGATATGAAGCACTTTCTGTCATCCAGATATCTTTGATGGATTCTGAAAGCTCACGCTCCTCTACGCTCTCATACACATTTATGTAGCGTCCGTCTGTAATCTTTTCACTAGAGCGAACCTGCGCTGCAATTCCATAGTCATTGTCAGATTCACTAAGAAGTACAGTCACAGCGCCATCCATCATGCCTGTTGGAGTATCATAGGAATCAAAGAAGGAATAGCCGCTTCCATTTTGTCCCTTTGGAAGATAGCCCTTTGTAAGTGTTTCTGCAAATGAAACTTCATTGATGTAATACCATCCATCTGCATAATAAACATCCTCAACACCTGTATTTGCCGGACAATAATCCTGCATCCAGATACCTGTAAGATTCAAGATAGCTCTTCTTGTGCTAAGCTCAGGTATGCGAATCCATCCTTCTTGAGCCTGTTCTGATGCAATGCCAAGCATGCTGGCTGCCTCACCGCCTGCCTTTGCACTAACGCCAAGACGTCCAATGATGCCAGAATACAAAGTGCCATTTGCCTCTGATGCATTAAAATCTGGAACAAGCTTACAGATCATCTGTAAAAACGCTGCCTTTTGCTCATCATTTACAGCACCGCCTGTAAATGTAAGTGCACCAAGGCCGCTGCCCCAATCAGCTGCCCATCCAGAAGCCAGCTTACTCATATATGTTGTACGGCTAAATGCACACACAATTGATGGTGATGATCCATCTGCAAATGCCTGACTTCCCATTTTTCTGACATCTGCCGGAATAGTAAGTGATGTAAGACGCATACAGCCTGCAAATGCACGGCTTCCTATTGTACGAAGTGCTGATGGAAGCACAAGACCCTCGCCAACACCGCTTCCCTCAAATGCATTGTCGCAGATCGTAAGAAGTGACTGTGCAAAATCAACTGTCTGAAGTGATACGTCATTTTGGAATGCAGCCGCACCAATGTAGCGAATACCCTCTGGGATCGATACATTTTTCAACTCTGTACAGTTGCGGAAGGTACGCTCTCTTATAGCCTGAATCGCCGCCGGCACCTGCGCATAGACTAACTTTGTACAATCAGCAAATGCTCCTGCTCCAAGATAAGTTACGCTCTGCGGCAAGTCAGCAGTTACAATACCAGAGCCTGTAAAGCTCTCTGCGCCAACTGCTGTCAGCGTCTGTGGAAATGTAAATGAAGAAAGTGCAGATGTTTCTGCAAATGCACGGCTTCCAATTGACGTAAGTGCACTCGAAGCCTGCACTGTTGTGAGTGAACTGCAGTTTTCAAATAAACCAGAACTAATTCTTGTAATTGCCTGCGGCAATGTCGCAGATGTAAGGCTTGTACAGCCAGAAAATGCACTTGCACCAAGATATGTTACGTTCTGCGGAACCAAAATTGAAGAAAGTGCGCTGCAATTTTGGAATGCGCCGCCCTCAATAAATGTCATGCTCTCCGGAAGTGTAATCTGTTTTAATGCAGTACAATTTTGGAATGCACCATAGCGAATTGTCGTAAGTGTTGACGGCAGCTGTACTGTCTGAACTGGCGTATTAGCAAATGCAAGTGTACAAATCGTTGTGGTTCCTCCCTGAACAATTACATCTGTATTTGGAACAGTCTGTGTTGCCACACCCGACTTTGCCATTGCGGCTGCACTCTGATCACTTAAGGAACCGGTCGGCTGCTCTGCAAGCAAGATAAGCTCCGCTGGCACACGATACAGCAAATCATTGATATAAATCATCTCATGCTTTCGATCTTCATACCATTTTGTTCCGTCAAATGCGTTTGCCACAATATCGCGCACACTCTTTGGAATCTCAATCTGACTTAAAGCACTGCAATTTTTAAATGCGTTAGAGCCAATGTAGCTTACGCCGTCCGGCACAACTATAGCTGCTAAATTAACACGATTAATGAAAGCTTCCTCAGCAATAACAGTCGTTCCCTGCCTGATAGAAACAGTTACCGCATCGCTCTGACAGCGATAGAGGATACTGTTAATATATACAAGCTCTCCAGTCAGTGTTGAATCATATGGTGTGCCTTCAAATAAATTGGCACCTACCTGCGTAACACTTGTCGGAATCTGTACGCGAACAAGAGCGCTGCATCCTGCAAATGCTTCTCTTCCTATATAAGTAACACCCTCTGGAATCACCACGTCAGTAATCATGGTCTGTCCGCGAAATGCGCCTGCTGCTATGGAAGTAACTTTTGCACCGCCATACGTTTCTGGAATCTCAACAACACTTCTTGAACCGTCAAATCCTGTAATGCTGACAGTCTGTCCATCCTCGCTAAAGCTAAATGTAAGTCCCTTTGTATCCTCTTTAGGTGCCTGCTCAGACCACTCTGGTTCCTCCGTTGTCGTCTCCTCTGGTGTAGTTTCTTCTGTAGTTTCCTCGGTAGTTTCTTCTGTACTCTCTTCCTCGCTAGTTTCTTCCTCGCTGGTTTTCTCCTCGGTGCTAGCCTCTGCACTGCTTTGTGGTGTGCTTTCCTGCGTGGAAGATTCTTCCTGTGATGATGTCGGTGTTACACTTTCACTAGGTGTCTGGGAGGACGTTTCCGGTACACTTTCTGATGCGCTTTCAGTTGGAACCTGCAAAGACGTCTCTGGAACACTCTCTGTCGGTGCTCCTATAGTAGTCTCTGGTGTAGTATCTGGGATACTCTCTGTCGCTAGAGCCTCTGATGTCAGGTTCTCCAAGAGCGTCTGCTCTTCTAATGCCTGTGTCTGCGTCTCCTGTTTAATATTTTCAGTAGTTTCCTCCGCAAATGAATATTGCGGTATGTAAGAAACGGTCATCGCAGCAGCCATCGTCCATACGGACGCCTTCTTCTTCCATGATCTTTTCATAGTGTTCCCTTCCTTTCTCTTAAACAAAAAGAGCCGGTTTTTAACCGGCTCCCATAAATAATCCGGCAATAACTCTTTTCTAAGTTTATATTACCAGAGATTATGTCAAATAAGTACTTTCAATGTCCTTACATCTCTTAAGAATCTCTTACGATGCCTGTTCAAACTGGCTGTTATACAGATCAGCGTAAAAGCCCTTCTTTGCCAAAAGCTCTTCGTGCGTTCCGCTTTCAATTACATCTCCATCCTTTAACACAAGGATAAGATCGGCATTTTTGATTGTGGAAAGACGATGTGCAATAACAAAAGAAGTACGATTCTTCATCAGCTCGTCCATTGCATTTTGGATCTGAAGTTCTGTTCTTGTATCGACAGAGCTTGTTGCCTCATCGAGAATTAACATAGGCTTATCAGCAATCATTGCGCGGGCAATTGTTAACTGCTGCTTCTGACCCTGTGACAGATTAACCTGATCATTAAGCACTGTATCATAGCCATGCTGCAGCGTTCTCACAAAATGGTCAAGACCAACAGCGCGGCATGCCTCCTTCATGCGCTCATCAGAGACATTTGGCGTACAATATACAAGATTTTCTCTAACAGTACCCTCAAACAGCCATGTATCCTGAAGAACCATACAAAACTGAGAATGAACCATTTCACGTTTTACCTGATTAGTCGGAATGCCATCAATACAGATTTTTCCGCCCTGAATCTCATAAAAACGCATAAGCAGATTGACAAGTGTTGTCTTTCCTGCTCCCGTTGGACCGACAATTGCAATTTTTTGTCCAGCCTTTGCCTGTGCAGAAAAATCATGAATAATGACGCGATCTTCATCATAGCCAAACTTTACATGCTCAAATGATACATCACCCTTTACATTGTCAAGCATCTTTGTCTTATTGCTCTCGTCATCCATCTCCTTTGCCTCAAGAAACTCAAAGACACGCTCACCTGCTGCTGCCGCTGACTGTAAAGACTGTGCTGCCTGGGCGATCTGAGATAACGGCTGTGTAAAATAGCGCACATACATCATAAATGCAACGATTACTTCAAACCCAATAGTTCCCTTCATAGTCAGCACTGCACCTGCCACACAGACTGCCACATAGCCTAAGTTTCCGATAAATGTCATAATAGGCGGCATGAGTCCGGCAAGGCACTGTGCACGAAATGCACTTTCTCTTAAATTATTGTTCATTCGCTCAAATTCAGCTGCTGCCTGCGCTTCTCCATTATACGCCTTTACAACTGTATGACCTGTGTAAATTTCCTCAATGTGACCGTTGATCTCACCAAGGCAGCGCTGCTGGCGCACGAAATATTTGCTGGAGTGCTTTGCAATAACTGTCATAAGAACAAAGCCGATCAATGTTGCCACAATCGCAGTAATTGTCATGATCACATCTGTTTTAAACATCATAAAAAGTGAACCGACAAAAAGCGTAACTGCGGAGACAAGATTTCCGATGCTTTGGTTCATAGACTGTGATATCGTATCAACATCATTTGTGACACGTGAGAGGATATCACCTGTCGTAGAACGGCTGTAATAGCTCATCGGCAGACGGTTAATTTTTCCTGAAATATCACCTCTAAGCTTTTTTGAAATATTTTGTGTTACTGTTGCCATAATCCACTGCTGACCAAATGACAGCAAAGCACCGCACACATAAAATGCAATTAATGTAAATCCAATCTTAGAAACAGCATCCATATCAACGCCTGTTACAAGACCTTTTCCAATTTCCTTTGTCATCTCTGACAGCTTATCTGGTCCAAGAAGCGTCAAAACCGTGCCTCCTGCCGCACAGATAAGTGCAATGATCACAACTGGAAGATAGCTTTTGCAATACGAAATCAACTTTGACCATGTTCCCTTAAAATCAGATGCCTTCTCAGCAGGACCTCTTCCCATGCCAGGTCCATGCATTCCGCCTCTTCTGCCCGGGCGGTTCTGTCCAGGGGTATATTCTTTATTTTCCATTATGCAAGCTCCTCCTTTGACAGCTGTGAATATGCGATCTGACGGTATACCTCGCAAGTCTCCATCAGCTCATTGTGCTTGCCCATTCCGGCAATCTTTCCATCATCAAGCACAATAATCTTGTCCGCATCGCGTATAGTACCAATTCGCTGTGCCACAATGAAACGCGTTGCATCTGCACAAGTTTTTCGTAATGTATCGCGAAGAACACGGTCTGTCTTGTAGTCAAGTGCTGAAAATGAATCATCAAAAATTAAAATCTCTGGGTGACGGCATATAGCACGTGCAATTGACAGACGCTGCTTTTGTCCTCCTGAAAAATTAGATCCTCCCTGTGCCACAAAAGCATCTACGCCGCCTTCTGTCTTATCGACAAATTCCTTTGCCTGCGCAGTCTCAACTGCCTGATTAACATCATCATCAGTAAAGCCTTTTGTACCATTATCTCCGTAGGCAACGTTGCTTTTAATGCTTCCTGTAAATAAAACGGCCTTCTGTGAAACATATCCAATCTTATTTCTAAGTGCCTTCTGTGTATATTCCTTTACGTTAACGCCATCGACAAGCACCTCGCCCTTTGTCGCATCGTAAAAACGCGGAATCATGTTGATCACAGTACTTTTTCCACAGCCGGTTGAACCGATAAAGGCAATTGTCTCACCCTTATGAGCAGTAAAGGAAATGTCCTCAATGACATCCTTCTCTGCATCTGGATAACAGAAAGATACATTGCGAAACTCAACTTCACCCTTTTTGCCGTCAATTCCATTCTCTTTTGTGCCATCCTTAATCGAGAGCGGCATATCAAGCACTTCATTGATACGCTTTGCTGATACGCTCGCACGCGGAAGAAGCACGAAAATCATGACAAGCATCATAAAGGACATAACGACCTGCATAGCATACTGAGTAAATACGATCATATCTGAGAAGATAGTCAGCTTATCAAACATCTGAGCATTGCTGATCAAATAAGCGCCGATCCAATAAATTGCTAACATCAGTCCATTCATTACCATCTGGATTCCCGGCATCATAGTTCCCATAGTGCGGTTTGCAAACAACTGCGTTTTCGTCAGCTCATCATTTGCGTCATTAAATTTCTTCTGCTGATAACCTTCTGCATTGTAGGCACGAACTACATTTAAGCCTGTCAAATTTTCTCTAGTGACACGGTTTAAATTATCTGTCAGACTCTGCAGCTTTTTAAACTTTGGAAGCGCAACAGCCACGCAGACACCAACAAAGCTAAGCAGTACAACAACAGCCACACCAGTTGAAGCAGTCCACTGCCAGTTCTTTGTAGAAATCTTGCACAGTGCCCACACTGCCATTATAGGAGCCTTTAGTAGAACCTCCAGACCCATAACAATCAGCATCTGTACCTGTGTAATATCGTTTGTAGAACGTGTAATTAAACTTGCAGTAGAGAAATTTCCAATTTCCTCCATTGAAAAGGACTGCACCTTATGAAAAACCTGTCCTCTTAAATTGGCAGAAAAATTAGATGAAATTTTTGATGCACATATTGATGTACAGACTGCTGCAAGCAAACTTCCTAGTGCACATGCAAGCATCTTGCCTCCTGCAATCAAAATATCATTCATCTTGCTGCCCTTTGTCTGGACAAGCTTTGTAATTTCAGACATATAATCTGGCATTGTCAGACTAAGCCACACTTGCACGATAATAAACACAAATGCAACTGCCGCCAGAATAAAATCTTTCCATGTCAGCTTCTTTAACAACTTAACCATTATCTGCTGCTCCCTTCTTTTTTCGATAGGAACTATTATAGCGTTCAAAATAGAACAGTCAATACAATTTATACAAAATTTAGATTATTTATAAAAAAATGAAAAAGAGCAGACTCCTCATCTGCCCTTTTTTGACTCTAATTTTATTCACCCCTGCTCATGCACGCCTGTCACAGAAAATACAACCCACTCTGCAATATTTGTCGCATGATCTCCGATTCGCTCAAAATACTTTGCAATCATCAAAAGATCAAGCGCATACTCGCCGTCCTTTGGATTTTCTGAGATCATTTGAATAAGCGAATTTTTTACCTTTAAGAAAAGATCATCTACTACATCATCATGCTGAATTGTTGCCTCTGCCATTGCCACATCACGCTTTACATAAGCCTCAACACTCTCTGTCACCATGCGCATTGCAGCTACTGCCATCTGACAAATATACTGTGCATCTGATCCGATTCTTCCATTTAAGAACCCAATAATCTCTGCAATGTCGGATGCCTGATCACCTATACGTTCCATATCTGTAATCATCTTAAGTGCTGCTGAGATTTGCCTTAAATCTCTTGCAACTGGCTGCTGCTGAAGCAAAAGCTTTAAACAAAGCGATTCGATAGTGCGCTCCATCTGATCAATCTCACTGTCTATCGGTGCTATCTTTGCTGCTGTCTCTCCATCTGCATTTGCCAGTGCCTTTGCCGCTAACGCTAACGCCTCCTCACAAAGTGATCCCATCTTTGTCAGATCACGATTCAAAAGCGCCAGCTGCTCGTCAAACTTGCTTCTCATGTCTTCACCTCACTTTTTTTGTTTCCATTAGCCAAAACGTCCTGTAATATAATCCTCAGTTCTCTTATCCTTTGGCTGCTCGAAGATCTTCTGAGTCTCACCATACTCAATCAGATCACCAAGCAGGAAAAATGCGGTGTAATCAGAAATACGCACGGCCTGCTGCATGTTATGCGTAACCATAACAATTGTGTACTGTGATTTTAATTCGCTTGCCAGCTCTTCTATCTTTGATGTAGAAATCGGGTCAAGCGCACTTGTCGGCTCATCCATCAAAAGTACATCTGGCTCAACAGCAAGTGCTCGTGCAATACAAAGTCTCTGCTGCTGTCCTCCAGATAAGCTAAGTGCCGATTTTTTCAGGTTATCCTTTACTTCATTCCAGATAGCTGCACCCTTCAAGGAATTTTCCACGATCTCATCAAGCTTTGCACGGCTTGTAATTCCATGTGTGCGCGGTCCGTATGCGATATTGTCATAGATGCTCATTGGAAATGGATTTGGTTTTTGAAATACCATTCCGATATTTCTGCGAAGCTCATTGACATTTAACTTTGGATCAAAAATGTCCTCACCGCGGTAACGAAGATCGCCTGTAATCTTCACACCAGGCACCAGATCATTCATTCTGTTTAACGACTTTAAAAAGGTGGATTTACCACAGCCAGAAGGACCAATCAGCGCCGTAATACTCTTCTCCTCAATATTGATATTAATATTTTTTAATGCCTGCACCTGTCCATACCACAGACACATATCCTTTACAGTAATTACGCTGCTCACTGACTCTTCCTCCTCTGAAAATACTTACCTAACAAAGTTGCAGTTAAATTGATAAACACGGTTAATACCATTAAGATTGCTGCAATCGCGAATGCAACACCAAACTCACCCTGCTCCTTAGCATACATGTAAAGCGCAACTGTAAGTGTTGCACCAGCACTGTGAAGACCATCAATCATTCCATTTACTGCATGTGCAAGACCTGCGGTAAAAAGAAGCGCTGCTGACTCACCGATAATTCTTCCGACAGAAAGAATACATCCTGTCACTACACCATCAATACATCCCGGAAGTACAACGGTACGAATAACTCTCCACTTTCCTGCGCCGAGTCCAAATGCACCCTCGCGGTAGCTTTGCGGAACTGTCTTTAAGCTCTCCTGTGTGGTACGCATGATAGTTGGAAGATTCATGATCACAAGAGTAAGCGCACCTGCCATAAGAGATGTCTGCAAGCTTAAAAACTGGCAGAAAAACAACATTCCTACAAGACCATATATAATAGAAGGAATACCTGAAAGTGTCTCTGCTGCGTACTCAATCATGCCAACTATTTTCTTGTTTGTGGCATACTCAGTCAGATATATTGCAGCACCAACACCAAGCGGAAGTACAATTACAAGTGTTGCAATTACGATATAAAGTGTATTTAAAATATCAGGCAAAATACCAATGTTGTCATCGAGGTAGCTTGGAGATGTGGACACCAGCTTCCAGCTGATATTCGGAACACCTCTATATAATACATATCCGATCATAAACAATACAAGTCCACATGTAATTGTTATGGAAAGCCCCATCAAAAACTTCATCAGACCTATATAAAGCTTGCGCTTTACCCCAGGTCCATTCTTTGCAGCGGCACGCACTGTCATCACTGATTTTACATTTGCTGTCTGTGACGCCCCTATTGCTTCCTGTTTTGTCATCTTACTCACTCCTTTTATGAATCCGTTTTTCAGGCTTTCTCATGCTTTAAGAAAAAGTTCAGTGTTGCATTGATCAGCATGATGAACAAAAACAGCACTAACGCAATTGAAAACAGCGCCTGTCTTTGCAGTCCTGCTGAATATGACATCTCGCTTGCAACAGCAGTAGTCAAAAAACGAACACTCTGGAACAATGACGGCATATTTGGAACATTTCCTGAAACCATCATAACTGCCATTGCCTCGCCAATTGCACGGCCCACACCCAATACAACTGCTGCTGCGATACCACTTTTTGCAGCCGGAACTGACACCTTAAAATATGTCTCAATATCTGTCGCACCAAGTGCAAGTGATGCATCCTCATATTCCTTTGGCACTGCCTCAAGTGCATTCAGTGAAACCTTAATGATAGACGGCAAAATCATGATTGCAAGTACGATAATCGCTGCCAGAAGGCTTGCACCATCTGGCACATTAAACAATTTGCGGATACCAGGCACAAGAATCAGCATACCGACGAGACCATAAACAACAGACGGAATACCTGCTAAAAGGCTGACAGCTGTCTCAATAACACCTCTTACCTTTGGTGATGCAATCTTTGCCAGGTAGACAGATGTGAAAAATCCGACTGGAACACCTAGCAAAATTGCACCTCCTGTTCCGTAAATACTTGTCATGATAAACGGTAAGATTCCAAATGATGGCTCAGAGGCGGTCGATGCCCATTTTGTGCCAAATAAAAACTGAAACAGACCAATTTTTGCGATTGCCGGCACACCGGAAATTACCAGATAAACTGTAATTAGCAATACACATCCGACCGTAATCAGTCCGAGAATCAAAAATATGCCATGTACTATTGTCTCTAACAGACTCTCTTTGCTCTTCATAAATCCTCGCACCCTTCCAATTGTGATTATTCTGCTACCGCAACAGCACCTGCTGCCGAAATAATATCTGCTGCATCCTTTGAAGTTACATAATCGAAGAATGCCTGTGCTGCCTCTGATAATTCAGTACCATCCTTTGTAACAAGAACGAATGGACGCTGTACCTTATAAGAACCATCCTTTACTGTTTCCTCAGTTGCCTCAACACCATCTACTGATACCTTCTTTACAGTATCCTTTACTGCTGCTAAAGATGCATATCCGATTGCACCTGGATTACTTGAAACAGTTGTGATAACATCACCTGTAGATGTAAGCTCCTGACGATACTTGCAGGAATCAGATGTACCTGTAATAGACTCGAAACCATCTCTTGTACCACTTCCTGCCTCACGGCCAATCAGAACGATATCAGCGTCCTCTCCGCCAACCTCACTCCAATTTGTGATCTCGCCAGTGTAGATCTTTGCGATATCATCAAGTGAAAGATCCTCTACTGTATTTTCCTTATTAACAATTATTGCAATACCATCAAGTGCCAGTGTAGTTTCTACTAAGCCCTGGCTCTTCTCCTCATCCTTTAATGCACGGCTGGAAAGACCGATATCGCAGCGTCCCTCAGATACAGCAGTGATTCCAGAACCAGAACCAGTTGGGTTGTAAGTAAATGTAGCATCTGGATTTGCCTTTGTAAATGCCTCACCAAGAGCACCGATTACCTTCTCCATAGAAGTAGAACCATCAGTTGCAACGCTTCCGGATACAGGAGTCTGTGCATCTGCCTTAGACTCAGCTGCAGCAGCAGATGTATCCTTAGCCTCTGTCTTGGCCTCAGTCTTAGCTTCTGTAGAAGCGGTAGTTGATGCTGTAGTTGCTGCTGTGGATGCGGTGGTTGCTGCTGTGGACGCTGTAGTCTCCTTTTTATCTGTCTTTCCGCATGCGGTCAATGTTGAAATTGCAAGAGCTGCGGTTACTGCCATAGTGATCATCTTTCTCATAATAAAAACTTCCTTTCTGTTTCTACCCATTTTGTTGTGTTTGTTTGTTTTGTTTTCTCTTAACGCCACTAATCTTATTGTTTCTTTGTAAAATCAGAAAGCAGTGATATGTCAAATTTATGTAAAAAAAGAAGCGCAAGCTTAGTTGCTGCGCTTCCTTTTTCTTAAAACCTGTATGACTTTAATCATAGGATAGAGACTTACTATTTAAATATTCTACTAATTCAGCAACTGTTGTGACAGGGTTGCTTTCTCTTGTAAAAATTTCATTATGTTCTAGCTGTAAAGCACTCACTCGCTTCTTTGCCCTATCAATTGCAGTTTTTTGAAGTGGTTTCAACTGATCATATACTTCCGTATTTTTTTCATACTGTTCCAACCTGCCTTTTCGCTTTAATAGCTTAATTGTGGCGTCACAATTTTCAACCGCAGTTGTTTGATTATTAAAATGTAAGAGGAACCAAATTTCAAAACACGGATTTGAAAAAGCAATATGATATCCTTCTTTGATAGCAGTCTGTTTTGCCTTTGCAAGCATAGCATTTGTATTATCATCCCGATCAAATACACACCATATCTGGTCACCCTCATCTGGATAATATGGACTATACCCAATTGTTGCTCCTGCTTTTTGTACCAGCTTATCCGCTGATTTATATTGAGATGGAATTGGTATAATATCAATATTACAGTCTCTGGTACGAAACCGTTTAAAATATCGAATTTCAGTTTCTGATCCTTCGCAAATCAAGTATACAACAGGCTTCCTTTTTCTTTTACCTGATGCCCTTCGCTCTATTTCCTTAATTCTGCCCATCCCAGATACCTCCCCTGATAAACGGAATTGCCCCATATCTTCCTTGCAAGTATCCTCTGGAAATATTCTCCTCTTTCCTTGGTGAAAACTCTGTCAACGCATAAATATCCGTCTGCATATTTCTTTCATCTTTCTCTGCAAACCAGATTTGATCTCTGCGAAGCAATTTTAAATCCAGCAATCCAGTATCATGAGTTGTAAAAATCAGCTGTGCATGATTTTTGTTACTATTTTGATCTTGTAACATTTCAATCAAATGTCTGGTAAGCATTGGATGCATACTCGCCTCAATTTCATCCACTACCAGTACCGCACCAGAATTCATTGCATCCATCCACAAACCGATTCTGGAAAAGAATCGTTGTGTACCTACTGACTCCTGCCCAAGCAATAACGTATATTGTTTTCGCTTTCCGTCCGCATTCACAATCTGATGAACAGTAGAAATAATTGGCTTTTCCTTGGTACCGGACAATTCTATATCACTAATTCCCAAATCAGCCAGCATCATTTCTTTCACAATACACTGCTTTTTTTCACCGCCCTTGCGAATTGCATCAATGGTTATTTCATTTGATATTCCTGTTGCAACCAATCCACGGAGATTTTTTTGAAACCACAAATACGCATTTTCCGTCTGAACACAATTCCATTCATTAGAACTTGTAAGATATAATCTATTTTCCGAAGTTCTCCCCGCAAGCGTAAGCTGCTCTTGAACACTTTCACGAAATTCATACTGATCTTTTTCCCTATTAAAAATCAAAGCTTCTCTGCCATTTGGCCAATGATAAAGATACTCACTAATAATTCTCTCATTATTAAAAGAAAATCCATATGCGTATTTAATGCCTTCATAATAGTAAATCACTTCAAGCGCAGTTGGTTCTATCTGTTCATCAACAAAGGCAAATGGCTCATACGGAAGTTCTTCTCCTTTGAGTGGTTTTGCATAATTACCACAAACCATTTCTCTCATAAGCAAAAGTGCATGAATCACATTACTTTTGCCCGCTGCATTTGCTCCATAAATTGCCATAACCGGAACTATTTTCTTTTTTCCATCCGGTGTAATGAGGCACTCTTTCATGCTTTTATCAGCTGCTGCTTTCATACTTATAACAGCAGTATTTTTTATTGAACGATGATTCGTAACCGAAAATTGAAGCAACATATCATAACCTCCTGATTTCATTATTCGCAATATCATCATACTTTAAAAGTGCCTTATTGTCAATTTTATTTACGTTATTTGCATTTTATATGCATTTTTTCAAAATAAATGTTGTTCTGTCTCCTCATTTATATATCTTTCATTTTTTCATACTCTTCAATCAAGCACTGATATTATATCAAGTGTCGCATTCAATAGTTTTCTGATTCCTGCTGAAACCTTATCATCTCATTCCACTGCTTGCTCTCAACTGAAAAAGAAAAAGCTCTGCTCTTTACAGCGCCCCTTCCATGTTTCTCAGGAAACTTCTTTTTCTGCCATCAGTTCCATGATAAGCTTATCTTTTAATAAGAAACGACACATGAGAAAAATAACTGCAAGCACCGCAATCGCGCAGATCACGACCACCCACACCGTCTCGCTAAAAAAAAGTTTCCATTCCAGATTTACCACAACCGCGCCATAATTACCGATGCTTGCGCTCCGGTACGCACGAATTCCCTCTATGGTTGCTGACACTGCACATGCAAGCATCGCCATCACTGCATATCGCATCGCAAGAATCTCCTGCGTTTCCTTTGGGCTGATGCCACACAGCCCCCAAACGCCAATCGCATACTTGCTGTTTTGGATTTCAAGAAGCGAAATAATTCCAAGCGAACATATTGTAATCAGCACAGTAAGCACACAAAGAATTCTTTGATGCTGCGTGTATTCATCATTTTCCTGCTGAATCTTCTGTGTCATGTCCGCCACAGATTCGCACCAGCCATGGTACTCATAGCGGTCCAGCACATTTAAAATCTGATTTTCCACCTCATCCGGCGAAAAACCATCCTCAATCTGAAAATACATACTCTCCCGGAAATTGTTGTATGAACCACTGTAATACTCAGGCGATGTGCCAACCATAAGCGCCCAGTCCAGATTGATGCAGCCACCAGACCCCTTATGCGCGCCGTTGATCAGGTACCGGCTTCCTGATGCCAAAATTCCAACCACACGGTACGTCTTATTTTCATGATGAAGAAGATCTCCCTCATGAAGCAGCTCCCGAAACTGATATCCTACAATCACAGGGATATTCCCATCTGCGTCCTCCTGTGGAATCGCAATGTCACTTCCATCAATCATGCGAATTTTGCAAAAATCCCACGCGTCTCCGTAAATCCACATCGTGCGCGCATAACCTGCCTGCAAAAATTCATCGCTCTCACGGCTTCCATGTGCTCTCGCATAAGACAAATACGATTCCTGCTGAAACTCCTCAAAATTTAATCCATTATATTGATATGTGCCAAACCAGGAAACGCCATCTAATGCACGCAGCTCATCCATCATTGTACCGATAACCGTATTATCCAGCTCATAATCCTGCGTAAGAAAACGCGTACATTCCAAATATTGCATTTTGTCTGCATCAAAATTTTGTATTTTTTGATATTCCGCTATCCATCGCCCACTGTTTCTGTATTCCGTCCACATTCGTCCAAACAGAGAAAAGCAGATCAGGCCAATCCAAAATAAAATCACCGAGACAAGCAAGTTTTTTCTTGCCATCCGAAGTGCAATTGCCATCTTATTTCGTATTTTCATAAGCCCATTCCTCCCTTTCCAGAAAGAATTTTTACCGGATGACTTCTCGCTACAACAAAAACTGGCACTGCCGTCTCCACAAGAAGCACACTGCAAAAATAGACTGCTCCAATCCATATCGTTTTCCACACATCACTTGCCGCCATCGGCAAGATGCTTCTTTGCATATTCAAACTGAACACAACATGAACCACAAAATACAGACAGAAGGATGCCATCAGCTCCACCAGATTTTCCACAAACACAAGAAGCGCAATCGCACGTATCTCTTGCCCCAAAATTTTACGGACTGCAAGCTCCGGCATTCTGTTTTTCACACGATATGCCGCAATCAGTAGAATCAATAACAGACAAAGCAAATACAAACCAACCTGATACGAAAGATCTGATAAATTTGCCTGCTGATTGATCTGCGGATAGGTGATTGCCGACACCTGCACCCTCGCCTTCGCATCGTATCCTACGATCTGCTCATACAGCGATTGCAGCACAGGCTGAAGCGACACCGAGTTACTTCGCACATTCAGCGTTATGTTTCCATTTTCCATAATTCGGCTTTTCTGTGCTTCGCTTAACGAATCATACGGCACCACAATTCGATAATTTTGAAAGTCAGAACCTGTATTGCCGATAATTCCTGTTACTTCATATTCTCTGTTTTCCAGCTCCAGATAGCGTGTGCCATCTGCATCTTTTCTAATAAAATCGTCATAAATTTTACCAACAGCCGCCGTCTGTCCGCACTCAGGAAGTGTTCCTTCCAGCAATGAAAATGGAAGTTCTTCCTTTGCTACGACAGAAACATATAGCATCGGCTGAATATCCGCTTGCGAAAGAAACGAATAAAATGGCTGAATCAAAATGCTCACACCATCCTCTACCGCAAGACGCGGCAGCCATTCCCATATCGCTGCATCATCCGATTTGATCTTAATACTCGCTTCCTCATTTGCCATAAACGATGCATAGTCACGCTCATACTGGGACGCACGGTTCAATTCCCCTGTGACATCAAACAAAATAAACTGCAAAATCATACAGGCAAACAGCATAACCGCGGTGATAATCTTATGCCTCCTGCATCGCCTGAGAATTCCTCTTATGATTCGTATCATCTGTGTCATCCGCATTCTCCCCTTCCTCATAAAGAATTCCATCACGAATCAGCACAATTCGGTCTGCATACTCTGCAATCTCCCTTTCATGCGTGATTAGTACAATTGTCTTTCCTTGCCGATGAAGCTCCTGAATCATCGCCATCAATGCATGAGAATTCTCCGAATCGAGTGCTCCCGTCGGCTCATCTGCTAAAAAAATCGGTGTATCTGCTGTAAATGCACGCGCAATCGCTGCCCGCTGCTTCTGTCCTCCAGAGCATTGTGACGGATATTTCGGTGCAATCTCTTCGATCTTCAATTTCTTTAAAATCGCCTCTGCCCTTTTGTGGCGCTCCCGCCTCGGAACATTCTGAATTTCAAGAGGAAATTCAATATTCTCTTGTATCGTATAATCTTCCATCAACGCAAAATCCTGAAAAACATAGCTGATATACTTCTTGCGATACTTGTGCAACTCTCTTTCCTTTTTTCCGTACAATTCCTGTCCATCCAACAAAAACGAACCTTCCGTAAGACCATCCAGACATCCAATGATATGAAGCAATGTCGATTTTCCCGATCCAGATGGTCCCATTACTGCAACAAACTCACCACGTGCGACCTGAAAATTGACTCCATTTAAGGCTCTTGTCTGTGCCGTTCCCTGCCCATAAATTTTTACTGCATTCTTTAACTGTATCATATACTACCTCATCCGTATTACAAATTTTCTCTTATATTATTCCGTTGCTTCTCTCTCCACCGCTGCCAAAATCATTACTGAATAAAACAGCTTTTCCTTATCCTCTTCCTTCGTATGATCGGTTAAAACACCAATCACACTTTCTGGCATTTCATCTATATCCAAAAAGATTTGATCCGACTCGGTGACATTTTCCTGCTCCCACAAAACAGTACCTTCTCCATCCTCCACACTCAGATCAAAAGCACCGCCTGCAACAGTCATCATAATATAAATCCGTCCCTGATACCCTGCTGTCACCTGCTGTCCCGAGCCTCGCATTTCATGTGCACCAAGTCCATAAAACTTTTCGCCCTTGCATAAATTCAAATCCTGAAAAAACACGGAATAGCCATCTTTCACCATCGCACTCTCAACCGCCGCTGATGCCCAATTGGTATAGTCATTTGCATCAAATTGGGATTCATCTTTCAAATTTGGATATGCAAGCGGCTTGTTCCACTGGCAGCTTTTGCTCTGTACGAGTGATTCATAGTACCCTTTTTCTGCATTTTCTCCTATATTTTCTTTTGTATTTTCTCCTGTGTTTTCTTCTGCGTTCTTATTTTCACTCTCTGCTTCGCTGCTCTGCTCACTCTGATAGATAAGCGTATAATTCGGCACCGTTTTTGCCATATCTGCCGCATCCGTCTTATCTATCTCCTTTTTTCCACAGCCTCCGATTGCCATACTCAAGCACAACACTGGTAAAAATAACAGTTGCTTTTGTCCTTTTTTCATATTCCCGTCTCCTCATGTCTTTTCTTTTTATTTAGGCGTTTGCGAAACGCCAAAAGCCGCATAAATACGGCATTTTTTCTTGTAAAAAACAAAGTATCTCCTCAAGG
>CAKQXY010000041.1 GCA_934292725.1 uncultured Lachnospiraceae bacterium
CAAATCGCTGCATCCTCATGTTTTGGCGGGTTCCAAACTTCAAATCCTTATTGTGCAAGCACAATCGGCTTTGAAGCTTTTTCCCCTGGCATCCTACAAATTTTATTCATCAAAAGGAGAACACTATTATGAGAAAAAATTATTTAACCTGTGCCGCACTGATTTCTGCAATGAGCATGAGCACCATTGCATCTGCACCTGTATTTGCATCCGACAATAGCGATGCCCAAACATTTAAGATTGGTATCTGCAACTATGTTGATGACGCTTCTTTAAACCAGATCGTTTCTAATATTGAAAAGCAGCTTGAAAAAATTGAAAAAGATTCTGATGGTGCTGTTACTTTTGAAGTCACAACAGAAAATTGTATGGCCGATGCCACTGTTCTTGATCAGATCATTGCAAACTTCATCGCAGATGACGTGGATTTGATGGTTAGTGTTGCCACTCCTGTTGCCATGGCAATGCAGGCAGCTACCGAAGACAACGAGATTCCTGTTGTTTTTGCAGCTGTATCTGACCCAGTTTCTACTGGACTTGTAGAGTCCATGGAAGAGCCTGGTGCAAATATCACCGGTACTTCTGATTACTTAGACACAACTGCTGTTATGGATCTTTTATTTGCCGCTGATGAAGAAGCTGATCATATCGCCCTTCTATATGATCAGGGTCAGGATTCTTCCACAACTGCAATCGAGGAAGCTAAGAAATATCTCGATGATAAGGGTGTTGACTACACAGAATACACTGGAACAACAGTTGACGAAGTTATGTTAGCAGTTGATTCTATCATCGCAGACGGTGCTGACGCAGTCTTTACACCATCTGACAACACTATCATGACAGCTGAACTTTCCATATATGAGGAATTAGCAGAAGCTGGCATTCCGCATTATGCAGGCGCTGATTCTTTCGCATTAAACGGTGCTTTCTGTGGATATGGCGTTGACTATATTAATTTAGGTGTTGAGACAGCAAACATGATTAACAGCATCTTAGTCGACGGTGAAGAACCTGCTAAAACACCTGTCATGACATTTGACAATGGTATTGCAACTATCAACACAGAAGTATGCGATCAGTTAGGATATGACTTCGATGAGATCAGCAAAACATTTGAGCCACTCTGCACTGCTGTAAAGGGCATTGAGACTGCTGAGGAATTTGAAGAAGAATCAGAAAGTGAAACTGAGACTGAAGAGGAATCTACAGAGGCTCAGGAAAAATAAATTTTAGTAATAAAAGTTAAAGGGGTTTTCTCGTGGATATTCAAACATTATTGTCACTGGGACAGACTGCTCTTGAACTTGGTTTAATCTGTTCCCTTACAGTTCTTGCATTATTTTTAAGCTATTCCATGCTAAATGTCTGTGATCTTTCTACAGATGGATGTTTTACTCTGGGCGCCGCAGTCGGCGCTCAGATTGCACTTATGGGTCACCCATTTTTAGCAATTCTTGCTGCTATGGGAGCAGGTGTTCTCTGTGGATTTGTCACTGGCGCTCTTCAGACCAAATTCGGCATTAACAGTCTGCTTGCTGGTATTGTAGTCAATACTGGTCTTTACTCTGTCAACATTGCCGTTATGGGCGGTTCCTCTCTTTTAAATATGAACAAAACCGTAACTGTATTTACAATGATGAAGGGACTCCTCTCAGGCACGCCGCTTGCCAGCTATTATAAACTGATTGTGGCACTGATTGCAGTTATTCTTGTCATTGCGCTGCTGACATTGTTTCTTGGTACCCGTCTTGGTCTTGCAATCCGTGCAACTGGAAACAATCCAATCATGGTAAAATCTTCTTCTATTAATACTGTTTTTACCACCATTGTTGGTCTTTGTGTTGCTAATGCATTTACCGGTTTGTCAGGCTGTCTGCTTGCGCAATATCAGAAATCCGTCAATATTGACATTGGCTCTGGTATGGTTACGATTGCACTTGCCTCACTGTTAATTGGTGCAACAATCCTCGGACGCGGAAAAATTGTTACACGTGCCGTTGGTGTCGTACTTGGTTCCTTTATTTTCCGCCTTGTCTACACCATCGCACTTCGTTTCCATCTTCCAGCATTCATGCTCAAGCTGGTATCTTCTATCATTGTCGTCATTGCACTGTCTTTCCCATATTTAAAGACACAGCTTCCAATGATGAAGCGCCGACTAACTCATTCAAAAAATAATAGATAATTTGTACCTGACTGCAAATCAGGCTACGGAAAGGCATTTGTAAGTTATGCTTGAACTAAAAAATGTTTCGAAAACCTTTAATCCTGGTACGGTAAATGAAAAAAAAGCCCTTGATAAACTTTCTTTAAATTTAAATGAAGGCGATTTTGTTACCATCATCGGTGCAAACGGTGCTGGAAAATCTACGCTGTTTAATGCAATCTGCGGTACCTTCTATACTGATGAAGGTCAGATCATTCTTGACGGCGAGGATATAACACTTCAGCCAGACTATATACGAGCAAAAAAAATCGGTCATCTATTTCAGGATCCAATGAGCGGAACTGCTCCCGGCATGACCATTGAAGAAAATATGGCTCTCGCAGGTTCAAAAGGCGGCTGGCTCTCTCACGTAAGCAAAAAAGAAAAGGAACTGTTTCGCGAAAAACTTCGTCCTTTAAATATGGGTCTTGAGGACCGCATGCATCAGCCTGTCGGACTTCTCTCTGGCGGACAGCGTCAGGCTCTTACTCTTGTAATGGCAACTATTAACCCTCCAAAACTGTTGCTTCTTGATGAGCATACTGCAGCTCTTGATCCTGGCACTGCTGAGAAGGTACTAAATCTAACCAAGTCCATTATTGCTGAGCACCATTTAACATGCATGATGATCACACACAACATGCAGTCAGCTCTTGAACTTGGCAACCGCACATTCATGATGAACAGCGGACACATCATTTTCGACGCAGCAAACGAAGAACGCTCAAAGCTGACCGTAAATGATCTGCTTGAGCGCTTCAAGGAAGGTGTTGGAAAGCAGCTTGACAATGACCGCATGCTGCTCTCCTGATATTTAAAAATTTATATTTAGTTTTGCCAGCTGATCTGCTCACCACACACAAGTGGGAAGCGGATCAGTTTTTTTGCATCCAAATCTTCCTTATTCATATCAACCGCTGTAATCTGATGATTCTCATAGGTCGTATAATAATAAATTCCCTTTGAAGCATTGCAGCATGAAGTGTAGATAGTAATCTCATATGCACCCTCCTTAACTTCGCAGCAGCCTCTCTGCTGATCTACTGAACCAAGGATGTGGAAAAACTGGCTCACACTCTCCGATTCCGATTCGCCTGAAAGTGAATTCATCTTCACAAAAGCAACACGAACAAAACGCGATTCAGATGAAAGATCACCTGGAAGACCAAGCGCACCCATTCCACGGCTATAAGCCTGAAGAGGCAGCTCATTAGCTCCGCAAAATGTGTTCTTTGGCTGCTTTGCAGAAAGACCCATATATCGATTTAAACCAGCCAGCTGCCTGTCAAACGGCGGATTATTTGTCAAAACACCAACTGGATTGTCATAAATTTTTATGCCCTCACGAACAGACTCTAACGTAATTGCCTCATCTCGATCTGCAATAATCCAGTGAAGTGATGACACTGGCATTGATTCATGAAAAGAAGTATTTGTAATGCAAATACGTTCAAGAAGTACTCTTGCCTCCTTTACACTCGTGCACTGACCTAAAATCCACGGAATCAATTCAAACTGTGCCACGTTGTCCTTTCCTTCTGTCGGCTCTGTGTAAAATGCATTGCCAACAAAATTAAGACCTGCCATTCCAAGACCCTTTTCATTAATCGCATCATAATACAGCGGATACTCGCCTGCCACATGTGCCATACCGATCAGTGCATATTTCGTCTGATACGGTTGTCTGTGGCGCATCACAAATGTATAACCACGCGGTGTTATCGTTACTTCCTCTCCATAAGAACACTCATAATCCAATGTTCTTCCCATATAAAAGTCCTTTGTCTTATATGTTGCTGCTGTACACATAATTTGCCTCCTTATTTCTTTATGCTATCCATGAATGGCTCTGCAAGATCCTTTAGCTGCTCAATCTGCTCATCCGTCAATAACAGTTTCGGCGCTGTTATCGTATTTTGATCGTCTAGTTTATTTGCCGCTGCATGTACTTCTGTCTTAAGCTGATTTCCATCATCATCTGAAATGGTTATTGTAAGAGTAAACGTATAGTTATCTTCTTTGTCTACAAAAAATGATAGCTTCGCATCTGCCTGCTTTGGCTGGATTCCTACAAGCTGTGCAAAATAATCAGCATCGATTGTAAACTCTGACGCTCCATCATTCTTGCCACTCACCTTTACGGCTGACCAAAGCTTTGGATCAAACAAATGATCTGGTTCAGCTAAAAACAGCACTGCATCCATTCCACCTGGCATTTTTAACGGATTCTCGACTGTTACGCCTGTAAGATCATAAATCAAGCTAGTAAGCTGTTCTAATGTAACACAATGATCTTTAATCCATCCATTGTATGCTGCCTTTAATAAAAAGCTTTTGTCAATCTCATCACCAGCAAGTGCAGATATAATTGAGTCTATCCCAAAATAGCATTTTCCATCCACCAGATAAAATGTCGTTAATGAAGTCTGCTTATCTGTTATATTTTCCTTTAGCTGCAGTTTTAAATTTTTTTGTGCACTCTCGCCTGCTGCAGTAAATTTTGCCGTAAGAGAATCAGTATTTAAAAGTTCCCGCGCAAGATCTGTTACCGGCTTTAGCTGATCCGACGGTTCAAATGTCATCGCGCAATCCGCTGTAATCTCATAGCCATTTCCCTCCACCAGCTTTTGCAGCGTCTCGATGGTCTGCCCTGCATTCATAATAAAATGTAGATAAAAGATAATCGCTCCAAGCAAAAAAGCTGCCAGAACAAGTACAACTGCAAGCACTGCTTTTTTTCTTTTGCTCATACACCCACTTCCTTTCAACCAGCTTGCAGGACTTTAGTCCTTTATAAAATTATAAATCCTTTGACATTTTATGTAAACGGACAAAATGGCTCTTTTGTAAGGCTATTAGATTTTCTTACCCTATCATTCGAATAAGCAAGCAAAAAAAAATAAGGCGTATACCTTATTCAGATATACGCCTTGAAAAATTAGAACTTACCAGCCTTAGCAGCTTCCTCGATGGAAACAGCTACAGCTACAGTCATACCAACCATCGGGTTGTTTCCTGCACCGATCAGACCCATCATCTCTACGTGAGCCGGAACGGAAGAGGAACCTGCAAACTGTGCATCAGAATGCATACGGCCTAAAGTATCGGTCATACCATAGGAAGCCGGACCTGCTGCCATGTTATCTGGATGCAGAGTACGTCCTGTACCACCACCAGATGCTACGGAGAAGTACTTCTTACCAGCCTCGATACGCTCCTTCTTGTAGGTACCTGCAACTGGATGCTGGAAACGGGTCGGGTTTGTGGAGTTACCAGTGATGGAAACGTCTACGTTCTCCTTCCACATGATAGCAACACCTTCCGGTACGCTGTTTGCACCGTAGCAGTTAACCTTTGCACGAAGTCCCTCAGAGTATGACTTGCGGAATACTTCCTTTACTTCGTTGTTGTATGGATTGTACTCGGTCTCTACATATGTAAATCCATTGATACGGGAAATGATCTGTGCAGCATCCTTTCCAAGACCGTTTAAGATAACGCGAAGAGGCTTCTGGCGAACCTTGTTTGCCTTCTCTGCGATACCGATAGCACCCTCAGCTGCTGCGAAAGACTCATGACCAGCCAGGAAGCAGAAGCACTCAGTCTCCTCTTCCAGAAGCATCTTGCCAAGGTTTCCGTGTCCAAGACCTACCTTACGGGTATCTGCAACAGATCCCGGGATACAGAAGGACTGAAGACCCTCACCGATAGCAGCTGCAGCGTCAGCAGCCTTACGGCAGCCCTTCTTGATTGCGATTGCTGCACCAACGGTGTAAGCCCAGCAAGCATTCTCAAAACAGATCGGCTGGATACCCTTGATCTGAGCATATACATCCAGTCCTGCATCCTTTGTAATCTTCTCTGCCTCTTCGATAGAAGCGATACCATAGCTATTCAGAACCGCATTGATCTGGTCAATACGTCTCTCATAGGACTCAAATAAAGCCATTTTCGTTACCTCCTGTATTATTCTTTTCTTGGGTCAATGATCTTAACTGCATCAGCAACACGGCCGTACTGACCCTTTGCCTTCTCCCATGCAGTATTCGGATCGTCGCCCTTCTTAATGAAATCAGTCATCTTTCCAAGGCTTACGAACTGATAACCAATAATCTGATCCTCTGCATCCAGAGCGATACCGGTTACATAGCCCTCTGCCATCTCAAGGTAACGAGGTCCCTTCTGAAGAGTACCGTACATTGTACCAACCTGAGAACGAAGACCCTTTCCAAGATCCTCCAGACCTGCACCTACAGCCAGTCCATCCTCAGAGAATGCACTCTGGGAACGACCATAAACGATCTGTAAGAACAGCTCTCTCATAGCGGTATTGATTGCATCACAAACAAGGTCTGTATTCAATGCTTCCATAACAGTCAGACCCGGAAGAACCTCAGCTGCCATAGCTGCGGAATGGGTCATACCGGAACATCCGATGGTCTCAACGAGAGCCTCCTGAATGATACCCTCCTTAACATTGAGGGACAGCTTACATGCGCCCTGCTGAGGAGCACACCAGCCAACTCCGTGTGTGAAACCGGAAATGTCTTTCACTTCCTTTGCCTGCACCCACTTTGCTTCCTCCGGAATCGGAGCAGCACCATGATGAACGCCCTGCTTTACAACGCACATCTCTTCAACTTCACGTGAAATAACCATTGCAAAAACTCCTTTCAGTTCTGTATGTTGCACCTAAAAAGGTGCTGATTATGGCTTTGCCGACTGCTGATCAACAATTACAGCCATATCTTCAATATGTGTCTTCGGCATACCAAGCTGCAAAACGCAGTACACCTCATACACTTCTATTTTCTCACAAAATGCGCTGTTCGTCTAGTCCTTTTTTTTTATTTCTCGCAAAATGTTGCAGTTTTTACTATTATTTTCAATATTGCTTTTTTATTTTTTTCTTTCAAGCGTTCGAATCCTCTGGATCAGCTGCCAAGCTGTCTCATGCAATGCTTCATTTTGAAGCTGCAGTCTGGCATTCTCCTGTTCATAATAATCGAGACGCTTTTGAAGTGCTGCTGCCTGTTCTCTCCAGTCTTGTTCCTTTTGCTCATGATATACCATCTAAGTTCCTCCCTTTCTGCTGCCTTGCCTATGATGTCAATTTTGGTCTCCTGCCATTTTATGGAAACTTTATGGTTACATCATACTCCATATATGGTGTTTTTTCACGCAAATTTTCTCGCATATTTCGACTTTTATGTTACAGTTCATGGATAAGTCAATATTCTAGCAAGGCCCGAAGGTG
The DNA here is from genome assembly GCA_934292725.1 of uncultured Lachnospiraceae bacterium. Taxonomy (GTDB): domain Bacteria; phylum Bacillota; class Clostridia; order Lachnospirales; family Lachnospiraceae; genus Anthropogastromicrobium. The sequence continues at coordinate 7,467 of CAKQXY010000041.1, forward strand.
AATGGATTCGTCGACGGATCAGTTTCGTTACAGCTCACTGGACGCCCGTTCATGCTGATCTGTCAAATTTCTATGCAAGCATGAAATTTGTCGTCTCAGTTTACTGAAACAGCTAGCATGACGCATGAACTGTAATCAAAAAAGCCGCACACGGAATTTCTTCCGCATGCGGCAGTCTATTGTACCGGTCAGGCCGGCTTTGTCTCTTATTTTAGTTCAGTGCAAAACGATTTAACGCTACTTCGAACTGGTCATCTTTCAGTGGGTATCTGACAGTTAAGCTTCTGGTCAAATCAAGGCTGAAAACACCCATAATTGATTTTGCATCTACAACAATACGGTTATAACCTAAGTCTACGTCAAAGTCACATTTGCTTGCCTCTGACACAAAGTCCTGGACTGTTTCCCGAGATAAATGAATTTCTCTTGTAAACACTGCTTTCACTCCCTTCAATATCGGTGATGTCTTTGTCTTTTTGTTACCCTCTGCAGCGTACCGGTTCACTGCATTGACATACTTATAGCACATTGTCTTTATTTTGTCAAATCAACCGGTTAACCTATTTTTTTACATTATTTGCACTTTTTATCCAAAAAGTTTATTTCCTTTTTTTCTTTTTTATGCACTTTGATATTTTTCTTTTCATCATCATTTAATCATTGATTCCGTATTGAATTATTTTCATGCTCGTTTGCACTCGATTCTCTGCATTTTTGCAGAAATTTCGATTGTTTTTCTTATTTTGCAGTCATAATCATTCAAACTCCGTCAAACTCTGCTTTATTCTCTGTTGTACTATCTCCACCAATGTACACTTCAAACTTTCCCGGCTCGCTACCATATGTCATATCTATCCGCCAAAAGCGAAGCATAGGCTCGATGATCTCAAACGACACTTCACGGCTCTCACCTGGTTTTAGTGTAATCTTCTCAAAACCTTTTAATTCACGTACTGGGCGCACTACACTGCCGCTCACATCACGAATGTAGAGCTGAACAACTTCCGTTCCCTCACGGTCGCCTGTATTAGTTACCATAACTGATGCCACCCATGCTGCTTCTGCCTCATTTGCTTTCGTATTTGTTTCCCGTTTAATGACAGTTACCGGTGAATAAGAAAACGTGGTGTATGACAATCCATAGCCAAATGAATGCAGTGGACGGTACTCTGTATCAATATAGCCTATGCAAAATGCCTTAGGATCACCTGGATTTCGCGGCCGTCCACCTTGAAACCTATTATAATACAGAGGTTCCTGCGAGGAGACATTTGGAAAGCTCATCGCAAGACGACCGGTTGGTTCTTTTACTCCAAATAATACGTCAGTAATCGCTGCCGCTCCTTCTGTTCCCGGCATCCACACATACAAAACAGCCTTTGCAAGATCTTCAATCAAAGCGACCTCAATTGGACGTCCGGCAAACAGCACAACAATTACATTATTGTTAACTGCTGAAACCCTTTTTAGAAGTTCCATCTGAATCTCTGGCAATGTGATACAGGTTCTGCTTGCACCCTCTCCAGTCTGACGGAATGATTCGCCCAAAAACAATACCACCTTTGAGGCAGATTTTGCAGCCTGCGCTGTCTGCTCAATTGACGCTTCTGCTTCATCTGGCGTCATGCCTTCCTCCACATAATCACGAATTACTTCTTTATCATAGAACATGCTGCAGCCCTTCATAAAATGACAAGCAGTCCCTATATGCTCCTGTATGCATTCCTGTACCGTTTTTATATTGTCATAAGTTGCAGGGAACGACCACGCACCGCAAATCGCTCTGGTGTCTACATATGGACCTGCGAACAAAACATCCGCAGCTTCCTGTTCAGAAAGCGGCAATGTTTTATTTTCATTTTTCAAAAGGACAAATGTTTTTGATGCTGCCTCACGCGCTGCTGCACGATGTGCATCGCATAAAATCAGATTTTTCTCGTCCTCCTCACTTGCATCCTTATATGGATTCTCAAAAAGGCCAAGATCATTTTTAAGTTTCAGAATACGAAGCACTGCCTCATCCACAAGTGTTTCATCTACCTCTCCAGATGTTACAAGCTCCTTTAAATAATGAAGATATACATCCGACATCATATCGATATCCACGCCTGCCTCAATGGCAAGCTTTGCTGCTTCTCTCTTATTCTCTGCGATACCATGTGGAATCAATTCTTCTACTGCTGAATAATCAGAGATCAAAACACCGTCAAAGCCTAAATCTTCTCTTAATACCTTTCGCATCAGCCACTTATTTGCAGTTGACGGCACACGATTCAACGTGTTAAATGATGTCATTGCCATTCGGCAGCCACCATCCACAGCACCCTGATAGCCACTTAAATAATCTTGACGTAAGGTGCGCTCTGACAGCTCCACATTGTCATACTCACGACCACCCTCTGGATAGCCATAACAAGCAAAATGCTTCAAACAAGCTGAAATGTTTCCCTTTTCTTTTAAATTCTCTGGTGTTTCACCCTGAAAGCCCTCTGTCATCGCCTTTGCAAAACAATAGTTCAGATATGGATCCTCCCCAGGTGACTCCATAACTCTTCCCCAGCGCGCATCGCGTACCAGGTCTGCCATTGGCGCAAATGTCACATGAAGGCCCGATGCCGCTGCCTCCTTTGCCGCTATCTGCGCGCCCTTTCTAGCAATCTCCGGCTCAAAGCTGCAGCCTTGAGCTAGCGGAATTGGGAAAATTGTCTGGAATCCATTGATTACATCAAGCATAAAAAGCATTGGAATGTGATGTGGCTGCGCGGCCATTGCATTGTCCTGAATCTCCTTTAACTTTGCTGCACCACTTGTTCCGAGAATTGTTCCGCAAAGCTTCATATCCTCTGGCTCGATTTTTGCGCTTCCCATCGGACCTGTAATGAGCATATCCGTTCCATAAAAATTTGCCGTCAGCTGCACCATCTGACCAATTTTCTCCTCCAGACTCATGTCTGCCAGAAGATCTTTTAACTGTTGTTCTGTCATCGCACTTCTCCTTATTTTTCATTTTCAAGATAACTTGCACGCTCACCGCCGATAAATTTCAATCTCGTGCGTGCGCAAACCACATGTGCCTCTCCAATGTTCTTTGTGCTGATACGCACTGGAACAGCAACCGGACGAAGATGCATTCCAATTAGTGTATCGCCAATATCAATTCCAGCGTGAGCCTGAATTGCCTCTACTGCCACAGGTGCCTGCAGCGCAGCATACACAGCAGTCGCAAATGAACCACCTGCCTTTAGCTTTGGCACTACATTTACCATTGGAAGGCGATATTCTTTTACTGCTGCCTTCTCAATGATGATTGCACGATTCAAATGTTCACAGCACTGAGCTGCCAAATAAATCTTCTTTTTCTTGCAGCAGTTAAGAAATGTCTGTGCCACTGCTTCTCCAATCTCTGCACTTGAATATGAGCCAATCTTATGGCTTGCGATCTCACTTGAAGAGCATCCAACTACTAAGATATCACCCTCCTCCAATCTTGCCTGTTCCATCAGCTCATCAAATACTGCTTTTGTCTGCTCCTTAATCTCATCAATATGTGTGTATTTTTCTTCGGATATTCCATTCATAGTCATTGCCTGCCTTTCATTAGCGTAATTCCATATTTTTTCAAGTCTACTTTTCCATCTTCGCTCACCACGCCTTCCGCTGCCAGACGTGATGCCTGAACACCAGGACCGCCAAACACAAATTCGTCGGCCAACTCGCCTTTTGAATTGACAACACGATGACACGGTATGGTAGACGGATCTGGATTTTTATGAAGTGCATTTCCAACGGCTCTTGCCATACGCGGATTTCCTGCCATTTTAGCAACCTGTCCATATGTCGCCACCTTGCCCTTTGGAATCTTCTTTACAGCCTCGTAGATACGCTTTGTCGGACTATCTGTAACCATACGATAGCTCTCGTCAATCATATTTTTGATGGCATCATCTGGCACTGTTCCATCTAAAATAATCGTACTCCAATGCTCCTTATTCAAATGGTACCCTGCTGTTACGGACGCAAAGGCAGACCTCCAGTAGTCACGCCACTCGGGGTCTGCCTTTACATTTAAATTTATATAGCCATCTTTCTCATAAGTCCACAAGAAAACTTTTTTGCTGCTCTTAATCCGCACCAACTGCCAATTCGGATCATGAAACGGTGCATCCTGACAAGTATCTGGGTAGGACAGGCCAAACGCCAAAGCTTCTTCTCTCGTTGTCATATTCTTCACTCCAATCTTTTGCAAATTAAATCGATTGCTATTATTGGAATGATAACACACTTATATTCACAAATCAAGTATAGCAAATCCGCACTCAGATAGATACTTCAACGACTGCCTGTGCCTGACGCAGTCCATTTCCGAATGCACGCACACTTACTCGTCCCGGCTTGCCATAAAGCTCAAGCATCACACTCGCACAGCCATGATACAGATGAACACTGTCTTCCTGATATGGCTCATTGCTGCAAATATCGCCATTATCAACACCGACAATCTTCGCTGCTCCCTCTACTGCAAAGTGAACTTTGCCGCTCTCACGGAAACACGGATTGCCATTCTCATCCACAGCACGAACTGTCAAAAGCAAATGCTGTTTTTTCTCTTGCACACCCAATTTTACCGTACTTACGCATTCCTCCTGATCATTGTTCAAATTATTTTTCTGATCAAATGACAGTGCTACTGCCATACCCGGTGTCACTACCTCATGACGGCAAACTTCCTTACCATCTTTATAACCAATAGCTGTTACATTTCCCGGCTGCCATGGCAAAAATCCTGTGATGATACCGTTTTTGCATTCAGATGGACGAGGAATGAAAAACTGCTTTCCATTTAAGAACAAATGAACTTCATCACAATTTGACGCAATCATATACGGAATCAACGTCTTTCTGAATTGTGGGAAATGCCAGTGATCTGCATAAATTGGACTGTCCCAATGCTCCTTTACTCCCTCATCGTCAAGCGAATAATCCATAACGGAAAAATGAACAACTGGTTCTTTGCTCCAGAGACTCTTTAGCACATAAGCAATCGGGCGATACTCATTGTTTGTGTGAATCGGCGCGCCGCTCCAGCCCTTTGCTGGATAGCCCATTGATTCCCCAAGATAATCATATCCAGTCCAGATAAAGCTTCCAATGCAGTAGTCGGACTCAAACGGAACTGCTGACGGAATCTTCTCTGTGAAATTTTGCATCTGCTCATAATGACCGCAAAAATATTCATACACCTCTGTTCCCAAAATCAACTTATTTGGAATCTGTTCGTGAATCAGCTCATACCACTGCTCCTGATAATTGCATGAAATAATATCGACAATTTCTGCGATCTTTGCAATGCGGCTGACCCGCTCCTTAGCATCGTAAATCTCTGTGTCGCTGACTTCGTCAACAAATTGCTGAATATCCTTGATCTTACTCAAATCAACATTGCTCTCACGCTTAAAATGAGGATTCATTGCATATGTGATTGAGCGCGATGAGTCGAGGCTGCGAACCTTATCAGACAGTTGCTTTAAAATCGCAATCATAGAATCCTGTCCCTGATTCTCAACTTCATTTCCAACGCCCCATATCACGATACTGGCACGGTTACGGTCACGCTTTACCATTGCTTCAACATCCGCTTCCCAGTTTTCGTCAAAGTAACGTCCATACAATCCGCCCTTCCATTTATCAAAACATTCCTCGTACACATAAAAGCCCATTTCATCGCACAGATCAAGAAATTCCTCTGAGTAGGTGTGATGTGCTGCGCGGATTGCATTGCAGCCAAGCTTCTTTAAATGAGTAAGACGCTCTCTCCAAATTTCTTTTGTCACGGCTGTTCCAAGGCAGCCTGCCTCCTGATGAAGACATACACCCTTTAACTTAGTTGAAACACCATTTACAAGAAGTCCTTTCTTTGTATCAAATATCACCTCTCTAAGACCTATTACAAGTGATACACTATCACTTTCTGTAGAAACAGTCAAACGATAAAGATTAGGATTTTCTGCTGACCAAAGCTTTGCATCTTTAATATAGAAGGTAAGCATTCCATTCGCTCCCTCTGCAATGAAAACTTCATTTTCAAGTGGCTCATTCTCTTTATTTTGAATCAGACGTAAAATTCCCTGCACGGCACTGCTCTGTCCTGTCTCAACCTGAATGGCAGCAGTGAATTTTACAGCACTCTCTGTTTCTTTTGAATCCTTTGCACATTTTATTTCTGCGATTTTTTCTATTTTGCTATGTACTTGAATATTCCACAAATCAAGATGATTTTCTGGAACAATACGAAGTGTCACATCACGATAAATTCCGCATCCGCTGTACCAACGGTCTGCCGGCGAAACAGAATTGTCAACACGCATCAAAAGCTCATTGTCACCACTCTTCAAAGCATCTGTGATATCCATCTTAAATGAACTGTAGCCATATTTGTGACTGCCAATGCGTACGCCATTTACCCAAAGCACTGCATTTTCATACACGCCACCAAAATAAAGAAGATAACGTTTGCCCTTCTTCTTTTCCTCGATATTCAGTATCTTTTTATACCAGCCAATTCCCCAGCGGTCACGAAAGCCCTGTGACATTCCCTCTTCCATTACCTTATTAAATGGTCTGCTTACTGCCCAGTCATGTGGAAGATCAACTTCTATAAATTTCAGGTTTTCCAATTCTGTGCGAACATCTTCTCCTGACTGTTTTCTTTGTAATTCTTTTTTCTTTGCTGTCTCGGCATCAATTGGTGTGCATGGCAAAAGTGCAAACTGCCATCCACGATTGATTAGCTTTTCTTCTCTCATTATTCCGTATCTTCCCTTCTGCTTTTAATATTTATAACTGTTCAAAGCCAAAATAAATTATTTTCTGCAAATGAAGTTCTTAATAATTACTATTATCTTAAAAGTTCAGTGACACATCCTCACAGCGCTTAATTGAAATATGGCCAGCAGTATCTGATTTCTCTTTTCCAAAACAAATATTAGAGAACTTAACATGCTTAATCTCATGTCCAGGCTTATCAAAACCACACAGTTCAATCGCATCGCACTCATGCCACATTGCCTCGTGATCCTGATAGGTGCCAGTCAAGCGAAGATTGTCAAATGTACAGTCACTAAAATATGGCTGATCTGGTCCTGCTATTCCATCATCATTGTAGCCCACGCTATGCATTAGTACACGCGGAAATACGCTGTCATATACATGAATTTCCTTTACATAGCCGCCGCGCTTTGCCGTACCCTTGATCTCAAAACCACACAGTGCTGCCTCCATGTCGCAGTCCCAGATTTTTACATCCTCTACACCACCAGACATCTCACTTCCAATTGTGATGCCATGACCCATTGTGCAGCGACAGTCAAACACGCGAACGCCTTTTGTCGGAATGTTGACCTCATTTCCCTGTGGGTTCTTTCCCGACTTGATGGAAACAGAATCATCACCAGTATTAAACAGGCAGCCAAAGATCACACAGTCAGAAGAAGAATCTGGATCCCAGCCATCTCCATTCCAGATGCCGTGTGAATAGAACGTGCAATCATGTGTCACTACGTGGTCGCAATAAATCATGTGAATATTCCAGCAGGCACCGTCACGAAGCGTAACGCTAGCTAACTCTACATTCTGACAATTGCTCATATTAATCAGACGTGGACGCACTCTCGCCGGGATCGTCTCTGGCTTCTCGCATTCCTTGATCTTATCGCCAAGCGCTGCCAGGTAATCCTTTAAATTTTCTGTCTCAGAGGCTATGATACGCTCTGCTAACACACGACCGCCGCTTGCAATAGTTCCCTTTCCACGGATGGCCACATTTTTGCAGGCAAATGTACTGTTATAATCAGCACGATGCATTCCCTCTGGGTCAAGCGCGCCTATATTTAACAAACTGCTGTAGCACTCCATCTCAGTTCCCTCAAAACGACTCCAAATTCGCGGAAGATAATCTTCTGGATTAGCAGTTCCCTGAAGGATAGCTCCCTCAGCTAAATACAATTCCATATCGCTGTGAAGGCGCAGTGCTCCTGTCATAAAAATACCGCTTGGGATCAGCACACAGCCATCTTTTGGACAATCATCAATCGCTGACTGAATTGCTTTTGTATTTAATGTTTCTCCATCTCCAACTGCATTGTATGGTGCCTTTGTAATATCAATTACAACGCTTCTATTAAATGTATGTACCGTGATTGTCTGCTGTTTAATTTCCTGCTTGATCTGCATTGACTCACTTTCATCTTCAATAAGCGCCATATCTGCTTGATAAATTCCTTTTACTGAAATCTCATACTCAGTATTTGCCTGTAAATTTTCTATTGTGTAATGCGTCTTTTGCGTACTGCCAACTGAGATAAAATCACCTTCCGCATAATTCGCATCTTTTAAAAAAATTTCGTATGTAGTTCCAACTCTTCCCTGTGGGCGTTCCCAATAAAGTGTAACACTGTCTGCTGCTGCCTCTGCACGCAGCGCTGAAAAATTTGCTTTCATTTTTGTTTAATCCACCTTTCGCATTTTTCTTTTTTGCAATTTTAACTTTTTCTCTTTTATGTCAACTCTTCATGATTTAAGGTTAAACCATAAGGCACCACTTCATCTGTATCACTATTCGCCAATTTTTCCCTACTATAAATATTTGCAGCATTTCCCGTTGTCACAAGCATTATCTGATTAATCCCATTTTTTAAAAAGGATCCAATCTTAAACTTATGCGGATTCCCAAAACTGACATCTACAAATGTTCTATTACAATAGCATTCGACCATTTCCTCGCCTGACACTGAAAAAATCTCAGTTCCAGTTCTCACCATTTTATCACACAGATCATAATCATACTGATAAACAGCCCTGTTATTTTCCTTTTTTTGCAGTGAAAAACGATCTGTCCAATCTCCAAGGAAAGTTTCTTTTGGCGGCTCTGATAAAATTTCAAGACTCTCTGGCACATCCTCTGATGAAAAAAGCAGCAGTCTTGTTTCTCTAGGCAAAAGCTTTATTTCAATACATCCTTGCTTTTCTTCTGCTTTATACCACACATTTTTCCACAGATCTGCAATAATAGGTGTTCCTTCTTCTGATAAATGCATCGTTGTCTGCAGCACTTTCTCACTCTCATTTGAAAGCAGATACATTGTCGTTCCAAGCTTAGTAAGCTTTGCTGCGCGAAGTTCCTTGCACGGCTGTGCCAGCTTCACCGTATGCCATTTTTCCTGCTTTATCAGATCAGCAGCATGTGCCATGATTTGTACAGTTGAACCATCCGCTCCCTTCGCGATAAATTCATTCCAGTTTTGATTTAAAGTATTCAGCACCACTTCATACTGGTATGCGCCAATACATAATTTTCCATCTTGAACATGACTATTTTTCAAAAATGTCACTGGAAGATAATGAAACGCAACCTGCTGCTCAAACATCACCGCAAGCTCCCTGTATGGTACCTGATTGTTATCACACAGCACTGCTACCTTAGCTTCATTAAATGAATCAGTCATAAGATATGACATACGCTTAATATAATCAGAAAATTTGCGATAATGACTCCACCATATATTATTTGGACCTACATCCGGCGGGCGCTCATCCTTTCGTTTTCCTGCCACACTATAATAAAACGCATGCGGCACGTAAAGATTCACACCTCGTATTCCAAGCCAATCCAGATACCATTTCATATCAGATGCAGTAAAATACCATGGAATCTTATTTCGATTGCAAACGCCAAAACACTCATTAGCATTTCTTCTTCGTCCCAAATGTCTGGCAATATCTGCAGACAGCTTCGCCTGCACTGAATCAAATTCGCTGATTCCTCCTGTTTCTGGTGAGACTCTTCTCATAATCAAATCCTGACCCGGAATATGAAAATAAAGTTCTTCTTCAATGTCATCACTCTCTGCCGGATGCCCCATCAATGCAATTGAATGCTTCTCGCACCAGACAGACAGCTTCGCATAAAAGGTCTCTCTCAGATGCTTTTTAATAAGCTTGCGATAAATCTGAACTGTCTTATTTTCATCTGATACAAATAATCCCTTTAATTCTTCCAGATTTCCTCCTGCCGACCTAATTTCATCTTCCATTCCTGCCGACCACGGTCTGAAATTTCCAGCACAGCGGCCTAACTCACTTGGCTCATCCGTAAAAAATGCAAAAATAGTCGTTCCAAAATATTCCTTCAAATGGTCGTAATATTGATCATATGTCAAATTAATGAAAGTATCTACAGCCGCTGGATTTAAAATATCTGCAGCTGCTGGTGCTCCTGGCTCATTATCATCCTCACCAAAATGAATGCCTCGTATAGTTCCATGTGTAAAGCAATACACTAACCGGCTTCCATCTTTAAATTGCACAATTATTTTTCCTTCTGGCGGCACTGGCGTTTTCTCGTCTAAAATACAGATTCCCTTTGCTGCATAATCAGGGTTTTCTTTTACTACCATTCCATGCGCAGATCCAGACGGATACATGCCCTCATCATACAGCACAATTTTCATATCAAGTGCATGTGCCGTTTTTACTATAAATCGGATCGCTTTGAAATAGTCTTCTGATAGATATTCCAACGTCTTCGGAACACCAATTCGTGGATGCAGCACAATTGCATTTACACCTTTGTCTACATAATCCGCCAACTGTGCTGCAATCTTTTCTTCATCTGGCTCATCATTGAAAAACCAAAATGGTACTGGAGTAAATTCAGCTGATGGTTCTTGTATTTGTTTTACAAGTGTTTCAAACTGTCCCATTTGTCTGCCCTTTCTGCTCTACTATTCATATTCGTGATTCTTGCTGTTTTCTTTCTTTGATATCTTCATTATATGGAACTTATTTTGATATTTCTATAGCCAAAATTTTTTATATTGTGCAATTTCGACTAGATTTGTGTTTACAGAAACAGGTGTACAGCCAACTTCCGCTCTGACTATACACCTGTTAAATTTAAACCGCATGTTTTATTTTTATGCCTATCACTCCTGAAGCGAATCTCTCGTCTGCTTTGCTGTCTCCAGGTCTGCTAGTCTCCAGTCAATAATATCCTGTGCACCAAGATCCTTACAATCCTGCACCATCTGACTCCAGAGTGCTTCAAAGTCTTCATCTGACTCTGCATAGACCATCTTCCAGCTTGCATTAACTACCACATCACGGATTGCATCAATAGTAAGCTTCATCATGTCATCTGGGGTAGATGCAAAGTTTGTAATATAATCCAGATCACTTGTCAGATAATAATTTCCTGCATCCATTACCTGGTTAACATAAAAATCATATCCAGAAAATTCTCTCCACTGCTTCCAGGTATCGGTATCATATTTAATATCCATTATCTCGGACCATTTTTCTGTTTTCAGGCTTCTTACTTCTCCATCTGGTCCAACATAAGATCCATCCATGTTTGTATCATCAATCACCCATGGTGTACTCCAAAGTGCAAGTGTTTCTCCATCTGCAAGAACGGTTTCCTCTCCATTTCCATAATTATCAATATACTCCTGTTGTAATCTGCATACACCATCCTCATCCAGATACCACACTGCATCTCCTTCTGGACCATTTACTACCTGGAAATATGCATCGGTATCTGCCAACATATCCATAAAAGCAACTGCTGCATCAATATTTTTACTCTTAGCATTGATTACAAGCAGATATTTGTTTCCATATACTGAATTCCAGCTTTCCTGATAGATCTTTTGGCCATCCAGATAAATTGGCATATATCCAGAGTATCCCTGCAATGTTCCAGATGTCACCATGGCATGACCATTGTCCACTTTTGCTTTTTGAGTCTGGCGATCTGTGCTAATGCTGTCTGGATCCAAAAGTCCTCTGCGATATGCCTGATTATACCACTTTAATCCTTCCTTATATTTGCTATCATCTTCCAGAATTGATTTGTATTCTGCATTTATCATATCCGATTCCAGCAAATACTTTAATTCAATTGGCTCATATCCACACCATTTCAGATACTGATTAATATTTGCCCAATATTCTGTGTCCGAACCAGCATTCAAATAAGTTCCCTGATTCTGCACACCGTCATCACCAACCGGATATGCTTTTAACATTTCCTCCATAACATCCAAAAGTTGCCACTGATCCTTAACTTCCGGGCATCCGATTCCATAATAATATTCCCAGTTAATGACAGTCATATTTTTTGTAATACCATATTCAAGCGTCTTTCCACCTACAACCGTTGGCATTCCATAGAGAATTCCCGTTCCATCGCTCTCAAATTCTCTGGCATAGTTCATTGCGGTCTGTAATTCTTCTTTTTCCGTTACATGCGGCATCTGATCCAGATAATCTTCCAGATTCAGTACCATTCCAGCCTCAATCATAACATCCAAGTTATCTCTTGTCACATACATCAAATCTGGAAGCTCACCACTTGCCAAAATTGCATTTGTCTTCTCATCAGAGTATGCCCATACCTCCAATGCGACTCCTCTCTGCGCAAAAATATCTGCCTTGTAGCCGCCTACCAGTCCGCTCTGTAAATTTGCGTCAGACGGATACAAGGTAATCGTTGTCACATCCTCTGCTGCCTGTACGGACAATGCCGTCATCGGAAGCATTCCTCCCAAAAGAACTGCTGAGGATACCATTGCTGCAAATCGCTTTGTGTTTCGTTTCATTTGACTCATTTTTTTCATCTTACTTTCCACCTTTCCTTGTTTTTCCTTTTTGCTTTTTTTCACAAGCGTTATTCCAGTTTTTCTTGCTGACTTTATTATAGTAAAAAGAAAGCAGAATTGATATATCCAAAACTTTTGATAATATCGCAAATTCTTGTTTTCGACTTTTTGAACTGTAATTTTCTTCCATTATCTGCTATGATTCTATTATACAGTAGATGCTATGAATTCAATTTTCTATTTTATTAGAGCAGGGGGAATAACTATGTATACTGTTTTATTAGCAGATGATGAACGTTCTGTTATTGAATCCTTAAAATCTGAAATTCCATGGGAAAATTTCGGTGTAAAAACAATTCTTTCAGCGACAGATGGATTGCAGGCACTCGATATCCTTCATACCCAAAACGTTGATCTTTTAATCACCGATATTCGTATGCCACATATGGATGGCTTACAGCTCTTATCAACACTCCGAAATGAAAACTCTCAAGTTCACTGTATTCTTTTAACGGCTTACGGCGAATTCGAGTATGCCAAACAAGCATTCTCACTTGGTGTGGAAAACTATCTGTTAAAGCCTATGCAAACACAGGAATTAATGCAAAGTATTGAAAATGCGTTGGAAAATCTATATGTAAACCGAAAAAACCGCGCTGATCTTTTTCGTGAAAACATTCTTAGAAGATGGATTACCGGCAGTATTTCCTCCGACGAACTCGGTGAGAAAACAATCTATCTGGATATCAATATTTATCAAAAAGAATACTGCATTCTGGCCATGAAAAAAACAGACAGTTCATTTTTCATACACCCACTCGGTTCAATCATCCTAAAGCCGTTATCGGATCAACTTGAATATTGTGATGTATGGGACAATGATGGCCACTATTTGCTCCTAATCGGCTCACGAAAAATTCCTTACGAGCAAATTATAACCTTTACAAAAGAAGCGATCCATTCTTTTGATGAAACCATTCTTCCCCGAATCGCCTTAGGCCCTATTGTGACTGACCGTATGAATCTGCACAGCAGCTATGAACAGGCCTGTGCACTAGTTGATTTATCAGATCAGGCCGAGGTTCCATTCCGAGTCCTAGCTGCAAAATCCGTAGAAACCTCCGCAGTCGCAGAAAAAACACCTGATCCTAATGCGTTAAGTCCTATTGTTTTGCGTGCCATGCGATATATTGAAGATCACTATTCAGAAGGGGTTTCTCTGAAAGAATTCTGCGCCGCAAAAAACTTAAATGCAGCCTACGTAGGATATCTATTTAAAAAAGAAACCGGAACCTTTTTTAACCATTATCTCACTGATTTTCGGACCAAAAAGGCCATTGAACTTCTCTGCCATACTGGGACAAAAATCAACGATATCGCTGAACTGACAGGATATGCAACAACCAGTCATTTTATTACTACTTTTAAAAAGAAGACCGGATTCTCTCCTTTAAAATATCGAGAACTTTATGGAGGAAATGATCATGAAAACGAAACACATTTTTGCTGACACAACAGCTTCAAAAGCTGCTGCTTCAAAATCACCTCACCATTCGATTAATCGACTATTTCTGATCTTATACCTGACCTATTTTTCTTTTCTGCTTATGATTGGAAGCATCGCATGCTATTTTTCTTACCGTGAAAAACATGAAGAAACACTCGCTTCTATGAATCTTGCTTTTACGCAAATTGATCAGGAATATTCGGACATTCTTGAAAATTTTTGGCAGACATACATGCCAATTTATGAGAAAAATTCCACCAGCTATTCTATTTTGAAAACTTATTTTTCTCACGAAAATGCAGATGATCTGACACCGCTTGAACGGCTTTCCCTTATAGATGCCCTTAATCAGATGCGTATACGTGATTCCCGTATTTTATGGGTTGGTGTGTATTCAGATAACCGAGACGTAAACTATATTTTATATAACGACAATACCTCTCTTCAAATCATTACAGAAGAGTTTCCTTTTTTCAAGCAAATGGCAGCAAAAACACAGCAAATGGAAATCTACGGAAATCCAGACATCCATTCTGATGCATATGCTGCTTCCTTTGCCATCTGTGGTGGCGTCCCGACCGGCATGGGACCTGGAAAAATCATTATCGGATATAGTCTGCAAAAAGTATATTCGATCTGTGAAAATGCCGTTTCCTCGGTTCCTTACCAGTTCGATTTTATCTCAAATGGATCATCTGTATTTCATTACCAGACAGACTCCTTAAAGACAACTTACCATCCTAATAGCATTGGAACCGATATTCTAACAAACACAGATGGAATGGCCTTTTATGTGCACTGTGAAAACAGTGGTGACAGCTCCACCATGCTTTCCTATTCGATTCCACAGGCTGCATTGTTTCAAACAACCATGTCTCGTTTTCCTGCTATATTCCTGTTACTTCTTTCTTTTGCCGTCCTTGCATTAGCCATGCATTTTTTATTAAGTCATGCGATCACAAAAGAAATCGGCGTCATTCAAAATGGTCTGAAACTGCTTGCTTCCGACAATCTTGATTACCGCCTTCCAACCAAGTTCCAGCAAAATGGTCTTCCAGAAATTGCTGAAAATATCAATGCGATGAGTGACAAATTAAATGAAAATATCAAAAAAGCATATTATTTTGAGCTTAAGCAAAAGGATGCACAGCTTGCCGAACTTCAAGCTTCCTTTAATCCGCATTTTCTCTATAACACTCTCGAGATGCTTCGAAGCAAAAGCTATGCCAACGGCGATGAGGAGACATCTGAACTGATTGCGCAGCTCTCTGCACTATTTCGCGGTTTTATTAATGCAAAAACTTTTATCTCTATCCGTGAGGAGCTTGCTTTCTCCAATCGATATTTAAACCTATTAAATGCCCGTTATGGAAACAGCGTAGATGTCTCTTATGATATTGATGGATCACTCCTTGACTATGGTATTATCCGAAATGTATTTCAGCTTCTGATTGAAAACTTTTTTGTCCATGGCTTTAACTCGGGAAGTGATTCAAATGAGCTTTGCTTTTACGGAATCTCACTTGATGATTCCACAATGCTTTTAACAGTAGAAGACAATGGCTGTGGCATGAACGACGCAGATTTAGCTGCATTAAATAAGTCCATAGATTCTCCCATCCGACACGGTGAGAAAAGCTATGGACTCAAAAATCTCAATCAGCGTATTAAACTTTTTTATGGCTCCGAATGTGGTATGACAGTCAAAGCTGCTGATGGCGGAGGTCTTCATATTGAAATTCGCCTGAAAAAAATTCGTGTAAGCGACTATGAAGTTAATAAAAACATGCTAAATATTTAACTTAGCTTTTTCTAAAAGCTTTACAAACTGTGACTAATAATCTTGCTCCATTTATCAGTGATCTCTCTCATCCCCTCGAGTGAAGGATGTACTAAATCTGAGGACACATAATAAGGACTATCTAACAGCTGCAGACCATCTGTAAACACAAATTTTTCTGATGCATATTTTTGAACAATCTCTCGAAAATGCTGTGCTCGTGTCTGCAGCTCTCCCTGATAACCAAAAATACTTGTAACAAAAATAGGTCTGTCATCCGCCTCCAAAATATGCAAAAATCTTTCTGCTCTTTTTTCAAATGCTGCTTCATCGAAACTTTTTATCATATTGATTCCCATTTCTACTGACAGGAAATCCCAATCCTTTCGATTCACTATATATTTTGCAAATGCCTCTTCCAACCTTGCGCTTCCTGCCATACCCAGATTCAAATAATCACAGGACAGTTTTTGTGCAATTTGGAAAGGATATGTATAAGGCGCTGCTAACGCCAAACTTCCATGCGTAATAGAGGATCCATATGCAAGATATGTTTTTTCTGGATAATCCTCTTTATTTGGTGCTTCAACTTCTCCGTCTACCCCTACGAAAAGGCAATTTCCATATGGAAGTACTACTCTAACTACTTCTGGATTAAATGAAAGTTTTTGTTCGTCTGAAATTTTCTTAATCACTTCCAGATTTTTAATACGTTCAAAATGAAGTTTTGTTTTTTCTTCAAGAATTACTTTAGACGAACTATACCATCCTCCTTGGAAATTTCCATAATAAATATAAGCAACCTGAGCTTCCTCTGCCGCTTCTGCCTGCATCCAAATATCAACTGCTTCGCCTTTTATCTTAAATCTAAGCTCAATTCCCGTAGACATACAGCTAATACGTTCTGCACCTTCATCCATTTTTTTCGCTACTGCAAGCGGAAAACGGTACAGACGATATCCTTTCTCCTCCTGCCTAATTTCTTCCACATTGTGAAAATCAATATTCTGAAATATCATTTTTACAACTCCTCTTCTGTTGTTTTACAATATATTCAACTTTTCGTCAGTCTTCTTTCCTTCAAACTCTTCACTATTTACACTATGTCTTCTTATCCCTTTACGGCGCCAATCATAATTCCTTTTACATAAAACTTCTGAATAAATGGGTATA
Source organism: uncultured Lachnospiraceae bacterium (assembly GCA_934292725.1). Lineage (GTDB taxonomy): Bacteria > Bacillota > Clostridia > Lachnospirales > Lachnospiraceae > Anthropogastromicrobium. The sequence goes on from CAKQXY010000041.1 coordinate 24,583, forward strand.
CAACCATAATCGGAATTGTGACAATTGCAGTCAGCGTTAATCGAATACCAGTCGGCGTAATTGCACTTGCCATATTTTGTGCGCTTGTCTCATATTCAATCTGCTGTGATGCAGCCTGAATCTGTGTCAAAAGCTCGTATAAAAGATATTGCAGCGTGTACAGATTCGTATTGGTAACATACAGCTTTGTCGTAAAGAAATCATTCCAATGACCGACTGCAATAAACAGCGCAACGGTTGCCAGAATTGGCTTTTGAAGTGGAAGTACAATACGCATAAAGCGTGTAAAATATCCTGCGCCATCTAACAATGCCGACTCTTCCAGTGACGGCGGCAGCGCTTCAATTGATGTCTTAATCAAGATCATATTATACACAGAAACAAGGCTTGGAACAATATAAATCCAAAATGTATTGGTTAGACCCAACATTTTATTATTCAGATAAACCGGAATCATACCTGCTGAAAAATACATTGTTATAACGGTAAGACGATACCAGAACTTTCTTCCCCACATATTTTCCTTTGTAAAGAAATAAGCCATATATGCAGATACAAACAAAGTAAGCACAGTTCCAAGAAGTGTTCGGAAAATTGTAATCATTGCTGAATGACCTAGATTCTGAACCTTGAAAATTTCAATATAATTTTTAAAATGGATATCAACTGGATAAAGAATGACTCTTCCCATATCTACCATCTGCGAATTACTGATCGTACAAATCAAAAGATAATAAAATGGATATGCACACAAAAACGTGAAACAACCAAACACGATATACATCACCGTATGAAAAACAATAGCCTCCCGGCTCCATTTCTTTTTCTTTTGCTTTGTCAATACTGCCGCTGCCTTTTTCATAATATTTACCACACCTTTCCATCATAAAATCTTAAAATACACTTGTTCCTCGTACCTTCTTGCTGATCGTATTTGCAAGAAAGAACAATGCAAATGCAACAAATGATTTCATAATACCAACTGCAACAGAAAATGAAATCTGACCAGAGCCAACACCAAGATTGTATACATACAAATCTAGAACCTCTATATACTCCTTATTTAGTGCATTTCCAAACGCAAGATATTGATCTACTCCTGTATTTAAGAAATTTCCGATACTCATAATTAAAAGCACAAAATATGTTGGAATCAACTGTGGAATAGTAATATACCAGATACGTTTCCATCTTCCTGCACCGTCAACCATTGCTGCCTCAAATAATTCCTGATCAAGTCCGGCAATCGCAGCAAAATAAATGATCGAACTCCAGCCTAAACTCTTCCACTGCTGCAAAAAAACCTGTATCAGCCATACATGCTTATCTGTTGTCAAAATGTTAACGACCTGCTTTTCAGCTCCCATATCCTTAAAAATCGTATTTATAAGACCAGATGCGCCAAATATGCTCGTGGAAAGAGAGAACAAAATTACCCAGCTTATAAAATTTGGAAGTGTCGTCAAACTCTGCACAACCTTGCGGAATTTATTTCCGCGAAGTTCACTCAACAAAATTGCAAAGATCATCGGAAGTGGTGTAAAAAGATAACCGAGTAAATGAATTCCAAATGTATTCTTCAATACACGGAATAAATTTCTTCTCATTACCACATTGCCAAACAGCACTTTAAAATTATCCAATCCCACAAATGTAGAATTAAGAAGTGACCGTCCTGGCTTATACTGAAAAAATGCAAAGGACCAGCCCCACAAAGGAACATAGCTAAATAAAATTACTAATAAAACTGCTGGTGCTACATACAGGAACAGCTTAAAATCATTCCATTTTTTTCGTTTTGATGAATTTTTCATTTTTTGTCCGCCTTTCGTTTTACGTTTTTCTAACTTTATTGTATCGAAAGGCATTATCATCGTATATATCGAATACTTTTGATAATTTTGCATTTTATGGATTTTTAAATAAAAAAATCTCGCATGATCATTTTTGACCTTGCGAGATTTCTTTTAAATTTGCTTTATTACATTAGCATATACTTACTTAACAAAGCTATTACTCAAACTCTGCAGTATCCTGATAAATCATTTCAAGTCCATCTTCTGTTTCCTTTAACGGATAAACGACATAACCAGACTCAAAATATTTGTCTCCACCTCCGCCCCAGCGGTCTCCTACATACAGAAGCTTTCCATTTACATTCAAAAGAAATGCGGCCTGACTGTCATATGTGGTCTCGTCACCGATTTCCTTTAATGAGCTCCAGCGTCCCTCAATTGAATCAGCCCATGCATACTTGCCCTGGTTTGGCGCCCATCCGGTACAAAAAGATGAAATCATATAATAATGATATTTTCCCTTAATTACAGCTGGAGCCTCACGATACTCACCCTGCCACAGACGATGAACAAGACAATCTACATTCATATAGTCATCTGATAAACGATACACATGAAGATCGGCATTGTCTCTCGATGCAGAAATAAAATATGCAGTTCCATCCTCTTCCTGATAAAGTGTGCAGTCTCTTGACATATAGCCATATGGATTGAAATGACCATGATAAGTAAAATCGCCATCTGGTGTATCACATGTTGCAATAGCAACTGCTGCATCATGGTAATCCTTTCCATTTTCAAAATGAGCCCACATAACAAATTTGTTTGTCTTCTTATTATATAGTACCTTTGGACGCTCTAAATTCACCTTATTTCCATCCTCAGTAGTCAGCATAAGCGTAGTACGCATGCGATAACCTTCCATCTTCGAATTTGTCGTCAGAATATGATTTCTAAACTCCCAATCTGTCAAATTCTGTGAGCGATAGCAACTAACATAGAAATTATCTCTTCTGTCCTCGCCATACCAGTAATAATAACCTTCATGGAAAATGATATATCCTCCATGTGCGTGAAGCGGATTTCCCTGTGTATCCTTCCATACAATTCCATTCTTTAACATCTTTTTCTCCTCTTTCCTTTTAATTAATTATAAATGATGTTGGGGTCAAAAGGTATTTTGACCCCTTTGATACCAGATTGCTACGTGCTTTGCACTCTCGCAATCTTCAAAAACATTCGTAATCCGCTCATTTTTCTTTGAAAAATGGCTACTTACTCATATTTTTGGCGGGTCAAGAGTTCAAAAAACCTCTTGCAAGCAAGCTTGCATCGGCTTTCTGACCTTTTGACCCTGGTATCTTATAAATTAGAACACAAAATTTCCATGATCAAACACAGTTACTGTACTTCCATCCTGGCAAATACCCTCGATATGCATCTGTCTTGATCCAAACATGAAATCTACATGAGTCATAGATTTATTTGCACCTGCTGCTGCTAATTCCTCATCTGTCATCTCAGTTCCGCCCTTTACATTCATCGGATAAGCGTCTCCTAATGCCAAATGGCAGGATGCATTCTCATCAAACAGGGTATTGTAGAATAAAATTCCAGTATTCTTGATTGGAGAGTCATAGCTGATCAATGCAACCTCGCCTAAATAGCAACTTCCCTCATCAAATTCAACAAGGCTCTTTAATACATCCTGTTCCTTCTTTGCACCGTAATCAATAACCTTGCCATCCTTAAACTCCAGCCAAAAATCTTCAATTAATTTTCCTTGATAGCTAAGAGGCATTGATGCATATACCTTTCCATTTACACCTGTCTTAAGCGGCATACAGAAGTTTTCCTCAGTCGGCATATTCGGGTTGAATAACACACCCTTTGTGGAATACTCACAGCCACCACCCCAGACATGGTTTTTAACAAGCTCTACTGTCAAATCAGTTCCAAGCTCATTTGTAAAATGAAGTGCCTTAAAATTATACTCATTTAACTTCTTTGAATGACCAAGAATCTCTGCATTGTGTTTATTCCACTCTTCTACCGGATCATTCTCCTCATTCACACGCACACTCATTAAAATAGCATCCATGAGTGCCTCAACTGCTTCATCTTCTTTTTTGTCTGGAAATACCTTGTTAGCCCAGCCTGCTGATGGCAATGCCACAATACTCCACTGACCATCATTATTCATAGTATATTTCTGCAATGGTGCATTCTTCTTGCCGTATGCAACCTGAACACGCTGAATCTTCTCTGGATCAATGTCCTTCATCAGACCTGGTGTATCAGAAATAACATGAAGATAGCAGCATCCTTTTTTATGTTCCCAGTCTGTCATATCGTACTTCCACTGAGGAGTCTCCTCTAACGTCTCTGTACTTGCGTACTGATAATTCATCAAATTATCCTGCTCATCATGCCAGTTTATTTTAACGTATCCGGCACCAGCTTCATATGCTGCCTTTACGCACATTCTTACAAACTCATAATCAGTTACAGATGCGCTGATTACAAGCATCTGACCTGGCTGAACATTTACGCCGCTCACTACTGCCAGCTTTGCGTACTTTTCCATTACTGCCTTACTAGCCATTTTTTCTAACCTCCCTATTTTGCCTCGCAAAGAGGCATTCGCAATCCACTTTCAGTATACCAGATATAGAAAGAATTTGGAATATTACAGAAAAATTTTGGAGGAAATTTGTAGGGCTTTCGTAGCATGACGCATGAACTGTAACTAAACTTCCATCATTTTGATAAGAATACGTATTGACTTCAAGTGGCCTTGAAGCAGTATAATAATAATATCAATTATTGAAAGGATGGATTTTTTATGAAAACAATTTCTCCAGAAGTAAAAACAGCACTCGTAACAGGAACGGATCATGGTGTTGGATTTTCTCTTGCAAAAAAGCTTCTCTCGCGCGGCTATTTTGTAATCGCAGTTCGTGTAGATGAAACAGAAAAGCAAATTGATACTTTACAATCTTCATATCCAAATCAAATGGCAATTGTCTGCGCCGATATCGGAAGTGATGAAAGTGTTTTGAAAGCTTCAAATGATATCAAAAACATGACTGATCACATTGACCTATTAATCAACTGCGCCGGAATCCTTGGTGACATGAGCAAAAATCTCGGTGATGATCTTGACTTTGATGAAATAATGCGCGTGATAAATGTCAATGCCATCGGTACGCTTCGCATAACCAATGCTCTTTCTTCACTTGTGTTAAACAGTACTGAAAAAACTATTGTAAATATCTCTTCTGAGGCCGGAAGCATTGCCGATTGTTGGCGCACTGGATGGTTTGGCTATTGTATGTCTAAGGCAGCCAATAATATGCAGTCTGCTCTTGTTCACAATAATATGAGAGAACTTGGCGGCAAAGTCTTTGCGATTCATCCAGGGCATGTCGCTACCTATATGCGCGGTCATCTTGACACGACTGCAAAGATCACACCAGATGTTTCTGCGGAAGGAATTTTACATGTTGTTTTGGATATGCCTCATCCAATTAATTCACGCCCACTTTATCTGGATTACACAGGAAAAGAACTTCCGTGGTAAGACAAAACATTTATTATAATCAAATGAAAGGATAACAAACTTATGAAAAAGAAAATTCTTGTAATAGGAAATTATAATGACGCAATCTATCATGGCTTAACAGGTGTTGACGATCGCCTGACATCCATTTTATCAGACTACGAACTCATTTGCACTGACGATACATCAAAGCTTCTCACCTTAAAAGAAGATCAGATTTCAGGTATCATCTCTTATCTTGATATCTGGCAATCAAAGCTTCGTGATGACGAAGCTAACGCTTTCGAGCAGTTCGTAGCAAACGGTGGCGGTGCACTTTTACTTCATAATGGAATTAGTATTCAAAGTCAGGATCGTCTTTTAACACTGGCTGGTGCAAAATTTCTTGGTCATCCACATCATGAAGTTATCTGCTTTGAGCCATCGGCTCATCCTATCACACATGGCTGCACAAGCTTTTCTCTTGATGAGGAACCTTATCAATTTGAACTTGTGCCAGATAACAAGGAAGTAATCCTTACCTACTGGTACAAAGATAAACAATATCCTGCTGGCTGGTGTAAGACATCAGGTTCTGGACGTTTGATTTATCTTTGTCCTGGTCACACGCCTGAAATTTTTGACTGCCCACAATATCAGCAGCTCATCCGACAAAGTATGGATTGGACGCTTGGCAACTGAAATAGGTTAAAATAGATCAAGTACTTTTTTGGCATTTTTGCACAAAAACAGTTTTTTAAATATTTTCGTCACTTGTAAAGAATAACATTCCATGATATGATAGTTCAAGGTTCTTAACCAATATTACTATTTTATATTAGGAGTGTATTATGCAGCAAAAAAAGAATAGCTTCAGCGGCTCGATCGGTTTTGTCCTCGCAGCTGCCGGAAGCGCAGTCGGTGTCGGAAATATTTGGCGCTTTCCTTATCTTTGTGCCAAGGATGGTGGAGGATTATTTTTAATCATTTATCTAGTTTTAGTTCTCACATTCGGTTTCGTCCTTCTGACAACTGATATCGCTATCGGACGAAAAACGAAAAAAAATGCACTGAATGCCTATGCCGCAATAAGCAGTAAATGGAAATTTCTTGGATATCTTACTTTCCTTGTTCCAGCACTGATCATGACCTACTACTCTGTAATTGGAGGCTGGATCGTCAAATATTTAACTGCTTATGTAGTTTCTGGAACTGAGGCTCCTGCACAGGATGGCTATTTTACTTCCTTTATCACATCAACTGCAGCGCCGATTGTGTTTATGTTTATTTTTCTTGCATTGACTGCATGGGTTGTTTATCTTGGTGTTGAAAAAGGAATTGAAAAGTATTCTCGTATTTTAATGCCGATTCTTCTTATTTTAATTATCGGTATTGCAATCTTTTCCTTAACGCTTTCCTATGAGGCAGAAGATGGCACAGTCCGTACTGGTCTTCAGGGTTTATCAGCCTACTTGATTCCAAACGTTGAAGGTCTGACCGTTAAACGTTTTCTGGAAGTTTTGCTTGATGCGATGAGCCAGCTTTTCTTCTCTTTAAGTGTTTCTATGGGTATCATGATCACCTATGGCTCTTATGTAAAGGATGATGTAAATTTAAGCAAGTCCATCAACCAAATTGAGATATTTGATACTGGTGTTGCCTTTTTATCCGGTCTTATGATCATCCCGGCTGTATTTGTCTTCCTTGGAACTGACGGTATGACCTCAGGTCCTAGTCTGACATTTCTTTCACTGCCAAAGGTATTTGCTTCAATGGGAGCTGCCGGTCGTTTTGTTGGAATTGCATTCTTCTTGATGCTTGGCTTTGCCGCACTTACTTCATGTGTCTCTGTCATGGAAACACTAGTTGCAAACTGCATGGAGCTGTTTCACAAATCAAGAAAGAAAATGTGCGTCATCATAGGCACCTATTCTCTTGTCACCGCAGTTATTATCTGCCTTGGCTACAATGTGTTCTATTTTGATTTGAAGCTTCCAAATGGTTCTGTTGGACAGCTGCTTGATTTGGCCGACTATATCAGCAATAGCTTTTTAATGCCGTTCATCTCGCTACTTACCAGCATTTTGATTGGCTGGGTTATTGAACCAAAGTGGATTACAGATGAAGTTACAAAAAATGGTGAGTCATTTAAACGAGAAAAACTCTATGGAATTTTAATGCGATATGTTGTTCCTGTTGTAATGTTAGTTCTGTTTTTCATGTCTACCGGACTTTGGGATATTATTTTTAAATAAAAGAAACTTCTTTGTAATCGAGTAGGAGGGGATTTGTTAAATCCCCGACCTCTCACACCACCGTGCGTACCGTTCGGTACACGGCGGTTCA
>CAKQXY010000042.1 GCA_934292725.1 uncultured Lachnospiraceae bacterium
CACACTGAGCGGCAGTTTCGATAGGCAGAAGATTTTGCATAACAAGATCAATTAACTGGTTGATGCGTCCCTGCTCACGATTCTTCTTTAACTCTTCTTCAATTTCTTCCTTCATAAGCTCTCTCAATGCCTCACACATATCCGAAGTCCTCCTTACTTTGTCATAGTTTTTTCTGTTTGCAGCGACACTAACTTGCAATACGGCATCTGCTTTTTCTTTGTCGCCTGGTTCGGTAAAAGCGCTTGCTAATTCTGTGAATCTTTGAATATCATCGGTCTGAGCACTTTTTGATAACACTTTAAGACTTTCATGATTCTTAGAATTAAGTTCAGTTCATTTTAAGGTAAGTATAATACTAAAATATCTGTTTTGCAACACGATCATAAAAAACTACAAGGATAAAGAAAAGAATCAGTTAGCCACTAATAAATAATGATAGCATGTTTTTTAAAGAAAGTACATGACCAAAATCAAAGAAAAATAGGAAAAAAATATGGTGTTTTGGTCATGTACTTTAAGTGTGATATGTGCTATAAAATAATCAAGGAACTTGAAACGAGTAATTAAAGAATGGTGGTGTGCATATATGAAATCAAGAGTGAGATTAATACCTATTGCATCAATTATTTTAATATCGAGCACATTTTTTTTATCAGGATGCAAATTAAAGAGAGAATTGGAGGTGACATTTGCAGAAACAACTGTAAATGAAACTGTAATAAGTGATACAAAAATAAATGAGATTCAAACATGTGAAGCAAAGGAAACTGAAATAGATGAGACTCAAATGCGTGAAACGGAAAAAGATACACTGACAGGTGAGATTGTGTATCTTAAGGCACAAGTATCTGATGCGTTTGTTTTAAATGAACTGACAAATTGCTTTTTAGGCTGTGATGAGACAACGGCACAGGATTATCTGGTGAAGCCGTATTATGATTATTTAGAAGAGCAGGGATATATGTCTTCTGGTCAGTATCTCTATGAGAATGAGTTTGAGATATTAAATATATTACAGAATGGTCAATCAAAGTCATCTTATATCATATATACAGATAATAGAAACGCTGCAGGTATGTGCTATGACATTTATGATATACCTGGTTTTTTATATAATGGAATCGGTTCCTCAATGGAAAAGCAGTTTCCAAAAGAGGATTTAAAATTATGTACAAGGGAAGAGGCAATTAAACAATGCGAAAAATATGCGGTGGCATGTGGATATAAAGATGCAGACGTACAAGTATATGCAATGACAAAAGAAGCGCTTAACCGTGTCTGTAAAATAAACAATACAACGACGGCTGCTCCAGATCCTAATTTTTATCATCCTTTTTCAGAAGCAGAAAAGTGGAGATTAAATAAGGAGCGTCAGGAGGCATTAGAAAAGGAAGATACCGATCTGGTGCAATCAATTGAACAGAAAATGACGGAACTGAATGAAATTTCGTATATTCCGTGGGAGGAAAAGGATGAAGCATATCTATTGATTTACCGACCGTATGTAAATAATTTGCTTGTGGATGGATGGGGACAGACACTAGTTATTGTGTATGTACCGCAGTTAGAAAAAGCGGTTCTGGTAAAAGGATATTCTCCGGTTCAAGTGAGTAAAAAGCAGGAGAAAAAGCTGATCTCAAAAGAAGTAGCAATATCGACAGCAATGTTGGATAAGGGAATTGAAGATGTGAGTAAATTTAAAATTAAGTCAATAGAACTAGTATATTCAACTAGAGCTGTGCAGTTTGAGGCAGATGAACCGTCGATGAACCCATGTTGGAAAATTAACTATTCTTATCCTGAAATGGCAGAGGATGATGAAGGAAGTATATGGATTGATGCTGTTACAGGATTTGTGAGCAAATATATTGAAAATTTATAAAGATGAATAGAATGATTGGAGGTGAAAAAGATGAATGCAATGAAAATGGATGCAAAACGAAGCATTTGTTCCGTAAAAATGATAATAATAATAGTAGCTCTAGTGTTTACTTTAATTTTTTCATCGTGGGATATGATTAGAGCAAGTAAAAAAGATATTTTGGCGTATGGTGTAATTGATATGCTAGGTACAGCACTAATGATGGATAAATTTAAGGTGTTAATGGTAATGTTCACGGCTGGAATTTATACAGCTGGATTTTGTTATGATTTCAAACATCATTATATTCGCATGATACTTGCAAGAACGGATTTAATAAGTTACAGCATATCAAAATTTATTGTAAATACAGTTGCAGTTGTTTTTGCATGTATTGCTTCATTTTATTTATTTTTAGTTGTGGCAGTTGGCTTTTTAGGGGCAAACCTAACACAGATTAAAACGGTTCCGTGCTATTATCAAATCGGATATAAGTTTCCAGTTTTGTATATTGGAATGATGGGGTTGCAGTTTGGAATGGTCTGCGCAATGAGCTGCGCAGTTGGAATGCTGTTTTCAGTATTTCAGCCAAATACGTTTGTTTGCATTGGAATTTCAGGAATGGTATTTTTCTCTGCAATTTCATACATTCCGTTAGGTTCGATATTCGATGTCTATAATTTGATTAGTATGCAACCGACATTGCCAGCAGGACAAGAAACATTGCAAGGAATTATGTTTTTATGGGGAATGTTATATCCAATTTGTGTAATTCTTATTTGTACATATCTATTTTATCGGAGAATGAAATGGAGGGAGCAGAATGGATTATTGTAGATCGGTATTGGCTGTAGCGGGAGCAAATTTTAGGCGACTAAAGCGTGATGCCAGAGTGTGGTTTATTTTTGTGTTCACAGCACTTTTGATTCATTATTATTTGCGTCCTGTGATCAATTATGGAATTGATACTGGGACAAAAGCACCCATCTATATTATGGAATTGTTGTTTTGTAGTGCAACAATTTCTGTGAAAGCACCTAAGATTTTGTTTTATATTGGAATGCTGTGTCTTTTATGCGATGCTCCTTTTTTTTATCCATTAAAGCCATATATAATTATGAGGAGTAAACGCACTGCATGGTGTGTTGGCGAGTGCATATATATTGTAGGAATGGCATTGTTGTATACTGCTTTTATATTAATTGTGTCGTCACTTATGATTCTCCCAATTGGAACAATGAGGGATTCATTTTCAGGAGCATTGACTGATATGGTGCTTGGAACAGGAAAGATGCCACTTGGAGAGATTGCGAATATTTATCCGAGTGCTCAATTCTCATCGGAAATGATAAGATATTTGTATCCGTCGGGCGCGATGATGTATACATTTGTGTCAGTTTGGGTTTCATTTTCAATTCTTGGTCTTTTCATGTACTGGGTTAGTTTGATAAGAAGGAATGTAGTGTGTGGAATGGCAATTGCAGGAGCTCTTGTATTTCTCGACCCGATTTTAGTGTGGGCAGCCTGGCCAAATAATTATTGGATATTGGCATTTTCTCCTGTCAGTTGGACAAGTGTTGAACAGTTGAATATTTTGGCAGCAAATCATTTTATCAGCATTCCGTTTGTGATAGCAGCCGATGCATTATTAGTGATTTTTCTATTTATTTTAATATTTCAGACAGCGAAACGAATTTCGCTAAATGGTTTTTTGACGGAGGAGGCGTGATGTGATATGCTTGAAATTGAAAATTTGACAAAAACATTTGGAACACAGACAGTCATTTCTGATATTTCAATGACGCTTGTGTCAGGAAAGATTTATGGATTAGTAGGGAGAAATGGTTCTGGAAAAACAATGCTGATGAAAATGATACTCGGTTTTGTTAGCCCGTCATCTGGTAGTATAAAAATAGAAGGAAAGGTTTTAGGAAAAGATATAAGTATGCCAGATCGAATTGGTGCAATTATAGAGAATCCAGGATTCTTGCCAGAGTATTCAGGATTTAAAAATCTAAAATTCTTGGCAATGATACATCATAAAATTTCAAATGAAGAAATTCGCGAGGCAATGCGCATAGTTGGACTTGATCCGGACAGCAAAAAACACGTAGGAAAATATTCGCTCGGAATGCGCCAGCGCCTTGGCATTGCACAGGCGATCATGGAGAATCCAGATATTCTTCTTTTGGATGAGCCGTTAAATGGACTTGACAACGAGGGTGTAGAAGAAATAAGAAAAGTACTTTTATCCCTGAAGGAAAAAGGAAAATTGATTGTTTTGGCCAGTCATTCGAAAGAAGATATACAAATCCTTTGCGATACGGTATTTCGGATGGATCATGGGAAAATTATTGCGACGGAGACAAATTAAGCCGATGAGGTCAGAAAGAGGCAGCAGAAAAGTAGGAAAAGCGAAGAGAATGAAGTACAAAATCTTTAAATATTGAGCTTCTGGTATTCCCTAGGTGAGACACCGAAATGCTTTTTAAAGATCTTAGAAAAGTGATATAGGTCTGGATAGCCAACAGAAATTCCAGCAGTGGAGGGAGATTGTCCGTAGACATTCAAAAGCTCTGCTGCTTTTTCAAGTCGCAGTTGAATCAAATATTTCTGGGGAGAGATGCCCATGCGTTTTTTGAAAAGGTCAGACAGGTAGCTGCGGTTGATATTCAAGCGATCAGCGACCTGCTGGATCGTGATGCCATTGATATACTCAGCATTGATGCAGTTGATTGCCTTTTGCACATAATCAGTGTCAGATTTTGCATTGTCCAACAAGATACTAAAAAATTCCCACAGCTTTGCGCATAAAAAAGCAGTTCTGCCATTTTCCATTTTTTCGCACTGAAGCATTTCCTCAAAAATTTTGCCAGCACTTGGACAGTGAATGATCGGCTTTAAAAGCTGCTCAGGAACGGATTGGTCTGTTGTAAAGCCAATCCAAATATAGCGCCATGGCTTTTTCTGATCGGCTTCATAATAGGTTTTTTCGTATGGTGGGATTACAAAAATGTCCCCAGGCTTGACCGAGTAAGAGATGCCGTCGCGCTCGAAACGACCAAAACCATACACAATATAATGCAAAAGCCAGTGAGTACGCACACTCGGTCCAAAGAAATGACCGGGATCGCAAGTTTCACTGCCAAATTGCATGGGACTAAAATCTTTATAGTGTTGATCAATTACAATTTCACTTTTTATCATTTGATCGTGTTTTCCTTTCACTTGTAGTTTTTGCGGTTTGTTTTATCATTTTTATTTGTTTGTTTTGTTTACATTCATTTCTAACATAATAACAAGTTTTCCAGACAAAAATCAATCCCATTTTAAAAGAAATCTGTTAGAATGAATATACACAGAAAGACAAGATGTTGGTAGCTTAAGATAGCTAGGAAACATCTTGATGGGTAGAAGAAATCAACTAAAAAAGAAAGGAAAACTACTATGAAAATTACTTTTATGGGTGCTGGAAGCACAGTATTTGCGCGAAATGTAATCGGAGATTGCATGTGTTCAGAGGTGCTAAGAGACAGTACATTTGCTCTGTATGACATCGATGGTGCAAGATTAAAGGAAAGCCAGACAATTTTGGAAGCGATGAGAGAGACAATGGGCGGCTATGGAAAGATTGAGTGTTATCTGGGCGTGGAAAACAGAAAAGAGGCCCTTCGCGGTGCCAATTTTGTTGTAAATGCAATCCAGGTTGGCGGCTATGATCCGTGCACAATCATTGATTTTGAGATTCCAAAGAAATTTGGTCTGAGACAGACAATTGCAGATACGCTTGGAATCGGTGGTATCATGCGTGCACTTAGGACCATTCCGGTGATGGATGATTTTGCAAGAGATATGGCAGAGGTTTGTCCAGATGCTCTGTTTTTAAATTATACAAACCCGATGGCTATGTTGACTGGCTATATGCTTCGCTACACACCGATTCAGACAGTGGGTCTATGTCACAGTGTTCAGGTCTGCTCAGAGACATTATTAAAAGAAGTTGGCATGGAAGACAAATTGGAGGGCAGAAAGGAACTGATTGCAGGAATCAATCATATGGGTTGGCTTCTTGAATTAAAGGACAAAAATGGTGTTGATCTGTATCCAGAGATCAAGTCACGTATTGGAGCAAAAATGGAAGATCCTGAATTTAAGGATAAGGTACGCTTTGATTATATTAGAAATTTTGGATACTACTGCACTGAGTCAAGTGAACACAATGCAGAGTACAATGGATTTTATATTAAGAGCAAATACCCAGAGTTAATTGATCGCTACAACATTCCACTAGATGAGTATCCGCGCCGCTGTGTCAACCAGATTGATGGTTGGAAGAAGGAATATGCCGAGTTGATGGAGAAGGGTGTGAAGGAACATACACGCTCACGCGAATATGCATCTCACATTATGGAGGCAGTTGTCACCGACAAGGCTTATCAGATTGGAGGAAATGTGTTAAATAAGAATCGCCTGATTGCAAATTTGCCAGAGGAAGCATGCGTAGAGGTTCCGTGTCTGGTAAATGGTTCTGGCATTCATCCGTGTGCAGTTGGAAATCTTCCAGTGCAGTGCGCAGCAATGAATATGACAAATATTAACGTTCAGCTGCTCACAATCGAAGCGGCGAGAACACATAAATTAGAGCATGTCTATCAGGCAGCGATGCTTGATCCGCATACTGGCAGTGAGCTTGATATTGACACGATTAAAAAGATGGTAGACGAACTGATTGCAGCACATGGCGATTATTTGCCGAAGTTTAATTAAGCCAATGACAACGGGGACAGGAAAAAGTGGTTTCCTGTCCCCACTGGCTCTTTTCGTTTAACTCTTTTTTAATCCATCTTCGGTGCGTCACCGTTTAAGTAGGAGCACAGCAGACGGAAGGTATTTACTACGCCGTCTTTATGGGAGCGCTCATATCCGTGGGATGCGTAAACACCGGCACCAATAAGACCGTGACGGGCATCTTTTCCAGCACTCAATGCAGCATCGGCATCAGAACCGTAGAATGGATAAATGTCAACAGCATAGTCAATGCTGTCTTTTTTTGCTGCATTTACAAGACCAGTTGTCACCTGATAATTGTAAGGACCGTGACCATCCTTGGCACAGATTGATACCTGACGCTCGGTACATTCAAGACCATCGCCAACACATCCCATATCAACAGAAAGAAGTTCAGTAACATCTTCTGGAATGGAAGCACATGCACCATGACCAACCTCTTCAAATACTGTCATATGCTGGTAAACCTTGCGAAGCGGTGTGATGTTGTTTTCACGGATATATTTTGCATATCCAAGTAAAATTGCGGCGCTTAACTTGTCATCGAGGAAGCGGCTCTTGATGTAGCCTGAGTTGGTTACAACGAGATTTGGATCTGCACAGACAAAACAGCCGTTTGTAATGCCGAGTGCCTTTACGTCATCCTTGGAGGTAACAGGCTCGTCCAAGACAACCTCAACTGACTGGAATGTACGCTGTGTAGTAGAATATTCCTTATTTACATGAAGGGAAGCATCTGCCAATTGGATGGTTCCCTCATAGATCTGTCCGTCGTAGGTGTAAACACGGCAGTTATGAGCCTCGGCATTGTTTGCGTTAAAGCCGCCGACAGGAGACAGACGTAAACGTCCGTTTGACTTAATCTCAGCGACAACAGCACCAAGTGTATCTACGTGAGCCATGGTAAGAATCGGATCACCCTCACCGCCGATCTCTGCAATTACGCCGCCTTTAACGGTACGCTTTGCGCTGTAGCCAAGATGTGCGTACTCCTCTAACAGATAGTCGGTCACTTTTTCAGTGAAACCAGATGGACTGTCAATTGCCATCAGCTTTTCAAGCTGTTCCATGATGTAATCAAGATACTGATTCATGTTCTTCTTCTCCCTAATCATTAAAAAAATTTTGCCCGATGATGTGACAAATAATTGCTGTTAAGTGTCTTCAACCGGGTTTATATATGTCCATGATACACAAAAAGAAGATGATATGCAACCCAAACTATGTGTTACATATCTTATTTTTGTGGATAAAATTTTGCAACTATGCTGTCTTGAATAAAAAAATGGCGGTTTTTAATTAAAGATGTAACATATAGAATACTGAAAACTGGAAAAAACAGGCAGTAAACACAGGATACGTGCGAGTAAAATTTTAAACCATTTACAAATAAAACTTGATGAGCTAGTCTGGACTTAGCAAAGATGCACAGCAAAATGAGCTGAAATAAGAGATGATAAGAAGAAGGAGGAGACAAAACCATGGGAAAGAACCATAAGACAAAAGTTCCCAAGAAGAAAATAAACTACGCAGTTTATTTTAAGAACAACTGGCAGCTGTATGTATTAATCTTGCCGGCAATCATCTACTTTATTGTATTCAACTACATGCCTTTATATGGAATCCAGATTGCATTTAAGGATTTCAAGGCGGTGTTTGGAATTTCAGGAAGTAAATGGGTTGGCCTTAAGCATTTTGAGAATTTCTTCCATGCTTATTATTTTAAGAGACTGCTCGCGAACACATTACTATTGAATGTGTACAACCTGCTTTGGAGCTTTCCAGTACCGATTATTTTGGCAATTCTGTTAAACCAGATTAAGGGACCGAAAATCAAGAGATTTATTCAGACAAGTATTTACGTGCCATATTTTATCTCAACAGTTGTTTTGGCAGGTATGCTTTACATTTTCTTGTCACCGACAAGCGGTATCTTTAATATTCTTCGTCAGGCGCTTGGTATGAAGTCAGTTGACTTTATGTCTGATGCAAAAGCATTTAGAACTATTTATATTGTTTCTGGTATCTGGCAGTCAGCTGGATGGGGAACTATTCTTTACATTGCTTCGCTTTCTGGTGTAGACCCATCTCTTTATGAGGCGGCTGAGATTGACGGTGCAAGTATATGGCAGAAGATTCGCTACATTGATATGCCAAGTATTGTGCCTGTTATTGTTATGGTATTTATTCTTGACTGTGGAAAACTGTTAAGCAGTAATACAGATAAGGCACTCGTTATGCAGACAGCTGGAAATATTCCTACATCTGATATCATCGGCGTGTATGTATATAATGTCGGACTTGGAAGCGGACAGTTTTCCTACACGACGGCAATCGGCTTATTTATCAATATAATTAACTTTATTATTATTATCACAGCAAACCAGATTTCAAAGAAGATATCTGATGTGGGCTTATTCTAAGGAAGGAGGAACAGAAGAAAATGGACACAAAAAAGAAGTTTAGTCAGTATAGCAAGAGTAATCAGGCATTTTATATATTTAATGCTGTTTTTTGGATCATTGTCATGTTTCTGATCCTTTATCCGCTATATCTTGTTATTATTGCATCTGTTTCTGATCCAGACGCTATTGTAGCAGGAAAGGTAATTTGGCATCCAGTTGATTTTTCATTTATTGGCTATCAGTCAATTTTGAAGTATAGTGAGATGCTTCATTCATATGCCAATTCTATTTTTTATACAGTAGTCAGTGTATCAATCAGTATTGTAGTTACGCTTGCGGCAGCATACACGCTGTCTCGTCCGAAGTTTATCGGAAAGGGACTTATTAATCTGTTCTTTGTATTTACTATGTTTTTTAACGGCGGATTGATTCCAACGTTCCTTGTTATGAAGGATATCGGACTCTATAATACACCAATGATCATGATTTTAATGGGCTGTGTCAGCGTATGGAATCTGATGGTGGCAAGAACCTATATTCAGACAAATATTCCACACGAGCTGTATGAGGCAGCAATGTTGGACGGTACAACACATTTTCAGTATTTCTTTAAAATTGTACTTCCTCTCTCTAAGACAATTATTGCAGTTTTAGCTGTTTATTATGGCGTTTCAAAGTGGAATGACTATTTTACGGGACTTGTCTATATTAAAGACAGAAGCCTTCTTCCGCTGCAGACAGTGCTTCGCGAGATTTTGGCTACGCTTCAAGTTGATAAGTCAGGTGACTATATGCAGACAATGTCTGACAATGCCGCAGATATGGCAGAAGCAATGCGTATTGCAAACGTGGCAAAATATTGTATTATTGTAGTGGCTACAGGACCAGTTGTTATTCTGTATGGATTTATGCAGAAATATTTTGAAAAGGGTGTTATGATCGGTTCATTAAAGGGCTGATGTGGGATTAAAAAAGATTCTGACCATGAAATTCATGGTTTCGATAAAAACAATCAAAATGAATCAAGGAGGATTTTACGATGAAAAGAAGATTTTTGGCAGGAGCAATGAGCGCAGCAATGATGCTTTCAGGAGCAATGGGACAGGCAGCTTTTGCTGAGTCTGAGACAGTTGACTACAGCGATCAGCAGACATATCCGATTGTGGATGAACCTATTACCTTAAAGATTATGTTTGGAATTAGAGATGTTGATTCTCTGGCAAACCCAAGTGATATGCCAGTTGTAAAGGCATTTGAGGAGAAGACTGGTATTAACTTGGAGTGGGATGTAGTAAAGGGATCTGACTGGAGCACTAAGCTGAATCTGATGTTTGTATCTGATGACTACCCAGACATCATTATTGCACCGAATTGCACGGTAGATGATGAGGAATATGGTGTTACACAGGGTCTTCTGCTTCCTCTTGAGGATAAGATTGCAGAGAATATGCCAAACTATACAACAAGAATTGCAGGAGAAGATTCAGATCCGACTTCTGGTCTTGTTGCAACAGATGGACATACGTATTCTATCGGCTATATGGTAGGTCAGAACATTAATACAAATCAGCATTTCTTTATCAATCAGACATGGCTGGACGCACTTGGACTTGAGACGCCGACTACGTTAGATGAGCTGACAGAGGTACTTCGCGCATTTAAGACACAGGATCCGAATGGAAATGGCGAGGCTGATGAGGTTCCGCTTGAGATGGGACTTGACACTGGTTTTTATGGTGTGCGCTATATCCTTCCAATGTTTGGCATTCCTTGTGATGGAGAAAAATGGATCTACATTGATGATGACAAGAACGTTCAGTTTACCGCAACGCAGGATGGCTTCCGCAAGTGCATGGAATGGCTGCATCAGATGTACGAGGAGGAGTTAGTAGATGCTGAGCTTATCTCTCAGGATCAGAATACAATCGAAACAAAGTTAAAAGAAGGAAATGCCGGATTTTTCACAGCATGGAGACTTATTGCTATGGGTTGGGATGATGGTATTGCAAATGATGCTGTGCTGTGGACACCAGGCGAAGAGATGGGTGCTAAGCTTTGGAAGACAATTGAGATGGCAAAGGGCGGTGCATGGCTGACAATCACAAATGAGCATGTAGATGAGTCCATAAAGCTTCTTGATGCAATGATGGATACTGAGACACAGTTTTCAATGTATTATGGAGAGAAGGATGCAGAAGATGGCACTGGCTGGACCTACAATGAAAATGGAAAGATTGACACATTGAATGTAGGAAACACAGATAATGTGAAGAATTATTTGGATTGCAATACTCTGTTCTTTGGACCAGGAAAATATAT
Source organism: uncultured Lachnospiraceae bacterium (assembly GCA_934292725.1). Lineage (GTDB taxonomy): Bacteria > Bacillota > Clostridia > Lachnospirales > Lachnospiraceae > Anthropogastromicrobium. The sequence continues at coordinate 11,375 of CAKQXY010000042.1, forward strand.
TTCAAGTGTATTTAACATGCCAGCGCAGCGTGTTGAGAAGACTGAGTACTGCCAGACTTATGAGGAAGCAGGCGTTTTGCAGAAGTATTCCAACAACTACCTGTCACTTGCACCGTTAACCTCTGATCAGCTGCAGAGCAATGCACTTCTTGAGACTGATATCAACAATGCAGTTGTTGAGAACATGGCAACATTTGTAACTGAAGGTGTTACTGATGAGAGCTGGGAGAAGTTTGTAAACATGTTTGAAGGAATGGGTGTTTCTGACTACATTCAGATGTATCAGGATGCAATTGATACTATGGAATTAGAGTAAATGATTAAATGTTTCATGGACATTATGCCAAAAAAATGATATAATATCGCCAGAGTTTTGTCTGGCATAAGTGTAAAAGCAGATATGCAAAGTAAGGATGCAGATACACATAACAGCCCCACCGCAAAACAGTGGGGTTGTTTGATTTGGCACAAAAAGTCAGACGTGCAAAAGTAAGGGGGAACAAATTCGTGAAACTGGAACGTGGAAAACTACGCCGCCAGGGTGTGCTTTTGTATCTGGCTGCATTTAGTATGATAGTTGTACTGATCATTGCCATAATGGGTGGTTATCTGTACCGGTTTTATCACAGAACGATTTATGAAAATTTTGTAGAGTCAAATGAAGCTGATCTTGGAGCAATTGAGTCACGTCATGAAAATGATATGGAGATTATTTCTAATGTCGTGTCACAGATTAATCTTTCAGCAGACTGTACTGAATTTATGCTTGATAAGCAGCCATTAAAAAGTACAAAGTTGGAAGAGCAGCTTTATCGCTACACGGCAGTCAGCCAGTTTTTTGGACAGCTATTGTATTTTTATCATGGAGATCAGTATCTGTATAATCCCAAAACATCCATTACGCTTGATAATTTTGTGCGGATCGGACTTGTGCTTGAAGAGACGTCAGAGCAGGAGTTTTCAGACTTGCTTTGTGCGGAGGATTATCAGATGAAGATCTTGCCTGAACAGGGGGCAAGTGGATATTTAAAAAATTACTACATGAGTGATACAAACAAGTTGACAGTTTATTTAAAAACTGTTGTGCCAAAGAAAAATGCTGTCATGGTATTTCTGGTTCCGGAAAAATATTATGATGAGCTGCTAGACTCTGGTGGATCAGAGGATGGCCGCAATCATTATATTTTATATGATGGGCAAATTGTAACTAAAAGAGAGACAGTAGAGCTTGAGAGCGATTCTGTCTTAACAGAGCTGACAAATCTGTATGCTAAGCAGACAGAGAAGCTTAATAATAGCAATCAAAAAGAAATGGCTATTTCTGAGTCCATGACTGTAGATGGCGTTTCTATGCTTGTCTCTATGAAAGCAGGTGTAAGTGGATTAGTCTATGTGAGCATGCAGCCAATGTCAGTTTTTTCTAATCAAATAAGAAGCGGAATGTGGGGGATTGTCTTTTTGCTGTTACTGTGCAGTATTCCGGCAGCATTTGGCATTTTACTTTTATATCGTAAAATTGCAGGGCGAATTAGGCGCATTAACATGATGCTCAAAAAAGATGATCGTCCGTATGATTTGGAAAATATAGAGACAGGAATAGAGAGCCTTGTAAAAAATAATGAGACTCTTGCAAAGAGTAATGAGACGTTAGCAAGGACAAATGAGACACATATTCCATTAAAGAAGAATCGTTTTATTGGAAATCTGGTGCGCGGTGTTTATCGAAATGAAGATGAGATTAGAATGGATGCTGCAGAGGCGCAAATCCAGATTCCAGAGTCAGTTTCAGCCTTTGTTGTTATGGTAGGTGATCTTGGCGGTGACCGCGGCCATAGTAATGAGGAGAAGGCCGAGAAGGAAATGCTTGAACTGATTCGTCAGTATTCAAAACTTGATGGCTATCGAATTAAGTTGATAAGCAAGACAAGAAATGTGTTTGTTATCTTTGCATCAGACCGTGATCAGGCAGAAAAGATGCTTGTAAATTTCTTCAAGATTGGTCAGGTTTCATGCGAGGAATTTGTCATGGCCGTAAGTGATTATCATGAGGATTTAATGGAGGTGCCTCAGGCATATCTTGAGGCTGATACTGCATTTGACACAAGATTTATTGTGGATAACAGCAACATGATCCGCTATCAGCAGGCATCGAAGGTGGAGCATATTGAGATTTTGCCGGAGAGTTTTCTTAGAAGACTTAAAAATGCTATTCGCGCCGGCAACTGTGATGAGGCAGATGAAGTCATTGATGAGATCTGTAGCAAGCTTAAGAGCGGCAATCATTCTCTTCTTAGCTTCCGTGTACTATATAATGATATTCTTCATATTTTGATTACAGAGTGGAATGACACACACGTTGATTTTTCTAATATTTACAATGTATTTTTGCTGTCACAGTGTTTAACAGTACAGCAGTTTTCAGATATTTTACATGAGGTATGCCATAGCTTAATTGAGGCAAGACAGACAAGTAATGATGATAAATCAGATGAGCCAGACATGGCATCTAAGGCAGTGGCATACATGAAAGAAAATTACAGCAGCCCAGATTTGACAATGGCAGCGCTTGCCGAAATGCTATCCATCAGCCCGGTAACAATGTCTGTCGAATTTAAAAACCGCATGGGTGTAAATCCATCTGATTATCTTGGAATTATTCGTATGGAAAAAGCAAAGGAACTTCTAAAGACAACTTCGCTTAAGGTTAAAGATGTCAGTGCGGCAGTCGGATATGAAGATGAGCATGTGTTTATGAGACGTTTTAAAAAGTACGTTGGAAAAACACCGGGTCAGTATCGGGACGAGCATACAAAACAAAATTAAAAGCCATGGAAAAAGGGAAAAGAGACACTTTATCTAATGTCTCTTTTCCCCGTTTTTGTCTTGCAGAAATTTTACATATTTTTCTGGATTTTAAAAATTATGTCTTAGAGGAATTTCAATGCTGCCTATACTGCTCCAAGATCTTTTCTATGTAATTGTTGTCGGTTCGTTCTGTGAAATTGCGAAATACTTGAGTGCCACGCGCTATTTCTGGCTGTTGTACAGTTCCTTTTTCAGCATTTGCTTCCATATCTTTTTGCATTAATTTTCGCAGATATGCAAAGTGGTTGTTGATTTTCTTTTCTTGATTTCTGCGCTTGATTTCAGCCACTTTTAGAGCAATGTATTTGTGCTGGGCTTGTTCTGTTGTTGGTGCTTCTGGTAGCTTGTAAGCTGGAATTGCATATAATAGTGCTGAAATCTCATCAAGTTTTTCCGCAGACAGTTTCCAATCGCTTAGAGAACTTTCCCATAGTGGGCAATCCTTTATCACGGTTGGAACTTCTGGTAGATTTACCACGTCTTCAGATGCCAATTGTTTTAACGTTTTGATCGTAAATCGTATGCCGACTATAGTCCGTCCCTGCTTTACAGGTTCGTAGTCGAAGTGACAGTCTGTCTTTTCGTTAAGCTCATTATGGCATTTCTTTAAGATTTCAGCATTGAAGAATTTAAATTGATTATATCTAGTTGCCTTACATTTTAACAACTCTTTCAAATCATCCAATTTGATTTCCCATGATTTGCGAAAACGGTTGTTTTCCAAGTAGAGGAATAAAACATAACTGTATCTAGATTTCAACTCGATAACATTTTTCAGACGGTATCTGAGATAGCCCAAATCTTCAATATTGAAAATATATTCTCTCGCCGATGGTGTGCACGTAAGTGTAATTTTCCATAGTCCGTTGCCATCAGGAACTGCTTCGGCTTCTTCGAATAAGGAGATTATCTTAAATCCATCTGGCTTTGTGGCATCTTCAATTTCAACAATTTGGAATAAATTGCGAAGGCGTTTATTAAGGTCGTCCTTCAATATTCTGGTTACACATAGGACACGTTCGAGTTCTCCTTTTTCGATTATGACTGTTCTTTTTTCAGGATCATGACTATCAATTCTTGCCAAATATACATCAAGTAATTTTAATTCTGGCAAAGTTAGGTTGGTTTTCGCAAGTGACTGTAGAGGGTTTGATTTTTGGACGGTCAGCTTGTCGGGATTTCCTAGTCCGATTATATCTGAAGTTTCTGGTAGCTTTTTTCTCCTTGGCATTTATCTGATTTCCCCTTTCCTTTTTCTTTTATGGTACAACAATAGTACGAATATGTCAATATAAAAAACATACCTTTCGAGAAAAACAATCATACTCTTAACGAAAAACGATCGTACCCATCGTGAAAAAACATCGTTCTCTTTGTGAAAAATGATCGTACCCTTCGTGAAAAACAATCGTACCTGTAGATATTAAAATCCTAGCATTGATGCGGTTTCTGGAATTCTTATAATCAAGAAAGTAATCAAGAAAATAATCAGGAAGGTAATCAAGCAATCAATCAAGAGAGCGTGAAGGGTGGGGTTTAATGTGTATGATAAAATATGAATCGTAAAGAGCACTGTATTTTCAATCAAAACGATGAGCCAGTATGAAAAACAATCGTACCTTTACATATCTAAAATATAATATTTTTGCGGTTTTCAGAGTATTAGTAATCAAGATGGTTCCATCTTAGGCGAGGATGAATTTTAGTATATATAAAAGGTGTATGAATGGTAAACATCTCTGTATTTTCGGCCCGAACGATGAGATAGCTATGAGATAGCATGAAAAACAATCGTACCTTTATATACTCTAAATTCAATATTTATGCGCTTCTCAGAACATTTGTAATCAAGTAAGATGCTGGGCAGATTTCCTTTTACTTGTAGCATTGATTTCTAGTCAATATAAGTATAATGATGAGGTATTTTATTGGTTGGGATATGATGAATAGCCTTATATGAACAACGTCAAGAAAACCAGGGGACGCGGAAAGCCATGGGGACGAATCTGTCCCCGTGGCTTTGCCTGTGTCTAAATGTTTTTTTAAAAGAAGTGAAATCTCCATTGTTATTAGATTCGACATGGTTTACAATAGAAAATATGCATATTAGGTCAGATGCAAAATGAAAAAGGAGGAGTTTGAAAATGATACGTTTATTTGAAGAGCATCATGTAAGAAAGACAATGGAGCTTTCGTCATCTTTGTGGGATTTTAGCCAGGTGGCAGGTGAGACAGTCACACCGGCAGGAAAAGTAAATGTGCCGTCTTGCTGGGAGACGTATCCTGGTTTTGAAGCATACAGAGGACAGGGATTGTATGAGCGTAGCTTTGAGGCAGGCGGTGATATGCGCATTGTCTTTAAGGGTGTCAGCCATACGGCAAAGGTTAGTGTAGACGGAATGGTAGTGGCAGAGCATTACAATGCATTCACCTCATTTGAGGCAGTTTTAAAAGGTCTTACCCCTGGTGTGCATAAATTGAGTGTTCTTGTGGATAACTCTTTTTCTGAGGCATCAGCTCTGCATGTGGAAAATGATTACCAAAGCTATGGCGGTATTTCAAGGGGTGTAATGCTTGAACAGCTGCCAAAGCATTATATAAAGCAGCTTCACTTTACACCTGTCTATAAGGATGATACATGGTATGCACAGCTTGAGCTTGTGATTGCATCTCTTGATGGTAAGCCGTGGAGGGGCAATGTGAGTGTTTCCCTAAAGGGATGTAATGATGTAAATGAAAATGTTCTGTATACACAAAGCTGCAGTACAGGCGCAGGTGAGCTTGTGCTAAAGAGTGATCTGATCGCGTGTGAGAATGCAAAGCCTTGGGCACCAGAGCATCCAACTCTTTATATGCTTAGTGCACAGTTAGAAGATGAAGATGGCAAAGTTATTGATGATTTGATTGACCGTGTGGGCTTTCGTGAAGTCAGGACACAGGGTAAGGACATTCTCTTAAATGGAAAGAAGCTTCAAATTAAGGGCTTCTGCCGCCATGAGGATCATCCACAATTTGGCTGTGCGCTGCCTCTTTCTGCAATTATGCAGGATCTGCAGCTTGCACGAGATATGGGAGCAAATTCAATTAGAACATCTCATTATCCAAATGATGAGCTGTTTCTTGATTTGTGTGATGAGCTTGGTATTCTTGTATGGGAGGAAAATCATGCGAGAGGCTTAAGTGAAGATCAGATGAAAAATCCAAACTTCGAGCGTCAGTGTGAGACTTGTATTCGCGAGATGATAGCAGCTCACTATAATCATCCGTCTATTTATATCTGGGGTATTTTAAATGAGTGCGCAAGTGACACAGAGTATGGCAGAGAATGCTATAAGACACAGCTTGAACTGATTAAAAGTCTTGATGTGACGCGCCCGCGCTCATTCTCAAGCTGCCGCTTTAAGACTGACATATGCTTTGATCTTGTTGATGTAGTTTCCTACAATATTTATCCGAAATGGTATCATAATACACCAGTAGCAATGTATCTGGATGATTTGTATAAATGGGTTCAGACAACTGGCGGTGCTGGAAAGCCATTTTTGATTACTGAGGTTGGAGCAGGAGCGATCTACGGCTATCGCACACCGGCAAAGGTGAAGTGGTCTGAGGAATATCAGGTTCAGGCGCTTGAGGAGCAGCTTGGTGCGATTCTTTCTTATAAGGATTGTTCTGGTGTGTACATCTGGCAGTTTTGCGATGTGCGCGTAACAAACGATTGGTGGAATACACGTCCGAGAACAATGAACAACAAGGGAATTGTAGACGAGTACAGAAGACCGAAGCTGTCCTATGAGACTGTAAAGCGTATTTTTGGATCTGTGGATACATATAGAAAATAAGCAGATTGAAAATAGAATGAAAAATTTATAAAAATAGAATAATAGAGAGGAAGCATGATGGAAAAGCAGAAGAAGTTTTCACTGAAAAACTATCTGTATGAGTATAAATGGTGGTATGTGTTTGGCATAGCAATTTTGCTTTGTGTCGATCTGGCAAATATTTATATTCCGCAGTTTATCGGAGATATAATTGACGGACTGACAAATGAAACGCTGACAAAAGCCGGCATTCCAATGATGCTCATGAAGATATTGATTGCAGGACTGATTATGATGTTCGGCCGTTTTGGATGGCGCTACTGCATTTTTGGTGCATCCAGAAAGATTGAATATCGTCTTAGAAATGATATGTTTGGTCATCTGGAAACATTGTCAGCGCGTTATTTTAATGAGCACAAAACTGGTGATCTGATGGCGCATTTTACAAATGATTTGGAGGCTGTGCGAGTGGCAGTAGGTATGGCTGTCATTACAACCTTTGATGCAGCAGTCATGTCTATTATGGTTATTATTAAAATGATCATATATGTGGATCTGCGTTTGACTGTGCTTGCATTTGTTCCAATGATTCTTGTTGCAATCGGATGTTATTTCTTTGGTGTTCAGATGAAAAAGCGCCAGACTGCCAGACAGGAAGCCTTTTCATTTCTTTCAGATAAGGTTCAGGAAAGTATTTCTGGTATCCGTGTTTTAAAGGCCTTTGTTCAGGAGAAGAAGGATCTTGAGGAATTTCAGAAGGCAAATGAAAATAACATGGAAAAAAATCTTGCTGTTGTGAAGCTAAGAAGTTTGTTTGGACCTCTGCTTGATTTGATTACAGGAATCAGTCTTCTTTTGACCTTGATCATTGGAGGAAAAATGGTTATTAACGGAACTGTATCAGTTGGTCAGTTTGTTGCATTCAACTCTTATATCGGTATGCTCGTATGGCCGATGATTGCCTGTGGTGACTGTATAAATACATTTAGCCAGGCATCAGCAGGCTATAAGCGTATCAAGGATATCTTCGATGAAAAGCCAGATATTATTGATAAGGTAAAAGAGAAGGATGGTGAGCATTTAACTGGTGATATAGAGCTGAAGAATCTGACCTTCCAGTATCCAGATGGCGATACACCTGTTTTAAAGAATGTGAGTGTTCACATTAAACCGGGCGAGATGTTAGCAGTACTTGGACGAACTGGAAGCGGAAAATCTACGCTTGCAGATCTGCTTCTTCGTGTATATGACTGCGAAAAAGGAATGCTTTTGATGGACGGAAGATCTATTGATGAGATTCCGCTTCATGTGCTTCACCGTGATGTGGCTTATGTGCCTCAGGAAAATTTTATGTTCTCAGATACGCTTGAGGAAAATATAGCATTTGGACTTGAGGATCGTATTTTCGATCATCCAAAGCTTCGCGATAATATTAAGGAAGCAGCTGAGGCGGCCTGCATTCACAGCAACATTATTGATTTCCCAGAAGGCTATCAGACACTTGTTGGAGAGCGTGGTGTAACGCTTTCTGGCGGTCAGAAGCAGCGAAGCTCTATTGCACGTGCGCTTCTTAAGAATGCCCCTGTATTGATTATGGATGACTCACTGTCTGCTGTCGATACAGATACAGAGGAGCAGATTTTAGAGAATCTGATTCGTCTGCGCAAGGGAAAAACAACGATTATTATTGCACATCGTGTTTCTACGCTCCAAAAGGCTGATCATATCGCAGTATTGACTGAGGGTGAGCTGACTGAGTATGGTACACATGATGAATTAATCCGCGAGGGCGGCTTCTATGCAAAGATTTATGAGAAGCAGCAGCTTGAGCAGGAATTAAATGAGATGTAAGGGGGTGCAGCAAGATGAGTTCAATGACAGATGACAAATTGGAAAGTAATTATAAAGGAAATGCGCTGCTGCATCTTTTGTCCTATATGAAACCGTATGCCGGATGGGTTATGCTTTGTCTGGTGCTTGTGCTGGCACTTACGGGATTTGATTTATATAGACCAACACTGATTGGAGATGCAATTGATAACTTCGAGACGCAGGGCGATTACAATGTAATTATTAATACAGCATGGAAATACGGTATTGTGCTTGTAGTAAGCTTTATTTTCAATATGGCACAGACCTGGATTTTGCAGAAGACTGGACAAAAGATCATTCTGACTGTAAGACGAGAGCTGTATATTCATATTCAAAGCTTAAGCAGCCGTTTCTTTGACCTGACGCCTGTTGGAAAGCTTGTAACAAGAGTGACAAATGATGTTGAAGCATTAAATGAGATGTATTCAGGCATTTTGGTGCGCTTATTTAGAAATATCGTAAAGATAATAGGATTGGCTGTTGTTATGATTGCGCTAGACAGAGGACTGGCACTTGTTTCATTTGTGCTTCTGCCTATTGTTATGGTGCTTACAGTTGTTTTTCGTATTATTTCCAGAAAAATATATCGACTTGTACGCACAAAGCTTACAGATATCAATACATTTTTATCTGAGAATATTTCAGGAATGCGCGTCATTCAGATCTTTGGACGAGAGGAGCGAAAGTTCGAGGAGTTTAAGGATAAGGATTACAAGCTGTACCGCGCACATTACCGTGAGATGATGGTGTTTGCGATTTTTCGCCCGCTAATCTATATTTTAAGTGTATTGTCTTTAATGATAGTGCTTGGCATCGGAAGCAATGAGGTGTTAGATGGGGCAATTTCCATCGGAACTCTCTATATTTTCTCACAGTACATTCAGCAGTTCTTTGATCCGATTCAGGAGCTTGCCGAGCAGTTTTCGACACTGCAGTCATCAATAGCATCAGCAGAAAAGATCTTTACAATTCTCGCTGAGGAGCCGCAGGTTAAGGAGGATGAAAATCCTATTGTTCTGCCAAAGGTTCTTGGACGTATTGAGTTTGACCATGTGTGGTTTGCATATGATGGAGAACATTATGTACTTCGTGATGTTTCCTTTGTGATTGAGCCTGGTGAGAAGGTGGCATTTGTTGGTGCAACAGGAGCTGGAAAATCGTCTATTTTAAATCTAATTGGACGTTATTATGATATCCAGAAGGGTCATATTTATATTGATGGTGTGGATATTAGAAAACTTTCCAAGAAGCAGCTTCGAAGTGCGATTGGACAGATGCAGCAGGATGTATTTATCTTTGAGGGAGATATTGAGTCAAATATTCGTCTGCACGATGATATCCCGTTTGAAGATGTGAGAGCTGCTGCCGAGTATGTTAATGCATCACATTTTATTGAAAAGCTTCCGAAAAAATATAATGAGCCTGTTACAGAGCGCGGTGCAACTTTTTCAGCAGGAGAGAGACAGCTTCTTTCATTTGCAAGAACGCTTGCGCATAAGCCAGCAATTCTTGTAATGGATGAGGCAACAGCAAATATTGATACAGAGACTGAAATTTTAATTCAGGAAGCGCTTGAAAAGCTGATGAAGGGACGAACTACTATTATGGTAGCGCATCGTCTTTCAACAATTCAGCATGCTGACTGCATAATGGTTATGCATAAGGGAAAGATCAGAGAGCGCGGAACACATCAGGAACTTTTGGCACAGAACGGAATATACAAAAAGCTTTATGAGCTGCAAATTCATCATGCGATATCATCATGATTGAAAATAAAAGGGAGCGTTAGTTAAACGCGGAAAGGTGGATTACAAAGGTGAATATTTATTGGGGAGATTTACATAACCATTGTGGGATAACATATGGTTTTGGAAGCTTGGAGAATGCAATACAAAGAGCGAGAGGACGGCTGGATTTTTGTGCGTTTACAGGACATGCTATGTGGCCTGACATTTATTCAAAAACACCGGAAACAGAGTTTCTTGTGAATTTTCATGAAGTTGGTTTTAAAAAATTGAGAGATCACTGGGAAGAAGTTCGCGACAAAGTTGCAAAAGCAAATTCTAAAGAGCTTGTTACATTTCAGGGCTATGAATTACATTCAGGAAAGTACGGGGATCATCATTTAGTATCTATAGATGATAATCTTCCATTGGTGTATAGGGATTCACCAAAAGAGCTTGTGGAAGCATGTGGAAAAGACACTACCATTGCAATTCCTCATCATATAGCTTATACACCGTCTTATCGTGGAATTAATTGGGATTATTTTGACAGCAGTATTTCTCCTGTTGTTGAAGTTTATTCCAAGCATGGATGTTCGATAAATGAAGACGCGGCTTATCCTTATTATCATGATATGGGACCGAGAGATACTCGCAACATGGTAGATGAAGGACTGCGCAGAGGATATCACTTTGGCTTTGTAGCATCTACAGATCATCATGCTGGTTTTCCAGGATCTTATGGAGACGGACTGGTGGCAGTTATTGCAGAAAAGAAAACAAGAGAAAGTATCTGGGAAGGCCTTAGAATGGGGCGTACTTATGCAGTAACGGGAGATAAAATTCTTTGTGATTTCCGTATTAACGATGCTTATCAGGGAAGTGCTATCAGCGCTTTGGTACGAAAGCTTCACGTTAATGTGCAGACACAGGCACCGCTTGATAAGATTGTAATTTATAAAAATGAGAAGCCGTACCATATTTTGAATGGAGAAAATTATTGGGAGGCTAATCAGAGCGGTCACTACAAAATCAGAGTTGAAATGGGCTGGGGAGATCAGACGATTTATCGCTGGAATGGAAAGATCAAAATTGAAGGCGGAAGCCTGACAGACATTGATACTTGTTTCCGTGGACGAAATGTATTGTCACCTACACAGCGAGAGGCAAGCAAAATCGAGCAGATAAATGATATTGCCAGCCAGGCAGAGATGACAAGTGAAAAAGAAATGCAGTTTACATGTGATACAGTGGGAAATCAGTCAACACTTCATCCATGCACTTCGGCAGTTATTGTAACAGTGGAGGGCGATCTGAATACGAAGGTGACTGTTCAAATGAATGAGCAAAGTTATCAGGCTACAATCGGTGAACTTTTGCAGTATGGATACACAAGTCACATGAAGTATTATCATTCTCAGGCATTTAAGATTCACAAGGCATTACCAGAAAGCAGATATATCTTTAACATTGATATGGAAGATCAGCTTCCAGAAAAAGACGAGGATATTTATCGCGTAGAAGTTTCTCAGAAAAATGGACAGTGGGCATACAGTTCACCGATTTTTGTAAGAAACGTATAAGAATAAAATAATTTTTATGGCAAAAAAGTCACCTAAGGTGGCTTTTTTGTTTTTATAATGTAACTTAGAAACTTTACAAAAATTTTATCTTGATTTGACTAGAAGAGTATAACAGATTTTACGAAGAACTACTAGAATGCGAATTGTAGTAAAAATACACATAAAAAAGGAGACTACTCACATGAGATTAAAAAAAATCAGCGCATTATCATTGGCAGCAGCAATGTCAGTCTGTACAGTACCAGCTTTTGGTGCAGCAGAAACAGAAAATGCAAACGTTCCAAAATATATTTTCCTGTTTATAGGAGATGGAATGAGCTACCCACAGGTTCAGACAACTAACTATTATTTGAATGCAATTGCAGATGATGGTGATGATGTGCTGACGAGTGAAAGTAAATTGAATATGATGAAGTTTCCAGTGGCTGGATCAGCACAGACTTATGACAGCACTTCATTCTGCCCTGATTCAGCGTCTACAGCAACTTCCATTTCTACAGGTCATAAGACATATAGCGGAACCATCAACATGGATGAAAAGATGGAAACTTCTTATGAGACTATCGCTGAGAAATTAAAAAAGCAGCTTGGCTATAAGGTGGGAATTTTATCCTCTGTTAATTTAAACCATGCTACTCCGGCGGCATTTTATGCGCATCAGCCATCCAGAAATAATTATTATGAAATTGGTCAGGAGCTTATCGCAAGTAATTTTGATTATTTTGCAGGTGGTGGTCTTAAGAAAACAACAGGACCAGATAAGGATAAGACAGATCTTTATCAGCTGGCAGAAGAGGCTGGATACAAGGTAATTAAGACTCAGGAAGAAGCGCAGGCTTTGACAGCAGAAGATGGAAAGGCAATTGTAATTGATGAGACACTCGCAGATAGTGATGCAATGAGCTATGACATGGATCTGGAAGAAGGAGAATGGGGACTTTCAGATTATGTTGAAAAGGGAATCGAAGTGCTTAATAATGAGACTGGATTTTTTATGATGGTAGAAGGTGGAAAGATTGACTGGGCATGTCATGCAAATGATGCGGCAGCAACTATCACCGATACAGTAGCAATGGACGAAGCAGTAGGAAAGGCAGTTGAGTTTTATAACGAGCATCCAGATGAAACGTTGATTCTTGTTACAGGTGATCATGAGACAGGTGGTCTTACTATTGGATTTGCAGGAACTGATTATGATACCTTCCTTGCAAATATTAGCAATCAGAAAATTTCTTATGCAAAGTTTGACTCTGATTATGTGACAGCATATAAGGAAAATAAGACAGACTTTGATACAGTAATGGCTGATATTACTGAGCTTTTTGGTTTGCAGGCACCAAATGGTGTAGCAGAAACTTCCAATCAGGCTGACAGTAAGGATGTACATCCAGAGGGAACAGATGACAAGGGAAGTCTTGTAATGACTGACTATGAATATCAGAAGCTGCAGACGGCTTATGAAGAAACTATGAGCAGAACAGGAGAAGAGTCTGAGTTTGGTCAGGAAGAGTATCTTCTGTATGGAAGCTATGAGCCGTTGACAGTAACAATTACACATATTTTAAATAACAAATCAGGTGTTAATTTTGCTTCCTATGCACATACAGGACTTCCAGTAGAGGTATTTGCGATGGGTGTTGGACAGGATCAGTTCAAAGGTTATTATGATAATACAGATATTTTTAACAAGATGGCAGAAATTACAGGAGTACAATAAAAAATGATCAAGGACAGACTAAAAAAAAGCTCTGTCTCAATTATAGCAATTTTGTTGATCTTCATCCTCATGGCGCTTCCGACAGGCTATGAGGATGCTGCTATTTATAAAGGGACGGACAGAGTTAAGGCAAAAGTGCTTTCTACAAGCGAGGATTCTGTAATTAGTAACGGTTTGATCCAATCAGGAGAACAGTACTGTAAGGTAAAAATACTTGGCGGAAAATTTAAGGGACAGGAAGCAAGTGCAGTAAACATGCTAAGTGGTTCTTTGGAAGCTGATAAAATATTTAAAAAAGGTGATGTTGCCCATGTGGTAATAAGTTATAGTGGTGACACTATTCTTTCTATTATGATGAGCGACCATTATCGTCTGGATAAGGAAGCGCTTTTGGCAGGTATTTTTGTCTTACTGCTAATTGGATTTGCAGGAAAGACAGGCCTTAGAGCTGTATATTCTTTTGTTATTACGGTATTGGCAATATGGAAAATTTTAACACCGGCCTATTTAAATGGTGCTAATCCGATTTGGTGGGGAATTGCATTGACTGCTTTTTTAACACTGTTAATCATCTTTTTAGTATATGGGTTTGATAAGAAAACGCTTGCTGCGTCATCAGGTGCACTTTTGGGTGTACTAGTAACTTGTATTATAGGCTGTATTTTTACAGAGGCTTTTAAAATTCATGGAGCAGTCATGGCTTATTCGGAAAGTCTTCTATATGCTGGATATCAGAAACTGAATCTTTCTCAAATTTATATGAGTGGCATTTTTATCGGAGCATCAGGTGCAATGATGGATTTGTCTGTTGACATTACATCAGCAGTTAATGAAGTAATTGAAAAAAAGCCAGATATTGGCTGGAAGGAAGCTGCTCGATCAGGCATGAACGTGGGAAGAGCTGCCATGGGGACTATGACGACAACGCTTTTGCTGGCGTACTCCGGAGGATATATTGCATTGCTCATGACATTTATGGCGCAGGGCACACCAATTGACAATATTTTAAATTATAAATATGTAGCAGCAGAATTACTTGATACGATTGTGGGAAGCTTTGGACTTGTGACAGTAGCTCCATTTACGGCACTGACAAGCGCATGGCTTCTTACAAAAAAGAAAAAATAAATATTCTTTACTTTAAACTGTAAAAGTTTAAATCAGCAGTTGACGTAACGTGTCGTATAGCTTATAATAAATCTATCTGTTGAGGTCGGGGGCAAGGCTTTTGCCCTCGATTGTTGTCATAGAGGGAATTTATTATAAGGAAGGGAAATGTTATGAAAAATCGAGAACGGCTTGGAAGCCGACTGGGCTTTATCATGCTGTCGGCTGGCTGTGCAATCGGCTGCGGCAATGTGTGGAAGTTTCCGTGGATGTGCGGGCAAAATGGAGGCGGAGGCTTTATGCTGGTATATCTTGTGTGCCTTGTTTTATTAGGTCTTCCGGCAATTGTTATGGAGTTTGCAGTAGGACGAGCATCGCAGGCAAGTCCAGTTTTTATGTATAGAAAGCTGGAAAAACCAGGTCACAAATGGGGAATCTTTGGCATTGTATGTCTGATTGGAAATATTGCACTGATGGCATTTTATACTGTTGTTACTGGATGGATTATTTATTATTTTGTTAAGTTCTTAACCGGACAAAATGATAGTTTTGGTTTTGAGGCTATGATAACTAATCCAGGTGTAAATGTTACGTTCTTACTTGTTACAGTAGTTGCTGCCTTTGCAATTTTAAGCTTTAATCTGCAGGGTGGTTTGGAGCGTGTAACAAAGTACATGATGGTATCACTCCTAATTTTAATGATGATACTTGCTATTCATGGTCTGACACTTTCAGGAGCAAAGGAAGGCTTAAAGTTCTACTTGGTTCCTGATTTTTCAAAAATTGATGGTTCAGTAGTCGTTAGTGCGATGAATCAGGCATTTTTCACTCTGTCAACAGGAATGGGCGGTATGGCAATATTTGGAAGCTATATCGGAAAGGATCGTTCTTTGATGGGCGAGTCTGTTCATGTAATTGTACTTGATACATTTGTCGCAGTTATCGCTGGTGTTATCATGTTCTGTGCATGCTTTACTTATGGACTTGAAGTTAATGCAGGACCAAGCCTCTTGTTTGATACAATGGCAACAGTATTCTCTCATATGCCGGGAGGACGCTGGTGGGGTGCGCTGTTCTTCTTGTTTATGGTATTTGCAGCTATGTCTACCGTGCTTGGTGTTTGTGAAAATATTCTTGCAATGGTTCGCGAGCTTACCGGATGGTCACGTCCAAAGGGATGCGTTGTCTGCGCGGCAGGAATCTTTGTACTTGCATTGACAACAGCACTTGGCTACAGCGTAATTAAATTCCAGCCATTTGCAGAGGGAACAGCATGGCTTGATTTATGGGATTTTATTGTATCTAACAATATCCTTCCGCTTGGATCGCTTGTACTGGCACTGTTTTGCTGCAATAAGTTTGGATGGGGCTGGGATAAGTTTGTGGAAGAGGCTAATACAGGAAAGGGCCTTAAGATAAAGCCATGGATGAAGCCAATCTTCAAATATTTTGTTCCGGTAGCAATTTTGTTCATCTATATTTATGGAATGATTAACTTCCAGTGGAAATAAAAACAACACCTCGCATCGTATTTTACTAGTACGGTGTGAGGTGCTTTTTTGTATGAGTAAGGCGAAAAGAAGAGTTTACTGAGCATTAGTTAATACATACTTTGCAGTGTTTATGGCAGCATCCTTTCCAACTTCATTATATCCGGCCTGATAATAATGGAAAGAATCCTTCATCAGTCCTCGTGCTTTCATTGTTTCAAACAGGCGGCTGACGACTGTGATATCTTTTCTGTGTTCTGCAAATGAATACTGAGCATTTCTGATCTCATCGTAGCAGATATCATCAGCTGTTCCATTATAAGCGCCAATTCCAATTAAAAAACAATGTTCAATTCCGACAGCCTTTAGCTTTTCATACATTTGCATAAACTGTTTTGTATATTCGTCAGCACTTGTATGGTGATCTCCGTCAGATTCTCCCTGACACCAGAGAAGATACTGATGGCGAAGGGTAATATTATGCTGTTCGCAGAATGTTTGCGCGCTTTTTAAACGTATTATTGTATCTGTAAGATAGTCATCGTGATCCTGCCAGTTTGCGATGACAGAGCCGCCCTTGCTTGATGACAGGCCAAGAACTGGAACACCAGTATTTTGAAAATAGGTATTTATAAAAGAAGTGACAAGTGAGCCAGTCTTCATACCTGGCTCAAAAATACCAGTGGGATTATTTTCCAGAGCACCAAAAGGCTCTGCGATTGGATAAAGTCTGGTTGGATCAGAGATTGCGCGAAATTCAGCACCAGCACCAGAAATTAAGTCAGGTGCACCTTCTGGAAATTGTGTACAGGCAATGCCGCGGCCAGCCATATTGGACTGTCCGGCGAATAAAAATAAATCATATGTTGTCATAAGTCCACCTTCTGTTATAGTGTTTTTCAAGTGGAGTATAGCACTGAAAGCGCTGATACACAAGTGCAAAAAAATTGTGAAAGTCATTCACCTTCGGGTTAGATTTAATTTGGATGTGAATGGGGTTAAGAATAGTTACAAAAGATATAAAAGTGTGGTACTATAAGAGTGGTTTTGAGGATTTTAATTTTAGAAGGGAAATATTATGCATACAAAGGAATCATTAAAAAAGCAGCTTGCAGCGATGGGACTTACAGGGGAAGAAACAATTTTAATTCATTCTTCTATGAAGGCAATCGGTGAAACACAAAAAGGAGCCGATACGGTGTTAGATGCTTTGATGGAGTTTTTTGAAAAGGGTTTATTGCTTCTTCCGACACATACATGGAAGACGATAAATGCGGAGAATCCTGTTTTTGATGTGGATAATGAACCGGCATGTGTTGGAATTTTACCTAATTTATTCTTGAAACGTCCTGGTGTAATTCGCTCATTGCATCCGACTCATAGTATGGCAGGATACGGAAAAGATGCTGCGTCATATTTGGCAGGTGAAGAAATGCGCAATACACCGTGTACACCGGGCGGATGTTATGACCGTTTAAAGGATGTCGGAGGCAAAATTCTATTAGTTGGGGTTGGTCATGAACGAAATACATACATCCATAGTGTGGAGGAAGTGCTCAATGTGCCAAATAGACTGTCGGACATGCCAGTTCTCATGAAAATCGTGCAGCATGGAAAAAAGCCAGTTTCTGTTTATATGAGAAAGCATTACAACTCACAGCAGCCACATATTTCTGAGGATTTTGTTAAGCTGAATCGTGCATTTGATGAATGTGGAGCTGCAGTACATACTGTATTTGGATCAGCAGAGTGTATTTTATGTGATGCAAGACGTATTTTTGAAGTGACTCGCCATGTGCTGGCACCTGATCCAGAGTGTCTGGTGACGGGAGGAGAAATTGCACCTGAAAGATGGCAGGAGCTTATAAGATAAAAAGGATAATCGAGTAGGAGGGGATTTGTTAAATCCCCGACCTCTCACACCACCGTGCGTACCGTTCGGTACACGGCGGTTCA
>CAKQXY010000043.1 GCA_934292725.1 uncultured Lachnospiraceae bacterium
AAATACGCCGGGGAAGTCCCCGGCAGATTGGAGAAACATGAGTCAGAAAGATACAGGAAAAAACAAGCGAAAAAAGAAAAAAGGCACAGGCCTGATTGTAGTTTGTGTGACACTGCTGATTCTTTTATTTGCTGTACTTAGCATTTTGATTTGGCAGATCATCCGCGTAGGAAACGGAGAGACTGTCGGTTTTGGCGGAAAAACAGGCAATACGCAGGCAGTATCACAAAATACGCCTTCTGTTACGCAGGAAGCTGCACCGACAAGTTCATCAGGAAGCGAGGCAAATGGTGAGGAGGCTCAGACACAGGCGCAGACAGAAGCTGCACAGGCTGAGTCTGCAGCTAATCAGGCACAGGCAGCAGGACAGGCAACTATGATGGAGCCGCAGACATATGAGAATGATGCAAATGGAAATATGATTGTTCCGGAGCGTCAGGCAGGTTCTATGGAAACAGAGCCGGCATGGGAATATGTATTGGAAAAGACTGGCGACATTGTGCTTGATGATGCTAATTATTTAGCAGCGATGTATGATTATGACGGTGCAATCGCAAAGATTCAGTCAGTATCAGGATATGAGAGCAACGCTGCCTATACAGCAGCCATTGCAGACTATGAGCAGAGAAAGAGCGAGGCTGTTGTCTACGCAGATAACAGCACAATTCCTCATATCTTCTTCCATACTCTTGTTGTTGATACAAGCAGAGCTTTTGATGATAACATCGCAATCAGCAAGCAGGATGGTATGAACAAGGTAAAGGATTACAACTATGTAATGACTACTGTAGATGAATTTTGCCGTATTCTCGAAGAAATGTATACAAGAGGATATGTGCTTGTAAGCATCTATGATGTGGCATCATATGAGACGCAGGCAGACGGCACACAGGTTATGAAGCATCAGCCGATTTATCTTCCGGAAGGCAAGAAGCCGTTTGTTTTGTCTGTTGATGATGTAAGCTACTACGAGTACATGACAGGTCATGGTTTTGCAAGCAAGCTTGTTGTTGGCGAGGATGGAACTCCGACAAGTGAATACACAAATCCGGATGGCAGTGTAATCTATGGTTCATATGATGTTGTTCCGATTCTTGATGATTTTGTTGAGACTCATCCAGACTTTTCATATCGCGGCGCTAAGGGTATCATTGCTCTGACTGGATATGAGGGTATCTTTGGATATCGTACAAGTGATTTCTGGTACAACAGCAACTGCGATTACTTTGATCAGTATTTCTCATGGAATCTGGAGAACAACTTAAAGAAGAAGCAGACTATGTATCAGCCAAATCCTAATATCGAACAGGATAAGGAGAGCGCAAAGCAGGTAGCGCAGGCATGTCGTGATGATGGATGGCTGTTTGCAAGTCATACATGGGGTCACAACAAGGTCGGTGATTCTGGATCATATGAGCGTTTTGAGTCTGATTCTCGTTTGTGGGACCGCGAGGTAAAGCCGCTTCTTGGCGATGTTGATATCATCATTTATCCGCAGGGCGAAGATTTGTATGAGGGTTCCTGGAGAGGTTATGATCCTGCAAATCAAAAGTATCAGCTGTTAAAGGAGTTAGGATTTAGCTACTTCTGCAGCGTTGACTCAAACCTTGGATGGACACAGCTTGGAAATGAATATTTTCGTATGGGCCGTGCTAATGTAGACGGACAGCGTATGTGGGAGGCAATCAGCTCATATGTAGATCCGTCATCAGGTGCAAAAGATCGTCTGTCAGCATTGATTGATTCCAGATTAGTATTTGACTGGTCCAGACCTACACCGGTAACAAAATAAAAAAAGGCAGGCAAAAGAGATGGCAAAAGAGACAGTATTTAAGGAAAGAGCACAAAAGGTTTTGGCATCAATGAAGGAAAATGGCATGGATCAGCTTATTGTAAGCGATCCTGCCTCCATAAACTATCTGATGGGAAGACTCATGAACCCAGGCGAGCGTCTGATGGTTCTTGTATTTGATGCAGCAGCTGGCAAGACTGAGCTTGTAATCAGCAAGCTGTACCCACAGGGAGATAATCCGATTTGGCCGGTTACGTATGTTGATGATGTTGATGACTGCGTTGCAATTCTTTCTGAGAAGATTGCAGAAACTGGAGTGATTGGCATTGATAAAAACTGGGCAGCAAAGTTTTTGCTTCGTCTTATGGAGCTTCGTCCAAATCTGACTTACAAGAACGGTTCTTATATCATTGATAAGATTCGCCAGATTAAGACAAATGAAGAGCAGGAGTTTATGATCGAAGCCTCCAGATTAAACGATCTGGCAGTTGAGCGTCTAATCAAAGAGGTCAACAAGGGTTATACAGAGAAGGAACTTGCCGATAAGCTGCTTGATATTTATCACGATCTTGGTTCAGAAGGATTTTCCTTCTATCCGATCTGCTGCTACGGTGCAAATGCTGCTGACCCGCATCACAGCAACGACGATTCCACCGGAAAATCTGGCGACAGCGTAATTCTTGATATTGGATGCTTGTGGAATGGCTATTGCTCAGATATGACAAGAACTGTGTTCTTGGGCAATGTAAGCGAAGAGCAGAAGAAGGTATATAAAATTGTAAAGACAGCTAACGAGCGTGCAATCGCAGCAGTAAAGCCGGGTGTTCGATTCTGTGATGTAGATGCCGCCGCAAGAGATTACATAACAGAGCAGGGATACGGCCCGTACTTTGTACATCGCACCGGCCATAACATCGGTCAGGAAGTTCATGAGGCAGGAGACGTCTCATCAGCAAATACAGATGTATTAAAGCCAGGCATGACCTTCTCCATCGAGCCAGGTATCTACTTAACAGGAAACTTTGGTGTGCGTGTTGAGGATCTCGTTCTCGTAACAGAGGATGGATGCAAGGTCCTCAATCACTTTACAAAAGATCTGATTGTAGTACCGGAGAAGTAAAACAATATTTGAAAGTTATGGGTAGCTATCGTTACGTAGTGGGCGGTGAGACGATATGTTTTACGAGACGGGACGTTGTAGCGGGCCCGTTGTCAAAATACACTTACGTTGAAAATATGTAGTGGGGCCTGCGGAGTTGGGCCCGTCGACAAAATCATTCGTCGAACCGCCCTTAGTAAAACTACCGGGTATCCACCACAACAAACAACCAGCATTGTTGAGAAAAAGTATCAACAATGCTGGTTGTTTTTCTTTATAAAAGCTCGTATAATATGAAGTTAGATAATACTAACTTCTGGCAGCATAAGCTTAACCAGAACGCAGTCTCATCAATATAAAGAGAGGGGGAACGTCATGTTTCTGGAGATTAAAGGAATCAAAAAACATTTCGGCGAAGGTGATAGTCGCATTGAAGTGTTAAAGGGAATTGACATGGAGATTGAAAAAGGAGAATTATGCGTGCTTTTGGGGCCTTCAGGTTCTGGAAAATCAACACTGTTAAATATTATTGGGGGAATTGACGGTGCAGACAGCGGCTATATTGCAATTAACGGCGAAAAGACAGCCGATATGGACGAAAAGACGCTGACGTTGTACAGAAGAAAGCACCTAGGCTATGTTTTTCAGATGTACAATTTGATTCCCAATTTAAATATCAAGGAAAATGTAGAGGTGGGGGCTTATTTAAGTGACAACCCGCTCAACGTAGATGATTTGTTAAAGACACTTGGCTTGTATGAGCATCGCCATAAGTTGCCAAATCAGTTATCAGGAGGACAGCAGCAGCGAACAGCTATAGGAAGAGCCATTGTCAAGAATCCGGATATTTTGCTGTGCGATGAGCCGACAGGTGCACTTGACTACGCAACATCAAAGGAGATTTTAAAACTAATCGAGCAGGTTAACCGCAAATATGGAAATACTGTTGTTATGGTAACACATAATAACGCAATCGAGAAGATGGCAGATCGCGTCGTAAAGCTTCATGATGGCCGTATTCGTGAGAATTGCCGCAATGAGACGCGTATGGCAGCGGAGGATCTGGAATGGTAAAGAAAAAATCAAATCCATTGAATAAACGTTTTCTTAGGGAATTAAAGAGCGAGGCAGGAAAATATATTGTTCTGTTTGTATTTATAGCAGGTGTAATCGCGCTTGTATCTGGATTTTTGGTTGCAAGCGGCAGTATGTCACAGGCCTATGATGAAAGTTTTGAAAAATATAATATTGAGGATGGAAATTTTGAGGTTAAAAGAGAGGCATCAAGCGGTCTGTTAGGCGCCTTACAAAAGGATGGAACAAAGATTTATCCAAACTTCTATAAAGAAGAGCAGACAAAGAATGTGGAGAGTACGCTGCGTATTTTTAAGAAGCGTACAGAAATTGATCTGGAATGCCTGATGGAAGGAAGCTTTCCAGAAGATGAAAATGAGATTGCAATTGACCGTATGTATGCCGTAAATAATAAAATTTCTGTTGGAGATGTGATGGAGCTTGGAGACGTGTCCTACACAATATGCGGCTTAGTGGCACTTTCTGATTACAGTGCATTGTTTTCATCTACGTCAGATATGATGTTTGACGCTGTGAGATTTGGTGTGGCTATTGTGACAGAGGATGGATTTAATAAAATCAACGATGATCATCTTCATTACAATTATTCATGGCGTTACAGCGAGCGTCCGTCAGATGAGAAGGAGGCAAAGACACTCAGCGAATCCTTCTTAAAAACTTTGTATGTAAATGCGCTTTTGAATCTGAACGGTGTCGAAGGCTTTATCCCAGAGTATGTAAATCAGGCGATTATATTTACCGGAGATGATATAAAGGGCGATAATGCGATGTTTACCGTATTTCTTTATATCGTTATTGCTATTATTGCATTTGTATTTGCCGTGACTACCAGCAACACGATCACAAAGGAATCAGCAGTAATAGGTACACTTCGCGCGTCCGGCTACTCAAAGGGCGAGCTGATTCGTCATTATATGGCAATGCCGATGCTCATTGTCCTGATTGCAGCAGTGATTGGAAATATTTTAGGATACACTGTATTTAAGGGATATATGGCAGCACTGTACTATGCAAGCTATAGCCTTCCAACTTATGTTACGATCTGGAATGCCGATGCATTTGTAAAGACAACAGTAATTCCTGTGCTTTTGATGTTTGCCATTAATTTTATTATGCTGGCAGAAAAGATGAGTCTTTCACCGCTTCGTTTCCTTCGTCGTGATTTGAGCCGCAGACAAAAGAAAAAAGCATTTCGCTTAAAGACTACGATTCCTATTATGAAGCGATTCCGTATGAGAATTCTGTTTCAGAACATTCCAAACTATGTCATTTTGTTCATAGGAATTTTGTTCGCAAACCTGATTTTACTGTTCGGATTTATGTTTGGACCGCTGCTTGATCATTTCGAGCAGGAGATTACAACACATCTTCTTGCAGAGCATCAGTATGTGCTTGTAAGTGAAGAAAAGACAGAAAATAAAGAGGCTGAAAGCTATGATGTGACGGTATTAAAGACACAGGAGGGACGCTACAAGAGCGAGGAAGTGATGGTGTATGGCGTGCAGGAAAACAGCGCTTACATAAAGAGCAGCCTTGCAGATGATGAGGTATTGATTTCAAATGCCTATGCAAATAAGCAGCATATCAAGACAGGTGATACAATTACATTGCAGGAAGAGTATGGGGATAAAACGTATTCCTTTACCGTTACGGGTATCTATACATATCCGGCTGCACTGTCTGTATTTATGAATTGTGATGCGTTTGAGAAAACATTTGAGAAAGGAAGCTATTATCCAGGATATTTTTCAAATGAGGAACTGACTGATTTGACACAGAAAAATATTGCAATGACTATATCAAAGGAAGATTTGACAAAGACTACAAGACAGCTTCGACTGTCAATGGGCGGTATGGCTGTTCTCTTTCAGGGCTTTGGTGTGATCATGTTTGCACTGCTTTTATATTTGCTCTCAAAGGTAGTAATCGAGAAAAATGCGCAGTCAATTTCCATGGCAAAGATTTTAGGCTACAGTGACAAGGAAATCAACCGCTTATATATTCGCACCACCACAATCGTATCAGTTGTTTCGCTTGTAGTGACAATTGGGTTATGTAT
The DNA here is from genome assembly GCA_934292725.1 of uncultured Lachnospiraceae bacterium. Lineage (GTDB taxonomy): Bacteria > Bacillota > Clostridia > Lachnospirales > Lachnospiraceae > Anthropogastromicrobium. Next base: position 6,046 of record CAKQXY010000043.1, read on the forward strand.
TGTGCTGCTGAAGGTTATTTGCGAGATTGCATTTGCCGAGTATTCTGGTTATCTGGAATTTTATATGGAACCGGCAGATCTGTTAAAAGTTCTTGTAGCTGGACTAATCACGTATGCCGTGATCTCATTCTTCCAGATCAAAAAAATCAAGGAAATTCCGATGACAGATGCATTAAAAAACGTCGAGTAGCACGCGTTTCATATCATCCGGCAGCGGCGCCTCAAAGCAAAGCGGCACATGAGTGATCGGATGCTCAAAGGAAAGTCGGCATGAGTGGAGCGCCTGGCGTGTGATAAATTCCATATCTGGATTATAAAGGTAATCGCCGACAAGCGGAAAACCTAAATATTTCATATGAATCCGTATCTGATGGGTGCGGCCTGTCTCAAGCTGTAAAGAGACAAGGCTGTGCCCATTTTTTGTTTCTAATGTTTTGTAATGAGTTACGGCGCGTTCTCCGTGTTCAAAATCTACACAGCGTTCAATTATAGAGCCAGGCTTTCTTGAGAGCGGTGCAGTGATTGTGCCGGACGGCGGAGTAACGACACCACGCACAATAGCCAGATACTCACGCGTAATTGCGTGGCGAACAGCCATATCAGAAAGAACGGCAGAGGAAAGTAGATTTTTTGCAATTACTGTAAGCCCTGAGGTATCTCTGTCTAAGCGGTTTGTACAGCGAAATATAAAATTGCCGCTGTCACGGTAATACCAGGCAAGAGCATTTGCCAGTGAATTATAATAATTGTCCATAGACGGATGAATAGGCATTTTAGCTGGCTTATTTGCAACAAGAATATCTTCATCCTCGTAGACAATTGAAAGAGGAAGCTCTACAGGAGGCACATGGTAGGAAGAATGCTCCTCAACAATATGCACTGTCAGAATGTCGCCTTCATGAAGAGGTGTGTTTGTGCGGCTTGGCATGCCATTTATAAGAAGATGTTCCATGTTTTTGCGAAGCCGCGTCAAAAGGTGAGAGGAAAAGCCGCGGCGCGATAAAAACTGATCTGCGCGCAGGTCACTTTCCTCAATCGAGACGGTGTAAGTAAGAGTTCGGTCCATAAAATGCCTTTCTTTAAGATTTTTTTGCAGGCGGCCATGGAAGCTGAGCAAGCACAATTGCCAGAAAAACAATAGCGCATCCTGTAAGCTCACGTGCCGATAAGGTTTGACCAAGAATCAGCCAGCCGGCAAGAACAGATATAGCAGATTCAAGACTCAAAATAAGAGATGCGATAGTTGGATTCATACCCTTTTGGCCTATAATTTGAAGAGTATAGCCGACACCGCAGGAGAGAACACCAGCGTACAAAATAGGTGCCCATGCTGCAAGAATAGAAGAAAGCGATGGCTGCTCAAAAATAAATGCCGGAATAAGACATACAACTGCGCATACAAAAAACTGTATACACGATAAAGCCACACCATTGCAGCGCGGTGAAAAATAGTCTATTACTAAGATATGCACGGCAAATAAGAAAGAGCCGGCAATCAAAAGAAGATCACCCTTGCCAATAGAGCCAAAACCATCAGGAACGCTTAACAGATAAAGACCGCAGACTGCCAGTGCAACACTGAGCCATACAAGCGGGCTGCAGCGTTTCTTTAAAAATAGGCTAAGAATCGGCACAAGAACAATATAGATAGCGGTCAGAAAGCCAGCCTTTCCGACGCTTGTGTAGGAAATTCCAATCTGCTGAAGGGAAGAAGCAGCCGCCAGCACAATACCACAGCATAGCCCGCCGAAGAATAATGTTTTTCGAGTACTTGAAGATGCGTGAGTTTTGGCTGACTGATTCAATTGGTCTGCCGGTGATACTTCAGAAGAATTTGTGTGGTTTTGAAAGAAAAAGATGCAAGGGATCAGAAAAAGTGCACCAATCGCAGATCGTATTCCATTAAACGTAAACGGCTTAACATAGTCCATGCCTACGCTTTGTGCGACAAAAGCAGATCCCCAGATAGCCGCAGTCAAAAGCAGCAAAAATGAGTTTTTTAATTGAGAGCGTTTCATAAAAAATCCTTTCATAATAATAAAAATAAGAGTGGATTGTATTTGCCAACAATCGTTATCCATGGTATCATACTTTCTAGTTGGGGTCAAAGGATTTGTTTAAGACAAAAGCCCAATAGATTGGAGGATTGAACATGGAATATATTAAAGAGCCTGCAAACGCTGTCTATCAAAGCGGTGCAAAAAATCCATTTCTGCCGCTGAATATTTATATTCCAGATGGAGAGCCAAAGGTATTTGATGGAAGAGTTTATCTGTATGGCTCAAAGGATGAATTTGACGGAGAGTATTGCTGTCATAAGTTTCATGTATATTCAGCACCTGTATCAGATTTGACCGAGTGGACCGATCATGGCCCAGTGCTGGCATCAACCGATGAGTACGTGAGTGAGGGGATTTCCAAGGGCGTGCCGTGGTCAAATGGACTTTTATGGGCGCCAGATGTTACAAAAAGAGGCGAGTGGTATTACTTCTATTTCTGTCTTTCAGATGGAACAGAAGGTGTTGCAAAAAGCAAGAATCCATACGGACCGTTTGAGGATGCTGTGCAGATAACGATGGGAGGAAAGCCAATCGAAGGCATTGATCCGTCTGTTTTGGAGGACAATGGAAAATATTATTACACATGGGGTCAGGGCCACTGCCATATGGCAGAATTAAATGATGATATGTGTACACTGAATCCAGATACCTATGAGGAAGCATTGATAAATAAGGATGATGATGGTCATGGTTTCCATGAGGCCTCATCACTTCGCAAGGTAGGTGATCATTACGTTATCGTGTACGCAAGCGAATTTATTGATGAAACACACCGTAATGGCGGTCATCCGACAAATCTTGACTATGCAGTAAGCAAATCTGTTGTTGGACCGTATGTAAGAAAAGGCCGTATCATCGACAATACAGGAATAGATCCGCAAAGCTGGAATAATCATGGCTCAATCGTGAAGATTGAAAATCAGTGGTATGTATTTTATCATGGTTCCTCCAACAACACAAAATATGCGCGCCGTGCCCGTGTTGAGCGTATTGAGGTAGATGAAGAGAGAGGAATTATCGAGCAGGTAGAGATGACCTCACAGGGATTTTCACATGGACTAGATGCCACAGCAGGCATTGAGGCAGGCTGGCAGTGCGGTCTGACTGGCGGAGCATATCTTACCGAGAAAGAAGGACGCTTCCCACTTGTACATATCACCGATGGCTGCAGCGTAAAATGGCGCTATGCAGAGCTTGCAGAAGATGGAGAGTGGTCAATTGAGATCGAGGGAACGCTTCTTTCTGAATGTGGAATAAGCATCTTGGCAAATGGAGAGTCAGTTGGTGTTGTCAATGCGGAAGATGTTGACGGACAGCACATCTGGAAGAGTTCAATCGGTACACTAAGAAGCGGACGCTACGAGATAGAACTTCAGTTCTTTGCAGAAAAAGAAGAAGAGCTGTTTGAGTTAGATCGTATTCGCCTTGTAAGAGCGTGAATATAGGTTGAGAAATAAATTAAAAACAGAAGAATGGAGAAAAAACATATGGTAAAGCATGTAATTTTATGGACATTAAAGAACGAATATTCAAAAGAAGAAAAAGAAGCAATCAAGGCAGAAATCAAAGCAGGTCTTGAGGGACTTGCAGGTCAGATTCCAGGATTGTTAGAGATTCATGTTAACATAAATGGACTGGAAAGTTCAAATGCTGATTTAATGCTTGATTCTACATTTACTGACGAGGCAGCATTAAAGGGCTACTCCGTACATCCGGCTCACGTTGCAGTTGCAAACGGAAAGGTAAGACCACACACTGCAATCCGTTCCTGCTTAGATTTTACAGTATAATAAAAAAAGCTCGGAAGCATTTTATCATTTGCTTTCGAGCTTTTTTTCTCTAATTATGCAAGAGCCTTTCCAAGTTCCTCGCATGCTGCTTTAGCATCTTCATCAGGAGCATCATTGCAGATAACGAAATCACACGCCATTACAGCACCGTCATTGCGGCAGGTCTCATCCCAGTTGCGCATCCACTCACCATCTCCCCATCCATAGGAGCCAAACAGAGCGATCTTCTTGCCGGACAGCTTTGCCTCGCAAGCTGTAAACATCGGCTCAAACTCATCTTCCTCAAGCTGCTCAGCACCCATAGAAGGGCATCCAAATGCAATTGCATCAAACTCATCCATCTTGTCAGCATCAAATTCAGCAGCAGTAAAAGTAGTTACGTCAGCGCCGGCATTTCTAGCTCCATCTGCTACGCTTTCTGCCATCTGCTCTGTATTTCCAGTTCCACTCCAGTAAACAACAGCTACCTTGCTCATAATCATTCTCCTTTAAAATAAAATTTATTTGTCAGATCAGTCAGGCACTTATGCGCTGACTGTCAACTGGCGAAGATCTTTTCCCTGTTCCCACATTCTGCGATAAATCTGCTTGCATTTGCAGTAGCGCCTAAAGGTTTTGACTGCATTTTCGGGATCACTGTATACCTTCCAGTCACCGCAGCAAAGGCAGTTGTGACCATGGTTTATAATAAAACCCTTTACATCCGCAAGTGGGTATCCAAGGAAAATTCCAATTTCATGAGGAAACGTGTCAGACTGCATTAAATGTTGTCTGAGAACGAGGAGTGCGTCGATTGCATTTTGGCTTGTATAGCCAAAGGAGGAAAGAAACTCACCGACAGCCGGGTCAGACAGATCATTTTGCAGACGACTCATACGAACCACATAGATTAAAGCCGTATGCTCATGAAGGCACAGGCAAAAACATAAAACGCCCTTGTCGCGAAGTGTATTATTCCAGCGGCGTACTGCATCAAACAAATTTTTCTGAGTATCAAAGCTGACACGGAAAAGATTCGCTGTTTTTATAGATGCTAACGTCGGCGCACAGTGTTCAATTAGATAATGATCCATAAACGTCTCCTAATAAAACATGAAATTAGTTATATATAATGTTGGTTAGAAATATCTAACACAAATGAGATTATACTATCTCGGACTAAATCTGTCAAGAGAAAAAAGACGGATAGAATAAATCTTTTTCGGACAGACTGTTACTGTTCATGGATAAGTCAATATTGCACCGAAGGGCTTTCGTAGCATGAGGCATGAACAGTAACCATTAGTTCATGAACAAATTTTTCAATAATAAGAAAACACTTGCATGTTAAAGAATATTAGTGTAGACTAACTAATAGTTGTAAAGGCTAACAAGGACATGCTTTAAAACAACTTCAAACTTCACGTAAAATAACCATTGGCTCCTTACTGCTGAAACGGGAGACTGCTGCTCCCGTTTAGGACCAGTGGAAAGAAAAAGAAAGGTTTGGTACAATAATGGATTATTTAGAGATTGAAAAGGTTGTAGGAAGAGAAATTCTTGATTCCAGAGGAAACCCAACCGTAGAGGCAGAGGTTACTCTGGCTGATGGAACTGTAGCAAGAGGAACTGCACCGAGCGGCGCTTCTACTGGTGAGTTCGAGGCACTTGAGCTTCGCGACGGTGATAAGAGCCGTTATCTTGGAAAGGGCGTTACAAAGGCAGTTGAGAATATCAATACAATTATTAACGATACCATCACTGGTATGGACGCTTCTGATATTTATGCAGTTGATAAGGCAATGATTGAAGCAGATGGAACAAAGGATAAGTCAAAGCTTGGCGCAAATGCTATTTTAGCTGTGTCCATCGCTGTTTGCCGTGCAGCGGCAGCATCTCTTGATATCCCGCTGTATCGTTTCCTTGGCGGCGTTTCAGGAAATCGTCTCCCTGTTCCTATGATGAATATCATAAATGGAGGCTGCCATGCACTTTCCTCAGGACTTGATGTACAGGAGTTTATGATCATGCCAGTTGGAGCACCATCATTTAAGGAGTGCTTAAGATGGTGTGCAGAGGTATTCCATGCGCTGGCTTCTATTTTAAAGTCAAGAGGACTGGCTACTTCAGTAGGAGATGAGGGTGGCTTTGCACCAGCTTTAAAGTCTGATGAAGAAGCAATTGAGACTATTCTTGAAGCTGTAAAGAAGGCAGGCTATGAGCCAGGAAGAGATTTCAGAATTGCTATGGATGCAGCTTCTTCTGAGTGGAAGAGTGAGAAAGGCAAGGGCTACTACAAGCTTCCAAAGGCTGGTACTGAGTATACTGCTGAGCAGCTGATCGAGCACTGGGCTTTACTGTGCGAGAAGTACCCGATCATCTCAATCGAGGATGGTCTTGATGAGGAAGACTGGGAAGGCTGGCAGAAGCTCACCAAGAGACTTGGCGACAAGGTTCAGCTGGTTGGTGATGACCTGTTTGTTACCAACACCGAGAGACTTTCCAAGGGTATCGAGCTTGGTGCAGGAAATGCAATCTTAATTAAGCTAAATCAGATTGGTTCTGTATCTGAGACACTTGAGGCGATCAAGATGGCACATAAGGCAGGCTACACCGCAATTTCCTCCCATCGTTCCGGTGAGACTGCTGACACAACTATCGCAGATCTTGCAGTGGCACTAAATACATGCCAGATAAAGACAGGTGCGCCATCAAGATCAGAGCGTGTTGCCAAGTACAATCAGCTTCTTCGAATCGAAGAGCAGCTTGGAGCAAGTGCTGTATATCCGGGCATCAAGGCATTTAATGTCAAATAAAAGTAAGTGATAAAAACACAAAAATCCGAGGCTGCCTTATGACTGCCTCGGATTTTTGTGCTTACTTATTTACTTTTTTTCTGTCGGCATCATTGCCTGATGTCTGGCTTGACTCATCAAGAGAGATGTACGGCATCATCACCTTAAGCAGATCAGCGAGTCTGTTTCTCTGCTGCGATGGAAGATCCTTAATCATCACGGACAGGGCGTCTTCTGGAATCGGGTTTGAATCAGTATTGTCCTTGCCATAGAGCAAATAGTCACTCGAAACCTCAAGACACTCCGAAAGATCATTGAGTGTGTATAAGCTCATCGTTTTCACACCACGTTCTAACTCATAGATATAATGAGAAGAAACGTCAAGGCATTCTGCCAGCTTCTCCTGCGTCAGGTGCTTTTGCTTTCTGCATGTTTTAATGCGCTTTCCAATTTGTTCAAAGTCCATAAATCCTACCTCCTAGTATAAGAATATATCTAATAGATAGGAAGCATAACTTGCTGACGGCAACAAAAACAGCTATAATCAGACAAAATTCTATCTGGCAGTGGTAAAAAATGGAAAAAAGTGTCGAAAAAAAGGGCATCTCTGTTTGAGATGCCCCTGTAAGTAACAATTTAATTATTAGAACTCAGGTCCGATCAGACCATAAGTACCATTCTTTCTCTTGTAAACAACATTTACGCGATCCTCATCGCAGTTGTAGAATACAAAGAAGTTATGTCCCAAAAGCTCCATCTGAAGGCAAGCCTCCTCAGGATTCATTGGCTTTAATGGGAAACGCTTAACACGTGCAATATTGATGCCCTCATTCTCTTCGGAGAACTCATCCTCTTCCTCAATAAAGGCACTTGAGAAGTCTCCGCCATCCTGCTCTCTGGCAATCAGTTTCGTTTTATAACGTCTCAGCTGACGCTCAATGATTTCTTCTACTAAATCGATCGAAACATACATATCCGAACTTTCCTGTTCTGCACGAACCAGGCTTCCTTTAACTGGGATCGTAACCTCGATTTTCTGACGATCCTTCTGAACGCTTAACGTAACATAAACTGTTGCATCTGGTGTGAAATAGCGCTCAAGTTTTCCGATCTTTTCATAAATTGCTGATTTCAGGCCCTCAGTGACCTCGATATTTCTTCCTGTAATGATATACTTCATACAATCAGCTCCTTCCGATAGAATCATAGAAATAAATAAAATGTGTCTTTATTTATTTACCAAGAGTATACCACGAAACAATGATTTTGTAAATATAATTTTGACGTAATTTAGAGAATTTTTATACATCTTTTTTACGTTTTTCCACAGTGACGAAACCATTGCACCTAAGGGCTCTCGTAACATGACGTGTGAACTGTAACAAAACCCTAAACTGAAGTAGGAATAAAAATGTCTTGAATTTTTATAGGAAAAATGATAGAATTAGTCTGTTGTACTATCGGTATGTATTTAGGAGGCAGATATGGGATTCATAAATAAGATATTTGGTACTCACAGCCAGCATGAGCTTAAGCGTATCAAGCCAATCGTGGATAAGATCCTCGGCATGCGCGAGCAGTGGGTCGCACTGTCAGATGAAGAACTTCAGCATAAGACAGTAGAATTTAAAGAGCGCCTTGCAAAGGGCGAGACACTGGATGATATCCTTCCGGAAGCCTTCGCTACAGTTCGTGAGGCCTCCAGAAGAGTGTTGGGCGAGGAGCATTATCCGGTTCAGCTGACGGGCGGTATCGTACTGCATCAGGGACGTATCGCAGAGATGAGGACTGGTGAAGGAAAGACCAACGTGGCAGCACTTCCTTCTTATTTAAACGCACTGGCAGGCGAGGGTGTTCATGTCGTTACTGTTAACGACTATCTGGCACAGCGTGATGCCGAGAACGAAGGAAAGGTTCACAGATTCCTTGGTCTTACGGTTGGCTGTGTATTAAACAGCATGAACAATGATGAGCGAAGAGCAGCATATAATTGCGATATCACATATGTAACAAATAATGAGTTAGGTTTTGACTATCTTCGTGACAACATGGTCGTATATAAGGAGCAGCTTGTAATGAGAGGTCTTCACTTTGCGATCATCGATGAGGTCGACTCCATTTTGATCGATGAGGCTAGAACACCTCTTATTATTTCAGGTCAGAGTGGAAAATCTACAAAGCTGTATGAGGTCTGCGATATCCTGGCAAAGCGTCTTGAAAAGGGCGAGGCAAGTGCAGAATTTTCTAAGATGAATGCTCTTATGGGCGAAGAGATCACTGAGACTGGTGATTTTGTTGTCAGCGAGAAGGATAAGACAATCAACTTAACTGAGCAGGGTGTTCAAAAGGTAGAGCAGTTCTTCCATATTGATAACCTTGCAGATGCAGAGAACCTTGAAATTCAGCATAATATGATCATGGCACTCAAAGCAAACTATATGATGTTCCGTGATCAGGATTACGTTGTAAAGGACGATGAGATTCTTATTGTCGATGAGTTTACAGGACGTATCATGCCAGGCAGACGTTACTCAGATGGTCTGCATCAGGCAATTGAGGCAAAGGAGCATGTAAAGGTAAAGAGAGAGAGCAAAACACTTGCAACTATCACCTTCCAGAACTTCTTTAATAAATTTGATAAAAAGTGCGGTATGACCGGTACAGCACTTACGGAGGAGCGAGAGTTTCGTAACATCTACGGCATGGACGTAGTTGAGATTCCGACAAACAAGCCGATTGCACGTATTGATCATCAGGATGCTGTTTATAAGACAAAGAAAGAAAAATATAAGGCAGTATGCGACGAGGTTGAGGAGACCTACAAGAAGGGACAGCCGGTACTTGTTGGTACAGTAAATATTGATACTTCTGAGCTTTTAAGCGGCATGTTAAAAAGACGCGGTATTCCGCATAACGTATTGAATGCAAAGTATCATGAGTTAGAGGCTCAGATCGTTGCAGGTGCAGGTGTGCATGGTTCTGTTACAATTGCAACTAATATGGCAGGACGTGGTACAGATATCAAGCTTGATGAGGAATCAAGAAAGCTTGGCGGATTAAAGATCATTGGTACAGAACGCCATGAGTCAAGACGTATTGATAACCAGTTAAGAGGTCGTTCCGGACGTCAGGGTGATCCTGGTGAATCCAGATTTTATATTTCACTTGAGGATGATCTGATGCGTCTGTTCGGTTCAGAAAAGATCATGAGCATGTTCAATGCGCTTGGGGTTCAGGACGGCGAGCAGATTGAGCACAAGATGTTAACATCTGCAATTGAGAAGGCACAAAAGAAGATCGAGGGCAACAACTACGGTATTCGTGAGAATGTCTTAAAGTATGATGAGGTCATGAACGAGCAGCGTGAAATCATCTACAAGGAGCGCCGTCAGGTTCTCGATGGAGAGAGCATGAAGGATGTTATCTTAAAGATGGTTAAAGATATCGTCAGCCAGGTTGTAGACCGCACAATCTCAGATGAGCAGGCACCGGAGGATTGGGATTTCGCTCAGTTAAATATCGAGCTTCGTTCCATCATTCCGCTTACCGAGTATATGCCGTCAGCAGATGAAATAAAGAACATGAAGAAGGCAGCATTAAAGGAAACTCTTACAGAGATGGCACTGCAGGCTTATGCAGACAAGGAAAGCGAGTTCCCGGATCCAGAGAGCATGAGAGAGGCAGAGCGCGTTGTTCTGTTAAAGACCATCGACCGCAAGTGGATGGATCACATCGACGACATGGATCAGCTGCGTCAGGGTATCGGTCTTCAGGCATATGCACAGCGTGATCCGCTCAATGAGTATAAGATGGCAGGCTACGACATGTTCAACGAGATGATGGCAAGCATCCGTGAGGATACTGTCAAGATGATGTTCCGCGTAAAGGTTGAAAAGCCAGAGGAGCGTGAGCAGGTAGCAAAGGTAACAGGAACAAACAAGGATGACAGCGGCGTGAAGGCACCGGTTCGCAGAAATGCACCGAAGATTCAGCCAAATGATCCGTGTCCATGCGGTTCTGGCAAGAAATATAAGCAGTGCTGCGGAAGATTCGCTGAGTAAATGACGCCAAGATATATTGAACTTGACATATTGAATTTGAATTAAAGAAAGTAGAGGAAGAAAAGTGGTAGAGTTAGATCAGTTTAAGTACACACTGTCTACTTATGTCCCGATGTTAAAGGAGCTTGGTGCTTCTTTGAATCTGGATGCCAAAAAAGAGAGAATTGCAGAGCTTTCACGTTATATGGAAGCTCCTGATTTCTGGGATGACCCAGAGCGTTCTCAGAAGATGACAAAAGAGTTAAAGAGTCTGGAGGATACCGTAAAGAGCTACACAACATTGTCTACTCAGTATGACGATATTAGTGAGCTTATTGAGATGGGCTACGAGGAGAACGATCCAGAGGTTATTCCTGTCATTCAGGAATCTCTTGATGAGTTTACAACAAACCTTGAAGCACTCAGACTTAGCACACTGTTAAATGGTGAGTATGATAAAAATAATGCCATCATTCGTTTGAATGCAGGTGCCGGCGGTACTGAGGCATGCGACTGGTCTGGTATGCTGTATCGTATGTATACACGTTACGCTGACAGAAATGGCTTCTCAGTAGAAGTTCTTGATATGCTTGATGGTGATGAGGCTGGAATTAAGTCAGTTACCTTCCAGGTAAATGGTGAGAATGCATACGGTTATTTAAAGTCTGAGAAGGGTGTTCACAGACTGGTTCGTATTTCCCCATTTAACGCAGCAGGAAAGCGTCAGACTTCTTTCGTTTCCTGTGATGTTATGCCGGAGATCGAGGAAGATCTTGATGTTGAGATCAATGATGATGATCTTCGTATCGATACCTACCGTTCTAGTGGTGCCGGTGGACAGCATATCAACAAGACCTCATCTGCAATTCGTATTACGCATCTTCCGACTGGTATCGTTGTTACCTGTCAGAATGAGCGTTCCCAGTTCCAGAACAAGGACAAGGCAATGCAGATGTTAAAGGCAAAGCTGTATATGTTAAAGCAGCAGGAAAATGAAGAAAAGATTTCCGGTATCCGCGGTGAGGTAAAAGACATCGCGTGGGGAAATCAGATTCGCTCTTACGTACTTCAGCCATACACGATGGTAAAGGATCATCGTACTGGTGCCAGCAGCGGAAATGCAGGCGCTGTGCTTGATGGAGACATCGATCTGTTTATCAGCGCTTATTTAAGATGGCTGTCTACAGGAGAGAAGGTATCTGAGGACACAGGAGAGTAAAAGACTCTCAAAGCTCAAAAATCACATAACTGGAAAGGTTGGACATAAGTATGATTAAGGTAGCAGTGTTAGGATATGGAAATATCGGTTCAGGAGTTGTGCAGGTATTGCTGAAGAATAAGGAAACAATCGCAAAGAAGGCAGGAGATGAGATCGTGCCGGCATGCGTACTTGATCTTCGCGATTTCCCAGGCGACGTGATGGAAGATAAGGTAGTAAAGGATATTAATCTGATTACACAGAATCCAGAAATTTCAATCGTTGTTGAGACTATGGGTGGAACAAAGCCGGCATATGCCTTCGTAAAGGCTTGTCTTGAGGCAGGAAAGCATGTTGCAACCTCCAATAAGGAGCTTGTTGCTGCGCATGGTCCAGAGCTTCTTGAGATTGCAAAGGCACATCATGTAAGCTTTTTATTTGAGGCAAGTGTAGGCGGCGGCATTCCGATTATTCGTCCTCTTGTTTCAAGTATCACTTCCGATGCAGTAACCGAGATTACTGGTATTCTAAACGGCACCACAAACTATATGTTAACCAAGATGAGCGAGGATGGTCTTGACTATGATGCAGTCCTTGAGGATGCACAGGAGAGAGGCTACGCAGAGAGAAACCCAGCAGCAGATGTTGAGGGTCATGATGCGCGCAGAAAGATTGCAATTTTGTCCTCACTTGCATTTGGCAGATATGTAGATTACGAGGATGTATATACTGAGGGTATTACAAAGATCACATCAGCTGATTTTGCATATGCAAAGGTTCTTGGCAGCCGTATCAAGCTGTTTGGAACAAGCAAAAAGAAAGAGGATGGAAGTATTAGCGCAATGGTATGCCCAGTTATGATCACAAACGAGCATCCGCTTTTTGCAGTTAATGACGTAATGAATGCAATCCTTGTTCGCGGTGAGTGCATGGGTGATTTGATGTTTTATGGTGCAGGAGCAGGAAAACTTCCAACAGCTTCCGCTGTAGTGGCAGATGTTGTAAATGCAGCAAGAAATCCAAAGATCACCGAGATTGCACCATATGAGCCGGGAAAGATGACTGTTTCAGATCATTTAAAATCAACACACAGCTACTTTGTGCGTGTAAAGGGAACAGATGCAAATGCAGTGGCAGAAAGCTTTAAGGCAAAGCAGATCGTAGATGCTGGTATTGCAGATGAGTTTGGATTTATTACAGCAGAGTGGACTGAAAATGAGTTTGATGCGCTGTGCGAAAACTATCCAGTTGTAAGTGTGATTCGTCTGGCAAAGTAAGAATGATTATGGATCATAAAAATAAAGATCATGCAGAGAGGACAGAAGATGTCCTCTTTTGCATTATTGTGGCTGGTATAATTATCTTTGTTGGCGGCCTTGGCGTTTTGCATGTGCTTGATCTTGAATGGATCGTACAGGGAGCACCATGCTTTATTTACCGCCTTACTGGCTGGTATTGCCCAGGCTGCGGCGGCACACGAGCAGTAAAGGCGCTTCTTTGCGGCAGGCTGTTTGACAGTATTTATTATCATCCGGCAGTACCATATCTTGCCGCATGGACAATTATATTTTTGTGTTGGCAAAGCCTTCACTATCTTTCAAAAGGACGTATTAGAGGCTTCAAATATCGAAACTGGCATTTATGGGTAACAGTGTTATTGTTTTTCCTTAATTTTATCATAAAAAATGCGGCACAACTAATGGGATAAACCATAGGCTGTGCCGTATTTTTAAATTTTAGATTGTATCCCCGTTGCCTGTTGGCATAGGAACTGAGTTTGGTACCTCTACTGCGCCAGACTCAGAAGGAAGCAGTGAATTTGCCTTATCATTTAAAAGATCCTGCATCTGCTTGAGCATATCGCGGTAAGTTGGATCCTCTAATAACTGTGGATAAAGAACAAGATAGAAGAAGAGGATAAACGCAACAATCACAATAGATATGCTGCTGATAATAATTCCAGTAATTGCAATAGGGTGAAAGTGATGATCCTCATTTGCAAAAAAGCGAGAACAGATTAAAACAGCAAGAGACATGATAGAAACACCAAGCGTCACATAAATATTAGCACAGCAACAGCAGATCAAAGCAGCAATACTCATCGCAAAGCCAATCTTCTCAAGATTAGTAGCACGTCTGTGATGTGGTTTGTAAGAACGACCTCTATCATCCTCAGGTCCCATTTGCGGATCAGTATAGCGCGCATAAGAATCACCATACTCCTCCTTTTGCTCCTCATGAACCTTATCCTTTACATATTCCTCATACGGATCATAGGTGTCGTTATCGCTTTCATTATTGATGCCATCATCTGGATTGTGATATTTTTTATTTTCGTCCATAAATAAAATCCTTTCGTAAAGCTGACGGGTTGTCAAAAACCCTGCGCAATGATATTATAAACAATAGTACTATCATACCACACAAAAATAAAAGTCACAACCAATATTTGCACCATCAGTATATATAGTGCAGAAAGGCATCAAAATGGATATTATTAAAAAGATAGCAGAAGAACTGCAAATTCGCCCTGATCAGGTTCAGGCAGTTGTAAATTTGATTGATGAGGGCAATACCATCCCTTTTATCGCGCGCTACCGCAAGGAGGCACATGGCGCATTAAATGATGAAGTACTTAGAAATCTCGATGAAAGGCTGACATATCTTCGCAATCTCGAAGAGAAAAAGGCAAGTGTTCTTGCTTCCATGGAAGAGCTTGGCGTCCTCACAGATGATCTGAAAAAGAAAATGGAGCAGGCACAGACATTAGCCGTCATAGAGGATCTTTATCGTCCGTATCGTCCAAAGCGCCGCACAAGAGCAACAATTGCAAAAGAAAAGGGCTTAGAGCCGCTTGCAAATGAAATATTATTAGGACAGGCAAAAGGAACAAAAGAAGAGCTGGCAAAAGCTTTTGTATCACCAGAAAAAGGTGTGGAAAGCACAGAAGACGCAATTTTAGGTGCCATGGATATTTTAGCTGAGCACATTTCAGATGATGCTTCATTTCGTGCTCAGATTCGTAAAATGACATGGGAAAAAGGTATGCTCACCTCCACAGTTCGTGAAGAAGGTACAGAGTCTGTATTTGAAACATATTATGAGTTTCAGGCACAGCTTACAAAGATCAATGGTCATCAGGTGCTTGCCGTAAACCGCGGAGAAAATCAAAAGGTGCTGAGCGTTAAAATTGAGGCACCGCAGGAAGAAATTCTTTCCTGGTTATATAATGCAATGACAAAGGGAAAGAATGAAACTTGTGCAGCTATTCTTCGTGAGGCCACAGAGGATGCATATAAGCGTCTGATCGCTCCGGCAATAGAGCGTGAGCTTCGCACCAATCTGACAGAGACAGCAGAAGAGGGCGCAATGAAGGTGTTCGGACAGAATCTAAAGCAGCTTTTGATGCAGCCGCCAATTGCAGGTCAGACTGTTCTTGGCTGGGATCCGGCCTTTCGTACAGGCTGCAAGCTTGCTGTAATTGATCCATTTGGAAAGGTAATTGACACAAAGGTCATTTATCCGACGGCACCGCATAACAAAGTAAAAGAATCAAAAGATATCTTAAAGGCACTCATTGCAAAGTACCATATTACATTGATTTCAGTTGGAAACGGAACAGCATCGCGAGAGTCTGAGCAAATCATTGCAGATTTAATTAAAGAAATCAACGCACCTGTGCGCTATGTCATCACAAATGAGGCTGGTGCTTCAGTATATTCTGCAAGCAAGCAGGCAACAGAGGAGTTTCCAAACTTTGATGTTGGCCAGAGAAGTGCTGTTTCTATCGCCAGACGTGTGCAGGATCCACTTGCAGAGCTTGTCAAGATTGATCCAAAGGCTATCGGTGTCGGCCAGTATCAGCATGATATGAATCAGAAAAAGCTTGATGAGATGCTTCATGGAACAGTAGAAGACTGTGTAAATCAGGTAGGCGTCGATTTAAATACAGCCTCAGCAGCACTTCTTGAATATGTGTCAGGCATCACGAAAACAATTGCAAAAAATATCGTTGCTTACCGCGAGGAAAATGGTCAGTTTACAAACAGAAAACAGCTGTTAAAGGTTGCAAAGCTTGGACCAAAGGCATATGAGCAGTGTGCAGGTTTCCTTCGCATTCGTGGTGGAGATGAGCCACTTGACGCTACAGCCGTTCATCCGGAAAGTTACGAGGCAGCACGTGCAGTTTTAACATCATGTGAATTAAAGCCGCAGGATATTTTAGAGGGAAAAGCCGCAGGCATTGCAAAGAAACTTCAGACAGCAAAGCTTGCAAAGCAGCTTGGAATTGGTGAACTTACACTTACTGATATTGTAAAAGAATTAGAAAAGCCATCAAGAGATCCTCGTGATGAAATGCCAAAACCAATCCTTAGAAGTGATGTCCTGTCCATGGAAGACTTAAAGCCAGATATGGAATTAAAGGGAACAGTTAGAAATGTTGTTGATTTTGGCGCATTTGTCGATATAGGTGTGCATGAAGACGGACTAGTCCATCTTTCACAGCTTTGTAACCGCTACGTTAAGCATCCGTCAGAGGTTGTAAGCGTAGGAGATATTGTAAATGTCAGAGTGCTTAGCGTAGATTTAAAGAAAAAGCGAATTGCTCTTACTATGAAAACAAAATAAAAAACACTTGCAATCATTACGCTGCTGTGTTAAACTACTTAGCGGAAAATGGAATATTCTTTGGGGCGGGGTGTAAATCCCCACTGGCGGTAAAGTCCGCGACCCGCATTTTGCGGCTGATTCGGTGAGTGCAAAGATAGTGATGAACAATCCTTCACAACTCCGAAACCAACAGTAAAGTGATGCAGCAATTATTAAGCTGTGTCCGAAGTCTGGATGGGAAAAGAAAGAGTGTATCGTTTTATAGGCCCCCTGTCGCATCAGGGGGCTTTTTTAAATGGTGCACCAGATTCTTATTTCACAATTTAATCAAAGACGTCCACTTTCAATTTTCAATATTACGCGCATAAATGCGCAGAAAAGAGGAAAGAGAAATGGAAAACTTATGGAAGACAGTAACTGAAAATGTCGGCTTTATTGTCGTCATTGCGATCACGGCAGCAGTCCTTTTTGCGGTGGCAAAGCTTGGAGAAATGTGGGCAGGCGTGACTTCATCGCAGCAAATGCGCACGAAAAAAATTGTAACTATAGGTATGATGTCAGCGCTTGCATTTATTCTGCAGATCTTTGATTTTCCAGTACCATTTGCACCGCCATTCTACAAGCTTGATTTTTCAGAGGTGCCAGTTTTAATCTGCGCCTTTGCTATGGGACCGGTGGCAGGAGTTGCATCAGAGCTGCTGAAAAATGTATTAAAGATTCTTTTTAGAGGTACAACAACAGCATTTGTCGGTGATTATGCAAACTTTGTGATTGGCTGCAGCTTCATTATTCCGGCAGCAATCATTTATTTCAAGCATAAGACAAAGAAAACAGCAATAATAGGCTGTGTAGCAGGAACAATCATTATTGCAATTTTTGGAAGCTTATTCAACGCATTTTATCTGCTTCCAGCATTCTCCAAGCTGTACGGAATGCCGCTTGAAAGTATTTTAGAGATGGGTCATGCAATCTTTTCTGGTTTTGAAGAGTTTAATATTCTGACATTTGTTGCATTATGTGTAGCACCATTAAATCTGTTAAAGGGTGCATTGGTATCAGTTATCGTTATGCTGATTTACAAGCCAATCAGCCGTATTCTGCATCAGGTATAAAAATAGAGTTGTTTTTCTTGTGCATTCGTTGTAAAATCAATACGATGCACAAAATAAGCTGTGTTTGCAGTAAATGTAAATCGCAGTTTGAGTGTATCCGCAGTCGCAAGGCTGCGGATATTTGTTTTTATTCTACGACATTTTGCTCTGATAAAAATGAAACAATATTTGGAGGAATCAATGGCAATACCAGAAAAAATTTATGAGACAAATGGTGCAGAGGAAACCTTTGAGGTGGGAATGCGCCTTGCAAAAGAGGCAAAAGCCGGTGACATTTATTGTCTTGACGGTGATTTAGGAACAGGAAAAACTGTTTTTTCCCAGGGCTTTGCCGCAGGTCTTGGCATAAAAGAGGCAGTAAATAGTCCAACATTTACAATCGTATGTGAATATGAAGAAGGACGTCTGCCATTGTATCATTTTGATGTATATCGAATCGAAGAGCCAGAAGAGATGGAAGAAATTGGCTACGAGGAATATTTTTATGGACAGGGTGTGTGTCTTGTTGAGTGGGCATCACTTGTAGAAGAGATTATTCCGCCAGAAGCTGTGTGGATCACGATTGAGAAAGATCTGGACAAGGGATTCGATTATCGAAAAATAACAGTGCGCAGTAAGTGAAAAGAAAGGCAATAAGGTAACAATATGCAGATATTAGCAATAGAAAGCTCATCTTTGACAGCAGGTGCAGCAATTATAAAGGATGATGTTGTGCTGGCAGAGTATTCAGTTTCATTTAAAAAGACACACTCGCAGACATTGCTTCCTATGATTGATGAGGTTGTAAAGATGACAGAAACCAATTTAAAGGAGCTTGATGCAATAGCCATTTCTGCAGGTCCTGGTTCATTTACAGGACTTAGAATCGGCAGTGCAACAGCGAAGGGATTATGTCTGGCGCTTGATAAGCCGCTTGTTGAGGTGTCTACGCTTGAAGCTATGGCGTTTGGATGCGGTCCATATAATGGTCTGATCTGCCCTATGATCGATGCGAGACGAAGACAGGTTTACACAGCGCTGTATCGTTTTGATGAAGAATTAAATATGGTATGTGTGATGGAGCCAAAGCTTTTATTAGTGGAAGAGCTTGCACAGAACTTGAAAGAATTAAAGTCAGACGATGAGAATGTGTTATTTACAGGAGACGGCATGCATGTTCATGGTGCATGGTTAAAGGAAAATGTATCAAAAAGCAAAATGGCACCAGCAGTCTGCAGCACGCCGCGCGCTGCAGCAGTAGCAGAGCTTGGCGCTAAGAAATGGCGTGAAGGAAAGGCAATCAATGCAGATGATCACCGTCCGATCTACCTTAAAAAATCACAGGCAGAGCAGGAACGAGAGGCTGGCATTTACACAAAAGGTTCTCTGCGTCCGGGAGAGAGCGGAACGCAGGCAAAGATTTGCTGACGAAAAACGGCAGTGATGCCGTAAAATTGTCAGTGCGCCGTATGTGCAAAGCAGATCTTCCTGCTGTGGCACAGCTTGAAAAAGAATGCTTTGCAGAGGCATGGTCAGAAAATGCGTTGGCAGAAAGTCTTGCAGAATCAAATTATGTATTTTTTGTCGCAGCAGTATCGAAGCCATCTTGCATGGAAGATGAAAAAGATACAGAAGAAATTGCAGGATACGTCGGTGCATATCTGGCAGCAGATGAGCTTTCTATCACGAATGTCGCTGTATTTTCATCATACAGACGGTGCGGCGCAGCCGATCAGCTGATGAAAGCGCTTGATGCATTTGCACAGGAAAAGAATTTATACGGAATTACGCTTGAGGTGCGTGTGTCAAATAATGCTGCAATTGCGTTATATGAAAAAAATGGTTATGAAAAATCTGGTATTCGCAAAGGATTTTACAGCAAACCAAAGGAAGATGCCTTAATTATGTGGAAATACTTCCAACAGTGACAGGCATTTCCATTGTTATTCTCCCCGAAATTTATTAAAATATACATGCTAAATCATGAAAAATGAATCAGGGAGGAAAGCAATGAGAATAACGGTAAAAGAAAATAATAGGGACAGGATTCTTCAGGTCGTGTGCAATTGCTGCAGACGGCCGCTTCCAGTTGAAAATGGCATTGTGCTAGAGGATTATATTCATGTGGATAAAGCATGGGGCTATTTTTCGGAGTGCGATGGCGAGGAAATTGCATTTGACTTATGTGAGGACTGTACCCGTGAGCTTACAAAAAGGTTTCGCCTGCCTGTGTATCAGAAAAAAACACGGGAATATTTATAACCTTATAAAAGTGCGCTTTGGGCGGGCGCTCATTTGGAATGAGAGGACAGATGTTAGATTTATGTTTATTGGGAACAGGCGGTATGATGCCCCTTCCTTATCGTTGGCTGACGTCGTTAATGACAAGATTTAACGGAAGCACATTAATGATTGACTGTGGAGAGGGAACACAGATCGCAGTGAGAGAAAAAGGCTGGAGCTGTAATCCAATCGATGTGATCTGTTTTACACATTACCATGGGGATCATATAAGCGGCCTTCCGGGGCTTCTTTTGACAATGGGAAATGCAGACCGTACAGAGCCGCTTACACTTATTGGACCAAAAGGTCTTGAGCGTGTGGTGAATGCGCTTCGTGTTATTGCGCCAGAGCTGCCATTTCCTATTATATTTAAAGAGATTACGCAAAACGAGCAGGATTTTGAGGTGAAGGGCTATCACATTCATGCCTTTCGTGTTCAGCATAATGTAACATGCTACGGTTACACGATTCAAATTCCGCGAGCAGGTCGTTTTCATGCTGAAAAGGCAAAAGAGCTTGGCATTCCGCTTACCTTCTGGAGTCATTTGCAAAAGGGAGAGACAATGACAGATGGCGATAAGGTTTATACGCCTGATATGGTTATGGGCGAAAAAAGAAAAGGAATCAAGGTTACGTATGTCACAGATACAAGACCGCTTCCAATCATTGCTGAGCAGGCAAAGGATGCCGATCTTTTTATCTGTGAGGGCATGTATGGAGAGCCAGATAAGCTTGCCAAGGCAAAGGAATACAAGCATATGACATTTAGTGAGGCAGCGTCACTTGCAAAAGAGGCACAGCCTAAGGAAATGTGGCTGACTCATTATAGTCCGTCGCTTGCACATCCGGAGGAGTACATTGAGGAGACGAGAAAGATCTTTTCAAGAACAATTGCAGCAAAAGACGGAAGAAGTATTTCACTGGATTTTGAGCAGGAAGAAGGTACGAAGTAAGATGGAAGAAAAGAATATAAAAATACTTGCAATTGAGAGCAGCTGTGACGAGACGGCTGCTGCAGTAGTAGAAAATGGACGTAAGGTATTGTCAAATGTAATCTCTACACAGATTGATATTCATACTCTTTATGGCGGCGTTGTGCCGGAAATTGCCTCAAGAAAGCATCTTGAGCGTATCAATCAGGTGGTAAAGGAAGCATTGAAACAGGCATCTGTGACATTAGAGGATATAGATGCAGTTGCTGTTACCTATGGACCAGGTCTTGTTGGAGCACTTCTTGTTGGAACGGCAGAGGCAAAGGCGATTGCATATGCAGCAGGAAAGCCGCTTGTTGGTGTTCACCATATTGAAGGCCATATTGCAGCCAATTACATTGAAAACCAGGATTTAGAGCCGCCATTTATGTGTCTGATCGTTTCAGGTGGTCATACACACCTTGTCGTAGTTGAAGATTATGATAAATTTAATATTATTGGCCGCACAAGAGATGATGCAGCAGGTGAAGCCTTCGATAAGGTAGCCAGAAGCATCGGTCTTGGCTATCCGGGAGGTCCGAAGATCGACAAGGCGGCAAAGCTTGGAAATCCAGATGCCATTACATTTCCAAAGGCAAAGATGTCTGATAATCCGTATGACTTTAGCTTCAGCGGCTTAAAATCAGCTGTGCTTAATTATTTAAATCATGCGAAGATGACAGGCGAAGAGGTTAATCCAAATGATCTTGCAGCATCCTTTCAAAAGGCAGTTGTACAGGTATTAGTAGAGCATGCAATTCGCGGAACTAAGGAACATGGTTTTCATAAGCTGGCTCTTGCAGGTGGTGTTGCATCAAACTCTGCGCTTAGAGCAGGCTTAAAGGAGGCATGCGAGAAAAATGGAATTACTCTGTATTATCCGTCCCCTATTTTTTGCACAGACAATGCAGCAATGATTGGTGCAGCAGGCTATTACGAATACAAAAAAGGAAGAAGAAGCGGCTGGGATTTAAACGCAGCAGCGTCATTAAAGCTGGGAGAACGATAAAATGAATGATATGGGAAAACAGGAGCATAAGGAGAAAAAAGCTGCTGTAATTCTGGCAGCAGGAAGTGGAAGACGCATGAATACGCCTGTTGCCAAGCAGTTTCTTGATCTTATGGGCATTCCGGTATTTTTGCATAGTGTGCGTCTTTTTGATAAGATTGCAGATAAAATTGTGCTTGTAACTTCGCCAGATGCAGTCGAGTATTGCAAAAATCTTCTGGAAAAAGAAGAGCTTTGCGCAGAGGCTGTTGTGATTGCAGGAAAAAGCGAACGCTTTCTTTCCTCTATGGAAGGAGTAAAGGCAGCCTCAGACTGCGATTTAATTATGATTCATGATGCGGCGCGGGCATGTG
This sequence comes from uncultured Lachnospiraceae bacterium, assembly GCA_934292725.1. Classification (GTDB taxonomy): domain Bacteria; phylum Bacillota; class Clostridia; order Lachnospirales; family Lachnospiraceae; genus Anthropogastromicrobium. The sequence continues at coordinate 28,226 of CAKQXY010000043.1, forward strand.
TTGATATGGAAGTTATTGAAAGATCAATTGCTTCAGCAAGAATACATGGAAGCGGTGTTGCAGCAGTGCCGTTAAAAGATACGGTGAAGGTAGCAGATCAAAATGGAATGGTACTGTCAACACCTGACAGAAGTACACTTCGCATTATTCAGACACCACAGACATTTAAGCGTGATATTATCTGTGAGGCCTATGATCATCTTAACCACATAATAGAAACAAAAGGCATAAAAACAGCTGGCTCCATTACAGATGATGCCATGGTAGTGGAAACATTTACTAATCAGAAGGTCTATCTGTCAGAGGGCAGCTATGAGAATATCAAGCTGACTACACCAGAGGATATGACAGCGGCGCATGGAATCCTATCTGCCAGGGGGTAAATATTTGCAGCATGCCCGAAGGTGAATGGATTTCACGAGCCGGACACTTGGAGCAGGTCTTTCAAAGTAATGTATGATAATAAAGAACATAAAAGGAACCTGCGGAGTTTGGTCCGGCGACGAAACCATTACACCGAAGGGCATTTGTAACGTGATGCGTGAACTGTAATAGTATCAAAAGATGGAAATAAAGCAACAATAAAAAAACTTGAAAAAAATCGAAAAAAGGTGTTGACATTTTGGAAAAGCCGTGATAGTATATAGAAGTCGCTTGAAACGACAAAAAAACTTCCAAGTCACGGCTTTAACAAACCTCAAATCTTCAAAAGAGATTTGAAAAAAAGTTAAAAAAGTACTTGACAAAAGCAAGACGATGAGTTATAATAAACGAGTCACTTAACTGCTTTGGAGAGGTGTCCGAGTGGTTTAAGGAGCCGGTCTTGAAAACCGGTGATTCCGAAAGGGACCGTGGGTTCGAATCCCACCTTCTCCGTTGATATTTACAATTAAATATCAGATTTTTGAGAATCAACTTATGCTTGGAGAAGTACCCAAGAGGTTGAAGGGGCTCCCCTGGAAAGGGAGTAGGTCGTTAGTAGCGGCGCAAGGGTTCAAATCCCTTCTTCTCCGTTGGTCTCCAAGATAGTGAGACTATGCAAAGAACCTTGATAATTGAACAGTATAACCAACCCTGAAGATTTCTTAAAAAGCCGGATCACGAAAGTGGTCAGGC
>CAKQXY010000044.1 GCA_934292725.1 uncultured Lachnospiraceae bacterium
CTTGTAGGAGAATCGAACTCCTGTTTTCGCCGTGAGAGGGCGACGTCTTAACCCCTTGACCAACAAGCCTTGCAACGATATGTATATTATCACATCTCAATTCTTTTGTCAACACTTTTTTCAAGTTTTTTTAATTTTTTATTTTTTTTGTTCTTTTTCGACACTTTACAACGGCACGCTAATACCACATTCGCGGGATACCATCACTTTTGCGAATTGGTATCCCACGAAGAAATTGCCTAGCTCTGAATAGTTACAACTTACAGCGTGATAATCTCGTCCAGACCACAGCCTTCCATCTGCTCTGCACCGCCTACAACACATATACCGCCATCTTTCATAGCAATACTAATCTGCTCTGCGGTCTGCGCTAACTTTTCTGGTGTTGTCTCAAGAATCTGCTGCCAGCGTGCACAGCGCTCCTCCCAACTAATCTGTCTCCAATGGAAGTTATCTGCTGTCTGTCCCTTCATTCTAGGTGTCTGAAGAGGTGACTGATCTGAAACTGTTCCGATGATAAATCCTGTCAAATCTGGATTCTGTGCTGCAAACTCTTTCAAGAAGCCGCTGCAGTCTAAATATTTTCTAAGAGATTCTCTAGCGCTCGGATCACGATATGAATAACAGAAAAAGCCACCATTTGCCCGAGTAAGCATACCTGTTCCATAAGCACCGCCCTGAACGCGAATTACATTCCACAAATAGCTTAGGCTCACAATCTTGGCTGCTGTCTGCCATGCACCATTATAATTTCCTGTAATTGTACCGCGCACTGCAAATGCGATATCTGCTGGAATGATGATTCCCTCTTTTTTGATGCCCCATGGCTTTATTGCAATTGTCTGTGTGTTCAAAAGATCCTGCTTTGACGGCAAAAGCTCCTGCAGCATTTGAACAACATTCGCTGCATACGCATCTGTATTTCCTGTAAGACTGATAGTTAACTGTTCCTTTGAAACTGCCTTTGCATACAGTACTGTCAATTTTTCACGAAGACTATTCCAGTTCCAATTTTCTTCCTGAGCTTTTAACCATTGATAGAATGTAACACCGCCAGTACACTCTGAAACTACACTTGAAACACTCATCTGCGCTGACACACGGCCAAGTGCTGCTGCATGACCACCCATCACTGTCTGCTCAAAGCATCCCATCTTAATCTGACGCAGCAAATCAAGAACTGCTTTTTCAGAATTGACAGTATCAAATCTTGTCTGCGTCAAAATCTCTGCTGCAAGACTAACTGCCTGATCTACATTTGATTCAAGCGTGCTAAAGGATGCGCAAAGCTTTACTGTACAGCAGTTGCTGTCATCCTTTATATTGAAGGTACTTATGAAAAAAGTCATGCTTCCGCACAAAAGACGTACACGGTTGTTTAACTCCTCTACACTTGACTGTGTTGTTTCCAGATTTCCAAAAAGACGACATAAAAGTCCAAGCGCTGGAAGTTCTGCCTCTGTATAATGGTTTTCATCGAAATAAAGCGTAATATAAGCAATTCCGCTTGAATTAACTCGATGAACCAATACCTTTTGTCCATTAATTACAAGTTCTTCAATTGGCTGCTCTTGCGGTGTGCGGCTTAAATCAGATAACTCTAAATGTGGAAGTGCTGCCAGCTGCTCTGGTGTATCTTCACTGTTTTGCCATGCCTCTAGTCTTTCCTGTTTTGCAATAATCTCTTCTCTTGCCTTCTCACTCCACATTGCAGACTCATCTTCAAGCCGCTTTGCTTCCTTTGCTCGGCGTGCTTCTCCTGCCGTTTTAGACGGAATCAATGTAACCTTACAGCGATGCGGATTTTCAATCAGCTCTTCGCGAATCAAATGTTCAAAATATCCCTGTTTCATCTTTTCACGAAGATTTACAAATAAGTCACCAATCTGCAGATTAGCCTCTGGTGCTCCTCCATACAGCCAGCTGTCAAACACCTGCATTCCAAGAATCAGTCCCTGCGGATAGCTTCCATAATCGCGCTCTCTCATCTGGAACTCAAGGTTCGCCATAGAAGCTTCTAACTTCTCATGATCAAGACCACCATTTGCCAGCGCATTCAATGTGTCGAAAATCCGCTCCTCTACTTGTTTGCAGTTCTCTTCTTTCACATTGCGTGCCTCAATTTTCACCCATGGATTTGCGACGCCATCTATTGTATAAAGACGCATTGTTTCTGCAAGTCCATCTTCTAGCACTGCCTTTGTAAGCGGTGCCTGATTATTTCCAGTAAGCACATCAGACAAAATCTGCATTGCCGTCAGCTTTTCGCGCTCTGCATAGGTTCCGATCACACGACCCCAAGACAAACGAATTTTTCCCTCTTCATTCTCCTTTGCACCAATCTCATATTCAACTTGCTGTTCACCTGCATCCACTGCTGACTGAAGTGCTGGTGGATCCATACGCTTTGTCTGTTCAAATGAGGACAGATATTCATCATTGATAATGCCAAGAATAGCATCTATATCCATTGCACCATCAAGATACACATAGGCATTCGACGGAGAATAAAATCGTTTATGACTTTCAATAAATTCTTCATATGTCAAATCTGGAATTTTTGTCGGATCACCTCCTGATACATAACGATACGATGTATCAGGAAAGAGCGCTCTATTGATTGTCATATCCATCAATTCATCCGCATCTGCAAACGCTCCCTTCATCTCATTAAAGACAACACCTTTGTAGCCTGGCTTTCCCTCACTATCAAACTCATAGTGCCATCCTTCCTGATAAAAAATTTCTGGCTTTGTATATACAGCTGGATAAAATACAGCATCAAGATAAACACGCATCAAATTGACAAAATCCTTATCATTGCGGCTTGCCACCGGATAAAAGGTCTTATCCGGGAATGTCATTGCATTCAAAAATGTGTTCATAGAATTTTTTAAAAGCTCTACAAACGGCTCCTTAACCGGATAATTTTTTGAACCGCATAAAACAGAATGCTCTAAAATATGAAATACGCCTGTATCATTCCAAGGCAAAGTCTCAAAACCAATGCCAAATACCTTGTTTTCTTCCTCTCTGCTTATCCATACCAGCTCTAAACCTGTCTTTTCATGCTTCATCTGGTACATCACTGCATCCAGCTCAGGAAGCGGTACTTCTCTTTCTACGATAAATCCATGAACTGTATCATGTACTGTCACAAAAATCCTCCTTACTGTCCAATCGACGCGTTGTGGTTATCATACGACATACGACCATTAGACGGTTCATTTACAGCAAATAGAGCCGCATGTTACTGCGACCCTGATTTACTGATACTACTGATTAGTATTATACTTATTCAAATGGAAAAGAGCAAGAAATTTCTGACATTTTATGAATCCTTGTCCCTCATCCAGTAATCAATGCAACATTATTGATTCTCTATTCTTACTCTGTTTTATTTGATGTTGGAACCACAATATTCTCCGGCAATCCTAATATTTCCAATTCCTGACGAATATCATCTTCATTAAGCTCATACGGCATCTGCGATACATCTGGATAATTTTCGATCGAATTTCCATTCTCATCCACGCTATACCATGGATAATAATCCTTATAAGTCCTTGAATACGCACATAATCCATACGGAGAATTCCAAACTATCATTTCCCGTTCACCGCTTGGAAGATTGAAACCATCACTTACCATCGTATTATCAATAATCGTTTTTGCATTTCCATAAGGAATCGAGCTTATATAGTTCCCATCAGTCTGATAACAATCATATTTTGTGACACCTTCATCTGGAATCAGATAATACATGCTGTAAATTTGCATAATTTCAAAGTCACCAATAATATACAGATAATCAGCCTGAGCAGAAAGCTGCTGAACTGGATCCTGTATTGAATCTTGTCCCGTCTGGGAATTTGGTGATATTGATATTGTTTCTAACTTTTGTGCAATTGTAGGCTTCGTTCCCGGAAACCAGCTGTAACATGTAATCGTTGCTGTTCCAACAGCTTGCATATCCCCCTGCGATGCCGAATTAACCCATGAAATATATATATTTGAATCGGAATTGACCTCTGTTTCTGTAATCAATTCCGTTCCTGCCACGCAATCATATACGGTTTTGTCGCCACCAATTTGTGCAATCTGATTCTCATTAAGACCAATCACGCCAAACTGCTGATTCATATAATCCGATTCAATAATAGATCCCATTACATTTGTACCACTATTATAATTAAGTACATTTTCATTATAGTCATAATAAGATGTTTTTAATGTCAATCCATCCCACAAAAAGCCCTCCTCATACTGGTCGCATCCAATTACAATCTTATCTCCCATATTTCTTGAGTAAACACGAATTTTTCCAACTCCCGTTACAAAAGATGGCATATCTGCTGTAATTTCAGAGGCTAATACAATATTTCCTTCACTCGCCTCATAAATTTGAAAAATCAACTGACTTTGGTTGCTTTCCTGCGTGGTATCTGAACGCACTACAAGAAGTTCCATCTGATCGTCTCCATCATAATCCTTAATTTGATAACCTAGTGCTGCTGACGGAAGCATATTTACGGCCTGAGCCGCTCCTGATTCTGTTTTCTCCAGTATGTTATCATATGTTGCCTGCTGTGAATAATCAAGAGACCACGCATATTCATACAATGCGTTCATATTCGCAAGTTCTGATTTTCCATCCGCCTGCGTTGCATTTGCCTGTATTGGCTGTAATACTAACGCCGCTGCAACTGCCATAAAAGAACTTCTTTTCATATTTTTCAACTCCTTTTCTCAGTTTACAAATTTTCCAGTACAAAGCAAACTGTTTTGTACTATCAGCATACCATAGTTTTTCAATTTCTTCATCTATTTTTTTGCAAACAAAAATGCCAGAACTGTTCCTCTTTTCAGGGAAAACAATTCCAGCATTTTCATCATTTCTAGCATTTTCACTATTTCAAGCATTTAAAATCGAATCGTTTTAAATATTGTTTTTTAACTTGCTAATTTCTCACTGTTTCTGCGTACTGCTGGGATTTTCTTCTGACACCAATAGGCAAGATAGGCCGATGCGATACCAATAAGAAGACCACCAATAATATCCGTTGGATAATGTACATACAGATACATTCTTGAAAAAGCGATCAGGCAGGCAAGTATGAGTGTCGGGATAAATAATTTTCGCTTTTTTGTCAGATATAGCGCGGTCGCTGCCGCAAATGATGCCGATGTGTGCCCCGACGGAAATGAAAAATCACGTGGCTTTGTGATTAACACCTGAATTGCGGTGTTCACATCGAATGGTCGGATTCTACAAAAAACATTTTTCAGAATGCCACTGCAAAGCACCGCATCGATAATCAGTGCTGCTGCGACGATGATTCCACTTTTTCTCGTCTTTGGGATTGCGATCAACACAACTGCTAATACAATCCAGATCGCCCCTACATTTCCCAGACTGGTAATAAAACACATAAACGCATCTCCAATCGGCGTGTGGATGGTTTGAAGCCAGTCCAATATCTTAAGTTCCATTCCTGTCATACTACTCACTTCTTTCTTTTGCTTTACAGCAACTTAAAATTATAATCTGGGACTAAAAATATACAGGTACTCAATACCCATATAAAGCCTGACACTTCATCTTGGCTAACTCTGTTTTGGATTTTCAGCACCGTTTCCAAATCAATCAGTTCAAATTGGCCTTTTAATTCTTCTTCGCCCAAGCAATTCTTTTGAATTCGGTATGCTTTGCAAATATTTTGGCGAATTACCTGCTGAAAAATGTTTCTCATATATTGCCAGTAATTCTGTTTTTCACTCACATACTCTGTTTTTTTCAACCAGTCTTTCAGTTGATATTTTAAAGTTTTCTCCTTTTTGCTGTCTCCTATCACAAATAAAGCCTCATCCAATTGCTTTTCCTGCATTGCTTCATTTGAAATATTTAATATTTTCTCGCAGCATTCCCGTCTTTTTTGCAAATCCATGATTTGATACCGTTCTCCAGCCAACAAGTCATTTATTCTATGTGGAAAATCAATCAATTTTACTATTACACTTTCCTTTTTTACTAGCCCTTTATAACGATCTCCCGGCTGCAATGTTATAGGAATCTTTCGTTCTATATATGCAATATCCGGCAACGCTTTTACATGCAAATAGGACTCAATCATTGGATAATTTAGATATAACTTTCCCATATCTGTAGAATCGTTAAAACATTTTTGCATCTTTTCAATTTTTGATATTGAAAACTGCGGATCATGCCTTTCGTAATCAAATACCAAAATAACATTGGTAAAGTCTTTTTTATAACATAGTGTAGGTGACTGTTCTTTTTTACTGATTACAAAAGGAAGATCAATGTCTTCTTCATCCCATTCTGCTCCATACTCTTTTTCGATATCTTCGTACAGCTTATAAATATTAGTACCATAAATCCAAACATCTTCTATATCAATATCAAGTTCTGGGAAACATTGAAATATCAGCCAAAACAATTGATCTTTCTCATGTTTTCCTTCCACAATCAACAAACTTCGCTTGCGTTGCCTAGCCTCTACTATATATTTATTCATATTTTTCGAACTCCCCACTGATGTACATCTTTTCAAGATTGTGTCCTTCTCTTAATTCACGTTCTGTTGCATCACAGAGAGCAGTTAATGTTCCTCCGCCTGATAAAATAAATAAGCAGTCTGGTCTCATAATTCTATTTGTCATTAAATTGGTATTATGTGACGTCATAATCATCTGGCACTTAGGATACCTCTGCTTAAAAAATCGAATTACATTCTCTGACATTTCATAATGGTAAAATGCATCAAACTCGTCTAAATAAATCAACGATGCATCTCTTGCTCTTGATATTATCCGACGATACAAATCTGCCAATGCCAATGTTCCACTTGAGGCATTTTCATAAAACGGAACCAATTGTTCGTGCGCAAAATAAAGCTCCCGCTGTCCATCCGGCAATTTTTGCAAAACTAACTTGCACTCAATTCCCATCGCATTTAAAAAATCTTCAAAATCTTTTAAGTGTTCTGAGTCTTCAAGTGATGCGTAGAATGTTTGATTTATAATAGTTTGAAATGAATAAGATCTACTCTTTCCTACTGCAATCATTATCATTCTTCTGACATAATCAGACAACTTAATTAAAACAGAATCATTCTTAAATGCTATATTTCCAATCATCCATCGCAAATATGGAAGCCTCAAATCCGAAACATCATTGTCTTCTGATGTTTCTAATGATTGCAAATAGCGTTCCGTATTTGCAGTTTCCGCATCAATATCATTTAAATTTGCAAAATCATATTGCTTCGTTACAAAATTACATTTAAAAATTCGTTTTCCGTCAATTATTAACTCCTCATCTCGAAGATCACAATTTGCCAATCTGGAATATTTATAGCACAAATCTGTTTCTTCGAATTTAAAAGAATAACAAAAGATCGCCGCATCTTCTTTTGAATCTGCATTAAGTAGTATGCCTCCATTCTCATACCTGTTATTTCCAGTGATAACGGAAGCAATATCAATCATTGCCTTTCCCAAATTTGTCTTTCCCGTTGCATTTCGACCGTAAATAAGCATTTTACTGATAGCTCCATCAGAAAGACAATCTGTATTGAATTGATATCCTGCTGTTTTCTCAAAATTTATTATTATTTCTTCTTTAAAGTTTTTATAATTTTTCAAACGAAATTCTCGTAACATATTATAGCACCATCCTTTCTTAAAAAACCATGTTCCAATCAATCTATACTTAAAGTATACCCTTTTTTCAGTTCCCACACAAGCTCTTCCGTAAAAAAATTACGGCATTTTTTTATAAATAAAAAACCCTGAACTTCCCGCAACTGCGAAAAATTCAGGGTTTTAGAACTCAATATTGTTACTTATGCGTTCATCTGCTTAGCAACTTCTGCTGCGAAATCCTCTTCCTTCTTCTCCATACCTTCACCGGTCTCGAAACGAACGAACTTCTTAACAGCAACCTTTGCGTTGTTCTCCTTAGCTACCTGAGCTACGTATGCGCTTACGGTCTGCTTTCCGTCCTCAGCCTTTACGTAGGTCTGATCCATCAGACAGATCTCCTTAAGCTCCTTGTTGATACGTCCGTTGATCATGCCATCGATAACCTTCTGTGGCTTCTGGGACTCCTTCGGATCGTTCATGATCTGAGCTAACAGGATCTCCTTCTCTCTGGAGATGTAATCAGCGTCAACCTCTGCTCTGGTGGTGTACTGTGGCTTTAATGCTGCTGCCTGCATAGCAACGTTCTTTGCCATTTCCTTAATTGCATCGTTAACAACGTCAGTCTCAACGTCTACTAAAACGCCGATCTTTCCGCCTGCATGGATGTAGGAAACAACGATACCGTTCTCCTCGCTAACCTTTGCAAAACGACGGATGTTCATGTTCTCACCAATGATAGAAATCATGGAAGACAGCTTCTCCTTAACGGTCATGGATGGATCTAATGCCCACTTCTCAGCCATGAATCCTTCGATATCATCTGCCTGAGTATTAACTGCCTGAGCAGCAACCTCTGCAACGTAGGTCTGGAACTTCTCGTTCTTTGCAACAAAGTCAGTCTCAGCGTTAACCTCAACTACAACTGCGTGCTTCTCATCCTCAGAGATGCAAGTAGCAACGATACCCTCAGCTGCAATACGTCCAGCCTTCTTCTGAGCACCAGCTAATCCCTTCTCACGCAGGAAATCTACAGCCTTGTCCATATCACCTTCTGTTGCAGTCAGTGCCTTCTTGCAATCCATCATTCCTGCGCCGGTCATCTCACGCAGCTCTTTTACCATACTTGCTGTAATAGCCATCTTAATCTTCCTCCAAATAGTTGTGTACAGTATTGATCCTTCACTTAGTTGTAACTATTCAGAACCCCATTCGCAAAACCGCATCTTCGATGCTACTATTTTGCTCATGTGGTTATCTCGCCATATAAAATTGCTATTCTGTTTGAATGCAAGCATTCACAGAAAGCAATTTTGCATGGCTCTGAATAGTTACACTTAGTTAATAAAAACAATAACGATTCAGAAGCCGCAGTCCGCCGCCCCTGAATCGTTATTTCCGACTTGATTACTCAGCGTCAGCTACTACGGTCTCGATATCAGCTGCTGCATCAGTAGTGTCAGCTGCCAGCATCTCCTCGCCAGCCTCTGCAACCTCATCAACTTCCTCAGCCTCGCCCTGCTTAGCCTCGATAACAGCGTCTGCCATCTTAGAAGCGATCAGCTTTACGGCTCTGATAGCGTCATCGTTACCCGGGATTACATAATCCAGCTCTTCCGGATCACAGTTGGTATCAGCGATACCGATCAGCGGAATACCCAGAGTGTGAGCTTCCTGAACACAGATCTTTTCCTTCTTCGGGTCAACTACGAAGATTGCATCCGGGATACCTGGCATATCCTTGATACCGCCAAGGTTCTTCTCAAGCTTCTCCCACTCCTTCTTCAGCTCGATAACTTCCTTCTTTGGCAGTACATCAAAGGTACCGTCCTCAGACATGGTCTCGATCTGACGAAGACGAGCGATTCTGCTCTGGATGGTCTTGAAGTTAGTAAGCATACCACCAAGCCATCTCTGGTTTACATAATACATACCACATCTCTGTGCCTCAGTTGCTACTGCATCCTGTGCCTGCTTCTTTGTTCCTACGAAAAGGATGTTTCCGCCCTCTGCAGCAATGTCGAAGATAGCCTTGTAAGCTTCGTCAACCTTGCCTACAGACTTCTGCAGGTCGATGATGTAGATACCGTTTCTCTCGGTATAGATGTATGGAGCCATCTTAGGGTTCCATCTTCTGGTCTGATGTCCAAAATGAACACCAGCTTCAAGCAGCTGCTTCATAGAAATAACGCTCATGTTTTTACTCTCCTTTGGTTTGTCTTCCGTATGCCATACGTACAGGCAACTGCTTGCGCAGCACCAAACCTGCCAACCGCATACGTGTTTTTTAAATTTTTAAGCCCTACAATCATATCATGGAAAAAATACAATTGCAAGGCTTTTTTTGTTTTTTCTTCTATTTTTTTTCGTTTTTATGCATTCGTACTGGAAGTATTCTCTGCACTGACCTTAACCTTAGCCAGCTCATCAAATACAACATCGTTAAGAACTTTGATGTAGGTTCCCTTCATACCGGATGATCTGGACTCGATAACACCGGCACTCTCAAACTTACGCAGTGCATTTACAATTACAGAACGTGTAATTCCGATGCGGTCTGCAATCTTACTTGCAACAAGCACACCTTCGTTTCCATCGAGTTCACGGAAAATGTGAACAATTGCCTCTAACTCAGAGTAGCTAAGTGTACTGATGGCAGATTTTACGATCTGCTTCTTTCTATTTTCCTCTGCGCTCTCTTCGTTTACAGAACGAAGCATCTCCAGTCCTACTACAGTGGTGCCATACTCACTTAAGATGATATCATCAATGCCGTATCCTGTGTGCTCTCTGTAGATAAACAGTGTACCAAGTCTCTCACCTGCGATCTCGATTGGTGTTACGATTGCCTGATATTTCTCACCGTTTTCCTGAGAGAATCCAAGTGTAGCCAAATTGACATTCTCTTTTGTGGAAAGTACGCTTAACAGACGCTCGTTGAGCATATGATCCGCAAATGATCCGATGTTGTTTTCCATCAGCTCATTAATTACATCCACATCCTTCCAGACACTGAAACCTAAAACCTTACCCTTCTTGCTGAGTACCAGAATATTGGATTCCAGAATCTCACTTAATACCTCACAGATGTCATTAAAGACAACTTTGCTGGTATTGTTGTTATGCAAAAGTTTGTTGATTTTTCTTGTTTTATCCAGCAACTGCACGCTCATATTGGGTTCCTCCAATGCAATTTATTCTTTGTACAGTATCATATCACAAAATGAATAATTTTACAAGAATATTTCACAGTTTTGTCAGATTTATTCCTCCGACTTTGCAATATAGCCGCACGCAGCGTCAGAACAGCACTCTCTGTTTCCCTTTTTGATCATATAAGAGCCACATTTCGGGCAGTTATGTCCAGTCGGACGATTCCATGACATAAAGTCGCAGTCCGGTGCGCCCTCACAGCCATAGTAAACACGACCCTTTTTCGTCTTTCGGATGACAAGATCTTTGCCGCACTTCGGGCAGGCTACGCCAATCTTTTCAAGATACGGCTTTGTATTTCGACAGTCAGGAAATCCCGGACACGCCAAAAACTTTCCATGAGGACCATACTTAATAACCATCTGTCTTCCGCACAGTTCACAAAATTCATCTGACAGCTGATCCTCGATCTTGACGCTCTCAAGTTCTCTGTTTGCTGCCTCTACTGCCTCATGAAGATCTGGGTAGAAGTTTCTAACAATGCTCTTCCACTCAACCATGCCCTCTCCAACCATATCAAGCAAAGACTCCATATTGGCAGTAAACTCAGCATCTACGATAATCGGGAAGGATTTCATCATAATGTTGTTTACGACTTGACCAAGCTCCGTCACATACAGATTTTTCTTTTCCTTTGTGATGTAGTGACGTGCAAGAATAGTAGTAATTGTCGGTGCATAAGTAGATGGACGTCCTATTCCCTTTTCCTCAAGCATACGAACAAGCGTTGCCTCTGTAAAATGAGCCGGTGGCTGTGTAAAATGCTGCTGTGTCTCTTTTTCACTCACTGAAAGCTCCATACCCTCACTGAGATGATCAACAGCAGGTGCGCTCGCTGCTTTTTCTTCACCGTCATTATAAATACTCATAAAGCCGTCAAATGAAAGCTTTGAGCTGACTGCTGAAAACTCATATCCGCCTGCTTCAAGCTGTACATGATTCATCATATAAACAGCATCTGCCATGCGGCTTGCAGTAAAGCGTCTCCAAATCAGCTGGTACAAACGGAACTGATCACGTGAAAGAGATTCTTTTACGCGGACTGGCTCCCTTGTGATGTCTGTAGGACGAATACCTTCATGCGCATCCTGAATATGACCTTTAGCAGCCTCTTCCTTTTTTGCCTGTGTCAGATATTTTTCGCCATACGTTTTTTCAATATATGCTCTTGCTGCTGTATCAGCCTCTGCTGCGATACGTGTGGAATCAGTTCTTAAATACGTAATCAAACCTATCGTACCCTCGCCCTCAATTGAAACACCCTCGTACAGCTGCTGTGCGATACGCATCGTTTTTTGTGTTGAGAAATTCAGCTGATTTGCAGCTTCCTGCTGCAGCGTACTTGTAGTAAATGGCATTGGTGCCTTCTTTTTTCTTTCTTTATGTGCCAATTCCTTTACAACAAATTTGTCGCTCTCCACTGCCTTTACAATTTCATTTAACTGGGCTTCATTCTCAATCGTAAGCTTTTTGGAATCTTTTCCGTAAAATTGTGCCTTTAATGGCTTTTTAGAACTTGGCACATCAAGTAAAACATCTAAACTCCAATACTCCTTTGGAATAAATGCCTCAATTGCTGCCTCTCTATCACAGATAAGTCTAAGTGCAACAGACTGGACTCTTCCTGCACTAAGACCTCTTTTTACCTTTGCCCAAAGTACAGGACTGATCTCATATCCAACCATACGGTCTAAGATACGTCTTGTCTGCTGTGCGTCAACCAGATTCATATTAATTGCACGCGGCTCCTTTAAGGATGCCTTTACTGCATTTTTTGTGATCTCATTAAATGTGATTCTTTTAATCTGGTCATCTTCCAGCTTCAGTGCCTTTGACAGATGCCATGAGATTGCCTCTCCCTCGCGGTCAGGGTCCGTTGCCAGATAAATCTTTTCAGCCTTTTTTGCTTCCTTACGAAGCTTCGCCAAAATATCCCCTTTTCCGCGGATTGTAATATACTTTGGTTCGTAATCATTTTCAACATCGAACCCTAACTGACTCTTGGGCAGATCCCTTACATGCCCATTAGAAGCCATAACCTGATAGTTAGCTCCTAAGAATTTTTTTATAGTGTTAACCTTCGCAGGTGACTCTACGATAACAAGATACTTCGCCATGCTTTCCTCCAGCAATGTACCATGCGTACATTTTTTCAATCGGAAATCACTATACACTCTTATTTTACGGATTGCAAGCCCTTTTTAGCCCTTTTTATTTTATTTCATATAAATTTTACGAATCTGACACATTAAATGTTCTTTTATAGCAGCCTCCTGCTTCTTCGCTGATGTAACCTTTTAGCTCCATCTGAAATAAAGCACTGCATAAAGTTCCGGCCGGATATCCTGTCTTTTGCAAAAGAATTTCCATATGAACAGGTTCATTTTTGATAAAGCGATACACATCCTGCTCAATCTCTGTCAAAGGCATCTTTTGTCTATGTACTTTTCTTGCTGCAGCTTCTAACTTAAAATCTGCAAGTATATCCTGTGGTGATGACAATAATGCAGCACCATTTCTAATCAGCTCATGACAGCCTTCACTAAGATCTGAAAATATTGAACCTGGCACTGCATAGACACTTCTTCCCTGCTCACCCGCAAACTCTGCAGTAATCAAAGAACCGCTCTTTTTTCGTGCCTCGATAATAATGACAGCATCACAAATACCGCTTATAATCCTGTTTCTGCGCGGAAAAAGGACGGGAATACTGCGTGTTTTCGGACGCATCTCAGAAATCACGCCGCCTTGACGTATTAGCTTTTCATACAATCCAATATTTTCCCGTGGATAACATATATCGACACCACCGCCTAGCACTGCATATGAACTGCCTGCCTCAAGCGCTGCCTTTTGGCTGCAGCAGTCAATGCCATACGCCATCCCGCTTACGATCTGTGCACCTGCCGCTGACAGCTCTCTTGCGATTTCCTCTGCGCACTCCTTTCCATAGCTGCTGCACGCACGCGCTCCGACAATTGCAATTTTAGGAAAATCAGGCTTTGGAAGATTCCCCTTCACAAAAAGCCCAATGGGACGGTCTGCCACTTCCTTTAAAAGCGCCGGATACTCTTCATCCTCTATTGTAACAAAATGAATCCCTGACTGTGAAAGCTTTTCATATTCATTCTCTATTGTTTTTTCCATCGCACAGGCTTCATGATAAATTCTTTGCTCCCTTGCTGTAAATCCCATTTGAACAAGTTTCTCATCACTTTGTCCAAAAACTTCGCTCGGTCCTCCAGCCTCCTCAATTAAACGACGCACCTTAATAGGTGTAATCATCTGAAGGCATGTACACCAATAATATGCTTTTTTTCGCTCCATTTTACATTTCCCCCCAATATTTTCGATCAATACTCCGATAGCTTATAGCCTCTGCCAAATGTGCTTCTTTAATCTGCTCACTTCCCTCAAGATCGGCAATTGTTCTTGAGACGCGCAAAATCCGATCTCTTGCACGCACACTAAGACCCATTGACTCAAATGCCTGACGAAGAAGTTCTTCCTTTTGCTGATCAAGATGACAATATTTTGAAAGTCTTGATCCCTTAAGCTGCGAATTAAATAATATTCCATCATCCTTATAGCGCATGCGCTGACGACTAATTGCCTCTGTGACACTAGCACGCATAGATGACGAATCCGCTCCCTTTTTTGCCTGTGACAAATCATCAAATTTTACTGCAAAGGCCTCCGTGCAAATGTCAATACGATCAAGCATCGGTCGTGAAATACGGTCTCTATAACGTCTGATCTCACCCACACTGCATCGGCAGCGGCTTCTGTCTGGAAAATAGCCGCACGGACACGGGTTCATCGCTGCAACCAGCATAAATTCTGCTGGATAACTGCAGCTTCCATTGACACGGCTTATTGTGACCTTTCCATCTTCTAGCGGCTGCCTCATAATTTCTAGTGTATCACGCTTAAACTCTGCCAGCTCATCCAAAAATAATACTCCATGGTGTGCCAGACTGATCTCTCCTGGCTTTGGAAATCGCCCTCCTCCAGCAAGTGCAGTCGCCGAAATTGTGTGGTGCGGACTTCGAAACGGACGCTTTTTTATAAGTCCCTCTTTGTAATCAAGAAGCCCAGCCACACTATAAATCTTTGTCACCTCAAGCTGCTCTTTATATGTCATTTCAGGCATAATTGTAGGTATTCTTTTTGCACTCATGCTCTTACCAGAACCTGGTTGTCCAATATATAAAAGGTTATGAAAACCTGCTGATGCCACCATTGCTGCACGCTTCATGCGTTCTTGTCCATAAAGCTCGTCATAGTCAAGCGAATCGTCTTCTTTGTCAGATGTCTCATAAAGAACTGCCTGTCTGTTTTCTTCAAGCCGATCTGGATTATTTAACAGCTCCACAATTTCCTTTAACGTTTTCGTTCCGTAAACAACTGTCTCCTGCAGACAGGCAGCTTCCCTCGCATTTTCCTTAGGCACAACTGCCTTTTTTATACCTGCCTTCTGCCCGCATTCTGCCAGTACAAGCGTGCCATTTACAGGACGTATTTTTCCGTCAAGACCCAGCTCTCCAATAAATATTTTATTTTCTAATTCATCCATGCGCACAAAGCCTGCAGCAGCAAGCACTGAAAGCGCAATAGGCAGATCAAAATAGTTGCCCTGCTTTCTTAAATCGGCAGGTGAAAGATTGACCGTGATATGGCTTGGAGGCAGTCGAAATCCTGAATTTTTAAGTGCTGTTCGCACCCGCTCTCTTGCCTCCTTCACCTCTGCCCCAAGATAGCCTACCATATCAAAGCTCGGCAGTCCGTCACTGATATCTGCCTCCACACACACAAGAATACCCTCGATTCCATTTGTTGTTCCCGTATACACTTTTGCAACCATTGCTTTACCCTTTCCTGTTCATTTTAAATATTTTTTTGTTTTTGAACGCACAAAGACAACCTGCCATATTTTGACAGATTGTCTTCTCTTAAGGTACCTTATGCTGCATTTTGTCATTTTATGTAAATGCGCAAAACTATATTTTTCTTTTGTGTATAATCACTCCTGTTCGAAGTGTTCTTCGATCCAAGAAAGAATATCTTCCAGAACCTGTTTTCTTTCTGTCTCATGAAGAAGCTCATGGCGCATTCCCGGATAGAGTTTCATTGAAACGTCATGTATCCCTGCCTTTTTATAACGGTCATACACACGCGTCACTCCCTTTCCAAATTCACCTATTGCATCATCCTTTCCCGACAAAAGAAGAATAGGCAGTCTCTTTGGAATTTTGGCTGTTCCTTTATTTTGGGCAAGCTTCATCAAAATTCGGAAGAAATCAAGATATGCACTTACAGTAAACTGAAAGCCACAATATTCATCACCGTGATAACGATCCACCTCATCTTGATTGCTGCTTAACCAGCTTGTGCATTCCTTTTCAAAAAAGTAGTGATCATTACTGTCTAACATCAGATAATTGATAAGATCACTCCTGTAAAAATCGCCGCGAAGCACACGTGTAAAGCCTGCCACTGCAAGGCCAAACGCTACCTTTAGCTTTCCAGGATCGCCTGTTCCCATTAAAATTGCACCATCAATCTTCGAGCCATACTGTGTGAGATACTGTCTTGAGACAAATGATCCCATGCTGTGGCCCAGCAATACAATATGACTATCTGGATACTGCTTTCTAATGTAAGCTGTCACACGTGCAACATCTGTAACAAGACAGCGATCTCCATTTTTCTTGGCAAAAAAGCCAAACTGTGAGCTGGTCTGCGCACTTTTTCCATGGCCAAGCGTATCATGGCCAATTGCGCCTATGCCATGCGCATTCAAATATTGTGCCAGCTCCTCATAACGACCCATATGCTCTACCATTCCGTGTGTCATCTGAACGATAAGACCTGGCTTTGGCTGGTCTTTCGGCATCCAGATATACAGATGCAGACGATCTCTTCTGCTGCTTGAATCAATATACTTTTCTTTCATTTTCCGTGCCTTTCTGTGTTTTACATCATCAAAAAGCTTCTTAACTTCTCAAGTGCACTCTTTTCAATGCGGCTGACATACGATCTTGAAATACCAAGCACACTTCCCACCTCTTTTTGTGTGTGAACGATATGTCCGAAAAGTCCATAGCGAAGAACAACTACTCGCTTTTCTTTAGGAAGAAGCACCGTCTGGATTCCCCTGTGCAGACGACATATATCCTCCTTTTTGCAGTAATGCTCTGAGGCATCACATTCACCAGATTCAATCACATCAAAAAGATGAATCTCATTACCTTCCTTATCCGTTCCTATTGGTTCATATAAGCTGACTTCACGGCTCATCTTTTTTTCTGCACGCAGCAGCATCAGTATCTCATTGTCGATACATTTTGCTGCATAGCTCGACAATCGGTTTCCCCTTGAAACATCAAAAGTGTTGACCGCCTTTATAAGACCAATCGTTCCGATTGACAACAGATCATCCGTCTCCTTATCTGTAAATGCATATTTTTTGATAATATGAGCCACTAGACGCATATTATGCTCAATCAAAAGAGTCCTCGCCTCAGATGATCCCTGATTCATCTGTCTAAGATACTCCTTTTCCTGTGCCGCCGTAAGAGGTTTCTTGAACGTCTCCAAGCAAAATCCCCCGCTATGCACCTTTCTATATCATATGCAGTGACTCATTATTTCGTGCTTTTTTACCTTGCTTATACAGTTACCGGAATCTCACTTTCAGCCTCTTCCTTAAATTCCATGATCTGTTCCGGTGCTGCCTGCGGCAGTTCTGCCACAGATGACACACCAAAACAGCGCAAAAATTCTTCTGTCGTAGCAAATAATACAGGACGCCCCGGCGCATCAAGTCTTCCAATTTCTTCAATCAGATCATAATCCATAAGCTTCGCAATTGCATGATCTGACTTCACCCCTCGGATACGCTCAATTTCACCTCTTGTGACAGGCTGCTTGTACGCCACAATAGAGAGTGTTTCAAGCACTGAATCACTTAAAACCTGCTTTTGCGGTCTTGATGCAATGCGTATCAAATACTCATAATACTGCGGCTTTGTGCAAAGCTGAACACTATCTTCCAAAAAGACAAGCTGAATGCCTCTTTGCTTTTCGCTGTATTCCTTTGCCATATCCTGTAATATCTGTTTGATTTCTTCTTGTGTCAGCTTAAGTGCCTCTGCTAACGTTTTGATTTCTACGCTTTTTCCCATTGTGAATAAAATACTTTCCAAAATAGGATAATAGTCGCGTTTTTCCATAATGCTGTTACTCCTGTTTCTATCTGGCACATGCCTGTCAGCTGCCATCTTTGTTCATTTGTATAAGCAGTTAATCATACTGCTCCATATCTTCTCTTGTGATCGTCGTAGTACATTCCTCATTCCAGTCAAGATGAATATCCCTAAATGTTCCCTCCTGCTTAACAGTAAGGCGTCCAATCTTGATTAACTCAAGACAAGCGAGAAACGTAACAACCACATCTGCTTTTGTATACTGCTTTTGAAGTAGCCCTCGAAATGAAAAATGCTTTTTTTGCTGTGCATATTCATAAACAAGCGCCAGCTTTTGCGACAAGCGCACCGGATCCTTTTCAATATTGCCAAATTTGCTTCTCACAGGATCAATCTTGTCCACCTGACGGCGCGTCACCATACGATAAATTTCCTGAAGACGCTCTAATGTCACGCGGCTTAACATATCCTGCACATTAACAGGAGGCTCATATTTTGACACTTCATCTGGGATTGTTGGATCCTTGTAAAGCAAGCGCGACGCCAAAAGCTGCCTGCTTTTTAACTGCTCACCTAAACTTTTGTATGTTTTATATTCAACAAGACGAGTCACTAATTCTTCTCTTGGGTCAATCTCGTCGCCATTTTCATCCTTCTCAGCAGGAAGCAGAAGTCTGGATTTTATATCCAGAAGCGTCGCTGTCATGACAAGAAACTCACTGACAATATCAAGATCCTCTTCCTCCATGGCATTGACATACTCCATATACTGATTTGTAATTTCAAAAATCGGAATATCGTATATGCTGACTTTATTTTTTTCAATCAAATGAAGGAGCAGATCAAGCGGCCCCTCAAATTTTTCCAGTTTGTATGATAACATCCGACACTCCTTTTCTATAGTTAGACGATATCAGTATAGCATACTATACAATGAAATTCAATGAGTTTTCCATGTCAAAACAACAAGCTGCGGCAAATTGTTAAGGCGCACATTGATGCTGTGCGTGCCTAAACCTCCGCTGACTATGATATTTGTATTTTTCTGTGTCACACTTCCTCTTGCAAGAGGTGAGAAAAACTGCAGCTGCGGTGTCATCACACCGCCAAGACCAGGGATTCTAATGGTACCTCCATGAAAATGGCCACTAAGCACCAAATCGGCACCCCAATCGGCATATGTCTTTGCAAATGTTGGTGTGTGTGCAAGCAGCAGTTCAAAGTTTTTGTCTGAGGCTTTTCCAATTTTTTTATCCAGATACCCGACTGATAATGACGGAATACGCCCCTTTCGATAGCATTCCCGTGGCAGCGTGATGCCGCTTATACGCATCGTACCACCATTTTTTATGATCTCTTCACTTTTATTGACAAGAACATGCATACCACTATCTTTAAGCACTTTCCAGTAACTCTGCCACCAGCCAGAATACGTAAGTGGCTCTTCCTTCATGCGCTGTTCATGATTGCCAAATGCGTAATACACTGGATATCGCTCAACAAGTTTTTCATACAAGCTGGTAAGCATATCAAAATGAGGTGCAGCCCACTCTTTTACTACTAGCATATCACCTCCAATTAAAACAATATCAGGCTGTTCTTTTTCAATTGCCGCAAGCAAATCTTCATTCTCCATGCCAAAGCTATTATCATGCAGATCAGAAAGAAAAACAGCCTTAAAGCCATTCCATTCCAAACCAAGCTTATCTGTTTTAATGTCATAGTGCACAACATCAAGATGAGTTCGTTCATATTCTGAGCGGGCAAACGCAGCTGCACCCGTAAATGCAGCTGCTGTGCCTGCCATAATCCATTTGTTCATTTATATTTCCTTTCGTTCTTTTAATCAAGTTGCGGCGGATTTATTTAAATAACTGCCATCCACTGCAGCACAATGTTAAGCAGATAATCGAAAAATTTTGCCTCACGGACAGACTCGCCTGCGTAAATGCCGATACTTCCAAGCTCTTTTCCATTCAGCCGGTAAGTCACCGTACCAATCTGCTCCCCCTTTTCAATTGGTGCTGTAAGCTCATTTGTTGTAAGCACCCTTTCCATATTTGAAAAATCTTCACCTGACACAAACAGCCATGAAAAATTTTCCTTATATACAGCCGGAACCTGCTTATCTATTCCTCCCTTTACTAGTATAGGCATAAGTTCGGGAGGATTTTCATCCTGATACAGCTTACATGTTGTATAGCCAAATTGGAGCAGTGACTGTGCCTCACTGAAGCGATCTTTATAGTTTGGGCAGCCCATGATAACAGCTATTAACTCCACACCATCCTTATTTGCTGTCGCACATACACAATACTTTGCTTTATTTGTTGAACCTGTTTTTAAACCTGTCGTATATGGGTACTGTTTTAAAAGCTTGTTAGTATTGGCAAGTCCAAATTCCTTGCTTCCCTGCATTGTTACATGGGTAATATTTTCCATCCAGATCGTCGTATATGATTTAATCTGCGGATAACGTGTTATCAGCTCCTGCGCCATAAGTGCGATATCACGTGCTGTTGTATAATGATTGTCTGAATCAGTTAACCCACAGCAGTCCTCGAAATGCGTATTTTCCATTCCAAGAGAGGCAGCTCGCTCATTCATCATTTGAACAAAGCCTGACTCGCTTCCCGCTATGTACTCTGCCATTGCAACACTTGCATCATTTCCACTAGAAACCATAATGCATTTGATCAATGTGTCAACTGTCTGCTTTTCTCCTTCTTCCAGATAGACCTGAGAGCCTCCCATTGATTTTGCATAGGCACTCGTCACAACCTCATCTTCAAGAGAAATTTTTCCTGATTCAATGGCATCAAAAATCAAAATTGCCGTCATGATCTTTGTTATACTAGCAGGACTTCTTCTTTCATCAGGTGCTTTCTCGTATATAACGCTTTTTGTAGAGGCTTCCATCAATATAGCAGATGGACAGGTGAGCGAAATCCCACCCGCCGTCTCATCTGCACAGGAAGGCTGCGGCAAGCCAAATGTAGTGACAAGAATAATAAGGCATAAAAAAGCGATCCAAATTCGTTTTTTCACTGTTTGCTCCCACAGGATGTTCACTATCATTTTAATTCAAATTGAGTCAAAAGTATACCTTGATTTTCACATTTTCTGTTCGTCTTTTGTTTTGTTTGTGCATAAAATTTCCTGTTTTATGCGCTGCTTTTCAAGCCACAGCTGTGAAATCATTTCTGCATTTTTTGCCGCTGCTGCAAGTGAAAAACAGACAATGACCGCGGCAATGATAATTATCACAAAAACAATCAGCCACATAAAAAATCTCCTTTCCTGTCAAACATTTACACTTTTATAGTATACCTGAAACGATAATCTTTACACTTGACATTCCAAATCTTCCTATTTATAATTGTGAGTGTCTTTACTAGATGAGAAAAGAGGAATTACTATGAGTTTTAATTTTGTGAAAAAGCTTCCTACGCCTGCCGAGATTCGTGAACAGTACCCGGTATCTGACGCGATTATACAGGTTAAAAAGGAACGTGATGAGATGATCCGCAAGGTATTTACCGGCGAGAGTGACAAATTTCTTGTCATTATTGGTCCTTGCTCTGCTGATAACGAAGATGCAGTTTTAGATTATGTTCACCGACTGGCACGTGTTCAGGAGAAGGTTTCTGACAAGCTGATTCTGATTCCGCGTATCTACACAAACAAGCCGCGTACTACTGGTGAAGGCTATAAGGGCATGGTTCACCAGCCAGACCCTGAGAAAAAACCGGATATGTTAGCCGGAATCCTTGCAATACGCCATATGCACATGCGTGCTGTTGCTGAGACTGGTATGACTGCTGCCGATGAGATGCTGTATCCGGAAAACTGGCGTTACCTGTCAGATATTCTTTCATATGTTGCTGTCGGTGCCCGTTCTGTTGAAAATCAGCAGCATCGTCTGACAGTAAGCGGAATTGACATTCCTGCTGGTATGAAAAACCCGACAAGCGGTGACTTATCTGTTATGTTAAACTCCGTTGTTGCTGCACAGCATGGACATGACTTTATCTTCCGCGGCTGGGAAGTTCAGACAGATGGAAATCCATTAACTCACACTATTTTGCGCGGTGCTGTTGATAAATACGGAAAAACAATTCCGAACTATCACTATGAGGATCTTTATCGTCTGTACGAAATGTATCAGGAAAGAAATCTGCTTAATCCAGCATGTGTTGTTGATGCTAATCACTCCAACTCTGGAAAGAGACATATGGAGCAGATCCGTATCGTAAAGGAAGTTATGCACAGCCGTACTCACTCTAAGGAAATTGAAAATCTTGTAAAGGGTGTAATGATTGAAAGCTACATCGAAGCCGGAAGTCAAAAGATTGGTGAGCACATCTACGGAAAATCAATCACTGATCCATGTCTTGATTGGGACAGCTCCGAGCAGCTGATCTACACTATTGCAGAGCGCGTATAATATATACAAAAAAGTGCCCGCGGCTGACCGCCAGGCACTTTTTTATTTGAAATAAATTTTTATCTGTGTGTTCTTGCCGAATCAAGACGGCGTCTCCATCCTGCTGCTCCGATACCGCCTCGCTGCTCCATCTGGGCAACATGGCGTTCTGCTTCCTCAAAAAATCTGCGTTCCTTCGCATACTTGTCTACATTTAATACCATTCCAAGCTCTGCAAGCAGGAAAACAACTGATGTACCACCAGCACTGAAAAATGGAAGTGTGACACCTGTTGTCGGAATTACACTAGTGACAACCATCACATTTATCAATAACTGGAGCGCGATCTGCGTAAACACACCTATTGCCAATACTTTTCCTTCAATATCCCATGCATTCTGCGCAATCTTGTAAATACGATACAGCAAATATCCAAATAATGTCATCATCACTATAACGCCAAACACGCCAAGTTCCTCGCAGATAATAGCCAGAATAAAGTCATTATAAGAATATGACAGCTTGAATTTAATAAGGCTCTGTCCAAGACCCTTGCCCCAGAAACCGCCTGCGCCAATTGCATAGCGCGCCTGCATCGCCTGAAGACCTTCGTCTGCTGCATATTCCTCTGGATGAAGCCATGCACGTATACGCACGAATCTAAAGTTTTCTGCGCCCTGATGCATCAAAAGATAAACAGTAACAAAAATTGCTGCTATGATAACTAATGCAAGACCAATCAGGAAATACCAGTAAAGATCTGGCTTTTTTACACTTGATAAAATTATAACAGCACAAATACAAAACAAAACGATAACTGTACTTAAATTATTTGAGAAGAAGAATAAAAAGCCCAAAAGTGCAATAGCAAGCAGGCACGCAAGCACCTGATTATACCACCTGTTTAATCCCCAATAGCTCACATAATAAGCAAAGAAAATAATTATGGCTGCCTTTATTGGCTCAGCTGCCTGAAAGCTGATGGAACCAAGTTTTATCCATCTTGTTGCACCAAGCTCACTGTGAGCTAGCGGCGTCTTTAGTGCCGCAATAATACATACTGCTAAAAAAAGCCAAAACCAGCCCCAGCCAAACCGCACAATACGGTGATAATTAATATATGAAGCAATAATCATTATGATAAATCCAAATATTACATTTTTAAGCTGATTATTCATAAAATAGCTATAATTCTTTGTAATCGAATTGTTATAGCTGGCACTGTATACCATAATAATTCCGTATACATTTAAGAAAATAATCGTAAAAAACAGATTATGATCAAGCGGTCCCCATACAACGCTTGTTTTCACAAACTCCTTCATACGACGTCCAAGAGACGCTTTCTTTTTTTTCATAAAATATTAACCTTTCATTCTTGTTCTTATTTTTGAACTAATGATGCTGCCGGAAGCTGAACAAGAAATGTACTTCCCACACCTGACTGACTCTCTACGCTGACACAGCCGCCATAAAATTCTGTTACATGTTTTACAATAGAAAGACCAAGTCCCGTACCGGCAACCCGCTTGCTGCGTCCCTTGTCTACACGATAAAAACGCTCAAAGATACGCTTCTGGTCCTCCTTTGCAATGCCTATACCACTATCTTCCACACGAATTGAAAGACTTGTGCTGTCCATTGTGATATCGGTTTGAACAAAGCCGCCTGGTCTGTTATATTTAACTGCATTTCCCATCAGGTTAGACAATATTCCCTGCAGATGACTGCGATCCATATAAACAAAATCATCACAGCAATGTATCTCAAGTGATACATTATTCTCATCTGCTAACGGCTTAAGTGTTTTTTGAACCTCTTCTGCCACTAGTTTGACACTTAACATCTCCTTGTTTGGCATCAATTCTTTAGTCTCCAATCTGGAAATCATCAATATGTCATTGATCAGGCTTGTCATTTCCTCCACCTCTGAGTGAATGCGCCCTAAAAACTCTTTTTGCATATTTGTATCTGATGCCATACCACTTTGAAGAAGCTCGGCATAGCCGCGTATTGCCGTAAGCGGTGTTTTTAATTCATGAGAAGCATTGCTGAAAAATTCCTGACGAATCGTCTTTTCTTTTTCAAGCTTTCGTATGTAATCCTGCACGCTTTTTGACATGTCAGTTGTTGTGCGCGCAATGATATTTAACTCATCATACTGATAATGAGGAAAATTAAAATCAATTTTCTCATCATAGATACCCTCAAGCTTGTGTGAGATTTCAAGAATCGGCTTCGTGACGGAATTGGCAAATTTATTTGTCAGCACTCCGGCAACTGATAATGCCAGCAAAAGGCTAATCGCAATAGACGGCACCATCATTTTCATCAGATCTGTAATCACATCATGATGGATGGAAATACGAATGACCTTATGCTGCGTTGGTGAGCAATATGCCGCATACATCATACTTCCTTTGATTGTACTGGAATTGCGCACCTTTGTTCCAAATCCGTCTTGAAAGGCTTCCTTGACTTCCTTTCTGTTTTTATGATTTTCCATCGTCTCTGGATTTCCAGTCTCAGAATCAGCCAAAACACTTCCATCATTATCAATAATTGTAATTCTATAATCATTGTTCATCTGACTGCTGATTTCAATAATCTGTTTTTCAAGATCGCTGCTCTCCCAGTCAATTGTGGCATCTAACAAAAGCAGTACTGGCTTCATATCCTCCATGACGCGACGACTTGCCAGACGATAATATGACATACTTATGACAATACTGCTGATTGCCATCGCCACAATCAGTACAACAATAAACCGCTTTACAATCGCCCGTTTCATATAGAAGTGCCTCTCTTCCACTATATTTTTTCTTACTTACTGATTTTCTAGTGCTTCGTCTTCCTTTTGCGCTGCCTCACTCCTGTCAACAGCAACAGCATTGATCGCTTCCTTCATAACAGCCTGCACCTCATCCTCGCTCATCTGCATCTTTGCTGCGATTTCAGAAAGGTTAGGCTCACGTCCAAGCTCTTCTGCAAGCTTTGTCATAACTACATTTAAGACGTTAACAGACGCGGTTAATTTTTCTGCTGTCTGCTCACTTTGCTTCTGCTCTTCTGTAACTGCTTCCATTGCCATATGAACTGCGCGCTCACGGAGCTGATTAAAATAGGAAACTGCATCATCACCTGCAACTGGATGCGACGCATAGTTTTTTAACACAAGCAAAAGCGCCATGTTTCCTTCCTGAACAAGATCTGATATCTCAACATCATTTCCTGCATACTTTGCTGCCTCACGCACTACATAGGCAAGACTGCCCTCTGTCAGACGCTTTACTGCCTCCTCGTTTGGAAGACTATTTAACAGTGTTTCCATCTCCTCGTTTGTACACTCTGGAATTTCACTTAACTCATCCAGATACATCTGATAAAACTGGTTTTCCATAATTTATTTGACTGCCTTTCTATATACCTGTTTTTAAATATGAAGACGCTTAATTAGCTTAAATACTGTGGAATGCTCCATCACAAGCGGCTCATCATGTGCAAAGAAGATCACGCCATCCGATGGTGCTAAAATCTGCTCACGAATCTCACCCTCAAGCGGATCAATGATTTCTGCCAGCACATCACCTACCTGTACCTCCTCACCAGCATTTTTGCGGCGAAGGAAAATACCTGGAACATCTGACACAACACTCATCAGCTCATCCTCGTGGATGGTGCTTGAAATAAAACCTCCGTGACAATTGTAGCGCAATATTCCCATGCGATTTAAGAAGCGAAGAATCGCAGACACTGCCTGCTGCGCGCTCTGTTCATCAATACTGTCTGTCTTATTGGTATAAACTGAAAATGCATTGCTCTCCCACACCTGCCAGTTATAATTTAATGTTGTCGTGTCGATCGGGCGCGGCTTGCGAATGACTACATAAGGAAGTCCAAACAGATTTGCAAGACTTGCATTTTGATATCCGGTATCCATCATGCGTACATGCGCTACAAAATCACCAGGAATGTAAAAACTGGCCAGCTGAATGCCATACTCATAGCCCTTTACTGCCTCAAAAAGACCAGCCGCAATGCGCTGTGTAGTCTCACCCAAGTTATAGCCTGGAAACATACGATTGATATCGGTATTATCTGACGGCCAAAAGCGTTTTCCGACATTCATCGAATAATGATTGACAGATGGAATGACAGTGATACGCTTTCCAGACGCAATTGCTCCCTTTTGTTCAAGCTCCTTTAAACGCTGTACCAATTGAGCACAAATATAAAGCTGCTGAACTTCATTTCCGCGAATTGCACCGACGATGCATGCACTCTTTTCTCCCCTTCCAAAATGATAGCCATACATGTGCATGTCTTGTCTATATGGTGATTTAAATGTATATAAAGATTCTTTAATCATTGTTTTCTACACCTCCAAGAATCCTTGCCAAAAGCGATCCCTCCGATACAATAGGATGCTCACGCAGCGTAAAGACCATTCCATCCATCGGAGACTCCACCCGCTGGCAGACAGTTCCTGTGATCGGTTCAAGCACCTCACCGATACACTCTCCCTTTTTGACGCTGCCCCAATGCTTTACACACGGCACAAAAATACCAGTGCTCTCCGCATTGATAAATCCAACACATCCATCAGTAGAAACGATTGGTTTCTTTACTGTTTCCAAGTGAGGACCATCCCAGATCCCAAGCTGTGCCATTAAATGGAAAATACCATCAGTCAGCTGATGACAAAAAGCCTCTGTTATGCGAAGTCCGACACCCATCTCAACAACAAGCGTTGGGGTATTGCGCACATTTAAACTGTACGCAAGTGTAGATTCCAACACTGTAGCCGCGGCATGAATCCAGATATAATCTACATTTAACTCCTTTGCAAGCGGCAAAAGCGTATCAACTGTCTGTTCATTGATGCGCACCTGCGGAATCTCTCTCAAAAACACATTGCTTGCATGAATGTCTATACAGACATCTGCACCTGCGATATCTTCGATTATTTTTGATGCTGCATACTCTGCCATATGACCATGCTCATTTCCCGGGAAAATACGGTTTAAATCCAAATCAAACATTGGAACACCTCTTGTCATACAGTCCACACCGAGTGGATTTGTCGCCGGATACACATCAACAATTCCCTTTAAACATGATGGATTCTCATTGATTCTTCTAATAATTTCATAGCAGACATATTGTCCTTCAAGCTCATCTCCATGCGTTCCAGTGACTATACAGATGCGCTTTTCCTTCCCTGTAAGCACCTTCGGTGCTAAGTGGTTTTTTCGTATTTCCATGGCCTCATCCACTGCCAGGCCCATTGATACAACTGTTTCTATCATCTTTCTTTTCCTTCTCACATTTTTACAGATATATTTTTGGACTAGCTTTTAATCTTTACAGACCACATACGTATTTTTATTTTTCCCAAACACTCACAAGCACTTCTTGACTTTGTGATGCGGCTCCTAAAAAAATACCTCTCTCAACTGGGCAGTCTGCATAATCGCGTCCATGCGCAAAACAAATATAACGATCATCAACAAGACAATCATTTGCAGGGTCAATACCTATCCATTTTCCGTCAACAGCGGCCTCCACCCATGCATGTGTGGCGCCCTCTCCAAGCATCATTCCTGACATATATCTGGCTGGATATCCCAAAAGTCTTGCCATTGCCAGATAAATATGAGCATAGTCCTGACAAACACCCGTGCCCTGACGAAATGCCTGTGATGCGGTAGTTTGTATATTGGTAGTACCTGGCACATACTTCATGTGCTTTGCAAGCGCTTCTCTTAAACGAATAAGTCCGCCTGCGCCGTCTTCCTTTTTTATCTGCAGCTGTGTTAAAAATTCTTTTATATTGTTATCCGGCATCGTAAGCAAAGTCTGATAACGATAGATCGCATCTCTGCCATCCAGATCCTGAACACTGCGTTTTTCATTCTTTACAAATGCGACTCCTTCCACATCAAAAGAAAAGTACTGATGCGTCTCTTTGATGCAGCCAGTACCGATTGTGTTGCAGAAACCGTCTTTATTATAGCGGATATTGCCTTTTGGCGCAACCCTGCAATTTATAGAAAACAACTGCTGCACCCCGTCCGAAGACGGAATGCAGCGAAGTGTATAAAAATGCTGCGTAACCGGCTGGTCAAATTGCAGCTGTGTATGAAAAGAAAACCGAAGCTTTCTCATATGATAAATAATCCCTCCAAACTGTTAATGGCATCTCTGTACTCTTTCTGCCACTCTTCTTTTTGATCAAGTATTTCCGACAGACGCATTTTTGCGTTTTCATTAACTGAAAGCCTGCTTTTTTCCGTACGATTCTTCAGCTTGCTGTACTCCTTTTCAATCTTTGAATACGGCATTTTCAGTCTCAAATACAGATCAAGACGCTCCATGTAACGACCGCATTTTAAAATATTGCGGCTAGTCTCGTCCTCCACACAGTCATCAGCACAGCCCCAGAAAGCGTACAGAAAATCGAGTACACGCTGATAGCGATACAGTGAAAAACTTCCTGCTGCATATTCATCAAAGCAGTTTATCGCCATCTGCAGATATCCAAGCGTTTCGCTTCCAATTTCTCCTCTAAGAACAATTCCGTTGTCATATGCCCGGTGCAAACTATTGATAATTGAATTTCCGTCAGAAATATCGTTTATCTGACTTAACCCAGCGGCAAGCCACTGGGGTTCCATTGACGGAGTTCTAGTGTCTGCGTACATCACAAGGACTTTGG
>CAKQXY010000045.1 GCA_934292725.1 uncultured Lachnospiraceae bacterium
GGGTTGGCGTAAAGAGCGGAGTTTATTGTGCAGCTCATCATAGTGAGGCTGTTGGAAGCTGCCTTGTAAAAAAGACAGTTTATAAAAAGACACAAGGAGATCTTCAATGACAAGAACATACAAAAATCCCGTACAGCGCGGCTTTTTTCCAGATCCATCAGTTGTTCGCGTGGGAGACGACTATTACATGGTTAATTCAACATTTCAGTACTTTCCGGCAATCGCAATAAGCCATTCAAAGGATATGGTGCACTGGGAGTTAATTGGTCATGCCATTACAGATCCTGATGAATTAGATTTAAGTGATATACGTGATTCACATGGAATTTGGGCGCCTGATATTTCCTACAGCAATGGCCGCTTTATCATAATGGCAACTCTTCGTTTAAATGCAGATGGAAAGCGTGATAATAATGTTATGCGCCGTCAGGTAGTTGTCTCATCAGACAGACCAGAAGGTCCTTACAGCAAGCCATCATGGCTGGAGGTAGACAGCATTGATCCGTCTCATTTTGTAGATGACGATGGAAAGCACTACATGGTTATAAGTCCTGGAATAAATCTTGTTCCAATTTCTGATGACTGTACGCGAGTGACAGGCGATCTAATTCCTGTCTGGCCGGGAACAGGTGAGCGCTGCCCGGAAGGACCTCATATCCTGCGCCACGGTGATTATTATTATGCAATTCTCGCAGAGGGCGGCACTGGATATGGTCATGGCATAAATGTGGGACGCTCAAAAAATTTATTTGGCCCATATGAAGCATCGCCATATAATCCTTTAATGAGACAGCTCGATCCAAACGCGCCTATTCAGCGTACAGGTCATGGAAAACTGATCGAGGATGCAAACGGAGACTGGTGGGTTTATTATCTGATGGGACGGCCAAACCGCGGCATCGAAGTCGCAAATGGCAAAGCACCAAAGCCGGGAGAGATACGCGTGCCGGGCGCCTATACGACAGTGGGTAGAGAGACAGGACTTGATCCAGTAAGATGGTTAGACGATGGCTGGTTTGTTATTAACGAGGGCAAAGGTCCAAGCAATGAGCAGACTGCGCCAGATCTGCCAGAGGTAGTTTATCCAAAGTGGCAAAGAGATGATTTTGACAGCGACACACTAGATGTTCACTGGCAGTTCGTTAGAAGACCTGCACCGGGAAATTATTCACTGACAGAACGTCTAGGTTATATGCGAATCTGGACGCAGGATGGTCAGCTCTTTGAGATTCGCGCAAAAAATACGCTGCTAAGAAGAGAGGAAGAATTATCATATATTGCAGTCACAAAGCTTTTATTTGATCCGACAAGAGATGGTGAACAGGCTGGACTGACTTGTTATTACAGCACCGCGACATATGCGCGCTTCTCACTTTGTTTTGAAGGCGAAAGAAAGCTGCAGCTTGTAATAAACAGAAACCACGGCGAAGAGCTGATTGCAGAGGTAAATCAGGTTAAAAATGGACCGATTTGGCTAAAAGTAGAGGTAGATCGTCTGACAAGACGCTTTTTATATAGCTATGACGGAGAAAGCTGGAGCGAGGCAGGTGTATTAAAAGACTGCATTTACCTGTGCGATGAGGGTGTGCCAGATGATCCAAAGCGCCACACCGGAACATTAGTCGGCATCTACGCCAACAACGGTGGCTGCGGAAGCCGCATTCCGGCAGATTTTGACTTCTTTGAATTTCAGGGAAGAGACATCAATATATAGAGGAAAGAGTAGTAATTTATGGAAAACCGTGATCTGAAAATGGCAGAAAAAATTGCCGCATGCGTAGCAGACAAGGGAGGTAGAACCTTTCTTGTCGGAGGCTACGTGCGAGATCTTTTAATGGGAAAGCATAGTAAGGACATTGATATTGAAATCCATGGCGTACAGCCAAAAGAGCTAGAGAATATTCTTGATGGGCTTGGCTCTAGAACTGAGATGGGTGCAAGCTTTGGCGTGTATGGTCTTAGAGGATACGATATCGACATTGCTATGCCGCGTCAGGAGGAGGCGACAGGACGAGGACACAAGGATTTTAAAATATATGTAGATCCATTTCTTGGAACATATAAAGCCGCAATGCGCCGCGATTTTACAATCAATGCCATGATGCAGGATGTGCTGACTGGAGAGATTATTGATCACTTTGGCGGTCAGGAAGATTTAAAAAAAGGAGTGCTTCGTCATGTAAATCCTCACACCTTTGCAGAAGATCCGCTTCGTGTGCTTAGAGCTGCGCAGTTTGCCGCGCGCTTTTCATTTTCTATTGCGCCAGAGACAATTGAATTATCTCGAACAATGGATTTGACGACATTAGCCCATGAGCGTGTGATGAGCGAGCTTGAAAAAGCTTTGTTAAAGGCTGCGCATCCGTCCATTTTCTTTGAACAGATGCACAAAATGAATCAGCTTGACGACTGGTTTTTACATTTAACACAGCTTATTGGAGTAAAGCAGTCTAAAAAGTATCACCCTGAGGGCGATGTGTGGAATCACACTATGCAGGTACTTGACAGTGCAGCCTTACTTCGAAGCAAGGCAGAAAATCCGCTTGGATTTATGCTGACAGCAGTAGTACACGATTTTGGAAAAATCATATCAACAACAGAAGAGAATGGAGAAATTCATTCTCATGGTCATGCAAAAAAGGGCGATCCTCTTGTAAAAGAATTTTTAGAGCGCATTACAAATGAGACAAAGCTGATCCGTTATGTCAGAAAT
Organism: uncultured Lachnospiraceae bacterium; assembly: GCA_934292725.1. Classification (GTDB taxonomy): domain Bacteria; phylum Bacillota; class Clostridia; order Lachnospirales; family Lachnospiraceae; genus Anthropogastromicrobium. The sequence goes on from CAKQXY010000045.1 coordinate 2,714, forward strand.
CTTGTATCACTTCATATGAGACCTTATGTGCTTGCCAGAGGGCAAGCCGGGAAAAAGGCAACAAATCAGATGTTTGACAGTGCGGCAGTGCCATCTGATCTGATTCTTTTTTCAACGGCCGATCAGATGGGAAAGGGAAAAGGACAAGTTATTCCAGAATACGAAGAGTTTTTAAAGGAGCGTCTTGAATGGTATCAGTACACGATGGCGCAGCCATGTGTGATGGGAGCTGATTTAATTAAGGCTGGATTAAAACCAGGACCGAAATTTAGTGAGATTCTCGCATACTCACATGATCTTCATCTTTCAAACATGCCAAAAAAGGAAGCGTTGGCCCAGACACTTGCATTTGCGCGAAGACTTGTATAAATGTTAAAAATGACACAGTAACTTATGCAATGTGCACAAATAATAGAGGGCGTTGTACGGCAAAAAGACAGAAAATAAGAAGAAACTTTACATTTTTACAGAAGTCAGATATACTAACGATAGTGCAAGTTTTATAGCGCGGAAAGGAGAAATATTAAGTTGATACGATATCTTGAAGAGAAAAAGCTGTTTCAGCTGGACACAACAAACACAACTTATGTAATCGGTTTAACACAAGAAGGATATGTAGGTCATGTATATTATGGAGACAGACTTTTTGGAGAAGCAGTCAGCACACTGCTTCGCACAGAGGAGCCGCCATTTACTCCATCGAAAAATTTGAGAGAAAAGTCTGCTTTTCTTGATTTCTTTCCAATGGAATATCCGACTGGCGGGATCGGTGATTACAGAGAGAGCTGTCTTGATGTGCGAAATGAAGCAGGAAGCAAGGCATCAGAAATTCTTTATTTCTCCCACGTCATCACAAATGGTAAGCCTCGCTTAGAAGGTCTTCCAGCATCATTTGGAAATGACGACGAAGTACAGACACTTGTGATTACTTGTAAGGATTTGGTACTTGGTCTGTCCGTTGAGCTAATGTATTCTGTTTTTGAGAAGGAAGATGTAATTGTCCGCAGTACACATGTCACCAACGAAGGTTCACAGACGCTTCGCTTGGAGAAGGTTTACAGCGCTTGTCTGGATATGGACAATGAAAACTTCGAACTTTTAAATCTGCATGGCTCATGGGCAAGAGAGCGCCACATTCAAAGACGTGAGCTCGCTTACGGAAAGCAGCTGATGTCCTCATTAAAAGGAGAATCCAGTCATCAGGAGCATCCGTTCCAGGCACTTGTCACAAAGGGGTGCGATCAGGAGCACGGTAAGGTTTACGCAATGCATTTTGTGTATTCTGGAAACTTTATCGCGCAGACAGAGCGTACACAGTTTGACATGGTGCGTATGGTCATGGGAATTTCAGCTGAGGAATTTTGCTGGCAGCTTACGCCTGGTTCATCATTCCAGGCACCAGAGGTAGTTTGTGTTTACTCCTCAGAGGGTCTTGGAAAGATGTCCAGAAGTTATCACGATTTTTATCGAAGCCACATGATTCGCAGTCCGTATAACCATAGCAAGCGTCCGATCCTGATCAATAACTGGGAGGCAACATATTTTAATTTTGACACACAAAAGCTTCTTGCGATAGCAAAGGAAGCAAAGGCGTGCGGAATTGAAATGCTCGTCATGGATGATGGATGGTTTGGTCATCGAAATAATGATGACAGTTCACTTGGCGACTGGAAGGTAAACACAGATAAGATTAAAGGCGGCCTAAAATATCTTGTTGATGAGGTTAACAAGATTGGTCTGGATTTTGGTATCTGGTTTGAGCCGGAGATGATTTCTCCTGATTCAGATTTGTACCGTGAGCATCCAGATTGGGCAATCCATATTGACGGCAGAGCTGCAACACAGAGCCGCTGCCAGTATGTGCTCGACTTATCACGAAAGGAAGTAAGAGACTATGTTTACGATCAGGTTTCTGCTATCCTTCACAGTGCAAATATCCGCTACGTTAAGTGGGACATGAATCGTCAGTTAAGCGACCTTGGAAGCAGCTATCTGTCAGCAGATCATAAAGAAGAGCTGTTCCACCGCTATGTTCTGGGAGTTTATGAGCTGCAGGAGCGTCTTGTCACAGAGTTTCCAAATCTGCTTCTGGAAAATTGTTCTGGAGGCGGTGCAAGATTTGATCCGGGTATGCTGTATTACTCTCCGCAGATTTGGTGCTCAGATGATACAGATGCAATTGAGCGTCTGCTGATTCAGGAGGGAACTTCACTGATTTATCCGCTTTGCTCAATGGGTGCACATGTAAGCGACTGCCCGAACCACACAGTCGGAAGAGTTACACCATTTGAGACAAGAGGTCACGTGGCACTTGCCGGAACCTTTGGTTATGAGCTTGATGTAACAAAGATTCCGAAAGAAGATCGGGAACAGATTCCACAGCAAATTGCGATGTACCATAAATATCATGAGCTTGTTCGTGAGGGTGATTATTATCGCATCGCATCTTACAGTGAGAATCACCTGTACGATTGTTGGGCTGTATCGGCAAAGGATAAGAGCGAGGTGCTTGTCACATACGTTCAAGTTCTTTCAACGCCAAATGCACACAGCAGAAAACTTTATTTAAAGGGCTTTGAGCCACAGGCCGTATATCGTCTCGAAGAGACAGGAGAAACCTTTACAGGAGAAATTCTGGAAAAATACGGCTATCTGATTCGTCCATTATGGGGCGATTTTCGCAGCAAACTGCTGCACTTTACAAAGATTTAAACGTAAAAAAGAAACTAAAAATATTGCGAATGCGTACTATGATACAAAAAGTATCAAGTGGTAAATGTGACACTTGTCTTTTTATTACTGGTGTAGTAAATTCTAGGTGTGAAATTCCTATTGGAGGAGACAGGTATCTGGTACGCGTAGAAAGGTGTGTCAGACTATGGAGAGAGAACCATTAAGTGCTTGTGAAGCTATGATTATGAAAGTAATCTGGGATCAAAAAGGAGATATTTCAGTTCCGGAGCTGATTGATTTGATCCAGGAGCGTTACAAGAGAGATTACAAGAGAACAACAGTAGTAACCTTCCTTACCCGCTTAAACGGAAAGGGTTTCATTAGCTCTCACCGTGCAGGCAGAATTTCTTACATTCACGCAGAAAAGAGCGAGGAAGAATACAAGGCAAAGCTCTCAGCGCGCGAGGTTAATTTCTGGTTCGACGGCAAGCCGGCCGAGTTCATCGCAGCACTTTCAAACAACCAGTCTCTTTCTAAAGAAGATATCAAACAGATAAGAGGCTTGTTGGATGAAATGGATCAATGATGTAGTATTTGCAATTTTGGCAGCACATGTCTGGGGCAGCCTGATGCTATTTGTTTGGTTGCAGGCAGTAAAACGACTAGAGAACAAAGGATATACGCGGCTATTATTTTATCTGCTGCGTGCCGTAATTGTGGCATATCTTTTGCCTCTGGGACTAGGAGCAGTATTGATAATCAATGAGGCACTGGTAGTCTTTAATGGAACATTGTTTCGGATTACGCCAGTTATTTCAATGATTGGTTTATTGCTATTTGTGATTTGGATTTTAGGCTTTTTCGCAAATTTTGAATCGCTGCAGGAAAAATGGGAAATAACAAGGCACTGTTTTAGCGATGCGCTTCCAGCATCAAGGGAGCGGCAGCTGCGCTTTCAGGAAATCTGCAGACAGACAAAAATGCGTCCAGGACGCGTTATATTATGCGAGAAGGCAGGGATTCGCTGCGGCGGAATCACCGTTGGCGTCATCCATCCAAAGATTGTGCTGCCTGAGGGCAAAACGGATGAATTCGTGGAGCGTGTTACAATGATTCACGAGCTTGTCCACTACACACGCAAAGATATTTGGTTTTTGACGGCAGCAAAGGTCGTTGAGTCTATCCACTGGTTCAATCCATGGACAAGAGGTCTGGCAGCACAGATGAGTCAATGGAATGAATATGCCTGTGACTGGAAAGTCTGCAATAAATACCTGGGAAATATTAAAGCATATTTAGAGGTATTGTATCGTGTCTCTATGCAGGGACAGGACGATAAGACAGACATGTATTCTTCAATAGGAACGCAGCCTATGAAGTTAATCGGGAGGATGGAAAAAATGATCAATATGAAAAATGCAATGAAAAAACCAAAAATCTTTGGCGTACTCGCAGCAGTCGCTGTTTCATTTACCTCAGCAGGTTCAGCACTCGCTTCAACTGGTATCTTAGCAGGTGGATATCAGGCATTGTATGAGCTTACAGATGTGGAAGAAGATGAAGTAGGTATTAAGTCAGTCGGAGATATTGATTTACTGACAGGCAATACCACCCCACAAGACAACAGTAATATCAACCCAGAAGATTACGTAAATACAGGCATTGAATTTATTGATGTGCTTCCAATTGATGGATATACATCTGAGAAGGATCTAAGTGATATTGAGTTAGCATCATCTGCTAATTTTAACTGGAATCTTCCGACTGATTATATTAAAAGCACGAGGGACTTCTGGGCAACTAGTTCACAGTATATAGCAGTGAGTGGCAATGTTACCCCGGCAGGAAAAATCCTTCGCGTTGGCATTATTGAGCCAGATGGAATACGCAGATGTATTTACGCAACAGGAAGCTTCTCATATCCATTCCCACTTGATAAGACAGGTTTTTACTGTGTCTACGCCATCAACGACAACAGCGAAGTAGTAAACCTGACAGGCGCATATGTTACATATTAACTTAATCTTCGCAGAGTCAAAAGAGCATACAAGCAGGGGGAGCGCAGCAAAGAGGGTAAAGTTTTGACATAAGGCAACGTGACAGCAAAAAAGCTGCGGGATGAAATATAATAAAAAACAGCTATCTGATATCAAAAAGGTATCGGGTGGCTGTTTTTTTGAATATTGGATTCTCCGAAAAAAGCCGAATAAATACATGTACAGAGCTGCCCGTAAATGATAAGATGATACTGTTCATGGGACGCGTGAACTATAAAAAACAAAAGAGAGGGAAGAAAAATGGGCAAGCTACAAAAAGATGAAGCATTTTATAAAAAGCTCTGGAGCCTGATGGTTCCGATTGTGCTTCAAAATCTGATGTTAGCGATGGTGGCAGTGGCTGATGCATTTATGCTTGGCGGCATGGATCAAAATTATATGTCGGCTGTATCACTTGCAACACAGATTCAGTTTATCCAAAACATGTTTTTATCGGCAGCGACAGCCAGTCTTGGTATTTTAGGTGCGCAATATTGGGGAAAGGGAGACAAAAAGACATTAGATGAGATCTTTTGCATGGCGCTTCGTCTTTGCGGACTAGTATCGGCCATATTCTTTGTTGGCTGTGTTTTCTTCGGACGATATCTGATGCTTATTTTTACGAATGAAGAAGTATTGATCAATTATGGTGTAAGCTATTTAAAAATAGCAGGTTTTTCATATTTGCTTACAGGTATTTCTCAGTGTTATCTTGTTATCATGAAGACAAGTGAGCACGCAAAGACAACGGCAGTCATAAGCTCAATGACAGTCTGTGTCAATATCATTTTAAACGCCATTTTTATTTTTGGAGGCTTTGGCATTGCACCTATGGGTGTGCGCGGAGCAGCTCTTGCGACACTTATTGCACGTATTATTGAGCTTTGCTGTTCTGTACTTATTTCCTATAAGCCAAATTATCTCCATCCGTCTATACGCGATTTATTAAGGAGAAACAAACAGCTTTCAAAAGATTTCTGGAAGTGCGGACTTCCACTTTTAGGAGCATGTCTGTTCTGGGGAATTGGATTTACATCTTATTCATCATTTATGGGGCATCTTGGAACTGATGCAGCGGCAGCCAATTCAGTAGCAGCTGTTGTAAGAGATATCATATGCTGCTTTAGCGCAGGTATTTCTAGTGCAGCAGGAATTATGATTGGCAATGAGCTTGGCGCAGGAAACTTAGAGAAAGGAAAGCGATACGGCATACGTCTGTTAAAAATATCATTTGCATGCGGTATTTTTGCTTCTCTTTTAATGTGCATATCTGCACCAATTATTTTGCATTTTGTAAAGCTTACACCGCAGGCACAGGAATATTTAAAGGGCATGTTTGCCGTTATCGCCTTTTATATGATAGGACGCGCAGTCAATGATGTAACAATAAATGGTATTTTTGGCGCTGGCGGCGATACACTGTTTGACATGTATAGTCTTGCAGTGTGTATGTGGTGTCTTGCGATTCCGCTCGCTGCTGCCGGAACATATTTTTTCCACTGGCCAGTAGTGCTTGTATATGCGTGTACATGTATAGATGAAGTAGGAAAGCTGCCTTGGGTTTTGCATCATTTTCGTAAGTATAAATGGGTCAAAGATTTGACTCATTGACAATTATATGGCACAGTGTTATGATGGGTCTAAGATTTAATTTCGGGGAAAAATAAAAGAAAAGGGGATACAAAAATGTGTCTTGTAACAAATATTCAGAAGTATTCAATCCATGACGGAGATGGAATTCGTACAACTGTATTTTTTAAAGGCTGTCCGCTTCGCTGTGCATGGTGCCATAATCCGGAAACACAAAAATGGAAACGCCAGATTTTAACGAATCAGGAAAAATGTACCGGCTGTATGGAATGTGAGCGTGTATGTCCAAATGGAGCAGTGCGCATGGAAAATGGCAAAGCTGTAACAGATTATGAAAAATGTACAGGCTGCGGAGAATGTGTGACAGCTTGTCTTTCAAATATCCGCGAGGTTGCAGGAAAAGAGTACACGATAAAAGAACTGCTAAAGGAACTCAAAAAGGATGAAATGTTCTACGAGGAATCTGGCGGCGGTGTTACACTTTCCGGCGGCGAAGTCATGTGCATGGATATGGATTACATAGAGGAGCTTGTAAAGCAGCTGCATCGTCAGGGAATCACAGTGGCCATCGATACAAGTGGATATGCACCGTATGAAAATTTTAAACGGATTCTTCCATATATCGATACTTTCCTTTATGACATCAAGGCCATGGACAATGAAGTTCATAAAAAATGGATTGGAACAGAGAATAATATCATTCTGGAAAATTTGAAAAAGCTAAGTGCAGATGGTGCAAAAATCTATATTCGAATCCCAACAATTGAAGGGGTCAATGCAGATGAAGAGAGCATGAAGGCTGTAATTAAATGGCTTACTGACGAAAAGATTAAGGTGGCACAGGTCAATCTTTTGCCGTACCACAATACTGGAAGCAGCAAATACAGCCGTCTTGAGTGTATTTATGACGGAGAAGCATTTTTTGTACCGTCAGATGAAAAAATGAAGCAACTGTCATTACTTTTTACAGAGGCAGGCTTTTTGAAAGTTAAGATTGGTGGATAACCAGAAAGGAAAAGGATTTTAGCTGCAATGGAGAAGAGAGGAATGAATGAGCGTGTGCAGGCGCTGCGTGAACTAAGTGTTACGACTCAGCCGCACATCGACATGGAAAGAGCAAAAAGTGAAACTGCAACCTACAAGAAGTATGAAGGTCAGCTGTCTGTGCCGGAGCTTCGTGCACAGGTTTTATATGACTATTTTGCAACAAAGACACTTTACATCGGAGATGGAGAGCTGATTGTAGGAGAAAAGGGAGATTCTCCGCATGGTGCACCGACATTTCCAGAGCTATGCTGCCATACGCTTGAGGATATGCACGTTATGAACGACCGTGAGCTTATCAGCTTTTCTGTAAAGGAAGAAGATTACGGCTATCAGGAAAAAGAGATAATTCCATTCTGGGAAAAGCGTTCCACACGTTCAAAGATTTTGGCAAATATGTCTGATCAGTGGAAAGACTGCTACGCCGCAGGTATCTTTACTGAATTTATGGAGCAAAGAGGACCTGGTCATACTGTTGGTTCCTTTAAGCTGTATGAAAAAGGATTTTTAGATTACAAGGCAGATATTCAGGCATCAATAGATTCTCTTGATTATTTCCATGATACGGAAGCATTTGAAAAGAGAAATCAGCTTCGCGGTATGGCAAAGGCATGTGATGCTATCATGCTTCTTGGTGCAAGATATGCTGATTATGCAAGAGAGCTTGCCCAAAAAGAAACATGTGATACAAGAAAGGCAGAGCTTCTTCAGATTGCAGCAAACTGCGATGTTGTTCCAGCTCATAAGCCGCAGACCTTCTGGCAGGCAATTCAGATGTATTGGTTTGTTCACCTTGGCGTGACAACGGAGCTTAATCCATGGGATGCTTATTCACCGGGTCGTTTTGACCAGCATTTAAATCCATTTTATCAGAAGGATGTAAAGGAGGGCATTCTTGATGACAAGAAGGCGCTAGAGCTTCTTGAGTGCCTTTGGGTGAAGTTTAATAATCAGCCGGCACCGCCAAAGGTTGGTATCACGTTAAAGGAGAGCAGTACCTACACCGATTTTGCAAACTTAAATACAGGCGGTATCACACCAGATGGACAAAACGGAGTTAATGATGTTTCTTATCTGATTCTTGATTGTATGGACGAGATGAAGCTGCTGCAGCCAAGCTCTAATGTACAGATCAGCAGAAAGACACCGCAGAAATTTTTAAAGAGAGCATGTGAGATTGCACGTAAGGGATGGGGACAGCCGGCATTCTATAATACAGAAGCAATTGTTCAGGAACTTATGAATGCAGGAAAGACACTTGCTGATGCAAGACGCGGCGGAACGAGCGGCTGCGTAGAGACTGGTGCATTTGGAAATGAAGCTTATATTCTGACAGGATATTTTAATATTCCAAAGGTATTTGAGCTTACATTAAATAATGGATATGATAAGGTAAGCAAAAAGCAGCTTGGTTTACAGCTTGGATATGCAGCTGATTTTAAGACATATGATGAGCTTTTTGATGCTTTTAAGAAGCAGATGAAATACTTCATTGATGTTAAAATTCAGGGAAGCAATATAATTGAAAAGATTTTTGCAGACTGCATGCCAGCGCCATTTTTATCCATTCTTACAAATGACTGTATCGCAAAGGGCAAGGATTACAATGCCGGCGGTGCAAGATATAATACAAAATATCTGCAGGGTGTTGGAATCGGAACGATTACAGACTGTCTTGCTGCTGTAAAATATAATGTATATGATAAGAAAAACTTCACGATGGATGAGCTGATGGCAGCGCTTGATGATAATTTCATCGGTCATGAGCGAATCTTGAATCTTGTAAAAAATCATAGTCCAAAGTATGGAAATGATGATGAATATGCAGATGAGATCATGAAGCAGGTATTTGAATATTATCAGGGCGAAGTGACAGGAAGACCAAATATGCTTGGCGGAATGTATCGCGTAAATATGCTTCCGACCACATGCCACGTTTACTTTGGAGAAGTCATGATGGCAAGTGCAAACGGACGTCTTGCACATGTACCTGTTTCCGAGGGTATTTCACCAGAAAAGGGTGCAGATGTAAATGGTCCAACTGCTGTTATCAAGTCTTGTGCAAAGATGGATCATTTAATGACAGGCGGTACACTTTTGAATCAGAAGTTTACACCAAGTGTTGTTGCAGGAGAGGAAGGACTTAACCAGATGGCAAGTCTGATTCGTTCCTATTTCAATATGGATGGTCATCATATTCAGTTTAATGTCATCGACAGACAGACATTGCTTAATGCACAGAAATATCCAGAGGAATATAAGGATCTGATTGTTCGTGTAGCAGGCTACAGTGATCATTTCAGAAACTTAAGCAAGGCACTTCAGGATGAGATCATTAATCGTACTGAGCAAAGCTTCAACTAAAAACACATAATGCAGGAGGAAAACACTATGAAGTTAGGATTTATCGGATGCGGCAACATGGCAGGCGCAATGATGGGAGGCATCATCAAAAACAATATTTTCAAGGCAGAGGATGTGTATGGTTCTGACGTGTTTGAGCCAAGCAGAGAGCGCGTAAAGAACATGTATGGCATTCATGTTTCAGATAACAATATTGATGTAGTGGATGCTGTTGATGTGCTTGTACTTGCTGTAAAGCCACAGTATTATGAGTCTGTGATTACACAGATAAAGGATCATGTCAGAGCAGATCAGTTAATCATCACAATTGCACCGGGAAAGACACTTTCATGGCTGGCAGAAAAGTTTGGCAAGGACGTAAAGATTGTACGTACTATGCCAAATACACCTGCACTTGTCGGTGAGGGTATGACAGGCGCAACACCAAATGAATTTGTGACAGAGGCTGAATTAAAGTATGTATGTGAAATTTTAAGCGGCTTTAGCAAGGTAGAGGTTATTAGCGAAAAGCTGATGGATACAGTTGTTGCAGTAAGCGGAAGTTCTCCAGCATATGTATTTATGTTTATTGAAGCTATGGCAGACGCAGCAGTAGAGCAGGGTATGCCGCGTGCGCAGGCTTATAAATTTGCAGCACAGGCAGTTATGGGCAGCGCAAAGATGGTTTTAGAGACTGGAAAGCATCCGGGTGAGTTAAAGGATATGGTATGCTCACCGGCAGGAACTACAATCAAGGCAGTACGTGTATTAGAAAAGGAAGGCCTTAGAAGCGCTGTGATCGAGGCCATGGACGCATGTGCAGATGCAGCAAAGGGTATGTAAGAATTTCTAAATTGTTTAAATTAAAAAAATGCAAGGCAGGTGCAAAATGGCATCTGCCTTGTTGTCACAAAAACTACGTTTGAGATTAGATAGGGGAGAAATCATGATTACAATAAAAGATAATATAATAAAACTCGATTTTCATGAGGAGACGTTGCACTGCGATATTTACGCATATGGTACTAAATGGACTTGGCAGCAGGATTATCAGCCTTATTTTAAGTATAATGGAAAAGATGTGCTTTTTTCAGAGGCTAAAAACGTCTCACATAAAAGATATGATACAGGAATAGGCTTCGGACTTGTGAGCCATTATGAAAACTTTGAGAAGGTGCCAGAACTTTGTTTTGAGACATATATCTGGATTGAATTATCGACTGGTGATGTTCATTTTGAGTGGATTCCGATCACAGAGCCGACATCTGGCATGGATGAAGTTGTGTGGCCGGGTGCAATGGATTTTATGTGTGACAGCGAGGATTGGTATACGCTCTTAAACTGGGGACAGGGTTTACTTATTCCAAATGGCTGGGAAACAAAGCTGGGAAAAGTGCCATTTGATGGCCGCATGTGTACGGAAGGCTCATATATGCCATGGTTTTCCCAGATTAAAGATAGAAACGGCTATATTGCAATATGTGAGCAGCCAGAGGATGCAGGCTACCGTGCGGCTCATGAATCAGGCGAAGCACAGACAAGTGTGGGAATGGTACTTTATAAATCACTTGGCTCAATGCGCTATCGAAGAACCTTGCTGTATCATTTTGAAAAAGACTGTGATTACAATACCATGTGTAAGTTTTATAGAAATTATACAAAGGAACAGGGAACATTTCACACTCTTCGTGAAAAGGCAGCGCGCGCAGATGTCGAGAAATTAGTAGGAAGTATGTTTGTTCATGCAGGTATTAAGACACGTGTTCAGCCAGAGTCTCGCTTTTTTGATCCGGAAGCGCCTGATAAAAACAATCATTTAACACCGTTTGCAGTGCGCACTAAGCAGATTCGTCGCTGCTATGAAAAGCTTGGAATTAAGAAGCTTTATCTTCATTTAGATGGCTGGGGAGATCCAGGCTATGACAACGAACATCCAGATTATCTTCCAGCATGTATTGAAGCAGGCGGCTGGGAAGGTATGAAGGAGCTTTGTGATACAATTCATGAATGCGGTTATGTTTTTGGAATTCATGATCAGTATCGTGATTATTATTTCCGCGCCAGCACTTATGATGAATTATCAGCCATTCATCTTGAAGATGGTTCCATTCCTTCTCATGCAAACTGGGCGGGAGGTAATCAGACATATCTTTGTGCAACACAGGCACCTTATTATGTAAAGAGAAATTTCTTAGAATTGGCAGCTCATGATATAAAGCTTGACTGCGCTTATCTTGATGTATTTACATGCAATGAGCCAGATGAATGCTTTGAGCCGCATCACAAAATGACAAGAAAGGAATGTCTGGAATTTAGAAGCCGCTGCTTTGCATATTTGCTGTCACAAAATATTCTGTCAAGCTCCGAGGAGGTAGCAGACTGGTCAGTCGCTAACCTTGTGTTCTGCCACTATGCACCATATGATTTTATGATGCGCCGTCCAGAAGAACCAAAACAGGGAATCCCAGTTCCATTATTTAATCTTGTATATCATGACTGCGTAATAATTCCGTGGATGATGGAAAAACATGAAAACGAAGATTATATGCTCTATGCACTTATTAACGGAGGTGCGCCATATTTTGACAGAAATGGTGCTTACGATGGAACAGACGGTGCATTTGGAGCAGGCAGCAACTTCACAGAAGAAGAACAAAAGAAGCGCTGCGATCAGGTAGCATCACTTCATGAACACGTTGCCTATAGTGAGTTAGTCAGCCATCGCATTCTCGATAAAACAGGTCTTCGCCAGCAGAGTACATTCGCAGATGGTACATGCGTAGAAGTCGATTTCTCAAAGGGAACGTATGAAATTACAGTTAACGGATAAGCCCGAAGGTAAATGGTTTTCAAGTGCGAATATTGAAATTGACAGAAAATCATGGTATTATGATTTATGTGACAGTCTGTATATCCTTTTTGCTGCTGCATACAATGCAACATGTAAAAATAAAATGATGCAGAATGCGTATAAAAATGTTGAAAGGAGCAGGTATGAGGGCAAAAAGGAAAATTGAGATACGAAAAGTAAGCTGTGTTGGACTCTGGATTACACTGCTTTTGGCAATTGCATTTGTCTTTCTTATAATACAGGGTGAGAATGAGTTTTTTGCAATGAATGAGTCAACAGAGCAGTACATCCAAGGAGAAAAAGCAGCACAGCAGCTTGAAAAAGGCGCTGATTATCTCACAGAACAGGTGAGAATGTATGTCATGACAGGCGACACATCATATATGGACGCATATTTTGTTGAAGCCAATCAGGTTAAGAGCCGGGAAAATGCGCTTGATACATTCAAAACATATTTTGACAAGACGGCATCCTTTTCAGCATTAAAAGCTGCTCTGGACACTTCACTGGAACTCATGACGACAGAGTATTATGCCATGCGTCTTGTCTGTGAGGCAAACGATGTCTTGCAAAGCAGTTGGCCGGACGAAATAAAGGCAGTAGAGCTTTCAAAAGAGGATGAAGAATTGTTTGATGATGAGAAGATTAAAAAGGCACAGTGCCTTGTCACAGAAGAATCGTATCAGGAAATGAAAGATTTAATGAACGAGGAAGTGACAAACTGTGAATCAAAATTGATTCGTCAGACAAGACATTATCAAGGAAAAACCATGACGATTTTTTCTAGCATGTACTCAAAATTACAAATCGGAATTGCTGTAATGGTGATTCTTATGATTGGTTCATATGTAATGATTCGCCGGCTGATTGTAAAGCCGCTTATCAGTTACGATGAAAGCATCAAGCTTGGTGAAGTCTTGCCGGTAATGGGGGCTGTTGAACTGCAAAATCTTGCTGTCACATATAATGAAATTTATGTGGCAAACAAGGAGACAGAAAAGCTGATTCGCCATGAGGCAGAGCATGATCCACTGACAGATCTGCTAAATAGAGGTTCCTTCGACAAGCTTATTCATATTTACGAAACAGGTGAGAGCCCATTTGCGTTGATTCTTGTGGATGTGGATACATTCAAAGCGGTAAATGATACTTTTGGTCATGGAATAGGTGACCAGATTTTAAGAAAGGTAGCATCTATCTTAAAAAAACAATTTCGAAATATTGATTACGTATGCCGAATCGGCGGAGATGAATTTGCAGTAATCATGGTCAATTCAGCGAGTGACAAACGCTGTACGATCCAGAAGAAGATTGAGGAAGCAAACGAGGAATTGAGCAATCCAACAGATAGTCTTCCGGCAGTGTCTTTAAGTGTCGGTGTAGCATTCTCAGACAGAAAAAATCCAAAGGGTTCAATTTCTAATGATGCAGATACGGCATTGTACTACATAAAAGAACACGGAAGACATAACTGCGGTTTTTACTGATAGCTTAAACAAAAGCTGCAAACAGCATCAAATGGTGATTGAAAAGACATTCGGGATATTGCTGTACAAAAAAGGTTAGATGAGGAGAAAAAAGTAAAATGGAATTTTGGGATATTTACGATTCAGACAAAAAACAAACCGGACGCACAATGAAGAGAAATGACTGGAATTTAAAAAACGGTGAGTATCATCTGACCGTGCTCGGTGTCATTCATCGCCCAGACGGACGCTTTTTAATTACAAGAAGAGTAATGACAAAGGCATGGGCTCCAGGATGGTGGGAGGTTTCTGGCGGTGCTGTACAGGCAGGCGAGGATTCCAAAGTGGCAGTTGTAAGAGAAATCCGTGAAGAGACAGGTCTTGACGTGTCCAATTGCCCTGATGGCTATCGCTTTACATATCGCCGTGACAACCCAGACGAAGGCGATAATTACTTTGTCGATGTGTACCGTTTTGAACTTGATTTTAACGAGAGCGATTTAAAGCTTCAGGAAGAAGAGACAATGGGATATCGCTTAGCAACACTCGACGAGATCAAGGAACTAGACAAACAGGGAATTTTTCTGCATTATAGCAGTATTCAGAAGGTGTTTGAATAAGTAAAGAAAGCCTTGACAAAGAATTAACACTTTGCTATACTACGATACAAGTAAAGGGGAGTAGCTGGTACCCGGGTATAATATCAGGCGTCAGGACGATCAGAAGATCCGCAGATATGAATAGCAAGACTTTTACTGCATGTGTGTATTTGCCATGCAGTAAGGGTCTTTTTTTATTATCAAACCCTTTATGTCATACATACCAAGGTCCAGAAGAAAAGGAGAAAACAAAATGAGCAAAAAGAAAAAAGGAGCGATTGCAGGAGTGGCAGCGGCAGTTGTCATTGTCTGTGCAGCCGGTGCAGGAAATGCGACTTATACGATTAATGAACAGGAGCAGGCAGTTGTTACGACATTTGGTGTCAGCCATGCAGTCACTGATCCGGGACTTCATTTTAAGATTCCATTTGTGCAGCATGTGACAAAGGTGAACACGACGATTCAGAGTCTTCGTATCGGTTACGACAATAACAATGATGTGGTTTCAGATGAATCTATTATGATTACATCAGACTTTAATTTCGTTGATGTGGACTTTTATCTTGAGTACCGTGTATCTGATCCGGTAAAGGCTGTATATGCGTCGAAAGATCCAGATCTTATTTTGCAGAACATTGCGCAGAGCTGTATTCGCGCCGCAATCAGCAATTATGATGTAGATTCTGTTTTGACAACAGGCAAGGGAGAGATTCAGTCAAAAATTAAGGAAATGATTACTGAGCAGCTTGATCTTTATAATGTTGGTCTGCAGCTTGTGAATATTTCAATTCAGGATTCAGAGCCGCCGACAGCAGAAGTCATGGAGGCATTTAAGGCAGTTGAGACGGCAAAGCAGGGAAAAGAAACAAGCATAAACAATGCAAATAAGTATCGAAATGAAAAGCTGCCAATAGCGGAGGCCGATGCCGATCAGATTTTACAGGAAGCAGAAGCAACAAAGCAGGAGCGAATCAATGATGCAAATGCGCAGGTAGCTATGTTTAATGCTAAGTTTGAGGAATATGAGAAAAATCCAGAAGTTACTAAAAAGAGAATGTTTTACGAGGCAATGGAGGGGATATTGCCGCAGCTTCGTGTGATCATTGACGGAACAGATTCCACGACAACAATGCTTCATGAGCAATTAAATTCCGTGAGCGAACAAAATGTACAGAGCAGTACATCATCAGCAGACAGCAGCTCAGCAAGTAAGTAAAAAAGAGAGGAAACCTTAAATGAAAAAGACAACAAAACGAATTGTAATAGGAGTCGCAGCTTTTGTGGCAGTCATTTGCGGTCTGTCATCACTTGTAGTGACAAAGGAAAATGAATATACATTAATTATGAGATTTGGAAAGATTAACAGTATTAAAACAGAGGCCGGATTAAGCTTCAAGGTTCCGTTTTTAGACAGCGAACAGACACTTCCAAAGGAAATTCTTTTGTATGATATGGCAGCGTCGGATGTCATCACAAAGGATAAGAAAACGATGATTGCAGACAGCTATGTATTATGGCAGATCAGTGATCCAGTATTATTTTCAAAGACATTAAATCGTTCCGTCAGCAACGCTGAAGGCCGCATTGATGCCGCTGTATTTAACGCAACAAAAAATGCAATCAGTACCCTGACACAAAATGAAGTCATTGCTGCAAGAGACGGCGAATTAAAGGAACTTATTATGAGTAAGGTCGGAAATTCAATGGACTCCTATGGCGTAAAGATTTTAATGGCAGAGATTAAACAGCTTGACCTGCCGGAGGACAACAAGGCAGCCGTATACGAGCGTATGATTTCAGAGCGTAATCAGATCGCCGCAAGCTATCAGGCAGAAGGTGATTCAGAGGCAAAGAAAATCAGAAACAGCACAGACAAAGAGATTTCCATTATGCTTTCAGACGCAAAGGCAGAGGCAGCAAACACAATAGCAGAGGGCGAAAGCGAGTACATGCGTATTTTAGGAGATGCGTATAATACGCCAGAGCGAGCAGAGTTTTATGAATTTGACCGTGCATTAGAGGCAGCAAAGACAGCCATGAGCGGAAGCGATAAGACATTGATTCTTCCAAAAGATTCACCACTTGCATCAATCTTTATGGGAGAGGAATAAAAATGAAGGAATACTAGAGAAACAGCATCTGATTGAAATTAAGTGAATAACGATCAGATGCTGTTTTTTCTATAAAAATTTTAAGTATGACTTTTTTTATTCATTTGAATAAATTCAGCGGCAGTCATGATTTTGGGATGCTTTAATCCGGATTCAAGGAAATCTTTATCACCAGTGAGCAAAACATCTGCATTGGCGTAAAGTGCTGCTCGTAGGATGGGACGATCTTTTATATCCCGGATTTTTTCTTCTGAAATTTCTTCTTCAATAGGTGTAGGAACAACTTTTAATGTTAGCATTGCAAGTGACAAAAAAGTTTCAAGTGCATGTATTTTGTTCGGAAATTTTCGATTAAAAATACGGCGCATTTCATCAATATTTTGTTCACAGATAATGCCATGATTTGGATAACTTACTGCTTTTACAAAAGCTAAATAAGGAGTTCCTTTGCTATTTAAAGCAGCAGAAATCAAAATATTGGTATCAATAAGAACTTTCATTATTCCTCACTTTCTGCGCGGACTTCTTTTACTAAATCCATAACAGCCTCATCGGATGTTAATCCAGTATTTTCAGCTTCATTTGCCATCTGTGCCTGGAGCAACTGCATAGCATATACAGCAGAATTGATGAGTCGGACATTGCCATTTTCAACAACAAACGTAATACGATCTCCACTAGAGATTCCGAGGATTTTACGAACATCCTTTGGAATGGTTACTTGTCCTTTTGACATAACTTTTGCATTATCAATAAATGTATTAGTAATCATAATAAAACCTCCTTGAAAATAGGAAAAGTAGGGAATATCCTACTTTTATTATATCTATATTATAAAAAATTATCAATATGAAAATTGAAAAAATATTGATTAAAATATCCGTTACTGTTCACGGGCAGGGTTACGAAAAGCCCTTCGGTGATGGTTTCGTCGGCGCCCCTTGTTCCCGCGGCGCCTTCCACGCATTTTTTTGTCTTAGATACTGCGTAAGCCCGCTCCCACACGGGAATCGCCTCGTGAAAGCCATCCACCGCAGGACTTTGCCATAAACATTGGTTGATCCGTGAACTGTAACAAATATCCGCAAAACAGGAAATGTTTTTACGGAATCATATGCTACAATGCAAGTGCAGCTGCAAAAGAAGAGAAACAGGAGGAGATCATGGAAAATAGATCATGTATTCAACAAAGTCTGGATCAGATTGAGGCAGAACTGGCATCAGAAATAAGTGTGAATGAGCTGGCGCAAAAAATAGGTTATTCAATATTTTATTATTACCATATATTCCAGAAAGAAGTCAAAATGCCAGTCATGCAGTATATCATAAGGCGTCGTCTTTTACATGGAATTTATGAGATGAGTCAGGGCGAGAAGAAAATTGATATTGCATTGAAATATGGATTTCTGACATATGCAGGTTTTTACAAGGCATTTGTCCGGGAGTTTTCCTGCACTCCTGCGGAATATATTGCGTCAGGGCGGGCAAAAAAGCCGCATCCTATTAAGTTAGCGGAAAGGAAGCATTGTATGATGACACATAAAAAGGTAAGTGAGATTGTAAAGTATTGGGGATTGGAAAAAGAACTGGTTTCAGATATTTTTTATGAAGGAAATGGTGAGCGGTGTGAGAATGCATTTTTTATTGGAGATGATTTTGTTTTAAAATTCACTTCCAATTTTGATGAGATGCAAAATCATATCAGTCTGGCAAAGTCATTAGAAAATGTTGGTTTGTTGACAACAGTGCCAGTAAAAACAAATTCAGGGGAAGAGTATGTATTTGACAGTGGAATTTATTTTTATTTGACAAAGCGCATCAAGGGAACAGAAGTAACGGCACAGTTCTTTTATACAGACGACACTACAATAAATGCGGAAAGCAAGGCACGATTTATCGGAGAAATTTTAGGGCAGCTATCAATTGCGTTAAAGGATGTGCAAATGCAGGCAAAAGAAATCAATTTGTCAAATGATATTTCAGAATGGATTTTGCCAAAGGGAAAAGAGCTTTTTCCAGAGTATGCATTGTTTCTTCCAAGAAAATTGAATGAATTAAAAGTGTTATGTGAAAGTGATAATGATGAGTTGCCGCGTCAGATTATTCACCGCGATCCAAATCCATCAAATATTCTCATGACAGACAAGCAGTGGGGCATTTTGGATTTTGATCTGGCAGAAAGAAATATTCGCATCTACGATCCATGCTATGCAGCAACAGCCATTTTATCAGAGAGCTTTGAGGTGAGTAATGATCAGAAGTTGCAGAAGTGGTGTAAAATCTATAAAAATATTTTGTACGGATATGACAGCGTTGCAAAGTTAACAAAGACAGAGTGGAAGGCTGCTCCATATGTAGTTTTGGCAAATCAGCTTGTGTGTACAATTTGGTTTTCGCAAAAAGAACAGTATCAGGAACTATATGAAATTAACAAGAAGATGACCCGGTGGATAATAGAACATTTTGATCAGCTTCGGTTTGAGGAAGATTAAATAGTGCTATTAAAGGGTAAAAGTAATCAATTGACTGTTAAACGACATAAACAACAAAGATAAAATTCGGGCGGCGTAAAGCTGCCCGTTTTTGTATTGCCGAGTTATTCAAAATTTGATAAAATAAAATTACAAAGCAAAATATGAGAAATAATCTCAGATAAAGGTTTCAAAAATAAAAAACGGGATATTACGTTTTTTAAGAAAGGTGGTGCGCAATATGAGAAGGTTTGTTAATCCGGGAAATACTGCATTTGAGGTGGCGGTAAACTCGCAGATTTATGTGGATAAAACAGGTCTTTTGGCATACACAAACAGTGTGATCAATACAAAACAGGCTTTGATTTGCAGCAGCAGGCCAAGGCGTTTTGGTAAATCAGTTACTGCTGATATGCTTTGTGCATATTATAGCAGAGGCTGTGATTCTGATTCTATATTTGCATCATATGAAATTGCTAAGAGTGATTCTTACAAAAAATATTTGAATCAATATGATGTGATTTATCTGGATATACAATGGTGTATGATGGATGCTGGTTCGGCAGAACAGACAGTATCATATCTGAATTATCATGTGATTGAGGAATTAAAAGAGGTATATCCGCAGATTCCTTTAGAAGGCATTCGTACTGCATATGGGGCAATGTCTTGTATCAATGCACAGACAGGTGTGAAATTTATTGTAATAATTGATGAGTGGGATGTGCTGATTAGAGATGAGGCTGCTAATGAAGCTGTTTTGCAGGATTATATTAATTTTTTGCGCGGAATGTTCAAAGGGAGCGAACCTACGAAGTTTATTGCACTAGCATATCTGACCGGAATTTTGCCAATCAAAAAGCTAAAAACACAATCAGCTCTCAATAATTTCATGCAGTTTACAATGATTACACCTGGTGTACTTGCAAGATACATCGGTTTTACTGAAGAAGAAGTAGGAAAATTATGCGGGCAGTTTGTTGTGGATTTTCGAGAGGTAAAACGATGGTACGATGGATATGAATTAGGCGACTATCATGTGTATAATCCGAATGCAGTAGTAAATGTGATAATAAATAAAAGCTTTCAAAGTTATTGGTCACAGACAGGAACATATGAGTCAATTGTACCATTTATCAATATGAACTTTGATGGTTTAAAGACTGCAGTTATAGAAATGCTGTCAGGTGCGACTACGCAGATTAATGTGAATTCATTCCAGAACGATATGGTTAGTTTTGTAGATAAAGATGATGTGCTGACGCTTCTGGTGCATCTGGGCTATCTTGCGTACAATCAGAACATGCAGTATGCCTATATTCCAAATGAAGAAATTCGTCAGGAATTGCTGTTCGCAGTCCGAAGAAAAAAATGGAGTGAATTAAATCTTTTTTTGCAGGATTCAGAAGAATTATTAGATGCAACGCTTGATTTGGATGAGGAAGCAATAGCAGAAAAAATTGAAAAAATTCATACCGAATATGTATCTGCAATTCAGTATAACAATGAAAACTCATTGAGCTGCGTTTTATCAATAGCCTATTTAAGTGCAATGCAGTATTATTTTAAGCCAATACGTGAATTGCCAACTGGACGTGGTTTTGCTGACTTTGTATTTATTCCAAAAAAAGAATATGCAAACGAGTATCCTGCGTTAGTAACAGAACTGAAATGGAATAAAAACGCACAGACTGCTTTGAACCAGATAAAGGAAAAACAATATCCGCAGTCGCTTTTGCAATATACTGGGCAGATTCTTTTGATCGGTATAAATTATGATAAGAAAACAAAAGAGCATAGCTGTAAGATCGAACGATTCGAGCGAGTTTTACAGTAGGTGGAGAAATCAATGAAAACAACAACTAAGGATTTAACAAAAGGAACAATATGGAAGCAGCTAATTGCATTTGCCATACCGCTGATATGGGGAAATTTATTTCAGCTGACATACAACATGGTAGATTCAATTGTGGTGGGCCAGTTTGCCGGGCAGGATGCTCTTGCAGCGGTAGGCACCTCGGATCCAGTCATGAATTTACTGATTCTTGGTGTCACAGGACTATGTATTGGTGCATCCGTAATTATGAGTAATTGCTTTGGTGCAGGAAAAACGGAAGAATTAAAGCATGAGGTAGGAATGACACTTCTTCTTGTGATGGGGCTGTCAGCAGTTATCCTTGTGGGAGGTCTGATTGCTTCCGAGGGAATATTAAAACTGATGCAGACGCCGACCGATATTTTGCCGCTTGCAGAAAGTTATCTGCATATTATTTTTATTGGAATGCCATTTACCTGCCTGTACAATATTTATGCGGCATCGCTTCGAAGTGTCGGAGATGCAAAAACGCCAGTTTATTTTCTGGTACTGTCATCTGTCTTAAATGGAGCTTTAGATGTGCTCTTTGTAGCAGGGCTTCATATGGGTGTAGCTGGTGCCGGTTTGGCAACAGTGATTGCAGAGGCAGTGTCAGCAGTGCTTTGTGTAATTTATGTTTATTTTCGCGTACCAATGCTTCATCTAAAGAAAGAGCATTTTCAGTTAGACAAGCGATTGATATGGATGACAGTACAGTACGGAGGTATGTCGTCACTTCAGCAGTGCAGTCAGCCGCTTGGAAAACTTTTGATTCAGGGTGCAATCAACACGCTTGGTGTTGGTGCAATGGCAGCATTTAATGCAGTTGGTAAAATAGAAGATTTTGCACTTGTACCAGGAAGAAGTATTTCAAATGCAATGATGACATTTACAGCACAAAATGATGGTGCAAAAAAGCCAAAGCGAATTAAGGATGGCTTTCGAAGCGGTATTATGCTAGAGATTTGCTATGCTGTATTTATATGTGTAGTGCTTCTTTTATTTGATAATCAGCTGATTGGACTGTTCGGGGATTCCAAACAGATGCTTTCAGAGGGAAGCCGCTACTTTGCCGTAATGGCATTTTTCTACTGGCTGCCTGGTGTTACAAACGCCCATCAGGGATTTTTGCGCGGTGTTGGAAAAATGAAGATGACGCTTTATGGAACGCTCACACAGATTACGTTCCGCGTTATTTTTACATTTTTACTTGTACCGCGAATCGGCCTAGTAGGTGTTGGCTTTGCGTGTGTTGCAGGATGGATAGCTATGCTAGGATGGCAGGCACCGTATTGTATACATATTAGAAAGAAAATGATGATAGAAAGGAAGGTAAATAACTATGACTTACGAGGATAATGCAGTAAAGGATCTGCGTATCGCTTATATTGGAGGCGGCTCAAGAGGATGGGCATGGACATTTATGCGCGATTTAGCATTAGAACCAGCACTTGGCGGCACAATCGTTTTATATGATATTGACAAGGAAGCGGCAAAGGCAAATGAGATTATTGGAAATGGCATATCCGAAAGACCAGAGGCAGTAGGCAAGTGGAAGTATATTGTGGCGGATACACTAAAAGAGGCACTGACAGGCAGTGACTTTGTTGTGATTTCAATTCTTCCAGGTACCTTTGATGAGATGGAGTCTGATGTGCATGAGCCAGAAAAATATGGTATCTATCAGTCTGTCGGTGATACAGCAGGTCCTGGCGGAATGGTGCGTGCATTGCGTACGATCCCGATGTTTGTTACAATCGCAGAGGCAATTCGCGATTATGCGCCACAGGCATGGGTTATTAACTATACTAATCCAATGTCATTATGTGTAAAGACCTTATATCACGTATTTCCGCAGATCAAAGCATTTGGCTGCTGTCATGAAGTATTTGGAACACAAAAGCTTCTGGCACAAATTGCAGAGCGTGAGCTTGGCATCACTGATATTAAACGAGATGAAATTATAGTAAATGTACTTGGTCTTAATCATTTTACATGGTTTGATAGTGCATCCTATAAAGGAATTGATTTGTTCCCAGTATATCGCAGCTTTATAGAAAAGAACTTTGAGGAAGGTATGCCAGAGAAAGGAGCAGATCCAAAGAAGGCTACATTTTCCTGTGCACATCGTGTAAAATTTGATTTATTCAAGAAGTATGGCTGGATTGCAGCAGCAGGAGACCGTCATCTGGCGGAGTTTATGCCTCCGATTTATTTAAAAGATCCAGAAACTGTCGCTTCATGGAAGTTTGGTTTGACAACTGTTGCATGGAGAAAAGAAGATTTAAAGAATCGTCTTGAAAAAAGTAAGAAGCTTGTATCTGGTGAGGAAAAGGTTGAATTAACACCGTCAGGCGAGGAAGGTATTTTATTAATCAAGGCACTGTGCGGACTGACACGCATGATTAGCAATGTCAATATTCCAAATACTGCAGGCCAGATTCCAAATCTTCCAACATCAGCAGTAGTAGAGACAAATGCTGTATTCTCAAGGGATAGCATTGCACCTATATTTGCAGGAAATCTGACAGAAGATATCAGACAGCTGATGCTTCCGCACGTTATGAACCACGAGGATGTCTTAAAGGCTGCACTTACATGTGATTACGATATTATGCTTCGTGCATTTCGTCGTGATCCGCTTGTTACCTGTAGCAAAGATGATGCTGACAAGCTGCTTCGCACGATGATTGCAAACACAAAGAAGTATCTGTCGGATGGCTGGAATTCAAAAATAAACTAATATTTACAGCAAAGCCCGAAGGTGAATGGTTATGCAAAAATTGTGATTGACTTTCCTTCGGTGTATGTGGTATAGTAATCAGCGTTAACAAATTAGTTAGCAATTTAAAAACAAAATAATATTCCGTGAGGGAGTAGTTCGCGATAATCGTGGTTTGTCAACAACCCCGGCTTTTGCCTGGCAAATCTTAAAGAATGAGACTCATGTATGCGCTTTTTTGTGTACGCATACATGGGTCTTTTTTATTTGTTAATAGCGTATCCGGCGGAATAAAAAAGGAGGAAATGATGGGTGATTTCATCAACAGTGCACCGCTTTTTGTTGTAATTCTGCTTCTTGTAGTAGGATTTGCACTTTTGGTAAAGGGAGCGGATTTTTTTGTGGAGGGAAGCTCAAGCGTAGCAAAGAAGCTGGCAGTGCCGTCCATTATTATTGGATTAACAATTGTGGCAATGGGAACATCACTTCCTGAAACAGCTGTCAGTGTAACTGCATCTTTAGTAGATAACAATACACTTGCCATCAGTAATGTAGTTGGATCAAATATTTTTAATTTAATGTTTGTGATCGGTGTCTGTTCTATTCTTTCTACAATTTATGTACAAAGAGAGACAGTAACGCGCGATATTCCATTTTCAATCATTTGTGCATTATTGCTGCTTGGTCTTGGAATGATTGCAGTAGGTGATGCATCTGGCATGACACTTGGCCGTTTTGATGGAATCATTTTCCTTATCCTTTTCGCTGGTTATATTGGACTGATGATAAAAAGTGCGATGAAGGCAAGAGCAGAGGGAAAAGAAGTCGAAGTAAATGACGAATTTGACGCAGAAGAGTTAAAGGTAATGTCATATCCTAAGAGCATCCTTTATATCGTAGGCGGTGCAATTGCGATTGCAATTGGCGGAGATTTAACTGTAGATACGGCAAGCCGCATTGCAATTGATCTTGGAATGAGCCAGACGCTTGTAGGACTTACTATTGTTTCTATTGGAACATCACTTCCAGAGCTTGTCACATCTGTTGTAGCAGCGCGCAAAAATGAGGTTGATATGGCAGTAGGAAATGCAGTCGGATCAAATATTTTTAATATTTTAATGGTACTTGGAATTGCATCTGCAATCAATCCAGTAAGCCTGATTCGCGAAAATGTGATTGATATTATCATTTTAGTAGTATTCTCAGTTGTTGTGTGGATTTTTGCAGCGACAAAGAAAAAGATCAGCAGAAAAGAAGGAATCGCAATGGTAGCAATGTATTTGATTTATGCGGTATATATTATTCTTCGATAAAATGATCTATACATAAATCTCATTATAAAAAAGCTTCGAGAACTCTGTGCGAAAGAGATCTCGAAGCTTTTTAAGTATGATTAAATTAATAAACAACTGTTCCAAAAGGCATAAGTGCAAGCTTTGCCATCTTAAAATGCTGCAGACCAAACGGAATACCGATTATGGTGATACACATGATGCAGCCCCATAAAAGAGAGTGCAGTGCAATCGGGATACCAAAGAAAATAGCCCAGATGATATTTAGCAAAAAGCTTCCAAGCCCACCGCCGTATGTAACATCCTTTCCAAACGGAAAAAGTGCCAGTCCGGCTAACTTAAAACATTGCATGCCAACCGGGATTCCCACAATGGTGATGCACCAGATACATCCGGCAAGCAGATATCCAAGTGCACTGACAAGACCTCCGCAGAGCATCCATATAATATTTCCAAGGCAACCCATAAAATTTTCCTTCCTTTCTTACATTAATTTAAGAAGAGAATACACATTTCTAGCGAGAAAGTCAAGCTTATATGCTGTCCGGC
>CAKQXY010000046.1 GCA_934292725.1 uncultured Lachnospiraceae bacterium
TAAGAAACAACTCACCCGCGCCTATCATGCGCAAAACCGCCCTATCGGGCTTAATCGCTGCTTTGCAGCTGTTAAATCAAATTCTGTGCATTTTTGTAAAGATTTCTTCCTTCTGGCAATGAACTTCTACGCCAAGCTTCTTTCCAATCTCCTCAAGCTCTGTTACAACATCAATAAAGTTTTCTTCGACAGCACTGATATCAACAATCATCATCATATTGAAGTATCCCTGTACGATTGTCTGGGAAATATCTAAGATATTTATCTTCTTATCTGCCAGATAAGTACAGATTCCTGCAATAATACCTACTGTGTCTTTTCCAATTACTGTGATAACTGCTTTTGTCATTTTTAATTCCTGCCTCTCTTATTTTTTTATTTTATTTTAAGGTCAAAATATTATTTAACCTTAACTTATTGGCTATATGTAAATCACCTCAGACATCGCATCTCGCCTTGCGACTGTGATTGGAAAATCGCCTGAATGATATGGATTTTCGCCCATATTCACTTCACAGCATACAGTCTCATACGCAAGCTCGGCATAATTGTTTTCCTTGCTCAAATGACCTAACACAATATGCTTCATTCCATCATGAAGCAGTTCATTTAATAAATGACCTGCCGCTTCATTGGAAAGATGACCCTTCTGACCAAGAATCCTGCGTTTTAATGGAAATGGATACGGACCTGCCTCAAGCATATGCACATCATGATTTGCTTCAAGCAAAACTGCATCCAAACCAAGCAGATGATTAATTGTATACTGGCTGTACACGCCAAGATCTGTGACAACTCCTACTGCATGACCCTCTGCCTCTGCGCGGTAGCCCACTGGATTGGCTGCGTCATGACTGTTTGAAAATGGTGTTACAGTAAAATCCCCTACTACAATCTGCTCATCGGCACGTACTGGACGATACAAATCAGGATCTATTTCCTTTTTTACATCCATTCGCTCAATTGCCTCAAGCGTCTCTTTTGTGCCATAAATCGGCACATGATGCTTTTTTGAAAAAACGCGAATGCCGCTTATGTGATCACTATGCTCATGTGTGATCAACACACCGGCAAGCTCATCTGGCTTAATACCAAGTTCCTGTACTCCGGTATCTATTCGCTTACAGCTGATTCCTGCGTCCACCAAAAGATGCGTGTGATCGGTGCCTATATAGGTACAGTTTCCGCTGCTTCCACTGGCTATACTGACAAATCTCATATTTTCTTCTTATGCCTTTCTTACTTGAGCCACCGTACCTGTCCCCGATGGCTCAGTGGCTCTATAAGCCATTGTAACAAGCCGTCATGCAAAAGTCAATTGTTTTGTTGCCTATACGAAAGCCCTTCGGTGCAATGTTTTCGTCAATCTATGGCAATGATTCTCCATCATTTTGTGCTTTTCAGATATTTTTTCTTATTTTATTTCATGGTACAATTCAAGTAAGTAATAACGTAACTTTTCAAATTTAAGGGAGGTATTTTTTATGAACTGGAATCCAACATGGATCTGCCCTGCAAATGATCTGGGAGATCCCGCCGCCGTTTTTGGCACATCTTTCGTCTTTGAAAAAAAGATTACACATGCAAATTTGACAATAACTGCCATGGGCGTGTATGAGGCAAAATTAAATGGCAGACGTGTCGGTCAATTTGTTATGGCTCCAGGCTGGACAAGCTACCACAAACGCCTGCAATATCAAAAATATGACATCACTGATCTTCTGACAAACGGTAAAAATGAAATTGAGGTTACTGTTGGAAAGGGCTGGTATAGAAGTCCGCTTCCTGGATGGCTTGGCTGTGCATATCAGGATGAGCTTCGTTCTCGCCCATGCGGCCTTGCTGCACAGATTACACTTACCTTTGAAGATGGAAGCAGCAAAATTCTATCTACTGATGAAAGCTGGAAGGTTTCAGATGGTCCTGTACGTTTCTCTGAAATTTATGATGGTGAAATTTATGATTCAGCAAAGACTCCGTTACTTGATCAGTCAGTTACCATGTTTGATGGACCAACAGATACGCTGATTTTGCAGCAAGGTGAGGAAGTTCGCGAACAGGAACGCCTCGCTGTAAAAAAAGTATTTGTTACTCCAAATGGAGAAACTGTTCTTGATTTTGGACAGAACATGACCGGATATGTAGAGCTATTTGTAAACGCAAAGGCTGGTGACTGTGTAGACCTTTCTTTTGCTGAGGTAATGGATAAAGAGGGTAACTTCTATACAGAAAATTATCGCGGTGCAAAAGCACAATATCACTATATCTGTAAAGATGGTGTACAAACCTGGCATCCATCACTTACTTTCTATGGTTTTCGATATATTCGCATCAATGACTTTCCAGGCGGCATTGACTGCGTAAAGGCAGAAAATTTCACAGCTATCGCTGTTCATTCTAATATGAAACGGACTGGATTTTTAAGCAGTTCAAATACTCTGCTGAATCAGCTGTTCTCTAATATTATATGGGGACAAAAGGGTAATTTTTTAGATGTTCCAACTGACTGCCCACAGCGCGATGAGCGTCTTGGCTGGACTGGTGATGCGCAAGTTTTTGTACGCACAGCCTGCTTAAATTACGATGCTGAAAAATTCTTCACAAAATGGCTGGCTGATCTGGCATCTGATCAGCACGATGATGGCTATGTTGGCCATGTTATCCCAGATCTTTTACAAAATCCGCAAGCCAGCAGCGCATGGGGTGATGCTGCTGCCATATGCCCATGGCAGGTTTATCTGGCATTTGGAAACAAACAAATTTTAAAAAATCAATATCAGAGTATGAAAAAATGGATTGATTATATCACTTCCACTACTACCACAAAATATCTTTGGACAGGCGGAACACATTACGGTGACTGGCTTGGTCTTGATGCCCCATCTGGCAGCTATAAGGGTTCAAGCAATGAAGACTTTATTGCCTCTGCCTTCTACGCTTATTCGACAAGCCTTGTAATTCAGGCTGGAACCGTACTTGGGGAGGATGTCAGTGCACTAAGTACACTTTATGAAAATATTGTAAACACCTTCCAAAAAACATGGCCAACATATCATACACAAACCGAATGTGTCTTAGCTGCTCACTTTAAACTGGCAAAAAATTGTCAGGCTGCTGCTGATCAGTTAGCTGATATGGTTCGCGCCTGCGGTACAAAGCTTCAGACCGGATTTGTCGGTACTCCTTACTTGCTGCATGTATTAAGTGATTATGGTCACACTGATCTAGCATGGGATTTACTTCTTAGAACTAAATATCCATCCTGGCTGTATCCAGTCACAAAAGGAGCTACCACCATCTGGGAGCACTGGGACGGCATTATGGAAGATGGCAATTTCTGGAGCAAGGATATGAATTCTTACAACCATTATGCATACGGCTCCGTTGCCGACTGGGTCTATGGCACTGCCGCTGGTATTCTTCCTCGTGAGGATGCTCCGGGCTATGAAAAGGTTACAATTGCTCCGCATCCAGATACCCGTCTGGATTGGCTGCGCGCTGAATTAGATACCCGCCACGGTCATATCAGCTCCTTCTGGACAAAGGAAGATGATTCCTGGCGCTATGAGATTACCGTACCAGTCGAGGCAGACATTGTAATTGATGGTGTATGCCATAGTGTAAAGGCTGGATCTTACTGCTTCTACAGCAAGCAGTAAAACGCTTAATATTAGAATATATATAAGAAATACCCACATACTTTCCAAAATAAAATAGGAAGTATGTGGGTATCGTATTTATCTGTCTTTTTTCATCTGCCGTTCAATCTGCGCCTTCGTCTCCTCTATGCTGTGACTGTTATCTATTACAACACAGCACTCTGCACGAAACTGCGCATCACTTTTTTGTCTTGCAATGGTCTGACGGCAACGCTCCTCGCTGTAGCCTCTTGACTCCATGATACGTTTTATGCGCGTCTGCTCATCGGTGTAAATGTACCAAACGTCATCGCACAGCGGGATCAGATGACCTTCTGAGAGAAGCGCAGCCTCAATCACAATCAGCGCATCTGGCTCTTTGTCGCGTATTTCCTTGATCATCCACTCAATACGTACTCTTACATTTGGATGAGTAATCGCATTAAGGCGAAGCGTCTCAAGCGGATTTGAAAATGCTGTTGCTGCCAGTTTTTTTGTATCAATCGTCTGATCTTCATTTAAAATTTCTTTTCCAAATGCATTAACGATATTGACATAATTAGCCTCTCCCGGCTGCATAAGCTCTCGTCCGACCTCATCAGCTAAAATTAGTTTTGCATTATACTCTTTTTCTAAGATCGCCAGCACCGAAGACTTTCCGGCGCCGACACCTCCTGTTATTCCAAGAATCATTATTACTCTCCCTTATTTTGTTTCGTACCAGCTATTTCCAACAGACACAGACACTTCAAGCGGCACGCGAAGATTTGCTGCTGACTGCATCTGATCAATAAGAAGTGTCTTAACTGCCTCACACTCCGCTGTTGGTACCTCTAGCAGCAGTTCATCATGCACCTGAAGGACGATTCTAGACTGCAGCTTTTCTTCTTTTAGACGTTTGTTTACCTTTGTCATTGCAATTTTCATAATATCAGCTGCAGTTCCCTGAATAGGCGAATTCATCGCTATTCGCTCTCCAAACTGGCGCTGCATATAGTTGGAAGATTTAATTTCTGGGATTGGACGTCTTCGTCCAAACATTGTCGTAACATACTCATTTGTATGTCCCTGCTCTACCATACGGTCAAGGAAGGCCTTGATTCCAGGATAGGCGTTGAAATAGTGTTCAATATATTCCATTGCTTCCTTGCGTGAAATACTTAAATCCTCACTAAGACCAAACGCACTAATTCCATACACAATTCCAAAATTAACAGCCTTTGCATTTCGGCGAAGCTGCGGTGTAACTTCTTCAAGCGGAACATGGAATACCTGAGAAGCTGTCAGTGCATGAATATCCTGTGCACTGCGGTATGCCTCAATCAGTCGCTCATCACAAGACATGTGAGCCAGCACACGAAGCTCAATCTGCGAATAGTCAGCATCAATAAATACACATCCATCCTTTGGCACAAAAACCTTGCGGATGGCTCTGCCTAACTCCATGCGAACTGGAATATTTTGAAGATTTGGCTCTGTGCTGCTGATGCGGCCTGTTGCCGTGATCGTCTGATTAAATGTTCCATGTATACGGCCATCCTGTGCAATACATGAAGCAAGACCCTCTGCATATGTCGATTTTAATTTTGTCAGCTGACGATATGACAATACCTTTTCCACAATCGGATAATCTGTTGACAGCTTTTCTAATACATCGGCAGCAGTCGAATACCCGCTCTTTGTCTTCTTTGCGCCTGGAAGCTTTAAATCCTCAAACAACACTTCACCAAGCTGTTTTGGTGAAAGAATGTTAAACTCTTTTCCTGCAAGTGCATAAATTTGAGACTGAAGTGATTCAATTTCTCCAGTTAAATCCTCCCCATAGCTTTTAAGTGCTTCTTTTTGCACAGCGATTCCTGCCTGCTCCATGCGGCAAAGATCAAAGACAACTGGCATCTCGATATCTTTATAAAGCGTGCTCATATCCTCTTCTTCGAGCTGTTTTTCAATAACAGGACCACAAAAAAGTGCTGCTGCTGCCTGATGACACACATACGCATCAAATGATGGCTGCATTGATGCCATCTCCAATACTGTCTTTCCAAACAAATCCTGATAGGACGGAAGTTCTTTTGATGCATACGTTCCTGCAATCTTTTCAATAGGATAACTTCCAATAAGAGGATCCAGCAAATATGCGCCAATTGAAACATCGCGAAGAGACTGATGATGAAAAGCATCAACACCCTGTGGCTTATGATCTGTCATATAATGAAGGAACTGCTTTGCATCAGGTACATACATTGTCTTGCAGGAGGCTGCCAACTCATCAGCAAAACCTGTCAAAAGATCTTCTGTGATAAAATTAATGACTGGAAAATAATATCCCTTTGTCCCTGCTGCCACCGCCATTCCTACAATATTATCCTTAGTTCCTGCAAATGAAAGACCAAGTGTTTTTTCTTTTTTGAGCGCACGAATCACTTCAAAGCTTTCATTCATATCCTCTACACGCTCAAGCTCAAGCGTTTCAAATACAGATGGCTGCTCTTCTTCATCAAAATCAAGGCGTACACTATGAAATTCAAGACGGTCAAGCTCCTTTTGGGCAGCTGCCTTGTCAATATGAGTGCGAAAATGCTCAAGCGGCTCTGTAATCGGAATGTCTGTCTTGATTGTTGCAAGCTTCTCACTTAAAAAAGCTGCCTTTTTTCCAACAAGCTCTGTATCACTCTCCTTTAATAAATAAACAAGCGGTGAACGCTTTAAATCAAGCTTTTCTTTCCAATATTCCTTAATCGCCTTCTCGCCGGCCTTGTCCAGATTATCAATTGCCTCATATAACTTTTCAACAGTACCATACTCTTTAATCAGCTTTACAGCAGATACAGCTCCTACACCCGGCACACCAGTTATATTATCTGATTTATCACCTGCTAATCCCTTTAAAGAATTAACATGACAAGGCTCAATTCCAAACTCTTCCTCCACCAGCTGTGGATTAAACGGAAACACACGATCCGGGATTGCCATATCTTCTTTTTTCATATGATATTTATCAAAAATTTCCTGTGTCTTTTCAGCACTTGAATGCATTAGCCACAATGTAGTATTGTCTGTTACAAGCTGAAGATAATCATTATCCTTTGTCAAAATTTTGACTGGAAGCTGTGATTCAAATTTTTTCGCCATGGAACCACATAGATCGTCTGCCTCAAAGTGCTCATCCATGAGCTGGCAGATTCCCATATTTGCAAGAACCTCCTGACAAAGAGCAAACTGCTCCCTTAATGGCTCTGGCGTCTCAGAGCGATTGCCCTTATAATCTGCATAAAGTTCACGCCTAAATGTATCTCTTGTCAGATCCCATGCCACTGCCAGATACGCTGGCTTTTGTTCTTTTATTATTTTAAACAGGTATCTAAGGAAGCCAAATATGCCATTTGTATAAACTCCCTTCGAGGTCATCATAATTTTATGATACCATGCCTCTTTTTCCTCCTGCTTTTTCGCATACAAAATCTCTCTTGGCAAGTTGCCAAAATACTGCGTCGACAGCAGGCTCGAGCCGTCTATTAACAGCAAATAGTCTCCCATGTTCCCTCCTAAAAAATTAATTTTAAAACCAACGCATGATCTGCAGCATAGATACAGCTATTGCTGCAACTGTTGCTGCTGTCAATGCAATATGATGAAGCCACTGAATAAACAGACCTGCACGAACCTGTCTGGCCACTTGGCTCATATCATGCTCAAACTGCTGCTTTAAGTTATATGTCTTAAAGCGATCCTGATCCATTCCGTCGATTGCAGTACGAACCGTATAATAAATTTCCAGATCCTCTCTGCAGCCGGAACATTCTTTGATATGCTTTAAAAAATGATCGGTCTCCTCCAATGAAAGAGCACCCTCCAAAAAAGGAACCATCATACGGTTCGCAGTTTTACAGTCCAAACAATCCCCTCTTTTCTATCAGGCAATGACGTATTGCAAAAACGCCTCCATCTGGTCCTTTTCGCTAAACTTAGCAATATACATCTGGTCTCCCATGCCCTGTGCAAGCACAGCCGGCATACGGTCACTCATCGTGATATTTGCACGATAACGTGACAAAATCTCGTTATGAGCATTCTTATGCGGATTACAATCGCGTCTTCCCACATATATGCAATAGAACTTATCTGCATACTCAGACAAAGTACAGCGATCAAACACGATCATATCTGCCCAGATCTTATACACATTTGTACTGTTTGCATAATTAAGCATATCTGGTGTGAAACCGCCGCTTGGACGCATATTGACTTCAAGCGCAATTATCTCACCTTTGTTTGCCACACCCGGCATATCCTTATTCAAACGGAAAAACTCAAAATGAATAAAGCGGCTCTTTACATCAAATGCTTTCACGCATCGTCTTCCTGCATCGCGCACATCATCTGGCAGCTGCTTTTCTATGTAAAAATAAGCATCCGCCTTATTATTTACAATATCCATAATGGAAACAGGCGTCACATTTCCAGATTCAAAAAGAACATCTCCCTTGCTGTTAATAATCGCATCATAAGAACAGATTGTGCCATCTACATATGGCTCTGCTAAATATCCTTCTCTGTCTGCTTCTGCAAAAAATTGATCAAGCTCCTGATCATTTGAGATGCGATAAGTATTTTGTGCACCGACACCATTATCTGGCTTTACTACAATCGGATATCCATACTTTGCTGCAAAAGAAAAGCAGCCTTCGCGAGAGCCAATACGATAGCACTCCACTGCCGGAATACCTGCCTTTTTGTAATACTCCTTCATGTGCTTCTTGGACTTAAAAGTCTCAATCTCATTTAGCTGAAAACCACTTGTGATATGAAAATCTGTGCGCAGTCTGGCATCCTGTGTCAGCCAGTACTCATTATTGCTCTCAAGCCAGTCAATACGGCCATATTTAAAGGTGAAATAAGCGACTGCGCGCATCATCTGATCATAGTTTTCCATGGACTCTACCTTATAATACTCGGTAAGTACATTTTTTAGGCTATATGGCAAGGAATCATAGGCACTGTCACCGATTCCTAAAACATTTACTCCGTTATTCTTCAGTTCCGCACAAAAATGGTAATAGTTGGTTGGAAACTGAGGCGATATAAAAATAAAATTCATAAAGATGTCCTCCCAAAGTTGTTGCAGTTCACGCATAGTATACGTCAAACTTTTTCGATTTGCAAGTAATGATTCCTTTTGCCCTTTCTGGAAGCTCTGGCTTAGTAATACCATACCAAAAGTCCTTTAGTCTGGCTGCCATCTCGCGAAACTCTCTGTACAATTGCCCGCGGTAAACAATATCGCTGTCTGCTGACACGCCATATGCATTAAGCCCCATACGCTGCGCCAAATAAATTGCGCGGTAAAGATGATAGCTTTGAGTTACAATTACAATTGTTGATCCCTTATTAAAAAATTCCAGACTATGCACAATAGTGTCATATGTATTTAAACCAGTATGATCCATATATACCTCATCTGCTTCAATTCCACCTGACACTGCAAGCTTTTTCATAACGGATACTTCATCGTAATCTTCATTTAAATTATCTCCACTGACAAGCATTTTTGTAACAGAAGCTTCCTTATAAAAAGAAATTGCTGTCTGCATTCGATCATTCAACATTGGACTTGCTTCCTTATTTGGTCTTACTGCACAGCCCAAAACAACAACACCATCTGCTTTAAAATTTGCCCACTGATCCTTTTTTAAAATACGCCCTTTTGTCCCCCATACCATATAGACATTGATTGCTGCTGCCCCTATTGCTAAAGTAATTATAATAATAGCTAAAAGGCAAAACAGCTGTCTGATTTTTGCGCGCATAAAATTTTCTCCTTTAATATTGACCAGTATCTTCATCCCAGTTTAAAAAGAGCCGGATTGCTCCGGCTCAAAGCTCAATTCTAATTAAAGCGTTTTATTTTGTTCCGAAGATACGGTCGCCTGCATCGCCAAGACCTGGGCAAATGTATGCATTCTCATTCAGCTCGCGATCCACATGTCCAACATACAGCTGAATGTCTGGATGTGCCTTCATAAGTCTTTCGATACCTTCTGGTGCTGCGATTACGCACATAAACTTAATCTTCTTTCCGCCATGCTGCTTAATAAAATTAACTGCCTCAACTGCTGATCCGCCAGTTGCAAGCATCGGATCTACAACAACTATAGTTCTCTGCTCGATTGGTGACGGCAGCTTACAGTAATACTCGTGTGGCTCGTGTGTAACCTCATCACGATACAGACCAATATGACCAATCTTTGCACTAGGAGTAAGTGCGGTAATACCGCTTACCATTCCCAGACCAGCTCTTAAAACAGGAACAATTGCTAACTTCTTTCCTGCAATCATAGGTGTCATGCATGTTTCGATAGGTGTCTCAATCTCTACATCCTCAAGCGGCAGATCACTCAATGCCTCATATCCCATCAGCATTGCAATCTCCTCAATAAGCTTACGGAACTCATTTGTTCCAGTATTTTTATTTCTCAGCATAGAAATTTTATGCTGAACCAGCGGGTGGCTATTTACGTATACATTACTATACTCTTTATACATTTTTTCTTCCTTTCTGAGTTTTATCTCACGTTTCTTTGGCTATCATATCATTCTTTCATATTTTCTTCAACTATTTTCAAAAAAATGCTTGCTTTTTTTTGAAAAACATGGTATTATCTACATGTTGTCAGCCGGTGTGGCGGAATGGCAGACGCACGTGACTCAAAATCACGCGGAGCGATCCGTGCCGGTTCGAGTCCGGCCACCGGCATCAAAAAGGTGTTCATGAGTAGTTTTACTTGTGAACACCTTTTTTATTACAATTTAACATAACGATTAGTATCACTTAAGCAATAACTTTCTTAATTTTGTGGAGGTATACGTACAATATGATATTAAAACCCAAAATACTAAAAAACGTAAAAAATGTTGAATATATGGATGACTTTGATGACTGGTATATCTTCAAAGAAAATCCGTCAGACTACACAGAGCTTCCGAAAAATATGATTCTCTATGGCCCTCCCGGAACCGGAAAAACCTATCACACTGTCCTCTATGCCGTCGCAATTATCGAAGAAAAATCGTTAGCTGAGGTCGCAAGCGAACCTTACGAGGATATCGCAAAACGTTATCATCACTACAAAGAAAATGGGCTGATTGAATTTACTACGTTTCACCAATCCTATAGCTATGAGGACTTTATCGAGGGCATTCGTCCTGTGATGAATAACGACAGCGATGATATCATTTCTGATATTCAATATGAGGTTTCTCCTGGTCTCTTTAAGGATTTCTGTGACCGCGCAAAGCAGTCGATTCAAACTAATCATGTTTTTATTATTGATGAGATAAACCGCGGCAATATTGCAAAGATTTTTGGTGAGCTTATCACTCTGATTGAACCCTCAAAACGAATTGGTCAGCTTGAAGGAACTTATGCCAGACTCCCATATTCAAAAGAGTCTTTCGGTGTCCCTGACAACATTTACATAATTGGAACCATGAATACAGCAGACCGTTCCATCTCTACAATTGACACTGCTCTTCGCCGTCGTTTCCATTTTAAAGAAATGCAGCCTGATCCATCAGTTCTAAGCGGAATTTGTGTTGAAGATCTTTCAATTCAAAAACTTCTCTCACACATGAATCAAAAAATCAGCGTGCTTTACGATCGTGAGCACACAATTGGTCATGCCTATTTCATGCCATTAAAGAACAATCCAACAGTTGAAATGCTTGCTTCTATTTTTAAAAGTGCGATTCTTCCTCTACTGCAGGAATATTTTTATGAGGACTATGAGAAGATTCGACTTGTACTTGGAGACAATAAAAAGGTGAATGAGAGTGAACAGTTTATCATTAAAAACGAGATTGACTATGATGCACTTTTCGGCAACACAGATTTTGATCTTGGCGATTCCTTTCAATATAAAATAAATGCAGCTGCTTTTTCAACAATCAAAGCATACCATTCTATTTAAAATCTATTTTAAAAAAAATTTGAAAGGATCCTATATGTCAAAAACAATTTATCAGATAAGCGAATATGGCTCTTTTATCACAGGCAGACAACTAGAGGGCTACACTACTCTGCCGCCTGCCATATTTGAGCAGTTGGAAAACTTTATTCTCTCCAGTAAAAATATAAGCTCCACTCATACGTTTCATAAGATTTTTGGCGCAAGCAGCGACACAGATGCCTTAGAGCTAATGGGAATTTCATTTAGAAAAGAAATCGGCAAGATCATAACTGCCAAAAACTATATCGGTGTTATTACATTCGATGATGGCACTGCCATTGAGATCTTACCAAAAATTGTCTCTAACATGCAAAAAAACAATCAGAAAATAAAAAAACTTGTGGCAGACATGATCAAATCAATCACGAATCTCTCATATAAAAGCTTGCAAGTTACAGATGTCGATATTGAAAAAATGCCGATTCTGGATATCTTCATGCGAATGTTTATTGATGAAACATTTTGTTTGGCAAAACATGGACTGCGCAGCAACTATGAAACCATAGCTGAAAACAGATCTTATTTTAAGGGAAAAATCTTGTTTCCTGAGCAGCAAAAATACAACAGTTTCCATAAAGAACGTGTTTTCACCGAATCTGATGAATTTACACCTAACTGCCCTGAAAACAGACTGATAAAATCAACATTGATGCTTTTGTATAAGCAAACACACTCTTTGCGAAACAAGAATGATATAAAAACATTGCTTGCTTCTTTTGGTAATGTCCCGTTTTCTACAGACTATACCAGTGATTTTTCAAAAATAGGACTTGATTGCAATTCAAAAAACAATGTGAACTTTAAATATGTTAATAAAAATCATAGCCAGGACTATTCCACGCTCCTTCTATGGTGCCAACTTTTCTTGAGCGGAAAAAGTTTTTCTTCGTTTTCTGGCTCTGGTGTTGCATTCGCCCTTCTATTTCCTATGGAAACACTCTTTGAGCGCTATGTCGCCGTACAATTAAAAAAAATCCTTCCGGCAGAGGAGTTTTTGATCTCCATACAGGATAAAACGCATTACCTTTTTCTATCGCCCAGTAAGAAATTCTTATTACGACCAGATATTGTAATCACCAGAAAACGTGACAACGCAATTTTTATCTGTGATACAAAATGGAAACTTCTTTCCAGCAAAAAAGTAAATTGGGGGATCTCTCAGGCAGATATGTACCAGATGTATGCATACCAGAAAAAATACAATGCAAAAAACATTACAATGCTCTATCCAATAACTGAACAAATCAGTCAAAAGATAGAGCATGAAAAAGAAATTCAGTTTACTTCAGATGATGGTGTGATCGTTAGGGTACGATTTGTAGATTTGTTTGACATCAAAAAAAGCTTATTTGGATTGATAGACCTGTGACTTACAAAAATATTATAATGTACGCAGGAAATCTTCGATGAACCAACTCTCATACAGATGAGCTTTGATATTTGGATGAGAGTTTCTTCCTCCCACCTTAAATGCTTCCATGCGAAGCTCTTTTGCCCGATCACAATGAGCAGGGTTTGTAGAGCGATGCATCATTGGTGTACGCTCATCTCCGTTTAAGTCGATATATGGAATGCCCCATTTCTTTGCCACCTCAATGGTTGCCAGACGATAATCATCAGTCTCACATCCATTTGAC
Source organism: uncultured Lachnospiraceae bacterium (assembly GCA_934292725.1). Classification (GTDB taxonomy): domain Bacteria; phylum Bacillota; class Clostridia; order Lachnospirales; family Lachnospiraceae; genus Anthropogastromicrobium. The sequence goes on from CAKQXY010000046.1 coordinate 13,282, forward strand.
ACTAAAATGCCAATATGTGCATACGGATGATGCGCAATCAGATATTCCAAAACAACATTCCAGGCACCATAAAATGTAGTATTATCAGTATCATCAATCGTACCAAGATGAATTATTCCTGTCTGATCTTCGCCATCGCTTCCTGTTGATGATGGTCTGTGGTGTGAATCATTGATTCCGTAGTACAATGTGATGTAATCAACATCCTCATCAATAGTCTTATAAATTCCATTGGAAAATGAATTGGAAAAAGTGCCTGGAACAGGCGGCATCGCCATTGTCTGACCACCTACTGCCAAATGCTGCACTGTCATATGATTTCGTTCTGCTATTAAATAACCATATGTCTTGTATTTTCCGGCAAATGGGCCATCCTCAAATGTCTCGCTGTAGCCTCCTGAAAAATCTCCATTTGTAAAACTATCACCGCAAACTGCCCATTTTTTTCCATAAAGAATATTTGTGTTATCCATTTTTTCTCCTTGCTTGTCAAAATCTTTTAATTAAAAATGCATCTCTGCAAGACGCTCGTATGACAATGTTCCGCCAAACAAATCAAGTGCACTTCCAATTGTCATATCAATCTTTCCTTTTCCCAATTTTTTAAGAAGATCGATATCGTCCCAACTGTGAACGCCTCCGGCATATGTAACAGGAATACCGTCATAATCAGACAGTATTCGAACAAGTCCTGTCTCTATTCCACCATTTTTGCCTTCTACATCGACAGCATGTACTAAAAATTCATCACAATATGCAGACAGCTCCTCCAATAATGGCAGCGTAACTACTTCCTTTGTAAACTTCTGCCAACGGTCTGTCATGATACAGTAGCCTTCATCTATCTTTCTACAGCTCACATCAAGAACAAGCCTTTGTTTTCCAACTAACTGTGTCAGTTTTTTCAAACGGTCATATTGAATACATCCGTTGTTAAAAACATATGATGTGACGATTACATGAGATGCACCTGCGCGCAAAAAATCAAGTGCATTATCTGGAGTTATACCGCCGCCAGCCTGCAGTCCTCCCTCATATGCATGCAATGCTTCAAGTGCCTGCTTCTTTGTTTTTTCATAATATGGGGAGGACTGTGGATTCAAAAGAATCACATGTCCTCCCTGCAGTCCGTCTTGCTTATAACGCTTTGCAAACCACGATGCATCATGATTTGCCACATAATTCTCTGATGCCTGATCATTCTCATCCTTCAAAGAACTTCCAACAATTTGCTTCACGATACCATTATGGATATCAATACATGGTCGAAATCTCATACTCTCACCTTATCCTGTCTGATCTATTATGCCAATGCAAAACGTCTGCATACCTTATCCGATACGGTTAATTCTGTGGATTCCCCACAAATTATCCCGTTTCAGATTCAGGTATTCATTGTACGCTTTCTCGAGTATCTGCTTTTCATTTGAAAACTTCAGCAGATGATACGCCTCATGATACTTATAATATCCGGAATCTACAAAATACTCTTCCTTCTGCGGCTTACTGTAGTAACTGTCTGCCATCATTAGATACCAGTGCACTTCTTTTTCTACAATATCCTGCGGTACATGGAATGTATACTCACTTACACCGATATATTTCACAATGGACGCCTCGACACCTGTTTCTTCCCGTACCTCGCGCAGCGCTGTCTGCCAGTGCTCCTCTCCGGGTTCAACGGTTCCCTTTGGTAATACCCAGCCTTCATACTTGCTCTTGTAATTCTTATATAAGACTAAAATTTTACCGCGAAATATCACCACACCGCCACAGCTCGTTGCTTCTATCATTGCAATTCCTCCTGACTATGGTGTGTTTTGGCCAGGGCAAATCTCACGCCCCGACATCATATGAAATAAGTATACTTGAAAATGCGTACAGTTTCAAGGTTTTTTTTATCTGCTGAAATAATAATCAAAAATTTGTCCCGCAACTGGTGCTGCAACAATTCCGCCGGCACCGCCCTTTTCAATCATGACACAGACTGCGATTTCACTTACATCATTTGTTCCATAACCACAGAACCATGCATGATAATTTTTTGTGGAATCATACTGCGCTGATCCTGTTTTTCCAGATACTCTCGCATATTGGCTGCCTCCGGCTGCTGCCGTTCCATTTGTAATAACATATGTCAGAAATTCATCCATAAGCTCTGCTTCTGCCTTTGTGCACACACTGCGCAGCGCCTTTGGCTTTGTCTGTTCTACAACATTTCCATTTGCATCAAGATAGTGATCTACAAGATAAGGCGTCATCATGACACCATCATTTGCGATAGCCGCATACATCATCAGATTTAATAACGGCGTTACAGTTGTCGTTCCCTGTCCAATGGCAAGCTGCATTCTTGACCACACGCTGTCATCTGAGGCAATATCAAAATGGCTCGTTTTGTATGGGAAATCCACCTGACTTCTGTCACTTTGATTGTATCCAAAATCCTCTGCCAGCTTCTGCCATTTTGTTGAATTAAGTGTCTGCGCTATCGTATCAAACGCACCATTGCACGACATACCTAAAATTCCATAAATATCCAGTTCTCCATGCGCAACACCATCATGACAGTTTACAACGTAATCACCGTTTGTATATGTTCCGGTGCAAGTATAGTGAAAATCCTGCCATGTATCTGGATTTTCACGAATATATTCAAGCAATGTAATAAGCTTAAAAGTAGATCCCGGAGGATAAGTTCCCTGCGTTGCATGATTCATCATGTTCTGCGTTGTATTTTCCTCTGATGTCAGCCAGCTCCATTGCTCCTCCACTGTGTTTGGATCAAAATTAGGTGAAGAAACCATAGCTAAAATCTTTCCAGTAGATGGCTCCACCACAGTAATTGAGCCTGTCTTTCCGTCAAGCTGTCTATAACAAAAATCCTGCAAACCAGAATCGAGTGTTGTCACAAGCGTATCTCCCTGTGTCTTAACACCAAGAAACTCATTTTTTAACTTTGTCCAAAAATCGACATGACTTGTCAGAAGATTTAGCTTCTGAGTATCTTCAAGGCCATAGCCGCCAAGCACGGAATAGCCTACTGTATGCGCATACCAATTTGTGTATGGATATGCGCGCACCTCAGTTCCATCCTCTCTTGTCTGCGTGGTAGCCACTACAACACCATCACTTGTAACAATATCGCCCTTTCGAATCAGCTGCGCCATATTTTGCTGCCTTGTATTATATTTGCTTGAAAGAACATCATCCTTTCCTTTCACCTCAAAATAAATAAAATACAAAAGCATTGCACCAAGCAGTGATACTAAAATTGCACCTGCCACTTTAATTTCATGCTGGCGGCTTGTCGGCTTTTTTTCTTTTTTTGCCCGTTTTTTAGTGGTGTTTTTTACTTTTTTCTGTGCCTTTGGTTCTTGTTTTGCTTCCTCTTTTTTGATTTCTGGCTTTTGCTCCTGTTTCTCTGCAGCTGCTTCTTCATTCTTTTTTTCTGGTTTTACTTCTTCGTTTTTCTTTACAGCTGCTTCTTTCTCGTTAATAATGGACTCTTTCTTTGATTCTCTCAAGTCTTTCCACCTCATTCTGACGTTTGATATACAGTTCCTGCATGATTCCAAAAATAATAAATGTACTTAACACAGAGCTTCCTCCGTAGCTGACTAACGGAAGCGTTACGCCTGTAAGCGGAATAAATTTAATTCCGCCTCCGATTGTCAAAAAGACCTGTGTGCCATAGATGGCTGTAAGACCAATTCCAATCAGCTTATAAAATGGAAGATACAGCTCTGCTGCGACTGCAATAAACATTAACAGACATGCAATACAAATTAAAATCAGACAAATGCCAATGATGCCGCCAAGCTCCTCGCAGACTGCTGTAAAGATACAGTCCATGATAACCTCTGGTGTTTTAGATGGCTGTCCTTTGTAAAGTCCCTGTCCGAACCATCCGCCTGTTCCAATTCCAAACAAGGAATTTCCGATCTGATTTCCTTTTCCGTAAAAATCAGCAAATGGATGAAGCCATGTCTGAACACGCACACGCACATGGGCGAACAAATAATACGCTGCGATGCAGGCAAAAAAGCCGGCAATTAGTCCAAGAAAAAGATAAGCTTTCTGTTTCGTTGCCACATATAACATCATCAAATAAGAAACAAAGAAAATGAGCGCAGCACCAAGGTCTCTTGAGGCAACAAGAATTACTCCGTGAACTGCTGCGATTACTGCTGACAAGAGTACACGCTTTATATCTGTGCGCTCACGAAGCAGTACCGCAATCAGCAGTACAAAGCTTATCTTTACAAACTCAGACGGCTGAAAGCTGAAAAATCCCAGATTGATATAGAGATTTGCACCTCTTGTAATTTTACCAAGCACAAGCACTATGCCAAGCATTAAAATACCGATGATACCCATCACAATCGCCCAGTTACGTGCCGCCTTCAGTTTTGCAAACATTTTTGGAACTATTAGTGTAAGCACTGAGGAACCTACTACTATAATATACTGCTTTATTGACTGTCTTGGGTTTAGCCTTGTAAGCAGAATAAAACCAATTGACAAAAACATAAGCATATGGCTTAGCAGCGCTAAATTTGCTTTTTTGTACATATGGCGGTATACAAGAAGATACACCATAAAATAAAGCATAATAGCTGCATAGTAGCCCACTATCAGTATGCTTCTCTCTTTCACTGCGATCACAGCAAAACCTAGTGTCAAAAATGAAAAGGTCAAAAGGTTCATTCCCCAATAACACCCTCTCATATTTTCAACACTCTTATATCGAAGTGACCAAAATGCCAGCACCGTATATAAGATCATTACAATGATCATCGAATATTTACATACACTCGTTAATAATGTTGTCATCTATTCTTCCCTTTCGTTGTCTAGTATACTGCTGACCCCTTTTTACTCAGCGCCTCTTTTATAATGACCGCGTGTTGTATTTTCAAGTTTTGCCGACGTCTTTCCTGTCTTAGCAAGCTCTTTGTATACAGCTAATACCTCTGCCATCTGTGTTTGTGTTTCTGTAGTAAAGCTTAATCTTACACTGCGAAGCGAAAGTGTACGCACAGACGACCACTGATCGGCCAGAGACAGCGGCAGACTGTTATAAATCACGTTATAACATTCCCTGCAATTATTTTTAACAGGAAAACGGTTTCTCATTCGGTCTACAAGTGTCAGTTCTACTGGCTGTTTTTTACATCCAATAGTATTTTTACAAATACACTGCGCAGACACCATCATTGGAATCCTGCCATACACAATCAGTTCACTTGTCAAATCTGCTGATTCTTCCAACTCTTTTCTATTTAACTCAACAGAAAGCGTCCTGTATTGATTTCCCCATGAAGAAAGCTCCTTTGCAGCCTGCGTATTCCAGCTGTACAGACTGTGATCTGATGATACCTTTCCTGGCAGCAGATACTTCTGCGCAAATAACCATGCCTCCGGCGTAGAAGCTAGAATGCCATCAAAACCTGCACCACTAATAATTTCTTTATGATCTAAATACCACGGCTCATTCTCCTGACGAAAGACCTTTGGCAAATATAAGAAACACGTTTTTCCTGTCTGGTGTGCTTTTTGCACAAGTTTCTCATATTCATCAGGCTCACATATATGACTGTCAATTGTCAGCTGACTAATCCAATCCTGCGATAAAAGCACTTCAAACTGCTCTTTTGTCTCAGCCGACGCATGCCAAATCAATGCTACACCCTGCACATCTGTCACTGTTTTCTGTGCTTTCTCTTTGAAAGTTTCCGCTGATATGACAGATTCTCTGTGCCATACTTTAAGAAGCTCATCTTTGATTGACTGTACTCCTGTTCTTCTAAGCTCATTTAGCACACCAACTGGGCAAAAGGATGCTTCATCTGTCTCAATTGTAAGAGACTCCCATGAAAAATCAGTATCGCCAAGCTTTTCCATTTGCTTTTGAATAGCTTCCTTTGTGAGTGGGCGGCTTTTTGCTTCCTGCACCATTCCTGCACTGACAGTAATCTCTTTTTCTTGCAGCATGCTCACATGACCATCTTCACACTCTGCAGCCGCAGTCACAGACAGTATAGCAGGTTTTCCCTGATAAATCTTTACCGTTCCTTTTATATTTTCTTTCAATTTTGTTCCAATATAGTCGGTACGGATCTTTTCAAGGAATACATCCTCTCCTGCACGAAAATCAGGTGCCGTATATGTTATCATGGAAGTGCCGTTATGTCTTGTATAATAGCCATCTGTAAATCCTTTTCTGTTAAACAGACCAAGCAAATGCTTCTTGTCTGCCTCAGACACACGATATGGTGCTTTTGGATTTGTCAGGTAACGATCAAGATACTTGCGGTAAATGCAGACTACACCCGCTGTGTACTCTGGCTTTTTCATTCTTCCTTCGATTTTAAGGGAATAAACTCCAGCTTCTATAAGTTTGGGTAAAATTTCTATTGTACACAGATCCTTTGGGCTTAAAATATAGCCCTTTTGCTGCGGCAAAATCACTTTTCCATTTTGTTCAACGCTATACGCCATACGACATGGCTGCGCACAGCGTCCTCTGTTGCCGCTTCGTCCGCCTGCAATACTTGAAAACAGACACTGACCTGAGTAGCAATAGCAAAGTGCTCCATGCACAAAGCTCTCAATCTCCAGATCACAGCTTTTATGGATGCTGCGAATCTCATCAAGTGAAAGCTCACGTGGCGTTACTATACGCGTTGCACCAAGTTCTTTTAATTTTTCTGCTGAAAGTTCTCCGCTCATTATCATCTGTGTGCTGGCATGAATCGCCAGATCTGGAAACCACTCACGCACACGGCGAAAGACACCAAAATCCTGCACAATCACTGCATCGAGTCCCTGGCGATAAAAAGGCAAAAGATACTCATACAGTTCATCCATTTCCTGTTCTTTTAATAACGTGTTGACAGTAAGATATAATTTTTTTCCATGCAAATGCGCGTAATCAATCGCATCTAAAAGTGATTCACTCTCTGCATTGTCTGCATAGGCTCTCGCTCCAAAGCGGCTTCCGCCTATATATACAGCATCTGCACCTGCTGCAAATGCCGCGTACATCGTCTCTACAGACCCGGCTGGTGCAAGCAGCTCTGCTATTTGTTTCATCTTTTATGCCTGCCTTTCCTTTATTTTTAATTAAAAGCTATTGACTTAAAGCACAAAGCCCCGGCATACTGCCCGGGCTTTTCTATAGTTTATTTTTTCTTGTGCACCGCTGCATTGTTTGCAAATGATCCATACGGCGGATATTGTTTTTTCTCTTGTGATGTCTGCGCGGTCTGTGTATTTTTTGCCTCTGTCTCTTTTGCTAATGACTGCAAATATGGACATACTGCCTGTGTCTGAGGCTTCTCCTGCAGCTGCTTTTTTAAGCTTGCTATTGTCATCTGCATATTGACCATCTCGCGCTTCATATTGTAAAATTCTGCTTCCTGCTGCTCGTACTTTTTTGTTGCTTCCTCTGCCTGCTGCTTCATGCGGCAGTAATCATCTGCCATATTCATAAGCAAAATGATCTGGCGAAAAGCATTTGCCTGCTTGCTGTACGCTGACTGACGATGCAAAAGCTCCATTTTTTCATTAATATACTCTGCAAGCTCTCTTACGTAGGATGCGTCCTGATCGGTGCTGATCTTATACACCTTATCCTCTATTATAACATCTGTACTATTTCTTTCCATGTTCTTAAAACCCTCAAAAATCTCATACTTTAGGCACCGGTCTGTGAAGGTGCTCATAAGCTAAACGTGTGATTGCTCTTCCTCTTGGTGTACGCTCGATCAGTCCGTTTTGAATCAAATATGGCTCATAAACATCCTCAATCGTGCCTGAATCTTCGCCTAATGCAGCTGCGATTGTATCTAATCCCACCGGACCACCGCCAAACTTATCTGCAATTGTCTCTAAGATTGCGCGGTCTCCCTTGTCAAGTCCAAGGCGATCTACCTCAAGAAGATCAAGTGCGTACTCTGCAACTTCTTTTGTAATAACACTGTCATAGCGCACCTGCGCAAAATCACGCACACGCTTTAACAGACGATTTGCAAGACGCGGTGTTCCTCTTGAGCGACGGGCAAGCTCTAACGCACCTTCTTTCTCAAGCGTAACATTTAATACATTAGCAGAACGCTCAAGCACCTGCACAAGCTCATTTGTCGTATAAAAATCAAGCTTATGCACAACACCAAATCTGTCACGAAGAGGGGCTGTTAAAAGACCAACTCTTGTTGTTGCACCCACTAATGTAAATTTGGGCAGGTCTAAACGGATAGAACGCGCTGTCGCGCCCTTTCCGATCATTATATCAATCTCAAAATCCTCCATCGCCGGATATAAAACTTCCTCGACCTGACGGCTCAGACGATGAATCTCATCGACAAAAAGCACATCATTTTCAGACAGGCTGTTTAAAATAGCTGCCATATCGCCTGGTTTTTCAATGGCTGGGCCTGACGTAATTTTAATATTGCTACCCATCTCATTTGCAATAATTCCGGCAAGTGTCGTCTTTCCAAGTCCCGGAGGACCATATAAAAGCACATGATCTAGTGCTTCTTTTCGCTTCTTTGCTGCCTCTATATATACCTTCAAGATCTCCTTGGCTTTTTCCTGTCCGATATACTCTGACAGATACTGCGGCCTGAGATGGTTTTCCAGCACGTTTTCATTTTCTTCGAGCTGTGTCGTGATAATTCTTCTTTCCATGTTGTTCCTCTGTTCTTTTCTTCGCAGTTATTCGGCCAGATATACAGCAGACACTGCAGACACAATTTCTGACACCACGTTTTTTATAATGTTTTCTTTAACGCAGCCTTAATGATTGCTTCTGTGCTTAGTGTCTCAATATCCCTAACTCCAGAGACTGCTTTGACTGCCTCAGATGCACTAAAGCCAAGTGCTGTCAATGCCTCGATTGCCTCAGCGCGATTTGCATTAGTTTTCGAATCCGCAGCACCAGCTGAAACCATAGCAGACTGCTCTCCAAGAGTATCTGCAAGCGAAATTTTATCCTTTAACTCAAGAATCATTTTCTGAGCTGTCTTAATTCCAATACCAGGTGCCTTTGCAATCGTCTTTGCATCCTGCGCGTAGATTGCAAAACGAAGTGTGTCCATTGACAATGCCGACAAAATGCCAAGTGCTCCCTTCGGGCCAATACCGCTGACGCCAATCAGCAGCTCAAACATTTCCTGTTCCTCTTTACTTATAAAACCATATAACTGCATAGCATCTTCCTTCACATAAAGATATGTATACAGTTTAAATTCGCTGTTTTTTGCCGGAAGACGATTCAAAACAGTCTCCGGTACCCGGATGCAAAAACCAATGCCGCCGCATTCAATTACCACGGCATCTGTGCTGTGTCCGGCATATATTCCTGAAATATAGGAAATCATTTCATTCTCCTTTAATGCGCCCTTAAACAAAAAGGCATGTTCGCTTTAGTATAACATGGAAAAAGGCGCTTGGCAAGATGAAAGAAAAGACGTGTATGAGATAAAAATCCCAACACGTCTCTCTTAATATTAATTTACAGATGTGCAGCTTACAGATGTGCAGCTGTTTACAGATGCAGCACACGTTCCTTAATCTCCTGTGTTCTTCCCTGATTCCAGAACTGAGTTCCGATGTAGCCGCATGTACGTCTTGCGACATTCATCTTATCCTGATTGCGGTTTCCACAGTTTGGACACTCCCATACAAGCTTTCCGTCATCATCTGATACAATTTGTATCTCTCCATTGTAGCCGCATACCTGACAATAATCACTCTTTGTATTTAACTCGGCATACATGATATTTTCATAAATATATTTCATGACAGAAAGAACAGCATCGATATTGTTCTGCATGTTTGGAACCTCAACATAGCTGATTGCACCGCCTGGAGACAGCTTCTGGAACTGTGACTCGAACTTCAGCTTATCAAATGCATTGATCTTTTCTGTTACATGAACATGATAGCTGTTTGTGATGTAATTCTTATCTGTGATTCCCGGAATCAGTCCAAAACGCTTCTGCAGACACTTTGCAAACTTATATGTAGTGGACTCAAGCGGTGTTCCATACAAGCTAAAATCAATGTTATGCTCTGCCTTCCACTTTGCACATGCATCATTCATATGCTGCATAATCTCAAGTGCAAATGGAGTTGCCTGCGGATCAGTATGGCTTGTTCCTGTCATGTACTTAACACACTCGCATAAACCGGCATAGCCTAAGGAAATTGTTGAATAGCCATTATATAACAGCTTATCAATCGTCTCGCCCTTCTTTAAACGAGCTAGTGCACCATACTGCCACAAAATCGGTGCAACATCAGACGGAGTTCCCTTTAAACGGTTATGTCTGCACATTAATGCACGATGACACAGTTCAAGACGCTCATCAAAGATCTTCCAGAAACGATCCTTATCCTTTCCTGATGAGCATGCAACATCAACAAGATTGATTGTGACAACACCCTGATTGAAACGGCCATAAAACTTTGGCTTATTATTTTCATCATGATATACAGTCAAGAAGGAACGACATCCCATACATGGATAGCAATTTCCATCTTTGAGTTCCTTCATAACCTTCTCGGAAATATAATCTGGAACAAGTCTCTTCGCTGAACACTCTGCAGCAAGCTTTGTCAGATAATAATACTTGCTGTCCTCGTGAATATTATCCTCTTCGAGTACGTAAATCAGCTTAGGGAATGCTGGTGTAATCCATACACCCTTCTCATTCTTGACACCTCTGATACGCTGATGAAGCATCTCCTCGATAATCGCTACAAGATCCTCTCTTGTCTGACCTTCCGGTACCTCATCAATATACATAAATACTGTGATAAACGGTGCCTGTCCATTTGTTGTCATAAGCGTGATAACCTGGTACTGAATTACCTGAACACCACGGTTAATTTCTTCCTTTACACGCTTTTCTGCGATAACATTGATCTGCTCCTCTGTTACCGGGATTCCTGCCTCTTCCATCTCCTTGCGAACCATACGACGGAATTTCTCACGGCTAATCTGCACAAAAGGTGCAAGATGTGCCAGTGAAATACTCTGTCCGCCATACTGTGAGCTGGCTACCTGTGCGATGGCCTGTGTTGCAATATTACATGCAGTGGAAAAGCTCTTTGGCTTTTCAAGCATAGTCTCACTGATTACAGTGCCATTTTGCAGCATGTCCTCAAGATTAATCAGACAGCAGTTGTGCATGTGCTGTGCATAATAATCTGTATCATGGAAATGAATGATTCCGGCATCATGTGCCTCCACAATATCCTCTGGCAGCAAAAATCTTCTTGTAAAATCCTTATTTACCTCACCTGCAATGTAGTCCCTTTGTACACTGTTTACAGTCGGATTCTTATTTGAGTTTTCCTGCTTTACCTCTTCGTTGTTGCACTCAAGAATACTCTTGATACGTTCATCGGTTGTATTGTGTGTTCTGGCTAACTCGCGCTCATAACGATACCTTACATAATTTCGCGCTACAGAGAAGGCCTGCTCACGCATAATGGCATTCTCCACAAGATCCTGTATTTCTTCCACGTTTAAGGAACGATTCACTGCAAGGCACTGCTTCTCTACTTTTTCCACAATATGAGCGATCTGATGATGGCTCAGTCTTTCAGCCTCAACCACGCTGTCATTGGCCTTTTTCACGGCCTGTGCAATCTTATTTGCGTCAAAGATTGCCTCTGCTCCGCTTCTTTTAATAATCTTCATTATGCAGCCCCCTTAATCAAGTTGTTCTTCACCATTATACAACATCTTGTGTTTTTGTCAATGTATTTATACTGTATTTGGTGTCTATCGAATTCACAATTGTAGTGGGTGCTTTTGCAACTTTGAAAAAATTTTCTCAGTTTTTTCACGCAATACAAACCTGTGTTCCCTATATCGACAAAATATTATGATGTCTTTAGGGAACTTTTGTCATATCGTCTGACTATACTTTCTGTGTCTTTGAAATGAAAGACTTTCGATAATCGCTCGGCGAGCATCTCATTACCTGATGAAACACCTTTCCAAAATATGCCGGATTGGAAAATCCAACCGTCTGAGCAATCGATGTGATGCTGTCTTCACCCTTGATCAAAAGGGGCAGACTTTTCTCAATGCGGTATTCAAGTAAATATTCAAATATCGTCTGATTCATGTGGCGCTTGAAAAAACGGCAGCATTCACTCGCGCAGATATTAACATTTTCTGCGATAGCGCCAAGAGTCACATGCTCATGATAATGCTCCTGCAAATAAGTAATCGTCTTTCTAAGACGCTCAATATCTTTGTACTGAACCGACGGATCTGCCGAAATTTTGCTCCATACGTTTGTATACAATGTATTCCATATTTGCAAAAGTGTCTGACAAATTGTAAGCTCAAATCCTGGCAAATGACCCTCATAATCTGTTACAATAGTTTGAATTGATAAAAGTACCTGTTTTTGCCACTCAGTATCTGGCACAAGATGTAGTCCCCCAAGCAAATCATTTCTTGTTACAGGCTCTACATATTTTTTGTCAGCTGCACTTCCCTCAAAGCCATAAATCATTCGCGGATGAAATGTAACGGAAAGATAGCGACAGTCTCCCTGATTCAGCATATGACCAGTGTGAAGTGCATTTGCATTGCAAAAGAGTCCTTCTCCTGCCTTAAGACAATATACAGTGTCATTTACCTGATATTCGATTTGTCCCTCCTCAATATAAGTTAACTCCACCTCCGGGTGCCAGTGCCATGCAAATGCGCCTCTCTCGTAATCAGACAGCACTTCATGGCTGACAAACACTGGAAATTCATAGCTTCCGTGAAATTTCAGCTCTTTTTTCTCATTATTAATTTTTAATTGCATAGAAACCTCAAGATACTTATAATTTTTTCGAAAATAGTTGTTGCCATACCATTCCTCTCTCATTATAATTGTAAGTAGAGGAAAGTCAAGACGATTTCCAAATGCACGTTAAGGCAATCGGTCAGCGCTGCGGCCAAAATTGTCTGTACGCCTACTAAATAATTTATTACACACGATACTTATTATTTTACTGCAGCGCAGAAATGGGGTTATCATGAAGATTTTAGTTACCGGTGGCGCCGGCTATATCGGCAGCCATACCTGCGTCGAACTGTTAAACGAGGGATATGAGGTTGTCATCATGGACAACCTGTACAACGCCAACATAAAGGCCGTTGAACGCATCGAGCAGATCACCGGAAAGAAGGTTACTTTCTACCAGACTGACATGTTAGACCGTGAGGGTGTAAAGGCAATCTTCGATAATGAAAAAATTGACGCAGTCATCCACTTTGCAGGTCTCAAGGCTGTCGGCGAATCTGTTGTAAAGCCAATCGAGTACTACACTAACAACATGTCCGGCACACTGATTCTGTGTGATGAGATGCGCAATCACGGCGTTAAGAACATTATCTTTAGCTCTTCTGCTACTGTATATGGTTCTCCAGCTGAGATTCCGATTACTGAAAACTGCCCGAAGGGTACTGCAACTAACCCATATGGCTGGACCAAGTGGATGCTTGAGCAGGTATTAACCGATATTCACACTGCTGACCCAGAGTGGAATGTAATTCTGCTTCGCTACTTCAATCCAATCGGTGCTCATAAGAGCGGCCTGATCGGTGAGGATCCAAAGGGTATTCCGAACAACCTGCTTCCATATGTTGCTCAGGTTGCAATTGGAAAGCTTCAGTGCATCAACGTATTCGGAGATGACTACGATACACCTGACGGAACCGGTGTTCGTGACTACATCCATGTAGTAGACCTTGCAAGAGGCCATGTAAAGGCAATCCAGAAGTTAGCAGACAAAGACGGTGTTAATATCTACAACCTTGGTACTGGAAAGGGCTACAGCGTTCTTGATGTCATCCATGCATTTGAGAAGGCATGCGGCAAAAAGCTTCCGTATGTGATCAAACCTCGCCGTGCTGGTGATATTGCAACCTGCTACTCTAAGTGCGATAAGGCTGCCGCTGAGCTTGGCTGGACTGCACAGTATGACATCGATGAGATGTGCGCAGATTCCTGGAACTGGCAGACAAAGAATCCAAACGGATATAATGACTAATACAATAACGCATTTTGGTTCACGCATCCTGTGACCTCAAAAAGAGCCGCTCAATTGGGGCGGCACTCATAAAACAGCATAAGAATGTTTTCGGGAAACGGCGTAGCTTCGGCTATGCCGTTTCTCCGTTTTGCAGGTCATTCAGCATGGCGGCGGGAAGTATTCTGCCGCCGTTTCGCCGCAAGCTCTTTTTTCGCTTCGGCTTTCTGCTTTACTCCCATAGCCTGTCTAAATTGTTCCTCATAGTTGGCTACACAGGAAATCACAAGCCGCAGATGTGCAAGCACACCCTGTTCCAAAACTACAGCGCGGATAAAGTGCGTCGATGACCTGTTCCTCTTTCAGAATACGGGCAATCTGTGTCGGACCGTAACCCTCTAAGCAGAGTGCGAAAAGCCTTTTGACTACCTCGGCAGCTTCTACGTCCACAATCCAATGCTTTTTATCATCAGCGTCGATACTTCGCCGTTCTCTATTTTTTCAATGAGTTCGCCCCAGCTCGGACGGTTGAAAGATGAGGTTAGATAACGATACTTTTTGAAACACAGTAAAATCACAATGTCATTAACTTTAGCAAAAAGCAGAAATCGTAAGCATTTATAAAACTATGATTCCTGCTTTTTGTTTTTTATATGGGCATACGTATCCCCTTCTCTTTATACTCGTATTTTTTAGCTCAGTATGCTCTTTTATGGGTATTCGAATATTTTCCTGCTAACCGCCCTTTCGTTCTGGCATAATGCCGATCAGGACGAATGGGAACAAGATTCTTACTGATATCTTCGTATATTTGCTGAAATAATATATTTTTCTTTTGGTCATCCGTTTCAAG
>CAKQXY010000047.1 GCA_934292725.1 uncultured Lachnospiraceae bacterium
AGCTAAACTCCCAAAATCATGAAAGTCTCAAAGTGTTATCAAAAAGTGCCCAGACTGATGACATTCAAAGATTTACAGAACTTGCAAGCGCTTTTACCGAACCCGGTGACAAGGAAAAAGCTGACGCCGTATTGCAAGTTAGCGTCGCGGCAAACAGAAAAAAATATGATGAAGTAAGGAGGACATCGGATATGTGTGAGGCATTGAGAGAACTTATGAAGGAAGAAATTGAAGAAGAACTTAAGAAGAATCGCGAACAGGCAATTCAACAAGGGCTTCAACAGGGTCTTCAGCAGGGACTTGAACAAGGACTTGAACAAGGGCTTAAGCAGGGACGCATCAATCAGTTAATTGACCTTGTTAAGCAAAATCTTCTGTCTATCGAAACTGCTGCACAGTGCGCAAAGATGACCGTAGATGAATTTCAGATTGTACTAAACAAACAAAACAGCTAATAATAGCCAGCGGGACAGGTGCAATGGCTTTTTTACCGTCCCGCTGGCTTACAAATTAATATATTATGGCAATGGTATTATATACTGCAATCCCAATTATAAATTACATAATAGTGCGTTTCTCCTGTTCCATAACCCGATATAGCTCAAGTTCAAAATCCTGACGATTTTTTTCAAGATTGTTTGTAGTGTGAGACCGACACAAAAAAACTGCAAAGCGGCAATTAGCAAATAACCACTTACGATAAGGGTAGGGAAACGCGGAACAAGTCCTGTTAAAAAGTAAAACCAGCGGGACAGGTACACTGGCTTTTTTTACCGTCCCGCTGGCTTTCTTCACTTTTTCACAGCCAATTTTTATCAATCTCATCCTTAAGCTGAACAAATAAATCATAAAAAATGGCTTTTGCTTGACGAACAATCTCAAGCACAATTTTTTCATTATAAGAATGCGTTACATTATTTCGTTCTTGCAATGCACTTAACCAAGCGTCTTCATTTTTAATCATTCCTGCTCTATATGCTGTTCTTAAAATAATTTTAGGTGAGACTGTAGCGCCTTCTTCGTAACCATGAATTTCAAGAATTTCCTTCATATTTTTTTAAGATGCACAAAAATTCTCATATTTTTTCATATAAAACCACTCCCTCTTTTTCTATTGATTCCATCAATTCCGGCTGCATTTTTCTATCTGCATCAACAATATCAAACTGCAAAAGAGTTGATGTCTCTTCGTTTACATCCAATGCAAAACGATCAAAATTCCCACCATAAACTGCCAAATCAATATCACTGGTACGTTTAAAATCTCCTCTTGCTCTTGAACCAAATAAAACCACTTTTTTTACATCATATTTCTCTGCAAAATCAATAATTTCGTTTAATACCTGTTCACGTATTCCTGTTTTTTCTGCTTTTTCCATTTAATTTACTCCAATAGCCAACAGGGACGGGAATGCGGCACTACAGTGCCGCATTTTCCCGTCCCCAGTGGCTGCGTTTTTTATTTATATTTTTACAGTGCCTTTACTCTTGCTACTACGTTCTCTACGGTAAATCCAAAGTATGGGAACAGCTTGCTGTACGGAGCGGATGCACCGAAGCGATTCATTCCGATCAGATCGCCGTCAAGACCTACATAACGATCCCATCCAAATCCAGAAAGTGCCTCTACTGCAACTCTCTTTCTTACGTTCTTTGGAAGAACCTTTGCCTTGTACTCTTCAGACTGCTCCTCGAAGATATCCATACATGGCATGGATACGACACGAACGTCGATTCCATCCTCTGCTAAAACCTTCTTTGCCTCTACAGCAAGAGACAGCTCGGAACCAGAAGCGATAATGATCGCATCCGGAACTGCTTTCTTGGAATCCTGTACAATATAACCACCCTTTAATGCCTCTCTTGAGGTTCCCTCGATCTGCGGCAGATTCTGTCTGGTCAGTGCCAATGCAGTCGGTGTTCTCTTAGATGTAATTGCGCTGTACCATGCAGCTGCTGTCTCAGTTGCGTCTGCCGGACGGAACATATGGAAGTTCGGCATTGCACGCCACATTGCAAGCTGCTCGATCGGCTCATGAGTCGGTCCATCCTCGCCTACACCAATACTGTCGTGTGTAAATACGAAGGTTAACGGTACGCCCATGATTGAAGACAGACGTGCCATCGGCTTTGTATAATCAGAGAATACGAAGAAAGTAGAAACAAATGCTCTCAGTCCGCCGTGAAGCATAATACCATTTCCGATTGCTGTCATGGCAAGCTCACGAACACCAAAGTGCATGTTGCGTCCTGCATAATTTTCTGCTGAGAAATCACCCTCATCCTTCATATAGGTCTTTGTGGACGGGGAAAGGTCAGCTGCGCCACCGATTACATTTGGCATTCTGTCTTTGATACGATTGATCATCTTGCCGGACAGATTTCTTGTTGCATCTGCCTTATCATCATAAGCCCAGAAATCAGCATCGTCACAAACCTTCTCTGCTAAATTCTCATCATAGTAAGTATCCCACAACTCTTTCATTTCTGGATACTTCTCGCAGTATTCTGCAAACATCTTATTCCAAGCATCCTCTGCCGGCTGTAAGCCTTCTACGATTTCCTTATAATGATCATAAACTTCCTCTGGTACGAAGAATGGCTCTTCTGACGGCCAGCCTAAGTTTTCCTTCATTGCCTTAATATTGTCATCACCAAGCGGCTCGCCATGTGCACTTGCCTTGCCCTGCTTTGCCGGACATCCAAAACCAATCTGAGTCTTTACAGTGATAAAAGATGGTCTAGTTGTATCTGCCTTAGCAGCCTCAATTGCCTTGCCGATTTCCTCTAAGTTATTTCCATCCTCAACGGTAATGGTCTGGAAACCAAATGCTTCCATACGCTTCTGAACATTCTCTGTGAATGCAATATCTGTTGATCCCTCAATGGAGATGCGGTTGGAATCGTAGAAAATGATCAGCTTAGACAGTTTTAAAGTACCTGCAAGAGAAAATGCCTCAGATGAAATACCCTCCATCATACATCCATCGCCGCCAAGTGCGTAGGTGTAATGATCTACAACCGGATATCCCTCCTTGTTAAATACAGACGCCATATGACGCTCTGCAATTGCCATACCAACTGCCATACCCATACCAGCGCCAAGAGGTCCTGTCGTTGCCTCAACACCAACTGTGTGGCGATACTCCGGATGACCAGGTGTCAGAGAACCCCACTGACGAAACTGCATCAGATCTTCCTTTTTTAAATCACCATAACCAAACAGGTGAAGCAGGGAGTACAGAAGCATAGAGCCATGTCCTCCAGAAAGAATAAAGCGGTCACGATCCTTCCAATCCGGATCCTTTGGATTGTGCTTTAAATGCTTTGCCCATAACTCATAGGCTACAGATGCACAGCCGAGCGGCAGGCCAGGATGTCCTGACTTTGCCTTCTGAATCGCGTCTGCGGATAATACACGGATCGCGTTTACTGACATTGTATCAATGTTATTCATCTTCGTCTCCATTCCGCGCTTAAGCGCATTTAATTTTGTATTTATGCTCAGTTTACCAGACCACAGCATGAAAATCAAGACAATTCTTTTTGCACACTATTTTATCTGTTCCTGTATGAATGCCAGGGTACATTTCATCGCCTTTTCAGCAGCCTCCATCGAAAATCCATGTCCTTCCTCTGGCAGCACCCGCAGTATTACATTTTTTCCAATCTCCGCTGCTTTTTTTGCATAACTCAAAGGAACCACCAGATCCTTTTCTCCATGCAATAACAAAATATTCTGTTCTAGCTTTTCTAACACCTCATAGGCATCCAGCGAAACCGCTGCTTTAAAATAGCACGATCCCAAATTCATTCCCCAGACGTCTCTGCTTTCAGGGATTAAAGTCGGATCCGGGTATTCTTTTCTCCAATCGTCTGGTATACAAAATGCTGGATAATATAGAATCAGCCCACGAATGTCTTCTGACAGCTCCTTTGCTGCAAGTGTCGTCACAAGCCCTCCCTGACTTGCACCAAGTAGAAACAACTGATCCTTTGCCACTTCTCTGCGTGCCTTTATAAAAGAAATGACCGCCTTCAAATCTTCTTTTTCTGTCAAAACAGACATCTTTTTTGTATCCCCACTGCTGTCCGAATGTACAGAACCACCGCAAAAATCAAAGGTACATACGACCAGTCCATGTTCAGCAAAAAATGTGGCCTCCTTTTGAAAATCCCGCCCCTTTCCATTATATCCATGGCTCAATATAATTGCAGGAAATGGTCCCTGCCCTTCTGGCAGATAAAGATTTGCAATGACTCTGTCATTTCTCACAGGAATACCGCAGACTTGCATCTGATATGCACTGCAGCCATCCTGCAAAGGATTTGCCTGCCCAATATGGATCATAATCTGATTTTCTCCGCATCCTTCTATGCTTCCAACCAGCACCGCTTTCTCCAACCATGCCAAAGCAATGCTATCAGTACAAATTTTTGGTTTTGTCACTGTCCCATTTTCCACTCCATTATTTTCAATAAACAGTCTGCAATTTTTCCCAGTATAATCCGTTCCTTCCAGCATATATCTCGCCGAAAGCTGCATAGGCGCTCCTTTTATTGCTTTCTGTGTATCAACGCCATATGGAAGAATCTTTCCTTTAAAATAAGGGCCATCTGCTTCTCCAGTAAATGCAATCATACGCACGCCCCCTGATATTCCATCTACTTCCATCATTTCTTCCAGGAAAACCTTAATTTGTAGTATATCCTTCATCTCAGATTCCAATCCTCTCTTTATTATTTGCAGCGTTTCCCACTAATTATAGTTACATTGTTTCCGATTTTACAAAAATAGCCTACCACAAATGACAGACCCTGGTAACACTATTATTTTTTACTTTGTAGTATACGCCTCAATCTGCTTACTCATTTCATCCAGAATATCCTGCATACCTGCTGCATTCAGTGCGGACTTAAACTGATCAATCGTTGCATCTACATCATCAACCATACCATTTAACAACGGATACCAATAAGTTCCCATCGCTGCTTCCACTGCTGCAAACTGTGTTGAAACCTTGCTTGAATCAAATGTAAATCCATCCAGTGTAACATCTGGTCGGATATTTGCCATGAACTTTTCAGTCATTTCATTTTCCAGCTTATCGACATCGGTAGGATTTTCTTCTAACTCGTCACGCATGTAGTTCATGTTTCTCCATCCCCACCAGTTCGAAGATGTCCATCCACCATTAAGCGCCTTAATGGAATACAGAAAACGTGAATGAGCATTTCATTCGAAAGAACTTAACATCTCTCATTCTGTCTTCGAATTTACTGCTTATTCACGTTTTCATCTTTTCATCACTGCAACTGCAACTTCAGCAAGCTTATCTCAACTTAATTTGCTGAAGTTCCTCCATTGTCGCCAAATAATAGGTCTTAAACTTGTCGCCCGGAATGACAGTATACAAGGTATTTCCGAACTCTCTCGCAAAACGTATTCTTCCTGAAAATGATTGAACCTCGCAATAATCTGCATCATACATGACAACATTTCTCTGCTGAAATGCATAGCCTGTATGAAGTGCATCCTGATCTGTAACGGCATTTTCATTTCCTTCTGACGTGTAAATATGAAGCTGATAGCCTGTTTTTGCTTCATCACGTACAACAAGACCAAGGTATTCGTTATTGTAGAAAATACGCTGAATTTCTCCCTCAACAGCAATATCTTTTCGAGTAATTGCAGTTCTGTTTGACACATCAAAAAAGCTGATGCAGCAGTCTCCAACTGCAAATGCTTTTGTATCACTTAAATAGACAACCTTTGGAACATATGCGCCATTTTCAGAATAATCAAAACTTGCTACTATACGATCTGCAGCTTCTTTTCCTTTTTCAAAATCGTAAAAAGAAATACTGCTTGTTCCAATGCCCTCAGCAATTGAGTAGTATGATACAGCTAATTGCTGACCATTTGGCGAAACACTAATGTCAAGCGGATATCCATCAATCTGAAGCGGATTGCGAATCGAAACTGCAAGCTCCTCGCCTGTATTTCGATAATAAGAAATTAAACTCGCATCCTGATCTTCTAGCTGAAGCACAGTCACACCTGTCGATGCAATCACTCCCTTTGTGATTATCTGAGATGTAGTTCCGCTTCCAGTGATTCCCGATTTATTGCAAATCGCAAAATTTTTTCCTTTTAAATCATAAATCAAAAGATAATCGCCTTTGACATTTGCCTTTGGATTGCTCATATCATATGGCGCAGACCACACCTTTGTGCCCTTTTTGTCATAATAAGTAGCACCATCTTTATTCATTACAACAATGCCGTCTCCATATGATACATATCCTGCTGATGACGCATTCGACACATCAGTTCTCCAGCTGACTTCATATGTTTTGTAACGCCACAGCCGTTCTGCCACAAACCACACCAGCACAACAGCTAACACCAACACTGCTACTACAATTCCTGCGACATTGACTGTTCTTTTATGATCCTCAGCCCAGCTTACTGGTGCACTGCGAACCTTATCATTTGTGACCATGCTCTGCCTAAGCTGCTTCTTCTTTCTTTCCCGTTGAAATTCACTGTCCCTTGCCATGTACTTTCCTTTCCACCACTGCGCTGACTTTCAAACTCCAGCTGCATCTTACAATACAGCTGCACAGTGTCCAAAAAAGTATAACATATCCAAGGGTGTGTGTCAAAGTTCCTTAAAAATTTTCACGGCAAAGTCAGCTCCTGTCCAATATAAATTTTATTGATATCATCCAGTCCATTTACTTCCTTTAACTGCATGACCATCTGTGAGGAACCATAAAATTTTTTACTGATCTCAATCAATGTATCACCAGGCTGAACCGTGTATGAGGCTGGACGATTTACTGCTGCTTCTGCTGATGCTTCACTCGCCCCCTGTACAACATTTTCTTCTGTGGGCAGCGTTGGTGCTGCTACCGTTAAAATTTCCTGCGTATTGCTTTCGTTTTCTTCTGATGATTCTGCATCTGATTCTTCTGATTCTTCATTTTTTGATGCTTCAGTGCTGCTTGTGATGCGATACACCGATGCCCCAAGACCATCCTTATAAAACATCATATCTCCAGAAAAAATCCCGCCATTTTGAACGGCTGCCACGTCTTTTTTTTCTGTCTCAGATGAAGAAAGGCTGCTTTCTGGGATTTTTGCAGCTGAAACTTTTTCTTCACTGCTTTCCGGGATTTTTGTAGCTGAAACTTCAAGCGTATTATCCGTCTCTTTTAAAGACGCTGAAAATGCACCAATGTCATTTTTTGTTTCCGCAATTTGTTCGCTTTCTGATTCAAAAGCAACTTGCCCGCTCTCACCGCTTTTTCTCTCCACGGATGCTCCTACTGCAAGCGCCTGCACAGAATCCTCATTTTTATTCATTCCTCTTGAAAAAAGAACACCGCCTCCTACTAAAATAATAAAAAGAATTGCTGCGCCTGCCTTTATCCATATGCCGTTTTCTGCTGTTAGCTTAGGTGTTTGATTTATATGTTTTGGCTTTTGAGGATGCTTTATATCCTGCTTTTCCTTCATGATTTTTCTAAAATTAAGCGCCGCCTGATCACTGACATCCTCACTCTGATCCTCGTTGCGGCTCAGCATATAATTTTGCATTTCATTATTTTTCTCGTAATACACAAAATACCCCTTCAGATGGAGAATTGTATCTTCTTCCTCCATCCAAAAGCTCTCCTCATCGCCTTTCTTCCAATACATCAAACAATTTTCCCCTGAAAAAATCTGACGATGTGTTTTTTTTAATTCTTCACCATCTGGGAAATTTTCTTCTGTTCCGCTTATAAACCAACCACATATACTGCAGCCTGGAAAATATTCCTGTATCACTGACAACGTATTATCCCAGACCTGCTGCGTAATAGCTGTTTTTTGCTCATTTTCTTCCTCAGTACTGCCTTGCACATCCTCTAATTCAACTGCTCCCTTTACAAACCAGCATCTTTTATTTTCTGTAACCATTTTGCTTCCAAGCAATATACCAGTGCGTACATGCCCTGTACAATTTAATTTACGAATAAATGTATATGCATAGTCTTCCAGATACACTCTAACCCGCTCTTCTTTTTCTGCCATCTGACGAATATTTTTTGGCAGTTTCTTTTCTTCTTCCATATGACACCTCCAGACCAGTTCCATGCAGTTTATGCACGGTATTTTCCATCTTTCTTAGCACATCGTATCACTACAACCGTGCAGAATCTGCCAAAACCGCCTGTCGAATACACATAATCTTTCGACAAGCGAATAAAGCGCTTATTCCCCGGATAGAATGAAGCAAAGAACGTTTCAGAAAGGCGGTATCTATGAACACAGTCAACTCTCCATCCTATTTTTCGCAAACTGATTTTTCCTCGGAAGGCTTTGCCTGCCGTTTAGCCAATCTTGTTGATTTAAGCCAAAAAAAGAACGGCCACCGACCAATACTTTTCCTTTGTATTGGCAGTGACCGTGTCCCTGGGGACTGTCTTGGTCCTTTAGTAGGTTATAAATTAGAGCGTCTTTGCGATAACATGCAGCATACATTTGTCGTATGCGGATCGCTTGCTCATCCTGTACATGCTGTGAATCTGCGTCAAAAGCTTCATTATGTGAAGCATCTGGGCGACTTTCTCACAATTGCAATAGATGCCTCAATAGGTGCCAAAGAAAATCTTGGCATGCTTTGTCTTTCAAACAGCGCCTTATATCCTGGCGAGGGTGTTGCAAAATCGCTTCCCCCGGTGGGAGAAATCTCTATCACCGGGGTCACAAGCTGCGAAGACAATCCCATTCCATTTCACCGTCAGAGTGTCCCGCTTTCTTTCGTGATGAATTTGGCTGATGAAATTTATCAGGGACTTTTTACTTTTTTAACAGCTTACTTCCAGACAGTGCCCTGTACTGAGCCAGCGCTTCTTCAAGCGACAGATCTGCATTCTCCTGACAGAAGGAATCAAACTTATTTAAACGCTGCTTGTACAACAGATCCTTTCCAAAGACAGGCTCATATTCTTCCTTGAGCTGCTTTTCGATCTGCTCAATCTCTTCCTTCTTGTCTGAAAGTTCCTGACGCTTGCTCTCAAACTCCTGCTGCAGCCCTAAAAGCTCATCCTTGTTAGCAGCTGTAATGTCTG
The DNA here is from genome assembly GCA_934292725.1 of uncultured Lachnospiraceae bacterium. Lineage (GTDB taxonomy): Bacteria > Bacillota > Clostridia > Lachnospirales > Lachnospiraceae > Anthropogastromicrobium. The sequence goes on from CAKQXY010000047.1 coordinate 9,124, forward strand.
CTGTGATCTGATGGCGAATTTCGCTTTCAAAATTTTCAAGTGCTTCCTGGCGCTTTTCTACTGTATTCTGCATAACCTGCTGAATACCTGTGATTTTATCATCAAAGCTGCCCAGGTTGTAGCCAGTCTCATCCTGACTTTTCTTGATGCGGTTCGTCATCAGCTGCTTGTTCTTATTATTAACACGGATCTGCTTTCTAAGCTCCTCTACCTCTTCATTTACACCTGCAAACTTCAGCATATACTTGTGAAGCAAATACAAATATGCAGTAAACAACGCACCCACATATACAAAAAATGTAAATGCCAGCACAAGACGATTCGAAATTGCCAATGAGAAAAACAATGGAATAAAGAAAATCAAGCCCACACCAACTAAAATATCAATTGTCCAATCTCTGCTGTTTTTAGGGAAAAACAGCATGGAAATCGCACGCTTTTTACATACGACTGGAACTTTATTTTCTTTAAATTTCAGTTCAATCTGTGCCTCTAGCTGCTGATTCTGTTGGCTTAGAGGCGCTGTCTCAACCTGGATGCGCTGTGCTATTGCATTAGCCTTTGCCTTTGCACGCTCAGTCTTACATACATCAATCTGATCTTGATACTGACTCAGCTCACGATCATACGTTGCAGCAATTTCTTCTTTTTTCTTTTTAAGTGCCGTGGTAATTCCCTCTGCCACACTCTTTTCCATGCTGCTGTATGCCTTCTCGCTTTGCTTCAACTCGCCTGTCAGACGCGTCTTATCCTTCTCTGCCTCATCAAGATCATTTAACAGCTGCTTTGCCCTATTTACTGTTTTGATTAACTCAGAATCATGAATTGCATCAAGTGTAACAGCTTGTCCAAAGACTGATGACTGAGTTTCTCCAGTTGTCTCATCCTCTGGCTTTGCTTCCACTTCCATTGAAGATTCCATTGAAGGTTCCATTGAAAGTTCTATTGAACCTTCTTTTAATTCTTCTGTCGATGCAGTTTCCAATTCCTCTGGCTGTTTTTCTGTAAGCTCAGTCTGCTTTGATTCCTCTGGCTGCTCCTTTGTAAACTCAGTCTGTTCTGATTCTTCCGGCTGCTCTTTTGTAAGCTCAGTCTGCTCTGATTCCTCTGGCTGCTCTTGTGCTTCCTCCATCAGTTCTTCTGGCTGCTCTTTTACTTCTTCTAGCTGCTCCTCTTGCTGCACAATTTCTTCCAGATTAACCGGCTCTGCCTTAATATCAGCTGATGTCTCACTTGGCACTGCCTGTTCTGCCTGTTGATCAAGCAGCATTTCAACTTCATTAGCTGTTTCCGGAGTATCCGGCTGCCTGTAATCGTCCATTTTTACTCCTCCTAACGATGATTATCAAGAACCATTCCCACTTTCGCACTTGCGTTTGAGAATTGTTTTTGCTATACTGACCACAAAACGAAGTCAGTTTTCAATCAATTTACAGTTCCTATAGTTTACTATATACTATTTTTCACTATAGCACAAGTTTTTTCTTTTTAGGAGGTTTTTATGTTTCGCATGTGGGGTAAAGTCTTCTTAGACAACCATCTTCTCAAGGATTTTGTTGTTGAAAATCCATCACTTGATATGACCCGCACCAAAAAGGTGTTCGCAGCACTCGAAACCATCGCTCATGAATTTGATCTGGCTGTCCCAATCTGGCTGCCATCAAACATTTCTGATTTTAAGCGTCACGCCAAAACACGCTTCACTCAGGACAGCTTTATTGAGGCAATTGATTTTGACTATCTTGAAATTCAGATTATTGAAGAAGATTAATTCTTTGCTAACTAATTTCAAGATAGCCTAGACAGCCAGTTTATGTTAGCCTTATGACAAATATTGGCTTATAATATCATTGATCAGCTGCTCTTCCTTTGGGGAGAGCTTTCTTGTCTGCTGCTTATGTACTTGTCGGTCCCCGGATTCCCCCCGGGCTGCCGCAATCTGTGCTAGGCTCTCTTTTAACTCCTCTAGCTGCTTTTGATGATCCTTTTGGGGTTCTTCCTTTCTGACAAGCTCTGGGCGGTTCACCCGCTTTTCATTCTCCGCTGTCGCATTATTTTCTTTCTGTGCACCATCCTTTTTCTGCATAAAAATATCATCCCTCATTGCACCTCGTACTCTGGCTGCTGCACTGCTTCTAACAGCCTCGCGCTCTGGCTGCACAAGCTCGTCTGGCTGCTCTTCACTGATGCCATCTGGCATATCTCTTGCACTTCGCACAACAAGCACATTTTCAAAATAGTTAACAAGTGCTGTCTCAAGAAGATCTTTGTTTGAACTATTTCCCATCAAACCAGAAAGCACAATAAGCCCAGCTGCCATCAAACTGCCTCCAGCCAGATACAATACACAATTTTGAACACTTCCTTTATTCAAATAAAGAATCAACGAGGATACGGCACCTATTAGAAATGCTGCTGCCGCACAGTAAATGCTGCAATTTTCCCAACTCGTCAGACGTGTTCCCGCTATACGATACTGCTGCTGCATTTTACTTACAAATGCTTCTGTATTTTTTATTCCGCAATTCATCCTATAAATACTCTCGTACTTTGTCTTCATCTGCTGCAGCTGCTTGTCCTTTGCCGCTACCAGATTGTCAGATTGTCGAATCAAACTTTTGTAACAACGATTTGCTGCAAATCTGCTGATAACTCCAATCACACAAACTGCCGCCATAACATACAGGATCATTCCCTGTTCCAGGTAATTTAACATACCATCGCCCCTTTCCGCCGAAATTTTCAGATTCATTTTCCGGTCTCCTGATTCATACACTAGCATAGAATTGCAAGCTTGTTAAGACAGAATCCATCGCACTTTTTTTACTTCACTAACACTTTTTTTCATATATATGATACTTTTTTTCTTTTACTTTTCTTTTTTGATGTTATCTGTTTTTTGTGAATGGACATCAACCCGCGTTTATGCTATACTGTCTGCAAAGACGCTGTTAGCTTTTGCTTCATGCGTTAAAAAACATTTTTGAAATATAAAGGAGGCTTTTTTATGACAAGTTACACTCCAAAGGGCGTATGTTCCCGTCAGATTAATATCGAGGTTAATGGTGATACTATCGAGTCCGTTCAGTTCGTTGGCGGCTGCAATGGCAATACTCAGGGTATCGCATCTCTTGTTAAGGGCATGAAGGTTGATGAAGTAATCGCCCGTCTCGAGGGAATCAACTGCAACGGTCGTGGAACTTCATGTCCGGATCAGCTCGCAAAGGCATTAAAGTCCATTAAGGGTGAATAAAATGAAAAAAATATTATTGACTGGCGGCGGTACTGCCGGTCATGTTACACCAAATATCGCTCTTTTGCCAGACCTTAAAGCAGAAGGCTATGACATTCATTACATAGGCTCCTATGAAGGTATGGAAAAGAAACTGATTACAGCACAGGGCATCCATTATGATGGAATTGCCACTGGAAAGTTTCGCCGCTATTTAAGCGCAAAAAATCTCTCTGACCCATTTCGTGTTATTAAAGGCTTTCAGCAGGCAAAAAAGCTGATCCGCGACTACAAGCCGGATGTTGTCTTCTCTAAAGGCGGTTTTGTTGCCGTTCCTGTTGTGCTTGCAGCTGGTCACTATCATATTCCTGTTATCATTCACGAATCAGATATGACACCTGGCCTTGCAAACAAGATCTGTATGAGAACTGCTAAAAAAATCTGCTGCAACTTTCCCGAAACAGTTAAGCTTCTTCCGGCTGATAAGGCTGTTCTTACTGGAACACCAATTCGCCGCGAACTATTAAATGGCTCAAGGGATGCCGGCTTTGCTTTTACAGGACTTAGTGACGACAAGCCGATCCTTTTGATGATGGGTGGAAGTACTGGTTCACGTGCAGTTAATGCCGGTCTTAGAAGTGCTCTTCCTCAGCTTCTTAAGGAATTTCATGTCATTCATCTGTGCGGCAAGGGAAACCTTGACAGCACACTTGCTCAGCCAGGATACATTCAATATGAATATATTTCTGATGAGCTTAAAGACCTGTTTGCAATCTCTGATATTGTGCTTTCACGTGCAGGTGCTAATGCTATTTGTGAGCTTTTGGCACTCAAGAAGCCAAACATTCTTGTTCCGCTTCCAGCAGCCGTAAGCCGTGGTGATCAGATTCTGAACGCAAACTCCTTTAAAAAGCAAGGTTTTTCCTATGTACTTGAAGAAGAAAAGTTAAACGCTGATACGCTGATGGCAGCTGTTCACGAAGTTTACAATAATCGTGATTCTTACAAAAAAGCAATGGCCACCAGTAACCAGAGCAATGGCGTAGATATTGTAATCAAGCTAATTAAAGAATTATCATAAAAGAAAAAAAGGCAGAACTCCCATTGCGGATTCTGCCTTTTTCTTGAAATCATGTCTTATTTTTGTTTATAAAAAGCTTCTTTTCATGATGAGCAAAACCTTCTTTAATAAAAGCTTCTTTTTAATCTTCCAGCGCTTCTCTTAATTTTGCTCCCTGCTTTTCGAGTTCCTCTCTCTTTGCCGGCTTCGGATCCCATGAAACCATGTCTTCTCCGCCTGCGTATCTTGGAATCACATGCATATGGAAATGCATAACAGTCTGTCCTGCTGCCTCACCATTATTCTGAACTAAGTTAAAGCCCTCACATCCAAGACCTTTCTTCATTGCCTTTCCAAGCTTTGCAGCAACCTTAAGAACATTTGCGGCATATTCATCGCTGATCTCTGTTACATCTTTAAAGTGCGCCTTTGGAAGGATTAATGTATGTCCTGCAGATGCCGGACCTAAATCAAGAATTGCGCGAAACTGCTCATCCTCATAAACAGTCTCTGATGGAATCTCACCTGCTGCTATTTTACAAAAAATACAATTATCATCTAACATAATTAAAACCTCTCTTTCGGCAAATATTGATGCCATTTTCTTTTGTACCCAGTATACTCATTTTTTTGATAAATTACAAGAGCACAAAATGTCGTTACATTTTTCTTGAGACAATCTGAAAAAAATGATATATCTAACAAGTAACAATTCAAAGCTGTACTGGAGGTGCTTATGAACGATCAAACCTATTTTCTTGCCAATGCCGCCCATGAACTTCAGACTCTGCTTTCTTTGCTGTGCAGCAGTATTCAGGCTATTGAAGCTGCGCATCCTGAAGTTAGATGCTATCGTTACTGGCCAGAGCTCTCCTCTGACTGCCGCTTAATGACCAAGCTGCTTCGTGATCTGACAGACTACAGCATGTCTGACCAACTGACGAAACAGCGCAGCGATCTGTGCAATTTACTGCGGCGTGCTTATTTATCATGTCTTCCACTAACTGAGGGAACTAACAAAACACTTACATATACAAGCCGCGTCTCATGCGCCTACATGCCTCTTGACTCCCCTAAAATGATGGAAGCACTTTTAAATCTTATTGTCAATGCGCTTGATGCCATATCTGATAATGGAAGCGTTCAAATTATTCTGACAAAGTCAAACGAACAATTTGTCGTATCTATAACAGATGATGGCTGCGGAATTACACCCAAACAACTGCTTACTATTTTTCATCCTTTTACTACCACAAAGCCAGACGGTACTGGGCTTGGCCTTCCAGTTGCCAAACGTATTATTGAAGGACATGGCGGTCATATACGCGTAAGCTCTGCTCCAAATCAGGGCGCCACCTTTACCTTCCTTCTGCCCTGCGTTTTTTCATCTGACAGAAAATAATAATACCGCATACAAAGCCTATTATAGCACCCACTATATGCGCGCAATTATTGACACCATTTTCGGCAAATCCATGATATAAAGTGAAAAACATCATGAAAATAAGCTGCCGAAGCGTAATTTCTTCAAAATGACCTTTTGACAATAAAACAATACATAGTAAAAGACCTGCGATTCCAAAAATTGCACCAGATGCACCGGCTGTTGCTACAAGCAAATCCCCCTGATGTACATACCACCAGACAGACGCAGCATTTGCTACAATACCACTAATTAAATATACACCAAGAAAACGCCACTTTCCAATACAGCGCTCTGCCAATGCACCAAGATACAAAAGAACAAGCATATTGTTAAATAAATGATCCCATCCAAAGTGAAGAAAAACGCTTGTAACAAGACGCCACCACTCTGGCTTTTGAACAAACTCACCAATTTGCAGCACCATCATATCCATCAATGACGATTCTTTTCCTCCAATCTCACCGACTGCAACAATGCATTGAATCAAAATATTAAGAATCACCAACATCAGCGTAATCTCTGGTATTCTGTTAAGTGCGATTTTTTTCCCCTTAAAACAATCTGCAAAACGTTCTTTTCTAATCAGCGTTGTGTAAAGATCACAAAATTCAGACGGCTGACCGTCAAAAATCACTGGCTGTCCAGCGTCATCTATGAACCACCTTGGGTAAAAACCAGTTACAAGCTGCTTTGAAATTGAAAAATCATCTGACAGCACAAGTGCAAGAAATTGACATTCCAGCTGATTTTGCTCTCTGACCTTCTGTGCTGCATAATCAACTACCCTATCAATTCTCCACGGATCGGCTGCCAGCTTACTTGGATCATCGAACAGACAAACTGCATACAGCTTCGTATCCTTTTTGATCCATACACCACAAGGAAAATTTGCTGCTGCAATATTCGTATATCCACCACGCTTCAGCTTTTTTTCCACAAATTCGAGCATCAATTTTTGATCCACATTTACCACCTCGTTGTACTTAACAAAAGTTACAATTCACAGATACCCTTCGCATAAACTGTAACTAATAAAATTCTGTCAGTCAACTTTATCATTAGAAATAAGATTTGTCAATGTTTTGGCTTTAATATCCAATATGCCATAAATGCTGCTGCCACTGCCGCCGCGACTATAAAAATTCCAGCTGCTGCAAGCAGATTTTTATTGATGAGATCTAACAAAAGCAAACGCTTCCCTGCTGTAAAAAACACATATCCCAAAATAACTATAATCAATAATATGCCAATAACTGTAACTGCCGATTTTTTTTTCTTGCATTTTGTTTTTTCCTTCTTAGGTGAATCTGACACCTGCTGCACATTTTTATGTTGTTTTTCCTGTTGTGTTTCCTGTTCGCCTGCACCAATATCAGTCTGTTTAAAATCGCTCTGTTTACATTCTTGATTCGTTATTTGCTTATTAAGTTGAGAACTTGTCTGCACAGAAGATACTCCAGAATCACAATAATCATTTGTGGCATTCTCTAATCGATCTTTTATGCATCCGACAATTACGCTGATTGATAAATTTTCCCGAAGACTTTCCTGAAAAAGTCCATATGCCAACTCTAAGCTTCTTCTATCATCATAATCAATATGATCTATCAAAAAGCGACATAGTACATTTACAGACTGATGCAGCGGCATATGCTGGTACGGATAATAGCAAAATCGAATACGTTCCAAACTTTTCGACACATATATATACTGTGGTTCAAGTAATATTCCTTCTCCATCTAGCAAATAACGCCCTGCCTCTGAAACCGCACTGCAAAACTGCAAAAGAAGTGACACCATCTCATCATAGGTGATCTTTCTGGCATCAAGAAATTCCGGTAAGTTTTCTAATGATGTAATTTCATAGCTAAGCGTACTTTTTCCATTCATCTGCTGAACATGTACAGGTAAAAATCCATTGATTCTATTGTTAATCAGCATTGACAGCCTATAATCTGATCTGGCTTCCCCACCTGTCTCTATCATCATATACTGATAATCAAGCCTTCGGCTGTATGATACTTCCATTTGTGCCATTATATCACCCCCTGTAATGAATTTTTATTTTTTCGTAAAATGTTCAATCTTCAGCTGATATTTCTTCAGAATCTGACGCTATTTCTTTATCCTTCTTGATTCCCCTTACCAGTCTGATAAACTCCTCCTGCTTTGATTCATGTACCTGCACTTGTCCTGTAATTTCTGTTGGTGTTCCCCACAAACGCATCAGTGCAAAAAGAGGTAGACGTATTGGTGCCTTATATGTAACCTTAACCATTCCAGGCCTTGCAGTCACAAAAAATGATGGCATATCACAGGCAAATAATTCACCTTCTATACGCTTATTTGCATATTCACAAATCATATCCTGGTTTGTTGTATTCTGCGAGATTCGCCATAAAAGCCCCTTTTTTTGAAGCTCCTCCCACGAAAAAACTCCATCTTCCATACTACTGTTTTCTGTCACAAAAAGCATCGCTTTTTGCGCTGTATGCCATGATACTTCCTCTAGCACTGCCTTATCATGAAGGAAAAAACCATAATAGATACACATAAAAACAGCCATGAGAACTGTCATCATAATCAAACTGGCCTCTACAGTGAAGCTTGCTTTTTCCCGAAATAAAAGCTTCTTTTTGATCAGCATAACAATCTCTTTCTTTTCCTGCTTCACAAAAACACCTCTTTCTCGTAAAGTGAACATTCGCCGTCAGGTTTTACTACTTGCTCATGAACACAGTATATATCAGACAATTTATGCAAATTGAGACAAGCAGCCAAGGAACAAATGGTATTTCTTTCTGGTAAGTATGCGTTATAAAAACTCTTCTAACCAACTGTGCACACAGGCAAAGAATACTGCCTCCAAATAAAATCTCCAGTCCTATTTCCACCCCACAGCCCACTCCAAGCAAAAATACGCAAAGTACATCACCCATTCCAATACCTTTACTAAAACGAGCTAAAAGCCATACTATCGTCCCCGGAAATAAGCTAAACGCTAAATCAAGGATTTCGCATCCACAAAGGAAATTCCAAATCATTGCAATAACTGTACATCCAATCAGCCAACATACAGATACATTATGGAATAACAAATCAGTTGCCGCTGGAAGCAAAAAGCATAAAATAAGAAAAATCCACCTTGCCTGCGTCATGATTCTCCTCCATCATCCTGTTTGGCACAGCGGCTGCAGCAGTTACGATCTGGAACTTCTGAAAGCTTTACTGACTTTACATTTCTTCTTAGCGCCGCACAATTTGGATCTGTGTGAAAACGATTTCCACTTGATGTAATATACACCCAAAAACCACTTCCGCCTTTTTCGCATCTGTCACATGCATAATACTTGCTGCCATCATCACTGCGGTAATTGACTACCTCGTTATGACGGATCTGCTTCACAGAAAGCTTCAAATATGAACAGTCCAAACTTGTATGATACACACTTCCTGTTTCCGTAATATACACAATTTTGTCTTCCTTAGTCTCTTCTTCTATCTGATCTCCATCTTGCGATGGTGCTTTATTTCCGCTCCATACACGCTGACATTCCCGCTGTGTAAATAAAAGTGAACCGAAATTTCCTGGAAGAAACGGAACCCTAACGCGATATGTTACGGTAAGATCTAAATTTCCTTCTTCATCTGGAAAACGAGAACCAAGTACGGTCAGTCCATCACTTCCTCCTGTAATCCATGAACGATCTAAAATTTCTCTTCCCACTGAATACAGAAGCTTTTGTTTTAAATAAACTGCTGTGATTCCACCTTGAACTAGTAGCGTGGCAACATCCTCTGCTTCTTCCCCGCCTACATCATCTGCCTCCTTTGGCTCTTCAAGCAAATAATAATAGCCGGCAGCACTTGTAACTGCATCCTTCATTCCCTGCTGAATCCGCGTCTGTATCTGTATAACCTCAAAAAAAGACATAAGAGCCATAATAACACTAAGAAAAATAGGCAGCACAATACTGGCTTCAACAGTCAGCGAACCGTTGCATTGCTGGCAGCCGACTGAAAAACAAAATGATCGATACCTGGATTTTTTTTTGAACGCTTTTCTATGATCAACTGCCAGCCTCATGGTACACCACCTTTCTTGATTTTAATTTTAGTCTAATACATACGGCTTTGTTCACATGAAATTTCATATCCAGACCCAGCAAAACAATAAAAAATCGGTGCTGCCTTCATACTTGCCTTAACCTGCACAGCTCCCAAACAATCTGCCATCGAAAAATCAGGATTTTTTTCTCTCATTCTAAGCTGAATGACATCCATTGTATGGTAGCGCCTATCACTTCGCCCTTGAGCATACAAAAGAAGGCGTAAGTAATCATCATATGACAGTCCATTATTCTCTTTTGCTGTTAAAAATAAATCTCCATCCAAAAAATCTTCAATCTGTAAAAATTCCAATGTCCAGCTTTCTGAATTTTTAATAATAGGTATATTGCCTCCGCTTAGCAATGTTCTTACATCAACTATAGCCTCAGCAAATGACCACCCTGCAATCATTGTAAACTGTGTCAGCTTAATGGCAGGATATACACCAGTCCAACCAACAAGAGCAGTTGCTGCTGTCTCTGCCTGAGATGATAGAACAGGATCCTTCCATGCAGAAAATAGATTCAGTCCCTCTCTCATTAAAAGAAGTGAATTTACTGTTGATTTTAAATTTTCCTTATCACTTGTTTTTCCATTTAGTATATATTCTAGCTCATATGCCATTTTCTTCGTCTCGTCTGTACTGGTAAAACTACGGCAATGCTCTAAAAGATATTCTGTAAACAAAAAGTTTTCTTCCATTTCACTAATCGCAGAGTGATACCATGTAAAATTTACAGTTCTCCACTTTGATGGAAGATCCTCTGCCTCAATAACATATCCCGATGCTGCCTGATCAAACGGCAGTACAAAATTCAGCCATCCATCTTCCTTAATCTTTTCTAGTTTTTCAAGCCAGCTTTCTTCTATTGCTTCCTCGTACTTTTTCTTTTCTTCATTCGTTTTTTCCAAAAACTGCTCTTCAAAACTTTCTTGTTCTAATTCCTGCTGCTCTTTTGCCATTGTCTTAGCATCATCACCCATTTCCAGCTCTTCAAGCTGCTCTTGTACTTTTTCAACCGCAATTCCAAGTGTGCGGTATTTCATAAATTCCAGTACACTTCTTGCAAATAATTCTCCTTCATTTTCAATGACTGAAACTGTATTTTCAATCTCTGCAGTGCTGCTTGTTCCTATATATAGATTCCCAGATAAAAGCAAATGATCTTGTTTTGGGTTTGCATTCATCGTCAAATATTTGCTTACAACCTCCTCTATATCTTGATTATTACTTAATTCATTTTCATTTAAAAGCATTAAATCAAATTCATTAAGTAATTCACGATCATACATAGAAAATAATGAATCCATTGCAGAATCTGTAGCACTAACTAGGCGCTGACGAAGTCCAAATATCCTCGCATGCTCTGTCATCATCATAATAAATCCAATAAATAGTACAAGCAGCAACGATAAAAATACAGTTATACTGGCTTTTTCATGTAACCTTTTCATCATCCATACAATTCACTTACTGTACTATTTACATGACTAAAAATTCCAGTTACGATAGCGGTAAGCTGTTCTCTAAAAATGACAACAATTGCCAAAAGCACTACAAGGACTAAGATTACCTCAACAGTAGTAACTCCCTTTGTATTATTTCTAAATCTTATAATTTTCTTCACTGTGCCATCAGTGATACGGCTAAAAACCGTATGCTTTTTGCTTCTTTCCATCAAAATATGCCTCCTTCCGTAATTCTTTGTTTTTAATCATTACATACTCATAAATGCAGGTATCATTACTATAGCCATTACTAATCCCAGCAGTAGAAACATCGGAAACAACATTTTGGTTTCCATACGCTCACCAGCCTGCAGTGCCTGATTTTTTCTCTGTTCTAATGCCTGTGTCAGTTCTTGATCAAGCTGCTGCTCTAATCCAGATATTCCCTGACGCAAATTCTGTTCAAGGCTGCTTCCAAGCTTCAAGTAGCAGTGTGCTCTGCACCTCCTTCCAAATGCACCATATGCTGCTGCTTCATTTACACCTGCCTCTATCTGATTTCGGGTAACAAGCATTTCTTCAAACAGATAACGTTGATAGCCCTTGCATTTATGCTGTGTTTCTTCATATTCTGCTGTCAAACGATTCCACGCTGTGCGCACATTTAATCCACACTGAATCATCAATCCTAACTCAAATACAAAATTAGGATAATCAGCTATCAGCTGTTTATTTCGGTTTTTAAACGCTTCTTTCCTTTTTTGTCTCGCAATTTCATATAAAACAAACGGCAATAGTAAAAATAGCGCTGGCATCAGGCGAATCGGCTGTGTTTGCACTGTTTTATAGGTTAACTTCTTTCCTTCTATATTTTCAGGAAGCGTCACTATCGACTTTGTTTTTGTATTATTATTTTCATCCTTTAACTGTTTTGTCAAAAGCATCATATAATACTGTGCATCCTTCTTTGGCATCATCAGTCTCACATCAAGTGTGTAATACTGTTCATACATAGAATAAGATAGCTTTACCTGAAGCTGTGCAGTAACACCCTCTGGAGGGATATCTTGTATTTGAATCACGCCAAAATCATCCAAAAGTTCTGGAGTTAAGCTTTTCCACGCCACACGTATTCCATAAATTGTAGAAGAAACAAGAGAAAGATTAGTCTGAACATTTTCAAGTGATTCATTTTCTCCTAAAATCTGTTCTTTTACGGAATCAAATGCATCATCAAACACAGCCATCATGCCTTGTGTCTCTGGCTCTTTTCCATCTACACTTACGTGAATTGTCTGATCTCCCTCTTCTAAACCTTCCACTGTCAAACTATAATCTTTTGTCTGTCCAAACTCCGGACGCTCTAGCTCTGTTTTTGGTATTTGCGTATCCGGAAGAAATGAAACAGCAATTCCAAGAACACTCGCAAAAAATAAACATATCCAGAAATTTGCCATCTGCCTTGCGCCTTGAAGCTGCAGCTTTTTCTTTGCATCCTCTCTTACATATAAAGCTTTTGCCCACTCTCTTTCTTCTTCATTCTGAGCTGGCTGCTTCTTTGAGAGCAAATCATAAATCCACAGTCCCATTGGGAATAAAAACCGTAACCATTCCTTTTTGTTTTCCTCATTCAGAATGTTGTCAATTGTTTCCTTTTTATAATTTCGTTTCCATACAGCAATTACTATTAATCCCACCATCAGACAACTAAAAAACAATGCCATGCAGCACACCTCCCTATTATTGCCTTTCAGCAACTTCATTCTTTCTTGTTTTAGTTCCAGCATCCTTAATGACAGACTATTCTAGTCTCGTTATCCTCTCAGAAAGAAGATATGCCGTTATATAAATAAAAAGGCACACTGTCATAATCATCTTTCCTGTCATCGTCTCATACATTACACTAAGCAGCTGCGGTGATGTAACAGATAAATATAAAAGGATTCCCACTGGCATCAAATTCATAATCTTTTGTTCTAGCTTTTTCCCTGCAAGCATTGTCTCGATCTGAGACTGTGTCTGCACTTTCAATACAAGCTGACTGGCGATTTTCTGCAAAATAAATGGCATTGATGCACCACTTCTCTTGGCAAGCACAAAAGCTTTTGCAAATTCTTTTACTTCCTCTATCTCACATACATATGCAAATGACAGCCATACCTGCTCAGCAGGTTCTCCCAAACTCATTCTTGTAAGCATTGTTTGCATAACTTGAACCATATAAGCAGTTTCTCCTTCCATCATAGAAAGCTGCTCAGAAGCCTCCTGCATTGCATTCTCTGCAGAATGACCAGTCCGAAGTGCGCCAGATAACAATTGAATTAATTCTTGAAATTCACGCCTTATACGCTGTATTTGCTTTTCATGCAGCGATTTCCTAGTCCATTTAAAGAAAAAGCAAAGAAACGGCAGCATTGAAATAAATCCTGGCAAAAAATCATGATAAAAAATATAAGTAAGCCCTAACCAGCCTGCTGCTCCCGCAGTTCCATACAAAAGCTTTTCTTTAAATCCTAATACCTCAGGAAGACAGTACAATTCCTGCGCTCTTAAGTTTTTCGCAGTTTTTAAGTGAATGAACCGCCTCGAGTTTTCCTGTGATCTTTCCATCCACAACCCCCGTTTCCTGAAATTGATACAGTACTGACAATGTTACGTTTCCTTTTTCGTCAAGACCAGTAACTTCCTGAATAGAAAGTACCTTTCGGGAACGATCTCGTAAACGCCCCAAATGAATTACAATATCAATTGCTGAAGCAATTTGTCCCCTTATTGCTGCAAGCGGAAGTTCTACTCCCATTAAAACCATTGTTTCAAGACGCGTCATCATATCCTGTGCACTATTGGCATGACCCGTTGAAAGTGAACCATCATGACCAGTATTCATCGCTTGAAGCATATCTAGCGCAGCCGCATCTCGTACTTCTCCGACAACGATCCGATCAGGACGAATACGCAGACTATTTCTAATCAAGTCCCGAATTGTCACTTCGTATTTTCCTTCCTGACTTGCATTTCTTGACTCTAAGCGAACAAGATTTTGGATATGATATAAACGAAGCTCTGCAGAATCTTCTATCGTGACAACACGCTCCTGATCAGGAATATACTCCGCAAGTGCTCCCAAAAATGTGGTCTTTCCCGAGCCAGTTCCTCCTGAGATAAATATATTGTAGCGCGCTCGCACCAGATTCGCTAAAAATTGCGCTACATCCTCCGATAATGCTCCCCATTTTATTAGTTGATGCATATCAGGAGGATGCTTTGCAAATCGTCGGATCGTAAGAATTGGACCATTGAGTGCAATGGGAGGAAGAATAATATTTACTCGCGATCCATCCTCAAGGCGGGCATCTGCCATTGGATTTGCCTCATTTACCCGGCGATTTACTTTCGCTACAATTTGCTGAATTACATCCTCTAATTTCTCCTGCGATGAAAATGCCTTAGGAAAACGAACTAACTCGCCCTGTTTTTCCACATAAATCTGGTTGTAACCATTGACCATGATCTCTGTCACTTCCGGGTCATCTAATGCTTCACTTAATACATCCAGCCTTCGAAATGAATCATACAATGCCTGTCTTAGCTGCATTAAAATCCGCACTGAAAATTGTTTTCTATACTGCGGCATCATCAAAACCTCATCGATTCTTACATATAATTCATCATCTGTCAGCTCTCTTGTCATATCAAGATGCTCCACTACATGAGTACGCAGCAGTCCCAAAAGATTTTGCTGTTGCTTTCCATTCTCTTCATTAGTGCTTCTTTGATCTTTCAGCAAAAACAACTCCTCATCGCTTTTTTTCATTTTAATTACCACTCGCTCTTTATCAAATTGCGCACATAATCTCCGGCTTCTCCCCACAGGGCATATTCTAACCGTTCCTTCATTGTTCCATTTTGCGCACACTGAGGCAATGTTACAACCTGCATACGCTGTAAAAGCTCATCACTGCCATTTTTCTCCAACCAAAGCTCAAAACGTCTTTGCTGATCTTTTGCCAAACGTTCTGAAAGCACTGGCACATATAGCTGAGAACACATCAAAAATATCGAATCTGCAAGCCACAGCTTTGATCCAATATCTAAAACAATCGCTGCATATTCTGTCTCCTGCGCAATTTTTAAAATCAACTGGCTCCATTCTTCTGGCTGTATTGCACATAGATCCTCTGGACAATTCATTCCGGTAAGCACATCAACTCCATGCCAGTGTGATACAAGTACAGGCAATTTTTCCTTTAATTTTTGCCTTTGCCAGTAAAAATAGGCATCCGATAGCGTTCCTTTTTCACCTTGCTCCTCTGATGCATTCTCTTCTTCATCCCAAAACGGCAATTCATCAAAACCAATATACAAGACTGACCGCTTACGCGCCAGTAACTCCCCAAGCAAAAGAGAAAACGTTGTCTTTCCACATCTTCCCACTGGAGAATACACACCATATATAGGACACGATTCCTGCATTACTGGACTGTCTCGTTTCTCATGATCACTCATATGCTGCATCAATTGATTTAACAGTTGATCCGTGGGCTGATATTTATAAATATGGTTTCCCTTCTGATCACGTGCCTGATCCTTATGTTCAGTTAAATATAAAACATCCTGCGTTTTCTTGCACATATCACCATATGATTCCAGGCTGCTTTCTTCAGAAAGAAGAAGAAGCTGCGGTGTATGCCCCTGAAGGTAAGCTGTCAGCTTATCTTCCTGTGAAAATACCTGCACTTCAAATGGCATATTTTCCTTGCGGTTTACATATTCTGCAAGATTTTTTCCATACGCCTCTTCCTGCTCATACATTGCCACTACTTTTTTCATATGCACACTTTCTCCTTTCTTTTTCACTGGTATTTTTACCACTAAAATTTCATTCATAATAAATTAAAATTTACTGATGAGCACATTTTAACAGATTGATAGTTAAAGTCAATGTTTTTTCTATTTATTTAATAATAAGTATCCATATTGTATGCATAATACATATTGTGTAAGTTTATATTTTTACTTTTACACAAAAAAAGCCTTACCTACCCCAATATTTTAGAGTAGAAAGGCTTTTTAATTTTACATTATTTTTAATTATATTCTCGAAAAATCGCATCCGATGCAATTTTATATTCTCTCACAGAATTAGACTTTTTAATCTGTTTCAATAGCTTAGGCGACGCCTGGATACCATTTCCCAGATAAACCCACAACTCCTTCATTTTAAATAATACATTGCGATCTCCTGACATCTCCTCACAATATCCGTCTAAAATCGCATCATGAAATTTCTTTAATCGTTCAGATGACAGCGTTTTCTCCACGTTTCTTTTTTCGCTAACGCCTTCTTCCATTTCATGATTAATCTCTTCTGCAAGAGCAGGATTCATAAGTAAACCACGACCTAGCATAACACCTTTTGTCTTTATCCCAAGACTACCCTTTATTTCATTCCACTTATCCACAAAATGAATATCTCCATTATAAAAAATTGGGGATAAGCTATGCTCTTTTGCATACTGATAAGCGTTCATATGAGGATAACCTTTATAAAAATCCTGCAATAAGCGAGGATGAATAATCAAATGATCAATAGGAAACTGATTAAACAGTGTTACTAACTGTGGCCACTCCTCCTCTGATGAAACGCCAATCCTTGTTTTTACTGAAATCTTCATTCTAGTTTTTGAGTATATTTGATCCAAAAATTTGCTTAACTCTTCTGGATATGCTAAAAAACCTGCTCCACGTCCTTTTGCAGTTACTGTCCCAGATGGACATCCTAAATTGAGATTCACCTCTCGATATCCATATTCATACAATTGTTTTTCAATTTCCAAGAAATCATCAGCACGATTGGTCAGAATTTGCGGAATCACATGCATTCCCTCATTATGTTCTGGCAGCACATCATGGCGTTCACGACTTCCTAATTTCTTATTTGAAATAAATGGCGTATAGTAGGTATCAAGCGGTGCAAAATATGCATGATGCGCCCTACGATAGACATAACCTGTCAATCCTTCCATAGGTGCCATTGAAATCTGATACTTCATGAAATTAATCTCCTTTTTACTTTTATTTTCAGCAGAATGCGTGAACTAGTAAACAAAAAAGCTACCACTTTTCAGTGATAGCTAAAGCAAATAGCGGAAGGGAGATTTGAACTCTCGACACCACGGGTATGAACCGTGTGCTCTAGCCAGCTGAGCTATTCCGCCATACTATAAAGGCATTTCTGTACCTTCAAAACTGCACACAAACTTTTCATCTCAAACCTATTACCATTTCCTACCCTGACCTTTTGGTCAAGCC
>CAKQXY010000048.1 GCA_934292725.1 uncultured Lachnospiraceae bacterium
GGTTCGGAATAGTGTAGTGCTGGCGGTCTATCTCTTGTTTTCGGTTGCTTGCTTCCTTACCGTACATGAGCATTGTCACAGCGAATGTATCGTCTGGCAGATGGGACAAAAGTTCAAAGAGACTGGTATTCCTCTTACTTACTGTATTGTATCAATAAAACTTATACACAGATTAACAAACTAAAATGTCGATCTAATTTTGCCACTATGTATCAAAAAGAAAAGAACATGATTGAAGAAATCATTCGTTCAAGAAAAAAGATTATGAATTCCGGTATTCGTACCGTTTAATTTCATAGCCCCGGGTATTTGACTTAGTATCCATCTGGGAGATCTTGTGGCCCAGAGAACGCGAATGTGAAGATTCAGTTCCATCGAATCGACACAAATGTGGTCGTAGGACTGCTTGTTCGCGAGTTTTGTTGCTCCGGAACAGATGTGTCTGCCAAAGTCCTTGCGATGTACGCAGACACTAGAACTCCGTCAATGGAACCCCAGTGGCTTGCCGCTGGGTTAAGTCAGACATTGGCAAAAGCGACTGGTCAGCAGGAGACAAAAAAATATTTTTCCAATGCACTTATATGGGATGCAATTGTCAGTGTAATCTTTATAGCTGCAGAACTGTTTTTTCCAGGACAAGCTATGCGAGTTATGGGTGCTGACGCAGCAATCGAAGCAATTGGTATACCATATATTCGCATTGTATTATGCTTTACACCATTTTTCATGATGAATTATGCATTTACCGCGTTTGTGAGAAATGATAATGCGCCGCATATTGCTATGGCAGCAACGCTTCTTAGCAGTTTGTTTAATATTGTGTTTGATTACGTATTTATGTTTCCGCTTGGAATGGGTATGACAGGTGCAGCTCTTGCAACAGCAGTTTCACCAATTGTAAGCATTTTGATTTGTATGGTGCACTATCTGTCACCCAAAAGTAGCGTATCATTTTATAGTGCCATCTGTAAAAATGCTTATCTCATCCTGCAGTCTTGGCGTAGTTGCCTTTGTCGGAGAGATTGCAAGTGCAGTTACAACGATGGTCTTTAATTTTGTTCTTCTTGGACTCGATGGAAATACAGCAGTTGCTGCTTACGGTGTAATTGCCAATACAGCGCTTGTAGGTACAGCTATTTTCAACGGTGTTTCCCAGGGACTTCAGCCTCTTGCAAGCGAAGCACATGCGAGGGGAGAAGAACATGAAAAGCATCAGATTCTTGTAAAAAGCATAGTGACAGGAATTTTCGATTGTAGCAATCAGCAGAGGAATCATAGCAATCATTATTTTCGCGCTAGTGCTTCCGACATTTCTTGGAATCACAGGTGTATGGCTGGCATTTCCAGCTGCAGAGGCTGTCACATTGCTTCTTGCTATAGTCATGATAAAAAAGATATCTAAGTAAGTGCTTAATTTTATTTGCGTTTTATGAGCAAATCGCAGCAAAAAACCTTGACGTTCTTTTAAATCACAGGTATCATAAGGTGTTAAGGGAATGATACTGATATTTCCTGAAATAGCCAAAAAGAAAGAATGATGGAAGGCGCGAAAGAAAATGACACAGTTTGAATCAAGAAATATAACAATGATGATGGATCTGTATGAAATGACAATGGCATACGGATACTTCAAGGAAAATGACACAGAGAAGAAGGTAGCATTTGATGTATTTTACCGTAAGAACCCAGATGGCGGCGGATTTTCTATTTTTGCCGGACTTGAGCAGGTGATCGAGTATCTGGAAAATATGCATTTTGAGGATGCAGATGTTGAATACTTCCGTTCTTTAAATCTGTTCGATGAGGATTTTCTTACTTATTTAAAGAATTTCCGTTTCCATGGAGATGTTTATGCATTTGAAGAGGGAACAATCATGTATCCAAATGAGCCAGTTGTAACAGTTGTTGCACCGTTAATTGAGGCACAGCTTGTTGAGACTGCAATTTTGGCTCAGATCAATCATCAGAGTCTGATTGCTACAAAGGCAAGAAGAATCGTAAAGGCAGCAGCAGGACGCGGTGTATCTGATTTTGGTGCAAGACGTGCACACAACATGGATGCAGCTATTTACGGTGCACGTGCTTCCTATATTGGTGGTGTAAATGGTACCGCAACAGTCAGTGCAGGCCAGATGTTTGGTATTCCTGTTGGAGGAACTCATGCACACAGCTGGGTAATGGAGCACAGCGATGAGCTGACAGCTTTTAGAAGCTATGCAAAGGTATTCCCAAATAATTGTACACTTCTTGTTGACACATACGATGTTTTAAAGTCTGGCGTTCCGAATGCAATCAAGGTATTTCAGGAGATGAAGGATGCAGGAATCCCGCTGACACGCTATGGCATTCGTCTTGACAGCGGAGACCTTGCATATCTGTCCAGAAAAGCAAGAAAGATGCTTGATAAGGCTGGTTTTACAGATGCAAAGATCGTTGTATCAAACAGCTTAGATGAATATACAATCACTTCTATTCTTTCTCAGGGCGGCTGCATCGACAGCTTTGGTGTTGGTGAGCGTATGATTACAGCAAAGACTGATCCTGTTTTTGGCGCTGTTTATAAGATCTGTGCAGTTGAGGAAAATGGTAAATTTGCACCGAGAATTAAGGTTTCTGAGACAGTTGAAAAGATCACAAATCCGGGACTAAAGAGTGTATATCGTGTATATGATGAGGAAGGTCATGCAGTTTCAGATCTGATTACCAGTTTTGACGAGAAGGTTGACTTTAGCACACCGTATCGTTATGTAGATCCTGAGAAGCCATGGAAGAACAGAAGCTATGAGAATTGCACTGCAAAGCCGCTTCTTCATAAGGTAATTGAGGGAGGAAAGCGCCTGACAAAGACAAAGACGCTTCAGGAACTTCAGGCTTATGTAAAGAAACAGCTTGACAATGAGATCTGGGAAGAGGAGCAGCGTTTTGAGAATCCGCATAAGCATTATATTGATATGAGTCCGGATTACTACGAGATGAAGATGAGTATGCTTCACAATATCAGAACTGTATAACATTTGAAGAAAGGAAGAAAGCACTGTGAAAAAGTTTGCCATAATTGGAGGATCCTTTAACCCGGTGACGAAGGCTCATGTAGAGATCGGACAAATCGCAGCCAGAGAATTGCCAGAATGGCAGATTTTATATATCCCGGCACCAGATCGCTTTTTGACATCATGGAAGGCGATGGAAAAAAACGATATTCTGTCGGGTGAGCAGCGCCTTAACCTTTTAAGAAAGGCAGTTGAGCCGCACGGCTTTTTATGCGAAGACTGTGAAGTACACTTAAAGACAAGCGCTAAAACGTATGATACAATGCAGTATTTAAGAACACAATATGGGCAGGATACGCAGCTTGTCTATGTATGCGGCACAGATAAGCTTTCAGAGCTTTCTATCTGGTATAAGGCAGAGGGCATTTTTGAACTATCGCGATTTCTTGTAATTCCAAGAGATGGAGATGAGCCGGAAAAAATGATTGAAAAGATTCCATTTTTAAAAGAACGCAAGGATAAAATTGTGATTAGTCACGAGCCGCGTATCTATCCGGATTTTAGTGCAACAAAGGTTCGGGAAAGCATCAAAGCTGGAGATGGAAAATGGAAAGAAATGGTTCCAGAAAAGATCGTAGCAGATTTGGAAAAGCTGGAAGAGACAGAGAGGATGGTAGCAGAATGTCATTGAGCAAAAGCGGATATATAAAAGCAGTGGCAGTTCATATGAAGACGTCACTGGGAAGACCAATGGAGAATGCAAAGGAGATTGTACGCCAGGCAGTGCACTACACAAAGAATCAGGCAGATCTGATCGTGTTTGGTGAGCTTTCAATAAGCGGTTATAGCTGTGGTGATCTGTTTTTGCAGTCCTTTATGGAGGAGCAGTGCAGGATGGCAATCGCGTATTTATGCGATAATCTGCCGCAGTCAGATACACTTATTGCAGTTGGAGCCCCGCTTAGAAAGGATGGCATGCTGTTTAATACAGCACTGATTTTTAAAGGCAATGAGCTGCTTGGTATTGTGCCGAAGACATTTGTACCTAATTATAAAGAGTTTTACGAGAAGAGATGGTTTGCAGGAGCAGATCAGCGTTTCTCAGATACAATTCGCTATGATGAGATTTTCTATGATGAAGGCGTTTCATTGAATAATGAACGAACCTTCCCATTTACACCGAATCTGATTGTTGAGGGACGAAATGGAATCCACCTTGCATGCGAGATATGCGAAGATTTGTGGGTTAATATTCCACCGAGTTCCTTCCATGCATCAGCAGGAGCAAATGTGATCGCAAATCTGTCAGCATCAAACGATGTTGTAACAAAGCCAGAGTATCGCAGAGACTTAGTTCGTATGCAGTCCGGTACAAATATGTGCGCTTATGTATATTGTTCTTCAGGAAGCGGTGAGAGTACGACAGATCTGATTTTCTCAGGTCACAATATTATCGCAGCAAATGGAACAATTCTGGCGGACAGCAACAAAGAAGCAACAGAGGCACTTATTGATCTGGAGCGAATCAATAACGACCGCATAAAGAATAACAGTATTTCTTATGCAGCAGCAAGATATTCGCAGATGGCATCAAATGGAAAAGGCTACGTAAGACTTCATACGCAGACAAGCAGCGTCACACATTGGCCGGAATCATTAAACCCATATCCGTTTGTTCCATCAGAGGAAGAGCGCGCCGGAAGATGCAAAGAGATCATGCGCCTTCAGGCGACAGGTCTTGCAGAGCGCCTGACAAAGATTGGCATCCGCAAGTGCGTAATCGGTGTATCAGGTGGTCTTGACTCAACACTGGCTCTTCTTGTCATTAAAGAAGCATACGATATGCTTGGCTGGCCGCTTACAGATATCATCGGAATCACCATGCCGGGCTTTGGCACAACAGATCTGACAAAGACAAATTCATGGAAATTAATGGAGCAGCTTGGCATTACGATTCGCATGATCAACATTACAGATGCATGTCTGCAGCACTTTGAAGATATCGGTCACAAACGCGACAGCTACGATGTCACATATGAGAACACGCAGGCAAGAGAGCGTACTCAGATTTTGATGGATATCGCAAACAAAGAGGGCGGTATCGTAGTAGGAACAGGTGATATGTCTGAGTTAGCTCTTGGCTGGTGCACTTACAATGGTGATCATATGTCTATGTATGCAGTAAATGTCAGCGTACCGAAGACACTTGTTAAATATCTGGTGCGCGCTTATGCTGAGCTTCATCCAACTGTCCATGATACGCTTGAATCTATCTGTGACACAATCATCAGTCCAGAACTTCTGCCGCCAGATGCACAGGGCAACATTGCACAGTCCACAGAGGCAACAATCGGAAAGTACGATCTCCATGATTTCTTTTTATATCATTTTGTCCGCAATGGTTTTACAAAGGAAAAGATTCAAAAGCTTGCAGAGATCGCATTTGCACAGAAGAACGTGACAAAAGAGGAGATCGCGTCCACACTTGATAACTTCTTTAGACGTTTCTATGCACAGCAGTTCAAGCGCTCCTGTCTGCCGGATGGTCCTAAGGTTGGTACGGTATCATTATCACCGCGCGGCGACTGGAGAATGCCGTCTGATGCGAAGAATCCATATTAAGTGCAACTCGGAAAGCTTACGAAGGGGGCTTCAGCGCTTGTTTTGTCGGCCTCACTTTTCCGCAGGCACCTGTTACGTTGTTTATTATCGTACTTTACTTTGAAAGTCCTGCTACAACGTTCCGCCTCCTAAAAGCAAGACGCCTCAACCCCCACTACAAATTGAAAATAGTCCGAGAAGTTTGTGCAAATAAGAGAAAATATTAGTTATAAAGAACTTTGGTTATAGAAAACTAACCAAAGTTCTTTTTTTATCCTTTGAGCGCTTGACAGAAAATGGATGACTGTGATATATTACCATCTGAGTTAGCTATAACTAATTTTAGGGAGGCATAATGAACACAAAGGATATCAGAAAAATTGCGATATACGGCAAGGGCGGTATCGGAAAGTCAACGACAACTTCTAACTTGTCAGCGGCACTTGCGAAAAAAGGCTATCGTGTGATGCAGATCGGCTGTGACCCGAAGGCAGATTCTACAAAAAACCTGATGGGGGGAAAACGAATTCCAACTGTTCTTGAGCAGATTAAGACAAAGGGCGAGGAACTTACGCTGGAGGATATTGTATTTAAAGGTTTTGGCGGCGTACTGTGCGTGGAGTCGGGAGGACCGACACCAGGGGTAGGATGTGCAGGAAGAGGAATTATATCTGCATTTGAAAAGCTTGAAGAACTGGAAGCATTTGAAACATATCAGCCAGACATTGTAATTTACGATGTGCTCGGTGATGTTGTATGCGGTGGATTTGCAATGCCGATTCGAGGTGGATATGCAAAAGATGTGTATGTTGTTTCATCTGGCGAGATGATGTCATTATATGCAGCAAACAACATTGCAAGCGCAATTCGTAATTTTGGCAAGCGCGGCTATGCGCAGCTTCGCGGATTGATTTTGAACGCAAAAAATATTGAAAACGAACGCGAGATTGTTGCAAAGGCAGTCGAGGAGATTGGTACACAGGTAGTCTGTTATGTTCCGCGTTCGCCAGAGATTCAGGAAGCAGAGAATCAGGGAGGAACAGTATTTGAGTTTTTAACAAATTCTGTGATGCAGGGCGTTTATAACGAACTGGCTGACCGTATTTTAGCAGACGCGTAATACATAATTTATTTTATTTACAAACCGAATCAAAGCCGAAAGGCAGCCTATGGGCAGAAAGGAAAAGAAAAATGAAGAATACAAAGTTACAGGCACTGATCATGGCAGGAGCAATGGCAGCAAGCTCTCTTAGCGCAATGAGCGTATTTGCAGATGAAACCACATCTGAGGCAGCAACTGAGGAAGTAAGTGCAGCAGAGGTTGATACCGAGGGCAAGTTTGTCTTGGAGTATCCAGAGGATATGCAGGAGTTAGGCTACACCGATCCGATCGTGCTTGACGAGGTTCCAGAGCGCGTTGTCTCCTTATCCGCAGCACCAGTTCTGGCACTGTATGAGCTGGGTGTAAATTTAGTCGGCATTCCAAACAGCATGGTTGTAACTTGGCCGGAGGATTTAAAGGAGAGCACCGAAACTGTTTCCTTCTCTGTTATGAGTCCTGATGATTTTGATTATGAGAGCGTTGTTGATCTTGAGCCAGATCTGGTTTTGCTTGCTTACAATGGCGCTGATACTGCAGGAAAGACACTGGAATCTTTAGGAATCCCGGTTTACTACATCTATGCAGGTCATACCGTTCCATACGAGTCCATCGTAGGACAGACAAATGCACTGATTGATGCATTTTCAGTAGATGAGGAGTCCACTGCAGCTGGTGAGAAGATTCGTGAGCGTTTTGAAGCACTTGATCAGAACATGGAAGCAGCAAAGGAAGCATTCGATGGCAAGACAGTTATGGTACTTCAGTCAAGCGGTGATGCTCATTATATCCAGACTGAGAACGGAACACTTGGAAGCATGGCATCAATGATCGGCTTTGAAAATGTGTACACAAATGATCAGTCTTCCATGGTACAGTTAGACTATGAGCAGGCACTTGACTATGATCCAGACATTGTTATGTGTGTAGGTGCAGAGGATGCAGAGGGTCATAAGGAATTGATGGAAAAAGCATTTGCAGAAAATCCAGAGTATTGGAATAGCATCCCGGCAATCGCAGAAGGAAGAGTTCTGTATCTGCCAGTATCTTATGTATCTACAGCAGGAATCAATGTAATCGACTGTATCAATGACCTGATTGGAACCGTTGCAGATTTTTACGGAATCGAAGTAGAGACAGTTTCTGTTGATGAGGAAGAGGAATCTGAGGAGGCAACTGGTGAGGACGCATCCGAGGAGAATGCATCTGACGAGGCAGAAGAGTCCACAGCCGAGACAAAGTAATGAGTGAACACAAGAAAAATAAAAATAACCGAAGCGGCAACCAGCTGTTAAAGACAGGAATGGTATGGACTATTCTTTTGGCTGCGCTGGCGGCGGTATTTGTACTTAGTATTGCAATCGGAAGTTCTGGCTATCCGCTTTCAGAGGTCCTTCGGGGCCTCTGGGATACCGAGGCCGGAAAGATCCGAGTCATCGTTTTTAATCTGCGTCTGCCAAGAGCAGTACTTGCAATTATGGTTGGTGCGTGTCTTTCTGCGGCGGGTGCTATTTTGCAGGCCGTGATGCGTAATCCCTTAGCTGATCCTGGCACCATCGGTGTATCAGCTGGTGCAGGTGCAGCGGCGATTACAATTCTTCTTTTGTTCCCGAGTTTGACTTATTCTGTTCCGTTGTTTGCATTTGGCGGAGCCGCACTTGCATGTGTATTAATCTATCTGCTTGCATGGAAGGATGGCGTGGATCCTGTGCGAATCATTTTGTCAGGTGTCGCTGTCAATTCTGTCTTAGGAGGCTATAACTCCTTCTTACAGCTGCAAAACAGCGATAACCTAAACGGAGTTTTGTCTTTTATGAACGGAAGTTTCTCGGGTGGAAACTGGACACAGGTTCGTGTAATGGCAGTGTATGCAGTGATCGGACTTGTGCTTGCATGTTTTTGTATCCGAAATGCTAATGCACTTCAGCTGGGCGATGAAATGGCAAAAAATCTTGGTATTCGCGTAAATGCGAGCCGTATCGTGCTGTCTGGTGTCTCTGCATTTTTGGCAGCATCTACCGTTTCAGAGGTCGGAATGATCGGATTTGTCGGCCTTGTTGCACCGCATATCGCAAGAATGCTAGTTGGTTCAGACTACAAAGTGTTACTTCCAACAAGTATCCTTACAGGAAGCGTTATGGTACTGCTTGCCGATACCGTGGGAAGAACAATCTGGCCTGGTACAGAGATTCCGGTTGGCGTTATGATGAGTGTATTTGGAGGACCATTCTTCCTGTATATGCTCAGAAAGAGAGGTAGTTTCAATGGAGCTTGAGGCAAGCGGACTGCAAATTGGCTACGGAGAACACGTGATCGTAAATCAAATGGATGTGTCTATTGCAAGAGACAAGATCACAACAATTATCGGACCAAACGGTTCCGGAAAATCGACATTGTTAAAGGCACTCACGAGACTGATTCGTTATCAGAAGGGGAATGTTTTGCTGGACGGCTGCGATATTCAGACAATGAAGCCAAAAGCATTAGCTAAAAAGCTCGGCGTGCTGCCACAGATTCATACGGCACCGTCTGACTTTCGCGTAAAAGAGCTTGTCGGCTATGGTCGTATGCCGCACCAGAAGTTAATGGCAGGAAAGAGCAAAGAGGATGAGGAAGTCATTCGCTGGGCGATGGAGGTCACAGGCACCTGGAAATTCCGCAATAAGTCAATTTATGAGATTTCAGGAGGCGAGACGCAGCGTGTATGGATCGCTACTGTGCTTGCACAAAAACCCGAAATTATGTTTTTGGATGAGCCAACGACTTATCTGGATATTTCCCATCAGCTTGAAACAATGAATCTGGTGAAAAAATTAAATCGCGAGACGGGAATTGGTGTGGTTATGGTGCTGCACGATTTGGCGCAGGCGATGGAAGTCAGTGATCATGTGATTGTAATTCGTGATGGCGAAAAGTACGATGAGGGTACACCGCAGGATGTCATCACATCAAAGATGATGAAGGACGTCTATCAGGTGGAGTGTGAGATCTTGAATGTGCCTGGACGCGAAAAGCCGCTGCTTGCGTATGCAGCAATCTGAAAATGAGTATCTAGTGCCCTGCAATTTTTCTGCATTCAGGCACTTTTGTGAATAACGTAAAAATGAAGAAAGAGGATATCTATGGGATTAAATGGAGAAAAGATGCTCCAGAGCCTGAAACACCTAAGTCAGGTCGACAAGATGAAGCAGGTCGAGCCGCTGTCCTATGCATTGTTTCCAGGTTATCATTGTCCTTTAATGGGTGCGATGCTGACAATTCGCGCGATTAAGGACAGCGTTATGCTGGTACTTGGACCAGATGAGTGCGCCTATTATACGAAGATGGCGACATCTGGAAATGGAAGCATGTCAGCGGATGGCTGTCAGATTGTGTCAGTTGTGCTGGAACAGCATGATGTAACATTTGGCTGTCAGGAAAAGCTTGAGGAAGCAATGGAAGAATTAAACGATGAATACCATCCGAAGGCTGTTTTCATCGTAACCACCTGCGTACCGGAAATTACCGGTGATGATGTGGAGTCAATGGCAGATTTATTTACCGATCAGTATGGCTTCCCAGTCATGATTGTTCATGCAGAGAACTTTAAGACGGACGATCATCTGCCAGGCATTGAGCATACGCTTGAGGTCTGTTGTGCAATGATGCAGCCGCAGGAAAAGAAAGACTGTGTCAATGTACTTGGCCTTCGTCTGGGTGATTTTACAAGAACAGAGGTGTACCGAGTGCTGCAGGAGCAAAACATTCCAGTGGGAATGCAGCTGCCAGGAAATAGTAGTGCAGAGGAAATCGAAAGAGCACCGCAGGCAGCAGTCAATCTGGTCGTTCATCCAGTTGGATTAGCGCTTGCAAAAAAAATGAAGCGAAAGTTTGGCACGCCGTATGTCGTATTTGAGCGCTACAGCGATCCGAACCGCATTTATCAGTCTTACAAAGAATTATTTGAAATTCTTGAAAAGCCACTTCCAGAAAAGCTTGCCGGCTGGTATAAGGATGCAAAAAAGCGTTCAGAGGCAGCAAAGCCTATCCTTGATGGCAAAACTTATTTTAGTGGAAATACAGCGCTTTGCAACTATGAACTTCACAGTTTTCTGACTGGTCTTGGAATGAAGCCGCTTCTGTTACAGATTTCTGATCTTACACCATACGATGAGCAGTGGCGAAAGGAAATCTTAACGCATTGCGATCCATATGTGACAAGAGCGGCAAACATCGGACCGCTGCAATATCTGTATCCAATATTAAAGCCTCAGTTTAATCTTGGCGCCGGAAATTCGCAGGAGATGAGAAAGTCAGGAACACAGATGGTACGCATGATGCAAGCCTACAACACGCTTGGCTTTGAGGTCAATGAGATGGTAGTCAGTGCTTTTGTGCAGGCGTGCAGCCCATCAGTTGGGATGAATGGAATGATGAAAAGTGGTATGGATATGGCAGCAATGAAAGCAATGCTGGAGATGCAAAAAAAAGGAGGGGCGCGATGAGTTTATGCAGATTTTACCCACCAGCATCGGACCGAATGGCGATCATATGGAGTCTGATGCCGGTGAAGGATGCGATTGTCCTTGAGTATGGTCCGGCAGGAACAACACATTTTGGCGGCGGCCTTTACAGCTCACTTGGAATCAGCTTGCACCAGTCTTTGTTTACTACTCATATCAGTGAGGATGATGTCATCATGGGTGATGTCACACGTCTGGAAAAGGCGATTGTTGAGATTGATGAGACTTATGCACCAAAGGTCATATTTGTGGTAGCATCAGCTGTTGTCGCAGTCATCGGAACAGATATCCGTGGTGTGTGCCGTTATATGCAGGAGAAGGTCAATGCAAAGCTGGTAGCCTTTGAGGATGGTGGTTTTCGCGGTGATTACACTTATGGACTTCGTGCTGTGTATAAGCTTTTGGCAGAGCAGATCGCAAAGGATATGGACAATTCCAGCGATTCTAATGCCAAAGAGGAAAAGACCTATCAGATCATTGGTGCGTCAGCTGGTTCTTATCGCATCCGCTCAGATGTGTGGGAATTGCAGCAGCTGATGGCAGAGGCGTTTGGATGGAAATGCAGAATGGTGATGGGACTTGAGACCGATGTAAAGCATCTTGAGACAGCTGGTGCAGCAGCCTTAAATCTTGTAATTCGTCATGAAGCACTTGAGGCAGCAACCATTTTAAATGAGCGCTTTGGAACGCCGTTTGTATACGGGGCTCCTTATGGTTATCAGGGAACAATCGACTGGCTGCAGCAGATATCTGCTGTGATTGGTGAGCCGGTAAATGAGGAACTGCTTGCGCGCATCGAGGACAAGCAGGCTGACATGATGCCAATGGGCGGAGGTCCAATGGCAAGCATGAGACGAAAGCCAGCACAGGCAAGTATTCAGGCGGATTACGATACATTACTTGGTCTGGCAGGCGCGATGAAGGAACTGGATATTGAACTGGTCAACCTGATTTGCAGCCACAGCCTAAAGGCAGTAGAATCACCGGATGAGCGCGTTACGTATTACGCCAAGGAAAAAGAGCGTCTTGATTTGTATCAGACACTTCATGGACAGTGGGTGCTTGGCGACAGCGTTATGGAAAGCTGTGTACCAGAGGATACGTATTTTACTTGCGTGAGCTTTCCGTTTGCAGGAAAGCCGCAGATCGCACATCATTTCCCATTCATGGGTGAAAAAGGAATGGATTTTTTGAGAGAGTGCAAGGAATATTACTTCGATAAGTTGGAAATTTAAGGGTTCATGGAGCGAGATTACGAAAGCCCTCCGGTGCAATGGTTTCGTCGCCAGACCAAACTCCGCAGGTTCCTTTTATGTTCTTTCTTATCATACATTACTTTGAAAGACCTGCTTCAAGTGCCCGGCTCGTGAAAACCATTCACCTTCGGGCTTTGCTGTAAATATTGGCTTATCCATGAACTGTAACGTTATAAATGATAAAATCTCTCAATAATATAGACTGCACTTGACAAACATCCCCTTAGGGCATACGATAAAGATACCCTAAGGGGGTATATTTTTGTTAAGAAAAGGCAGGCGCAGATAGTATGATTAAGACGACATTAAAGATTGACGGAATGATGTGCGGCATGTGTGAGGCTCATATGAATGAGCTGATCCGCAGCAATTTTAAAGTAAAGAAGGTCTCTTCATCAGCTAAGGATGGAGAGACCGTTATAATCAGCGAGGACGCACTTGATATTCCGTGGGCAAAGAACAAGATTAAAGAGATCGGATATGAACTTGTTTCTTACGAAAGTGAGCCATACGAGAAGAAAGGTTTTTTCCACTTTGGAAGAAAGTGATCTGTTATGTTTCTACTAGCGGCATCACCATGTTTTCAATGGCGTGGCGCAGCTTCTTGTGTTCAATTACAAAATGAATTGCCGGGATGTTATTTTTCGAAATAACAGCCCATTTTCCTTCGCAAATTTGAATCTGGATATTTCGAAAAGCAGGTGTAGTACTTATTTTTACAGAATAGCTGTCATGTGTGTCAGCATATTGTTTTGTAAGTGCAAGATGCTTTTGATATGTATCCCATGTGTATACAATATCATGCTCCAAAAATAGATCAGCAAGAAAAAGACGAAGCGGATAGCGCTCAAATTCAGCCTTGTCGATTGGACTGATCTCATCTGTTAAAGAAGCTGTGGCAAGAAATGCTTCAACACGTTTACGCTCAGCAGAAGTGTAGGAGAAAATTTTTGCAGCGTCTGATTTTGAAACATAATTTTGAGCAAAAATAGAGCATAAAAGATCATCTGTCATTGTATAAATAGGAAGTGATGCGACAATGTTTCTCTGAGAGCCGGATGCAAGCAGACGTGTGCGCAGTGTCTTATATTGGATCGCATTGTCTGAGCGAAAAATTCTCATAAGTGGGCGAGCATGTGATAAAAGAGCTTGGGCGCGGTGTCTGTAGTAGGACACCTCGTCCTTTTTCTTTGTCAGATAATATTTTCCGTCATTATGAAAACCGGCAATGCATTCGCCAGATAAGGCAACTGTTCCAGAAACCTTTAGAAAATGACCAAAAACCTGATTTGGCATTTCATTTAAATAGTATGGACTAATTTGACCTGTCATATACATTGGTATGTAGCTTTCAAGTCCAAGCATCATCTCTGAAAATGGTCTGTTTACGTTATGGATCATATTTATGTGAAGACCTTTTTTGAGAAGCATCGCCATACCAAACATCCATTTTTTAGGAAAGTCTGGATCCTTTGACATTTCTTCCATTGGCATATCGCTGTACATAATCACGTTTTCCATAGAAGGTGACAGAACAGTAGCCTTTAAATAGTCTAGCTCAGCCGTCATAAATTCACGAATACCAAAGTAGGAGCGTGAGCCAGGCAGCTGGATTGGCATAGTTGGTACTTTCAATTCATCAAAGCGAATGGAACGAATGAAATTATTAAGGTCAAACTGATCGAGCTTTTCAAGAAAGCTTTGCATTTGGTTAATCTGCGGTGAAACAGTATTTGTGTTTAAAAGCCACCCAGAAAGCAACTGACAAAGAGCCGCAGAATCATTTATATCCTTAATAGACTGGCCAGTCAGCTTTTCAATGAAAACACGGTCGGAAGGCGGTGTGCGAAGCACAATAAAACGAGCTGTCTCGCTGCAAAACCATTCAGGATCAGAAGGGATGCGTGCACCAGAACGTATGCGTGACAGATAAGATGAATCATAATTTAAAAAACGCGCCAGATCAGCAAGGCTGACAGAGGATGCTAACAGCAGATGATTGAAATTTTCACAAAGTCGGCTATTATCAGGCTGCTTTAACGTATTTGTAAAAGCAGTGTAGATTTCATCTTTTGTAAAAGATGTTATAGAAGCAGAAGTTCGTTTGGAAGCTGCTTTTTCTTTTGAAAGCAGATAAATTCCTTCGCACAATTGATTTAATTTTTCACTTTCAGGTCGTGGAACACGCTCACCGCTTCGATAGCGGCTTATGACTGAATTAGAAAGACCGCTTATCTGTGAGAGTTCTTTAGCACTGCAATTTAAAATAGAAAGATATTCGTTTAATTGTTCAGAAAATGTCATGATATCCCCCCTTTAAAAATAATATTGCTTTTTTTTAGTATAGGAAAATTTGCCAGATAAGTCAATGCCAGAAGTGGTAAATTCCTTTCAAATAGATATTTCATACTGTATAATGTTGGTAAGAACTCAGAAGTGATTTTTATAATGTGTTCTGAATCGTTGTAAAATAAAATAGGAATGGAAGGAGTGTTTTGTATGAAAAGAAAAAGAATTTTTAGTACATGTGGATGTGTTTTGGCAGTGGGTATGGCAATTTCATCTGTAAGCGTGCAGGCGGCAGTATATTCAAGTATTCAATCGTCAGTTACAAAGCCTCAGACACAGGCAGGTGATGGACTTTTTGATTATTGTTCAGATGAGGTAAAGGAATTTGCAAAGAATTTTAATAAGGATGAGGTGTTCTCGTTAGCATATCGTCAGGATGGTGAGACAAGAATTGATGTTGCTACATTTGATGCCGATGAGATTCAGGCATTTTTTGATGCGATGTCATCAATTAAGGTAAAGAATGTGACAACTGAGCGAAGCAGTGATTGTGACGATATTTTTTATTTCACATTTGCTGATGCAAGCGCATATCGAATTTCCTTTAATGGTCATCATTTAGAGGCAAATGGTCTTTGTTATGAGATTTCCGGTGATGAAGAACTTTGGAAGCTCGCAAATGCACTTTTGAAAAATGGAGATGACGAGAACGATCAGATTGATAATTTGGAAACAAAAAATCAAGATGATGCAGATAATTCTGGTGTTATCAACTCTGAAAAAGAAACAGTAGGAAATACCAATTCAGGAAAGAACAATCCGGGTATTGGTGGTATCATCGGCTCGGTCAATGGAAAAGGATTGACAACAGACGAAACAGGTGAGGAAGTGGGTGATGCCAGTGCGGCAGTTCCTTATACTTTGACTTCCATTATTGATCAGGAAACAAATGAAACAGTTGCACGTTGTTATGCACCGTCAGATTATACGATTGAACATCAAATTATGTGGTGGGGAGACGGCAAGTGGCAGAGTCCGGCAAGTCCAGTTCAGGTACAGATTCAGGCATCAGACAGCAATATGATGTATCAGATGGCATATATGTCAGATGTTCAGTATATGTATGATGAGATGTACGCGCAGCAGGGATTATATGAGGAAGGCGCATTATTTTATAACACTTATCCACAGCTGACACCAATGTATGCATCAGGATATGCAGATTTTATTATAAGCAGTCTTGTGACTGACACCGATATTACAATTGAGGCAGAGGAAGAAGTGACAGCAGAGCAGGAAGATATACTTACAGAATTGGCGCAGCAGAGCTATGATGAACAGCAGACAGCTGTACAGTCAGGAGGACTTGTTGCGATAGATGGAGTGGCATGTACAGCATCAGATCGCACATACTCATTTATGCTTGATGGAATCGACTATCGTGCAAAGGTTGTCACAATGACAAAGATTATCCAGTGTAGTATGACGCAGGCAGCTGGTTACTCAGATACCTACTATGTATGGAATGCACCATATACCTATATTTATATGACGCCAACAGCAGCCTTTGAAAAGGGACTTGATGATTTTAATTTATTTATGTTAAATACAAAGGTAAGCGATGGCTTTATCATAGCATCCAGCAATTTGAGTACTCAGTTAATTGCGCAGATTTCAAATGGTACACAGAGCGCACAAACACCTGGTGATTATTTTAAGAGTGAAATGGAAAAGCAGCCAGATACATATGATACAGAAAGCTTCTGCGATTACATCTTGTCACAGAACGCATATGAGACAGCAGATGGCAGCACAATAAAGCTTCCTAATATTTATGATTACGTGTATGAGGGTGATGATGGAAAAATCTATGCTGGAAATACGGCAGATCAGCCGGCAGGCTCAACGAGATTGTATGCAAAGTAAGATTAGACTTCTTTGAAGAAAATCAGGCTAAAATAAAAAATGGCAGCACAGAGTGATAAGTTTCTGTGCTGCCTATTTTTTTTGCAGATAGTTTAATATAGATTTGCGGCAATGGAAGCGGCAATAACAGTTAAAAGACCTGTTACAGCGATAGACAAACTGCTGATTGCACCTTCGACTTCGCCCATCTCCATAGCCTTGGCTGTTCCTATTGCGTGGGCAGAGGAACCCATTCCTACACCCTTTGCGACAGGCTCTGTGATATGAAACAGCTTGCAGATTGGCTCTCCGATGATATTTCCAAAAACACCAGTGATGATAATAACAGCAACAGTAATAGTTGTGATGCCTCCAAGCTCAGTTGAAACATCCATACCGATTGCAGTTGTGATGGATTTTGGAAGAAGGGTAACATACTGCGCATGTGTCAGGCCGAATATTAAGGAGAAGGCATAGACACACAGCACACATGAAATGATACCTGAAACAATACCAGCAACGATTGCCTTCCAGTTGCTTTTAAGCTTTTCAATCTGTTCATAAAGCGGAATTGCGAGGCAGACAGTAGCAGGTGTTAATAAGTAGCTTAAATATTTTGCACTGATGTTATAGCTTTGATAGTCAACATCAAGTGCAACAAGAATGGCAATGACCAGAATAATGCTTATTAAAAGCGGGTTTAAAAGCGGAGATTTGAATTTTTTCTTTAAAAGTGAACCCACTTCATAGGCAGCCAGACTCACAGCAACGCCAAAAAATAATGAATTTGTCAAAAAATCAAGCATATCAGATCAGACCTCCTTTTTAGCAGTTTTTCTCTGTGCTTCTTTATGGATTACAAACTGTGTAATTTTTCCGGAAATGACCATAACAATTACGGTTGAAACAAGCGTAATTACGGCAACCGGTACACCAATAGGTGCAAGCTGCGGCCAGGATTCAAGAAGTCCTACACCAGCAGGGATAAACATGACTGGCATGATTTCAATTAAAAGCTTTCCTGTATCTTTCACATGAGCAAGTTTAATAGCACCGCTTAACAGGCCGATAAATAAGATGGCAAATCCATATACACTGGCCGGAACTGGAAGCGGCAGTACTTCGTGAAGCAATTCTCCAATAAAAGAAATTAGAAGAATCAATAGAAATTGTCTGAGATATTTCATAAAGATCTCCTCCTGAAAACAAAACTTTTTGCGTATAAAAGGAATGTTAACCTTTTAACGCACAAGCCCTACTTTAGCACAGAACCATATTAAAGACAAGTGGAAGAAATAACCGCAATAATGACTAGAAAAGTGAATTTTATTTATAAGGTGATGATATTGACAACATATATGCTAGCAGATACAATAAGGAATATACAAAATGGAGTGAAAAAAAGAAAAAAAATTCATCAAAACGCAGTAAAAAAGGGAAATAAAAGACGAAAAAAATAATTGAGAAAAAAAGGTAAAGTTAGTCGCAACTTTAACTTTACAATGTCATACAGATATGATATATTAAGCAAAACTACTCTTTGCACTGCAGTATTTTATACAGTACAAACTGAGCAGGCCGGGGATTTCCTGGGGCCGGGTCGTAAAGCGACAGTGGATTGAAAACATCTGCGGGACAGTATATGTAATTACTGGTTTCGTGGGTGTATTTTTTTATCTTCCACGAAAAAAATAAGTGCCATAAAGAGTTATCAATCCATCATTTATCTAGGAGGTAACTACTATGGAAAAAACAAAAAAACAAAATCAATCAAGTAATGGTTCACAGGAAGATCAATTTGAAAAGGAAGCAATGACGGTATCGAGTGTCAGTATTGTTGTCAATGTACTGCTTTCTCTTTTCAAACTCCTCGCCGGAGTGATCGCTCATTCTGGTGCAATGATCAGTGATGCAATTCATTCAGCTTCAGATGTATTTAGTACAATTGTTGTTATGGTAGGCATTCATTTGGCAGGCAGAAAATCCGACAAGGAACATCCATATGGTCACGAGCGAATGGAGTGTGTTGCAGCGATTGTGCTTGCAACAGTTCTTGCTGTGACTGGTATTGGAATTGGCTGGTCTGCGATTCAGTCCATTGCAAAAGAGAGCACAGGAGTGGTTGTGATTCCTGGTGTGCTTGCTCTTGTCGCAGCAGTAGTGTCGATTTTAACAAAGGAAGGAATGTACTGGTACACAAGATTCCATGCAAAAAAAATAGATTCCAGTGCCTTAATGGCAGATGCATGGCATCATCGCTCCGATGCACTTTCCTCAGTTGGTGCATTAGTTGGTATTGCAGCTTCCAGAATGGGATATCCGTTAATGGACCCACTCGCCAGCCTTGTTATCTGTGTTTTTATTGAAAAAGCAGCTCTTGATATTTTTAAGGATGCAATTAACAAAATGGTTGATAAGGCGTGTGATGAAAATACAGAGCAGGCCATACGTGAATGTGCAGAGAAACAGCCTGGCGTTATTAGAGTAGACATGTTAAAGACACGAGTATTCGGCAATAAAATTTATGTAGATCTTGAGATTGGAGCTGATGGTAATGAGACGCTTCGCGATGCACATGCAGTGGCAGAGCGTGTACACGACCATATTGAA
This sequence comes from uncultured Lachnospiraceae bacterium, assembly GCA_934292725.1. GTDB lineage: Bacteria > Bacillota > Clostridia > Lachnospirales > Lachnospiraceae > Anthropogastromicrobium. The sequence continues at coordinate 19,253 of CAKQXY010000048.1, forward strand.
AAGGAATTTCCAAAGGTAAAGCATATCATGGTGCATGTAAATCCAGCGTAAATAAAATAGTTGAATAAAATAAGAAAATCCCACTGACACGAAAGTGTATGGTGGGATTTTTTTGTACCTAGACAACAGAAAGCAGATGAATTATACTGAAGAAAACAGGAGAAAAACAGCGTATTTTGCGCGGAAAAGAGGCAATATGATTCGAGTAACAGTATGGAACGAATATTTACATGAGAAGGAGGAGCCGGTACGCCACATTTATCCAAATGGAATCCATGGCTGTATTAAGGAATTTTTACAGACAGATGAAGAGCTTGTAATTAAGACAGCAACATTTGAGATGCCTGAACATGGACTTACAGAGGAGGTTCTTAAGCAGACAGATGTACTTATTTTCTGGAGTCACATGCGCCAGAATGAGTTTTCAGATGAGGTGGCAGCACGCGTGTGCAGTCATGTCCGTCAGGGTATGGGACTTGTTGCACTTCATTCAGCACATTTCTCAAAGATTATGAAGGGACTGCTTGGAACAAGCATGACGCTTCGCTGGAAGCATGGAGAAAGTGAGCGAGTTTTCTGTACGGCACCTTATCATCCAATCGCAGAGGGAATACCGGAACGCTTTGATATTCCAAAGGAAGAGATGTATGGAGAATACTTTGATATTCCAAAACCAGATGATGTGATTTTTACTGGATGGTTTTCATGCGGTGAAGTTTTCAGAAGCGGCTGCACGTTCCATAGCGGCTATGGAAAAATCTTTTATTTCCAGCCGGGTCATGAGGAATATCCAGTTTATTATATTCCAGAAGTACAAAAGATTATTAAAAATGCAGTGCACTGGTGTAAGCCAAGTGTGCGAAAGACAAGTCCGCTAGACTGCGCAGAAGTCAAAGAGGTGACGCTGCCATGAAAATATCTGTATTTTATGAGCATATCGAAAAAGCATGTGAGCAGACAAAAAAGCCACTCCGTGAGGTACTTGCATATGTAAAGGCATGTGGCATTGATGGCGTAGAGATGGATTATGATGAACTTGCTCATGATAGTCTGGATATCTTGAAAAATTTACAGGACGCAGGGTTAGTGATCAGCAGCATATATGGTTTTTGCCATTTAGACATTGATCCAGAAGAGCAAAAATGTCTTGATGTAATTGATAAGGCCGCAAAAAATGGATGCAGTCGTGTGCTTCTTGTGCCGGGATTTTTCAATGAGGCAGATGCAAAGATATTTAGAGAATGTGCAGATGACTGGGAAAAAACAGTGAAATTTATGGAGTCAAATCAGGCAGTGCAAAATATTACGGCAGGTCTTCGCAGAGCAGTTGCTTATGCAAAAGAAAAGAATGTCATTGTGACGCTTGAGGATTTTGACAGCACATTGTCACCGTGTTCCAGAATCAATGCGTTAAAATGGTTCATGGAACAGGTGCCGAGAATATGCTGGACATTAGACGCCGGAAATTTTGCATACAGCAGTGAAAGCATATTAGATGCATATGATGTGCTTCATACATATACTGCTCATGTTCACTGCAAGGACAGAGGAACAGAAAATCCGACATCAAACGGAATCACAGGCATATATAATAAAGGTCTTCGCCCGGTCAGTGCCGGAGATGGCTATATTCCACTTGATTCGATTCTTTCCTATTTAAAGAGAGATGGTTATGAAGGCTGGCTTGCAGTAGAGCAGTTTGGTCTTGAAAATCAGTATGATGGAATTGCAAGATCAGCAGAGTATTTGATGAAAAATGTACTATTAAAGTAATTTACAGAAGACTCGTCCGAGTGACGAGTCTTCAATTATTATTATTATTATGAAGTTTTGATTGGTTGCGATATTGTGATGGAGAACAACCTTTTTGATTATGAAATAATCTGCTGAAGTAAAGTGCATTGTCATATCCAACGATTCTTGCAATCTCGTTAATGGAATAGTCAGTAGTTTCAAGTAATACCTGTGCGTTTGTAAGGCGTAGATCGCTTAAAAACTGCACAGGTGTTTTTTTTGTGTATTTTTTGAAATTAGAAATAAAATAACTGATGCTCATTCCCTTTGACGCTGCATATTGGCTAATACTAATACTCTGGTTGTAGTTTGAATTAAAGTAGGATACCGCAGCGCTCATTTGAGAATCTATAAATTCATTTGTTAAAACACGGTCTTTTTTTATGTCTCTGCTGAAAATGATTAATAGTGAATGCAATAAAAATGCAAGCATTTCCTCATAATTTGATTGGCATTGCTGCAATTCAGTAATGAGTTTTAAAAAAATTTGCTTATATTCAAGAGATGTTCCAACGTGAAAAACTCGCTGATTATCAGGAAAACCATATCTTTTCAGGATATTTTTTACATTACTTCCAGTAAAGTGAACCCAGTAAACTTCTGTTTTGTCTTTTCCGTAATACTCATATTTTTGAAGCTCTTTTGGACGAAATAGGACAAAATTACCAGCAGAAACAATAGTTTCATTTTCAACGGTATCAAAATGAAAATGTCCTAACCCAGAAGAAATATAAATAATCTGGTAATCAAGTCTGCCCCTTGGACGGTAGGTAGGCATTTTGGGGTGAGATGATAAACGATAATTACCACTGCTTCCTACAATGAGCGGACGACTTTTATCTTTGAAATCAACTAGCGAATGATTTAAGTAACCTACGTTTAAATACATAAAATACTTTTCTCTCCTCGTTATTTTTGAGTGTTATGACAAAATATGTATTAAAGCTCTCAGCATTATATGTGCTTTTTTACATTATATCATTTTGTGCATAATCTGTCTATTATTATTCATAGACAGATTTACAACAAAATGATACTGTTTATTTGGAAAGAAACAAACGAATTAGACAAACCAAATTGTATGCAGAGCAATGAATGTGTACAAAAATCTACAAAGATAAGGAGAGAGACAATGATTGTACCACGTTATTACTGATGACAAATATAACAAAAGTCTTAGGTATCAAATAAAAAAAGGAAGGAGAACGGCATGGAAAAATGGTGGAAAAATACGGTTGTATATCAGATTTATCCACGCAGTTTTAAGGACTCAAATGCTGATGGAATTGGCGATCTGGAAGGAATCTATGAAAAGCTTGATTATCTTGCAGAACTTGGAATTGACGTGATCTGGATGTCACCTGTTTACAAATCTCCAAATGATGATAATGGCTACGATATTAGTGATTATCAAGATATCATGGAAGATTTCGGAACGATGAAAGACTTCGACCGTGTGCTTGAAAAAGCACATCGTTTAAACATTAAAATTATGATGGATCTTGTTGTCAATCATACTTCTGATGAACATCGATGGTTTATTGAGAGCAAAAAGAGCAAACAAAATCAATATCACGATTACTATATCTGGGCAGATCCAGATAGCAATGGAAAACCACCGAATCGTTGGAAATCATGTTTTAGTGGTTCTGCATGGGAATATGTGGAATCAGTGGGACAGTACTACCTGCATTCATTTTCGCGCAAGCAGCCAGATTTAAACTGGGATAATCCAAAAGTGCGTGAAGAAGTTTTTAAAATGATGACATGGTGGTGCGATAAGGGAATTGATGGTTTTCGCATGGATGTAATTAGTATGATTTCAAAGTATCCAGGATTTCCAGATGGGGAAGAAGCAGCAAATGGCTATACGGAGATTACTAGCTTTGATGGACCGAATATTCATCAATATTTGCAGGAAATGAATAAAAAAGTTCTTTCAAAGTATCGTCTGATTACAGTAGGTGAATGTCCGGGAGTTAATGCCGAACAAGCAAAGAAATATGCGAATATTGACGGCAGTGAGCTTGATATGATTTTTCAATTTGAGCATGTCTCTGCAAGTCCGTCAATCCCAACTCATTATGGAAAATGGGATGCATTGCCAATGACGATGCCGGAATTAAGAGAAAATTTTACAAAGTGGCAGAATGCTTTGGAGGGATGTGCATGGAATAGTCTTTTTCAATCGAATCATGATCAGCCTAGATGTGTTTCGCGTTTTGGAAACGATAGTGCCCAATATCGTGAGTTATCAGCTAAGATGTTGGCAACAGCTATTCATTTTCAAAAAGGCACACCGTATATCTATCAGGGTGAGGAACTTGGCATGACAAATGCCTATATGGATGAGATTGAAGATTATAGAGATATTGAAAGCTTAGATGCTTATAAGGATCTGATTGAAAACGTGCACATTCCTGCTGAAACAGTAATGGGTTACTTAAAAGCAATTGGAAGAGACAATGCTCGCACACCGATGCAGTGGGATGATTCTGAAAATGCTGGATTTACAACTGGTACACCATGGTTAAAAGTAAATAAAAATTATAAAGAAATCAATGCTGCCTGTCAGGTGAATGATCCAAACTCTGTTTTTTTTTATTATAAAAAGCTGATTCATCTGCGTCATACAAATGATGTAATGGTAGAGGGCAAATTTGATGTGCTGATTCCAGAACATCCTAAAATCTTTGCATATACCAGAACATTCAATGAGAAACAGTTGCTTATTTTGTGTAATTATTCTGATACAGAGACAGTAATTCCGGAAGAAATTCAAGAGAAAATCAGCAAGGCATACTGCATTCTGATCCAAAATTATGAAAAAGCGGAAAAAACAATTCTCAGACCTTATGAGGCTATTGTGTATGAGATTAATTACTAATGGAAAAGGAGTGTGATATAGAATGAAGAGTTTTTTTGAAAACACATGGAAGCATAGAGCGCATGTGATAATGGCATTACCGGCATTTCTTGTACTACTGTTTTTTGCCTATATTCCTATGGGTGGATTAGTAATGGCATTCAAATCATATGACTATACAAAAGGAATCTGGGGAAGCCCATGGAATGGATTTGAGAATTTTAAGTTCCTGATTGCTTCAAAATCAACATTTTTGTCAATGACAAAAAATACGTTGTTGTATTATGTGATTTTTACTGGAATTGGAACAACATTAAATGTAGTTTTAGCAATTGCAATTGATCAATGTATTTTTAAGAAATGTTCCAAGGCAATGCAGACGATTATGATTGTACCAGTATTTATTTCTTATGCGGCAGTTCAATTTATCGTATATGCATTCATTAGCACAGATACAGGTATATTAAATAATTTGTTTGGAACACATACACGTTACTATTCTACAGCCAGCTTTTGGCCAATTATTTTAACGATTGTTAAAATGTGGAATAGCGTTGGATATGGATCTGTACTTTATATGTCAGTGCTTTCTGGTATTGATTCCTCCCTTTATGAAGCAGCTGAAATTGATGGTGCAAATCGCTGGAAACAAATTTTACATATCACAATTCCATGTTTGGTTCCAATGATTACAGTTATGCTTCTTCTCTCAGTTGGAAATATTATGAGATCTGATACAGGTCTTTTCTATCAGGTAACTAGAAACAGCGGACAGCTGTATTCTACAACACAGGTTATTGATTCATATGTATTGAATGCAATCTTTAAAAACTCAAACTTCGGATTTGTTGCAGCAACTACATTCTTCCAGTCGGTAGTTGGATTGATTATGATGTTGTTTGCAAATGGATTAGTTCGTAAGATTGCACCAGAAAACGCATTATTCTGATGAGATAAAGGAGGTGCTCAAATGAGTAAAAAGAAGAATTTGGATCTTGCGCCATCAAGAAGGGAGCGAAAGACTGTAGGTCAGTATATATTGCTATTTTTCTTGATTGTATATACATTATTCTGTGCATTGCCAATTTTACTTGTATTTATTGCAGCGTTCACAGATGAGAAAGCGATTACACAAAATGGTTTTTCATTTTTCCCAGAGAAATGGTCAATGAGTGGTATGAATGCGGTACTGCGATATGGAAAGCAGTTACTTACCTCTTATGGAGTTACCATATTTGTAACGGTAGTTGGAACACTTGCCGGACTTTTGATTATGGCAATGTTTGCATATGCAATAAGTCGTAAAGGATTTATGCTTGGAAAATTTTTATCTGTTTATTTACTGATTCCAATGTTATTTTCTGGTGGACAGTTATCCTGTTATATTATTTATACATCTATGTATGGCTTAAAGAACAATATCGCACTTTTGATCTTACCACTTTGTGTGTCAACAATGAATGTTATTATTCTTAGAACCTATATTGTAAACAGTATTCCTGGTGAATTGATGGAAGCTGCCAAGATTGATGGTGCCGGTGAATATAGAACTTTCTTCCAGATCACACTTCCGCTGTTAAAGCCGTCTATGGCAGCAGTTGGATTCATGATGGCGACTGTTTATTGGAATGATTGGCAAAATGCACTTCTTTACATTACAAGTGACAGTAAGAAGCCATTACAGTTGCTTTTGATCAATATTCAAAAGAGTATTGAATTTCTGCTGAATAATACAAATGTTCCGGCATCTGTTAAGGCAGCAATGGGTGGAACTATTCCGCAGTATTCAGCTACGATGGCAACGGTTATTATCGTAATCGGACCGATTATGGTAATTTATCCATTCTTCCAGAAGTATTTTGTAAAGGGACTTACAGTTGGTTCTGTA
>CAKQXY010000049.1 GCA_934292725.1 uncultured Lachnospiraceae bacterium
CACACTTACTGCACTTCCAGTATGCTTCATGTCCAGTTTCTGTACAGCCGGCCTCTTTCTTTTCTACCTTTTTAAGGTCATGACCGTTTGCATTTATTTTTAATGGGTTATTGATTTCTATTTTTCCAGCTTCATCTGAAAACAGCTTCGCACATTTCTTGCACCTCCAGTATGCTTCATATCCGATTCCTGTACAGGTCGGCGCTTTCTTTTCTACCTTTTCTAGTTTGTGGCCGTTTGCATTTATCTCTACTGGGTTAATGATTTCATGTGTTCCGGCTTCATCTGAAAACAGCTTCGCACACTTACTGCACTTCCAGTATGCTTCATGTCCAGTTTCTGTACAGCCGGCCTCTTTCTTTTCTACCTTTTTAAGGGCATGACCGTTTGCATTTATTTTTAATGGGTTATTGATTTCAATTTTTCCGGCTTCATCCGAAAACAGCTTCGCACAGTTCTTGCACTTCCAGTATGCTTCATATCCATTTTTTGTACATGTAGGAGCTTGTGCGGCATGATACAAATTTTCATGCTTATTAAAGTCTTTTTCACCATATTCCATTCCGCATTCTGTGCAAACTGCCTTCTTAGTACAAGTCGCAGTTCCTCCTGTATGATTGCAACTATATTGGCACACGCTGCAAATTCCATTTTCCCAATCGTGCAAAGCATAGCTATCTTGTGCTTGTGGTTCATCTTTTACAGGGCATGCCCCTGCCCCATATGTGCACTGATACCAATGATACGTAGCATTATTCGACCAAACAGTTTCAGGCCAATGCTCATGAAATTTTACATTATTTAATAGTGCATCGTTGCCACTTCCAATATTCTTATCATTCCATTGTTCAGCGGTTCCAAGATAAATAGCATTTGTTAAACTGTTACACTTTTTAAACGAATCATATTCAATGCTTGTTACACTATTCGGAATCGTTATACTTGTGAGACTACTACAGTCATAAAATGCAAACTTTCCAATACTTATTACACTATTCGGAATCGTTATACTTGTGAGTCTAATACACTTCTCAAATGCAGATAATCCAATACTTGTCACATTATTTGGAATTGTTATACTTGTTAGACTACTACATCCATCAAATGTACCTTCTGCAATACTTGTTATACTATTCGAAATCGTTATACTTGCGAGATTACTACATTCACTAAATGTGTAGACTCCAATATTTGTTACACTATTTGGAATCGTTATACTTGTGAGACTACTACAGTAATAAAATGCTAGTTCTCCAATACTTGATATACTATTCGGTAACGTTATGCTAGCCAAACTGCTACAGTTATTAAACGCAGTATTTCCAATACTTGATATACTATTTGGCAGCTTTATGCTAGCCAAACTGCTACAGTCATCAAACGCATCCTTTCCAATACTTGTCACACCATCTTCAATCACCACTGATTCTATTTTATCTTTGTTTGCATACCATGGCGAACCCTTAAATTTCCAATTCGCCATCGCTCCTGTACCGCTTATGGTTAGCACACCTTCATCATCCAGTATCCAGGTCAGATTATCCCCGTTATTTCCTTCTGCTCCGCAGGTTCCGCTAGCCACAATATTGCTACTATATAATACAATACCATTATCCACACAATCAACCATGACATAGATCTCTGGCAAAATTGCTTCTTCTGACAGAATATAGTGATTGCCATTTTCGTCGGTTTCCGGGATAGTTGGTGTGTATATGTAAACTGCACCAGCTGACTCTTCACTGCTGTCAAATTCTGGAAGTGAGCTTTTCTCTGCATCTAATTTCCATGTAATATGTTCGATAGTCCACTCTTCGCCTTCTTGACTATCTTCTGCACCGTTGCCTTCGCCTGCGCTGTAAGTAATATGTTCCTCTGCCGCATATACTTCCACCGGTGTAAAAAGACCTTTGATGCTATCTATCAGAGAAGCCACAATACTACTTTCCTCTTCTGTAGTATCAGACTCTAGCTGTTCGGTAGATTCTGTCTCAGATTCTGATACTGTTGTCTCTGGTACTTGTGTTTGAGGTTCTGATGCCGCTGTTGTTTCAGGTACCTCTGTTTCTGTCATCGGTACTTCCGTTTCAGACTCACTTTCCAAAGTTTCATTTTCTACTTCTGTCTGTAACTCTACTTCCGTCTGCGACTCTGATTCTATCTCAGTCTGTGACTCAACTTCCGTCTCGTTCCCTGATTCTGCCTCTGATTCTTCTTCAGTCTGGGATTCTGCCTCTGTTTGAGATTCCAGAACTTTTGAAGTCGTTTCCTCCTCCGCTTCTGTACTAGCTTCCTCTTCAACTGCTTCTGTGCTCGATTCCTCTTCATCTGCTTCTGTACTTGGTTCCCCTTCAACCTGACGAATCACTTTTACCTTTAATGTATCAGGAAAGTTGATTTCGCTCTCTTCTGCACCGATTGACAGCGCTTGATACGCAATCTCTTCGTTCAACTCATAAAATGAAGTAACCATATAAGTTGGATGCATGTTCTCTGTCTGAACCTCTTCTGCATGCAGCATCATTGGAAGATTGCATGTAGAACCTGCCATAATGCATGACATACCAATCGACACCATTTGCTTTATTTTATTCAAACTTCTCTTCTTCATACACAATACCTCTCTTTTTTTTGAATTTTCTTAATACTATTCTTATATCATTTCGCTTTCTTTTCATCTTCTTTAATATAATTATAGCACAAACAACCGTACTGCATAACCGCCATTTCGGCACAAAAAAGGCGGAACCGCACAGCACTCTATGCGATTCCGCCAAACTTTTTTCTTTGATTTTTAAGCCTCAAAATCATGAAAATAGGGTTAAATGTCAATTAATACTATTAAAATAATGATTAAACGTCATGTTTTTCACTTTTAATGGCTTATTTTACTTATATTGTTTCTTTTGTGTATAAATTCTTATTTTCCTATTATGCCTATTTTTCTTTTCCAAGTTTGGAAAAAGCCTCTCCTATTGATTCGAGTGTCTTGATCAAGCATTTTCTTGGTGTTGCCATGCACACGCGCGTGAACAGTGGACTGTCGTAATCGCTTCCCTCACCGAGGCACACATGTGCTTTTTTAACTAGAAATTCGTTTAATTCGTCACCACTTGAAAAATATGCTGACCAGTCGATCCACAAGATATAGGCGCCTTCGCCGCCGCACACTCTTGCTTTTGGCAGGTGTTTTGCAAAATAGTCGCGAAGCACACACATATTTTCCCAGACATACGCATTTGACGCATCGACCCATGCCTTGCCATCTTTGGTATAAGCAGAGAGCACACACTCATACACACACGGATCGAGACTTCCGTAGTGGTCACGGGTACGTCTATCGGTGAAGCGCGCGCGAAGCTCATCATCTGCGATTATAATATTTGCATGGTTTACTCCTGTAAAGCCAAATGATTTTCCCAGTCCTGTCGCGACAATCGCATGTGACTTTGCACCTTTAATATCAAGGTAGCACGGACATGTCAGTCCCTGATAGCAGTTATCTGCAAAAATCTCATCCGAGTAAACAATAACACCATAGCGATTTGCTAACTCTGCCAGACGCACCAGATCTTTTTCTTTCCAGATCTGGCCAATCGGGTTATGAGGATTGCAAAGCACAAACAGCTTATTATTTGGATTTGCCATAGCTGACTTGATTGCATCAAAATCCATTTGATAACTGCCATTCACACTGTCGTATATAAGCTGACATTCCACTGTTCTTTTGTTGAGGCGATCAGCCGCCTGACGATAGCGATTATAAACAGGTGTTGTCACTATTATACCATCATCAGGATCCGTACATACAAGACGAATCGTGGTTGCAAGCGAATAAATAGTTCCGAGCGTTGTAACGATCCACTCTGGCTTAATTTGTATTTTTCGGCTCATCTGCATCCATTTTGTTACTGCACTTTTGTAAGCTTCATCCGGCAGTGTAAATCCGTATAGTCCGTTCTTTGCAAAGCGAATGACTGCCTCCTCGATGACAGGCGCACTTTTAAAATCTGGCTCTGCACCGTCCAGACTGATATTTCCTGCTTTGACGACTTCTGGCGGCGTCATCATCAGCTTTAAATTTGCGCCAGAGCGCTCCACAAGTGTTTCAAAATCAAATTCCATTACAAAGCTGCCCTTTCGTACACATATTTTGCGCTTGCCACATCCTCAATAGCAAGACCTAGTGCATCAAAGATGGTAATTTCGTCATCGGCTGTTCTGCCTGGTGCTTTGCCTAAAAGCACCTCTCCGATGGAGCCAACAATATGATCTTCTTTAATCAGCCCTTCTTTAAGCGGAATTAGATATTCGCCGCTCTCGCGCTTTGCTGCTTCTGTCTGATCGGAATAAAGACGCGCTGCTGCTACCAGATCAGAGGAAACCTCTCTTGTAGTTGGTGTAAAGGTACCCACTGCATTGATATGAGTTCCCGGCTTGACCATTTCCTTTGTCAGAAGCGGCTCTTTTGACGGTGTTACGGTGCAAATGATATCTGCATCTTTGACTGCTTCCTTTACGGTACTGCATACAGTAACTGGAATCTTGTACTTTTCCTGCATATCTTTTGCAAAACGCTCTGCTGCCTGCGGGAACAGATCGTAGACTGTTACAGAAGTAATATCACGAATCTCACGGATCGCAGCCAGATGAGAGCGCGCCTGTGCTCCGGCTCCAATCAGTGCCAATTTGTGTGAATCCTTTCTGGCTAACAAATCTGTTGCTGCTGCACTGACGGCTCCAGTACGAATCTCGGTAATGCTTCCAGCCTCTATCATACCTGCTACAGTGCTGTGCGCTGATTCAAACAGCATCACGTAACCTATATGAGACGGATATTTTGTTCCCATATTCGGTGCAAATGCAGAGATCACCTTTGCACCAAAATAGTCACCTACATATGCCGGCATGAAACCAAATTTTGCTGTATTCGGCATAACTGTGATCAGACGTGCCGGCTGAGCATACTCGCCGCTTTCAAGACCTTTTAATGCCTCTGCCATTAATTGAATGCAGTCCTTTGGCTGCAGAAGCTTTCTTACTTCTTCCTGCTCGATAATCTTCATATATATTAAAACCTGCCTTTCTGATTTTCCTAACCTTTTTATCAGCCGCTAATTTTCAGTGATTTTACAAGCATCGCCGGACCAGACACAGTATAACTGTCATACATGACAAGCGGATTTATAACTCGGTCACTTCCGACTTGCTCTACTCTGGCAAACAGCTCTGCCACATTTCCTGTCATCGTCAGTCCTTCCATGATGCCAACTGGCTTTCCTTCCTTAATGCGCACTGCCTTGCATGGGAATGAGAAATCACCAGATACGACATTTAATGCATGGAACTGGTCATAATTTTCAAACACATACACACCATCATCACAATCATGAATCAGTTGTTCTAAGCTTGCTGTTCCTGACTCGATAGTAAAGTTTTTCGGCATGATTGCCATATCGGTATGAATATTTCCGCTTAAAAGTGTCTTTCGGCCTGCATTTCCTGTAGAACGAACCCCGGCAGCTGCTGCACTTGAAAGATTATGCATCCAGCCCTTTAACACGCCATTTTCAACAAGTGTTAAGTCACGGCTTGGCACACCCTCGCAGTCCATTTTCCATGAAAAGCCACACTGTACGCTGTTCTTTGAATCAGCGCCGCCCTTGTAATCACGTATCGTAATGCAGTCTGAAAAGATCTTTTTGTTTTCCTTTCCAGCAAGTGGTGTCGCACCGCTTCTGGCACGCTTTGCGGTAAACATCTGCCACGCTGTAATCAAAATGTTATTTACTGCCTGTGATGAAAGCACAGCGCGGTACACACCAGGCTCAGCCAAAATTGTCGGCACATCTAAGAATCGGCGATTTGAAAATTCATGAATAAAAGGCTCTGGTGACAGCTCATCAAGCGTGAGTGCACACGCATAGCCCTCATATCCATCTGCTGCTGCCTCTGCCGCAAAGCGACAAACTGAAGCTGTTTCTTCTATATTATTGGTGTTCACAATGCCCATAGTAAGGATTGTCTGAGAAAGATTAAGACGTACTTTACACCCAAAGCTTTCCTCTAACTGTCCGGCAAGTGTTTTTGCCTTATTCTTTAAGGTTTCGATAGAGACAAGTGTTTTTGTCTGCTCATAATTTGAATCCTTTGCCTCATCCATTTCCCAGTAATCTGCTGCCGCCATCGGCTCTGCCTTTTTGGCAGCAGAAGCCTCACTATTTGTCAGTGCCTGTGCAATCACATCACTTGCGTTTGCATCCAGCTTTTGCGTATAAACCATACCTGTCTTTTGACCTGATGCACGCACAAAGAGCTCCGTCTGTTCGCTGCAGCTCATCGGACCAGTCTGTGAACCTGTTATCTCAACAGAAAGCTTTTCCTGCTTTTCTGCCTCGGCCTCAGCTGCCAGACATCCACTAGGAAGAAACTGCATAGCCGCCTTATATGCTTTTAGTTCTCTCATACATTCTTTCATATGTTTGCCTTTCCTCGTTATATGCTCTTTAACTCAAAATCACCCAATCGCCATATGGGAAATGCGCACCATTGGCTGCGGTGTTGTCGTTGGAATCAGACCTGAGCTTGCACCGCAGAAGCCGCCTTTTTCATATTTCATCTTTTTTCCAACGCGGTCAATGCGCTTAATCACATCAATTCCATTTCCCGTCAGCATAATGTTTTTTACCTGATGATCACGGTCGATCTGGCCATTTTTAATCCAGAAGCCTTCTTTTACTTCAAGCGAAAACTGCATACCGCCGAAGCCTCCTCCGATGCTCTCAACATACAGGCCATTGTCCACACTGCGCACAATCTCATCCTCATCATCGCTGCCCTCTGCCAGACATGTATTCGTCATTCTTGATACTGGCGCATATGTATAATTTTGTCTTCTTCCGCTTCCTGTACTTTCCATTCCAAGAACCTTTCCGTAATAGCGGTCACACATGTATGATTTTAAAACACCATTTTCAATTAAAACATTTCGCTGCATCGGATGACCCTCATCATCAATCGCAGCAGAACCATACTGACCTGGCAGCGTTCCGTCATCTACAAGTGTAACCTTATCACTTGCTACCTTTTCTCCGATCTTATCCACAAATGCACTTGAACGATGGGCAATCGCAATGGCCTCAAGTGAGTGGCCGCAGCTCTCATGCCACAGCGTTCCGCAGCCGCCTGCCGCCAGCACAACTGGAACGGTGCATGGTGAAATGCTTCCAGCCGTGCGAATGCGATCAGCTCGCTTTACCATATCCTTCGCAAAGCTCGTATAAGAAAGCTCGTCATCATAAGCCTCAAAGCCGGAAGCCTTTGTATAATCGTCCCATGTGCCATATGCACTGTCACCATCTGCGACAACTGCCTGCATGCGCATTCTCGTTGTGACTCGGCGGTCTGTCGTGTAAAGTCCCTCTGTATTGGCAATCAATACACGCTGATCCGTATCAAAATAGTTTACATTTAATGAACGCACATTGATGCCTGCACTTCTTGCGGCTTTGTCTGCCTGCAAAAGTACATTGATTTTTTCCTGATTGCTAATCTGTGACGGATACTTCACAACAGGGCAGGGATTATGGTAGGACTTCTCTGTTAAAACAATTCCAGCGGCAGCTGCTCTAGCTTTTATCTCAAGCATTTCTGCACCCTTTTTAACTAAATCAAGAAGTGCTTCCTTTGTCACCTGATTTGTATAAAGATAGACATTTGAAAGCCCTTGTATAAGATAGAGACCTGCTCCGCATATGCGAAGACTCTTCACGCCTTGGATCACAGTTTCTATGCAGGGAATATTCGTCTCCTCTCTGTCTTCAAAAAACAGCTCGGCAAACTCGATTCCAAGCGCCTTTGCAGACTCTAATACTTGTCTGATCTCGTCCTTTTGAATCATCACTTTCTCCCTTCTTTTACAGCGTATTCTTCTTTATCTCACCGCCGATCATTACGAGGCGCACATGATCTGCGTTTGCAAGCAGCATGATATCCTCTGACGGATCACCATCTACTACAACAAGATCAGCAAGCTTTCCTGCCTCTAGGCTTCCAAACTTATCATCAGACTTCATCAAATACGCACCGTTAATAGTTCCTGCTTTGATGGCTTCCATATTGGTATATCCGCAGCGCGTCAGGCTGTAAAATTCTTTTCCGATTTCATGAAACGGTGTATTTGGTGAGTTAGAATAATCTGTTCCAAGTGCAACTCGAATGCCATATTGATGTGCAAGTGCAAATGAATGCTTTGATGCATCGCCAAGTGCTTTTGCTTTTTTCGTCATATAATCTGGCAACCCCTTCATATCAGCAAGGCCAAGTGATACAGAAAGCGTGGTAACAAGCGGAATGTTCTTTTCTGCCATCATCTGTACGCACTCCTCATCTAGTAGAACACCATGCTCAATACATTTAACACCGTTTTTAATAGCCTGCTTTGTGCCCTCTGTTCCTGTGCAGTGTGCAGTAACGTATGTATTGTGACGCGCTGCCTCTTCCACGATTACACGAATTTCCTCTGGTGAAAATTCAATATCATTAAAATCATCGACTGCCGATGATACACCGCCAGTTGCACAAATTTTGATAAACTGTGCACCCTCACGAAACTGCTGTCTTGTCTTTCTATAACAATCCTCCGGACCATCCACCAGGCAGCCAATAAGATCACGCTGATTCGATTCCTCTGGTGACAGCATCGGATTCATATCGCAGTGGCCTGAGGAAATGCTCATAACTCTTCCGCCAGGCATGATACGCGGTCCCTTGATCAATCCAGCTTCAATCGCACGCTTTAATGAAGCACCAAATGCGCTCATGTCACGCACACCTGTCACACCGGCATCCACCAGATCTTTAAGATCACGAACAGTCGTCAAAAGCAGATCATATGGTGTGTCACCAGTCTTATGAATGCTCTCGCTTCCACAAAGATGGGCGTGTGCATCAATAAAGCCAGGCATAACAGTCTTTCCTTTTAAGTCAAAAATCTGTGCATCAGAGTCAGTGCATTCACGCTTTTCTCCGACATACACAATATGGTCATCTTCAATCTCGACCATTCCATTTTCAATTGGTTCATCCGATACTGAATTGATAACTCTCGCGTAAATTACTGTTTTCATGTCATTCTCCTTCCTAATCTATTGAAATTTTCGCAGAAATCACTTACACTTGTCTGACAAGGAGGTTTACTTTATGACTACTGCAAAAGATTTATTATCGCTGCCTTCTCTCTCCCACATGAAGCTGATTGGCGGAGCTGCGGGACTGTCTAGGACTGTCACTTGGCCTTACGTGATTTTATGTCCTCCAATCGGTGAATGGGTAAGCGGCGGTGAATTTTTAATTTATTATGGTGCCAACGCTGTTGTTGAAAAGGTGGAGCTTGCTCAGCTGATTCGCGATGCGGCACAAAACGATGCCGCTGGCATTTTATTTCTTGTCGGCCACCATTACATTCTTGAAGAAAATCTTGATGATGAGATCCGACAGCTTGCTGATGAGCTTAAGCTTCCAGTCTTCTCTCATACAAGTCTTGCCTATGTAAACTCCATCACAAAAGACATCATAAATCTGATTCAAGATCGCGAAAAGGACGTAGCAATCGCTAATACCTTCTGGTACTCACTCTTTTTCCAGAATACAAATGTAGATGATATCGCAACACTCAATCAGGCATTATTTCTGGGATATCTGCCAAGCTATAACTACTGTGTGTACATATTTGAGATGATGAATGCATCTGCTTATTTTCAAAAGCTTGAAGCGATGCACGGACCTTCCTTTACAGAGACACCATCTGAATTTTTCCGTATGCTTGCGACAAAGCTTAGCTATATCACGCAAAAAGAAACTGGAAGCACATGGCATGTTGCAAGAAACAGCGCTAACGTATTTGTACTTCCCATAAATACCAACTCACAGGAGCAATCAGCTGATCATTTCTTTGAATCACTGACGATACGTATGGAACAACAATATCCCGGCACAAAATTTTGTGTTGGAAAAGGCAATGTACGTTCACGTCTTTTTGGCATTCGCGAATCATATATTCAGGCAAAACGAAGCTTGCTTTCATGGAAACTTCTTGGTGACAATCGTCACTTAATCTCTTACAGTGATCTAGGCTTTTATCAGCTTCTTTTTGAAATTCCTACGGCCTCCGTTATGCGCGAATATACTGCTCGTTTTCTTGATCCGATCCGCGAATATGACAAAGCTCACGATGCCCATCTTTATGAAACACTGTGCATGTGGCTCGACTGCCGCTGCAATAAGGTACAGACTGCAAATGCACTGTTTCTTCACCGAAATACACTTTTGATGCGCTTAGAAAAGCTTGAAAAGCTGCTTGGTGTATCACTCGATGATGCTGACATCACCTTCCAGCTGCAGGCCGCAGTCAAGATCGACAAATTCCTGTCGGAGACGTGATGTATGTATGCTTAAGCAGCCCTGAGGTGGATGGCGTCCCCTTTACATCTCCTCCGCACGATGACACGCCGTAAAATGTCCCGGCTCGATCTCGCGAAGCTGCGGTTTTCTCTCCTTGCAAAGCTGTGTCGCATATGGACAGCGATTGCAGAAATTGCAGCCCTGCGGCAGATTGACCGGGCTTGGCACATCACCCTGAAGAAGTATTCTTTTTCGCTCACGCTCAATTGTCGGATCGGCAATCGGAATAGCAGAAAGAAGTGCCTTTGTATACGGATGACGATTTTTAATATAAATATCTTCACTGTCTGCAATCTCAACAAGTGATCCCAAATACATTACGGCAATGCGGTTTGATATCTGGCGCACCATTGACAGATCGTGTGTGATAAACAAATAAGATAATCCCATCTGCTGCTGAAGACGCTTAAGTAAATTTACGACCTGTGCCTGAATAGAAACATCCAGTGCAGAAATCGGCTCATCACATACGATCAGCTTTGGTTCAAGTGAGAGCGCTCTGGCAATTCCGATACGTTGACGCTGTCCGCCTGAGAATTCGTGCGGAAACCTGTTTGCATGATCCTTATTTAAGCCGACCATTTTAAGAAGCTCCAACACGCGCTCCTCTAATTCTGGTCCTTTATACATCTTGTGGATCTTCATGCCCTCTGCAACAATATCACTTACTACACTAAGAGGATCAAGACAAGCATACGGGTCCTGAAAGATCATCTGCACATTTTTGGTGTACTCTTTCTTTTCCTTTTTGTTGTAGCGCCAGATATCTTGTCCCTCAAACATTACCTGTCCTTCATCTGGGCGATATAATCGCATAATTGTTTTTCCAAGCGTACTTTTTCCACATCCTGACTCACCAACAAGTCCTACTGTCTCGCCCTTATAAATAGTTAGATCTACACCATTTACAGCCTTTAAAATACCCTTTGGCACCTTGAAGGTTGTTTTTACATTTTTCAATTCGAGGATTGGTTCTTTTGTCGTTCCCATCATTCCTCCTCCTTTATGTTCTGTGCTTCAACAGGACTCTTTGGTGCACCATTTTTCTTGATGCACGCTGGATGATTGAGCCAGCAGGATGCATAATGGTCTGGTTCTGAAAAATCAATACACGGCGGCTGACTTGTGCGGCATATGTTCATTGCATATTTGCATCTGGCAGCAAACGCACATCCGACAGGCGGTGCCAACAAATCCGGCGGTGTTCCCGGAATTGAATAGAGGTCTTCGCTTACTCTTTTATCAAGACGCGGCACACTGCTTAAAAGTCCCCATGTGTACGGATGCTTTGGATGATGAAAGATAGTATCGCAGTCGCCATGCTCTACGATTTGACCAGCATACATAACGTAGATTCGGTCTGCCATATTTGCAACAACGCCCATATCATGTGTGATTAAAACAATTGACGTATCAATCTTATCCTTCAAATCATTCATTAGTTCAATGATCTGTGCCTGAATCGTCACATCAAGCGCTGTAGTTGGCTCGTCAGCAAATAATACCTTTGGATTACAGATGAGTGCCATTGCAATCATGATACGCTGGCGCATACCGCCTGAAAGCTGATGCGGATAGCGCTTCATATTTTCCTCTGGTGACGGAAGTGAAATCATCTTTAAGATCTCGACTGCCTTTTTTCTTGCTTCTTCTCTGGAAACCTTGTAGTGCTGCATGTATGGCTCCATGATCTGCTCCCCAACTGTCATTGTCGGATTTAAAAATGTAAATGGATCCTGAAAAATTATTGAGAGCTGATTGCCCTGCAGCTTTCTCATCTGTTTAGGTGTCAATTCAAGCAGATTTTCTTTGTTAAAAAGAACCTCTCCGCCCTTAATACTGCCGTTTTTCTTTGGATTTAATCCGATAACTGTCTGAATTGTAACTGTTTTTCCACAGCCAGACTCACCTACGATTGCAATCGTTTCTTTTTTATTTAAATGCCAGGAAACGCCGCGCACTGCCTGAACGCTTCCCTGAAAGGTCTGAAAGGATACTTTTAAATCCTTTACCTCTAAGATTTTTTCCTTTTCCATGATTCCTCTCATTCTGCCGAAATACAAAAATACTGCGGCTCTGCTCGTTTCACTTTTTCTATGACGAATGCATTATCTATTTACGCACGAAGCTTTGGATCAAGTGCATCTCTAAGTCCGTCTCCAATCAGGTTAAAGCAAAGCATTGTGATGCTAACGCACAGACACGGAATGATAAATTGGTATGGATAATAACGGAAGGTCTCACCTGCCGCCTTGATTAACTGACCCCAGCTTGGCTGCGGCGGTGTCACGCCAAGTCCGATATAGCTTAAAAATGCTTCGTAGAAAATGACGCTTGGAAGCGACATTGTAATGCTGACTACGCGAATGCCGAGTGTGTTTGGAATCAAACGTCTTGCAATGATCCATCCAGACGATGCACCAAGCGTCTCTGATGCTACTACAAACTCACGAGTCTTTAGCTGTAAAACAAGACCTCTTGTGCTTCTTGCGGCACCCATCCAGCCGGTGATACTCATTGCAATTACAAGCGTTGCAATATTTCCGCTTCCCATTACAACCATCAAAAGAATCATGTAGATTAAGCTTGGAATGCCCATTAACACATCAATTGTACGCATAATTACTGTATCTGCCCAGCCGCCAAGATAACCTGAGATGCCGCCTACTGCCATTCCAATAATCTCTGGAATAAGCGTAGCTAAAATCGCAATAATAAGGGATACTCTTCCTCCTGCCCACACGCGTGTCCAAAGATCACGTCCAAGATTGTCTGTTCCAAACCAGTGAATGGCATTTGGACCTTGATTTGAACAGCTGTAATCATTAGAATAATAATCAAATTTTGTCATCATCGGTCCAAACAGGACAAAAAATATCATGATGGCAATAACAACCAAGCTGATTACCGCCGGCTTATTCTTCTTAAAATTTCTCCATACATCCTTGAAATAGGTTGTCTTTTTCCTTGCAATCTGATCCTGATCAAGTGCTCCTTCTGGAAGTGGAGAAAACGCATCATCTGCAAATGTTACTTCTGCAGCTTGCACTTTTTTTGTTGTATCAGTATTCATCTTTTCTCCTTTACTTTACGCGGATTCGCGGATCGATTAATCCATACAGTACATCAACTATTAAATTCATTGTAACTAGAAATGCACCATAAAATACTGTAAGACCCATGATCAGCGGGTAATCCAGATTAGTGACTGAATCTACAAAATACCGGCCCAGTCCGGGAATTAAAAACATGCTCTCTACGACAAATGAGCCCATCAAAACACCTGCGATCTGCACACCTAGATTTGGAATGATAGGAACAAGTGAGTTTTTAAACTGATGCTTTAATACAACTCTAATTGGAGAAAGACCTTTCGCTCTTGCCGTCTTTACATAATCCTGCGTTGTTATGGCTAACATACTAGCTCTCATATTTCTTGTATTTCCTGCAACTGTTCCAAGACCAAGAACAAGCGCAGGAAGGATAATCTGATTTGGTTTTCCCCATCCTGTTACCGGAAGGATGCCAAGCTTTACACCAAAAATCATACGAAGAATCGGACCTAACACCATACTTGGAAGGGCAATTCCTAAAACCGCCACTACCATCAATAGATAATCCGGCCATTTTCCTCGAAACTGAGCACATAAAATACCAAAGAAAAGACCAACTGCCTCTGCAAAAAGTAATGAAATCAAACCAAGCTTTGCAGACACTGGGAAGGCTTCCTTAATGATATCCACTACTGTTTTTCCTGTCTTTTTGATGGAATAGCCAAGATCTCCATGCAGCAAGTTGTTCATATAAGTCAGGTATTGCTGCGGTACTGGCTTATCAAGACCATAAAACGCTCTTTGCTTATCCTGCACGGCCACCGGGATCTTATCGTTTAAGAATGGATCACCCGGAATCAGCTTCATTAAAAAGAATGTTGCCGTTGCCAGCACAAAGACTGTCGCGATTGCAATCAATACTTTTTTTCCTATATATTTGAGCATATTTCCTCCTAAAAAAATAGACGCCTCTCTTTGGAGTTTCCGCAGATCGGCGTCTTTTATTTTATAGCTGTCTCTTTAATTACTCAGCAAAGTCCAGATAAGTGAAATCAGTCTCAACGGTATTGTAGAAACCTGTGTAGCCGCTCTTATACTGGAAACCGCCGTCTGTCCATCCAAGGATCAGATTCAGTGTGTTGTCGCAGAAGAATTTTTCAACCTCGAAGTAGTTTGCCTTTCTCTCCTCAATAGTCGGGGACGCAATTGCCTCATCATACAGCTTATCATATTCCTCATTTGAATAGCCTCTAAGTGCAGACTGCATTGCACTTGTGTAGCCGCTTAAAAATCCTGTCAATGCATCCGGAATCTCAAGACCGTTTCCGCCATACCAGAAATCGTAGTCACCGCTCATTGCATTTGATACCATCACCTGAATTGTCTGAGAGTTGATAGTTGTCTCAATGCCAAGATTTTTCTTTAACATATCCTGAACAGCTGCCAGTACATCAATGCTTCCCTGTGACTCATAGCAAAGAAGCTCGAATGTTGGAATCTCATCAGCTGTCTTTCCAAGCTCATCAAGTGCTGCATTTAAGTACTCCTGTGCCTTCTCTGCATCTGCGCTTGCCGGCCATCCCTCGTATTCAAACTCCTCGTCGAAAGTACCAGTTACACCTGCCTCAGACGGTGCTGTCAGACGATTTGCCGGCTCATCACTTGTCATAACAGATGCACAAAGGGCAGTACGGTCGATTGCATAGCTGACTGCCTTTCTAAAGTTTGCATTGCCAAGGAATAATCCTGTTTCCTCTGTCTTTCCTGCATGGTTGATGTTCAGGCAGCGATAAGAGGTGGTGTACTTGCTGCTCTCAAAGCCTGCATCTGTCAGTGTCTGCTGCTGCATAGCACTTCCAGTCGGAACAAAATCAAGCTCATCTGCAAGCATCATATCTACGCCAGTATCACCTGTTACGTTAAATTTAAAATCCATCTCGTCCATGTTGATACTGTCTGCATCCCAGTAGTTCTCATTCTTTACAAGTGTCATGGTAGAATCAGATACCCAGTCTGACACGATGAACGGTCCATTTGTCAAAAGCTTATCTGCTGAAGAACCATACTCTGTTCCAAGTGAATCAACGAAGGACTCTTCAAGCGGTGCAAATAAGCTCGTGGATGTAAATGTGCTCTCATACTGCGGATTCTTGAAGGTATACTCGATTGTCAGATCATCTACTGCCTTTATACCAACCTCATCCCACTCACACTCTCCTGCATAATATTCCTCGCCATTCTCCAGAATATAACCGCTTTCTGCATTATAGTGACCTGCCTCTGGATCCATCAGACGCTTTGCTGCATACACAAAATCCTCGGATGTAATCGGTGTCTCTCCATCACTGTATGTTAAGCCTTCCTTCAGCTTAAATGTCCAGGTCTTTCCATCCTCGCTTGTCTCCCAGCTCTCTGCTGCTCCTCCAATGTACTCACCCTGCTTACTGCGAATCAGGGTATCGCTGATTAAGGTATCAATATATGTTGCTGGATCTACATTTAATTCTGCGTAATCCATAGTAACCGGATCATATGGTGCTCCAATTCTTACACTCTTTACATCTGCCTCATCTGCCAGTACGGCTGCCGGAAATGATGCTGCTGCCAGCACTGCTGCCAATCCCATTGCTGCATATTTTCTCATATCTGATTCCTCCATTTCACCATTGTGCTATTTTGCTTTAATTCATTAAAGTATTTTGACTATAGAAATAGATCGGCAGGGAAATGTTCCTCATTGAACTTTGCTTTCCTTTGAATGCCTCTCTTTCCTCTGTCAATCTTGAATGTAGTTTATCATAAAATCAGTATCGTATCAATGTGCACACTGTACCTATATTAGGTGTTTTCAGTGTGCACATTGTAAGGTAATATTTATTTCGTCAGCATTGTCCTACAGCTTCCTGTCTTTTCCATCTGCACAATACCCTCTACGCCGCAGCGTACCATGCTATCTACTGCTTCTTTTGTGTAGAATGCCATGTGCTGTGTCATGATGACATTGCGGAACTGATGAAGATAAAACCAGTTGCGGTTGGAGATGATGTCTGTTCTTCTGTCTTCGTGCACAATACCTTCTTCTCCCTCTACGGTATCCATGCCAAGCGCACCAATCTTCTCTGATTCAACACCATCTACTAATGCATCTATATCAGTCAGCCCGCCTCTTGCGCAGTTAATTAAAATTACGCCATCTTTCATCTTTTCGATTGTCTCGTGATTAATAATGTGATACGTAGAATCAAACAGCGGCATATGAAGGCTTATTACATCGCATTCCTTATAGATTGTATCCTGATCTACATATGTCGCAAGTTTCTCTGCCTCTGGATTTTTATAAACATCATAGGCAAGCAGACGACAACCAAAGCCTGACAAGTTTTTTAATACTTGAAGACCGATTCGTCCAGTACCCATGACACCTATTGTAAGTTCATTCATATCACGTCCCTGCAGTCCCTGCAAAGAAAAGTCATTGACCTGACCTCTCCACAATGCCTGCTTATACTGGCGAAGGCACATTAAAATCATCATTACCGTAAAGTCTGCAACACCGTTTGGCGGGTAGGCTGCATTGCAGACTTTAATTCCAAGCTCTTTTGCTGCTACTAAATCAATGTGGTTATAACCGATAGTTCTTGTAGAGAGAAAACGCACGCCGTTCTCGCTGTAGCGACTTAATAAATCCCTGTCAATATTTCCCATGCCAAGCACTGTAACGCCCTCATATCCCTTTACAAGATCGGCATTCTCAAGTGATGGTGCCTCATCTGAAAGCGTAACCTCTACACCACACTGAGCAGAAATCTGCTCAAATGCCTGTTTTTCATCATCTCTCACTCCAAATGCATAAATTTTCATAATTTTTGCCTTTCTTTTTACAAGTATTTTTCAAACCACGAAATCATCTCGTGATAATAATGCTTTAATAGTCTTGGGTCAGTTGGCTGCTCGTGGCCTGTATGCGGATACACTACCATCTTAACTGGCAAATCAGGATGCAGATCCTTTATCGCCACATAAAACTGGTGCGCTCCCTCAATTGGTGTTCGGTAATCGTCCATTCCATGAAGAATCAAAATTGGCTTGTCCACACGCTCTGCATATGATACAGCTGACTCTTTAAGCTTAGCCACCATGAAATCCTCATAGCTTTTATAGTCTGTACTCTTACCCTGCATATCAGAATTAGCATACATGATTAATTCATTTGATATGCTTCGCTGCGTGACATATGCCTTGAAGCGCTTTGCATGAGTCGCCATATAATTTGTCATATAACCGCCGTAACTTCCGCCTGTGACACCAATTCGCTGTTCATCAATCATATCAAAACGTCTGCATGCTTCATCAACAAATTGGAGAAGATCATAGTAAGCAGATCCGTCAATACTTCTTTGGTAATTTTCATGTGTCCAGCCATAGCCGCTGCTGCCCCTTGGATTACAATAAAGAACTGCAAAGCCCTTTGCTGCTAACATCTGAAACTCCATTGTCAAACCATATGTGTAAAACGGATGCGGACCTCCGTGGATATAAAGAATTGCTGGATATTTTTCACCTTTTTTTGCATCATGCGGCATCATGACAAAGCCATGAACATGACTCTCACCGTCAAGTGTTGAAAAGAAGAAATCCTCTGGCTCACTTAGTTTCACCTCTTCTAAAAGTTTCTGTGCTGACTGCACCGCAGTATCAAGTACATCTCCTGTCTTTGCATCGAGAACTGCATAAAATTCCGGCACTGTTGATTTTGCTGCTGCCGCCATGATACGTCCACTTCGCACTTTACTTATTCCATGGCAAACCTGCTTGCCACCCCAGAAAAGCTTTGCATGACCATCACCCTCTAAATCTAATCGATACAAATTTCCCTGACCCTTAAAGCCGCTGACAAAGTACACATAGCGTCCGCTCTCATCAATCTGAAGCTTATCCATGCCTCGTCCACAGCCTGCATTGTACGGAAACTGTACACACTGATAGCAATTCTCATCCTGAATAAATATTGGTGTTGCTTTGCCATCACAAACATCAAAGCGGTAAAGATAACCCTCTGGATAACCCATCTCTGACTCACCATCTGCATATTCTGGATTTAAGACTACAGCGATGACCGATTTTCCATCTGGCGTAAATACTGGGCGCACTGGATTTGGATAAGAAACAAGCCAATATCCTTCTGTCAGTCTGCGAAGCTTTCCAGGCTCCTTGTCAACATCAATCAACAAAAGATCATAGCCAATTCCTTCCTGTCTTTTGCGAAAGCGATTGCTGACACAAACGACCTTTTTGCTGTCTGGTGCCCATGCGGCATGAAGATAATCATACTCGCCGTCTGTTAACTGAATCTCACTTGTACCGTCAGCAGATGCAGCAAACAGATGCCAGTGTGTATCCGGGCGAATAAATCCCATGCCATCAAATTTGTAGCCAAAGTCTTCAGTAGCAACAGCATCATCGTCATGAACATCCTGATTTTGCAATACAGCAGATGCATCCGCCGCGTCATTGGACGTTTTTTGCGAAGCGCCAGAAGTAATTACAGAAAATAATATTTTTGTTCCATCTGGTGACCACTGTGGCTCCATGACAGCACCTTTTACATGCGTAATCTGTGTTATACTCTTGCTCTTAATCTCATAGACAAATGCCTGGCGTCCCACGCCTTTCTTTGATGAGACAAATAAAATCTTATCTCCATCTGGAGAGAAGGACGGACCTCCCTCACCTGTGCCGCCTGCTGTCACCGTCACACTCTCTTTTGTCTTTAAATTTTTTATTACAATACCGTTTGTATGGTTGGAGGCATAGCAGACAAGCTCCTTTTGTGGAAAATAATCGCCTCCATTTAACTGCTCAAGATCACGGCAATCCTCAAATTCAGGTAAACGCATCATCCCTTCACCTCCTGTGTTTTCATAAAATCAGTATCTTTCTCACTCTTGTCATCTGCTTTTGTCTTCCAGTCAGGCTCTTCTATCAGATATTTAACAAACCAGTTAGTCATCTCCTGCAGATGGCGAACCTGATGATACAGCTTTCCGTTTCTTGTCATTCCATGGTTTTCATTTGGAAACATGACCATGCGGCATGGAATCTCTGGATTTCTCTCTTTCATTGGAATAAATACCTGTTCTGCCTGTTCAAATCCGCAGCGATAATCCTGATAGGCATGAAGGATGAGAAGCGGCACCTTAAAATGATCAACATATGAAATGATATTTCCTCTTGCGCGGTCTTCTAAATAATCAAGCATATGAAAATGTTTCGGAATCGGACGCGATGAGACAAAGCCCATATCTCCTGTACCGTAGGAAGTTGCAGTGTTTGCAAGACAGCGCTGCGTGACAGCTGCTGCAAAGACATTTGTTCTTCCTATCAATTTATTTGTCATATAGCCGCCATAGCTGCCTCCTGTGACACCCACTCTCTTTTCATCAATAAAACCCTTTGATATGGCATCCTCCACAAACTGCACAAGATCATCCATCGCCTCATTTCCCCAGCAGACGCCTCCGGCACAATATGCACGTCCAAAGCCTGTGCTGCCTCTTGGATTTCCAAAAATAACTGCTATCCCCAAAGAAGCAAGTGCCTGAAACTCATGCCAGAAAGTCAGTCCATACATGGTTGTAGGGCCACCCTTTATATCAAGTACTGCAGGATACTGCTTATTTTTTTCAAAGCTGACTGGCTTCACAAGAAAATATTGAAGATCTGCCTTGCCGTCCTTACTCTTTACCCAATGTTCTTCAACATCAGCAAGCGCATATTCAGACAGCCACGGATTGCTGTCTGTCAGCTTCTCTCCATTCATCCAAAGTTCAGCCGGATGAAGCCAATCTGCCTGAATTGTCACAATCTGACCATTTTCATTCATGGCAAATTCCTGAATATCAGTCTTGCCTTGCAATACCATTTCGACTGGGCATGGCTTTGCTGCATCAATTCTTACTCGGCAAAGTGAAAATCGTCCATGGCGTCCTGTCTGAAAATACAGATACTTACCATCCTTCGTGAGTCTAAAGTAAGGGGAGTGATCACCATATTCAAGAGAACCAGCTCGAAGTGGATGCACTCCGTGGCAGATTGATTCATCCCACTCATCAATCAGGCAGCGATGTGTGCCATCAGACAAGTCAAATAAAACTGGCAGCTGTACGCAGCTTCCATCTTCAAAATCACCAAACACCATCGTTATGATGCCAGTATCGTCTGCTGTAAAGGCGGGTGCATGATCTGCATAAATACCATTATCGCTGCTTATTTGCTTCAGATTTTTTCCGTTCTCATCACATACAAACAATTCTACATCAAAGCCTTTTGCACCTTCATACGGATATCCATAAAACGCAATTTTTTTGCCATCGTGAGACCAGGATGGATAAATTGCTTCCATTTTTTCCATGCAATCTGATGTAAAAAGCTTTTGTTTTTGTGATGAAAGTTCTGCCGTACCTATATGTGAAAACTCGCCCTTTCTCATACCGTGCCACTCATCAAGCTTATATGTCAGATTAGTAATCTCATATGGTCTCCAATCAAGATCCTCTTCCCACTGTGCCTTCTTTTCTGGCGTCATCTCCGTGAATGCAGTATTTTCCTGAATCTCCTCTGGCCAAAGCGTTGCCTCAAAAACAAGTTTTGTCTCATCATCTGACAGTTTATAGCGCAGTACACCATGACGAAGTGTTGTGATCTGGCGTTTTTCGTTTGTATTAAGATTTTTAATAAATACCTGAAACTCACCTGTCTCATTCGACAGATACGCCATATGAATGCCATCTGAAAGAAAAACTGGCTGTTTCTCATTCACTCCATCTGGTGTCAAAACAGATTCTTTTCGAGTCGCGTCCATACCCTCTGCGCCTGTCGCATTTTGTGATAAATTTTCCATCAGATGAATCTTTGAGGAAAACAGACCACTTTTCATGTCGCCCTTCCAATCAACCCATGCAGCTTTGTCCCCTGCTGGTGCAAGTGTCGGCCATGTGACATAAACGATTTCTTTCATCGTCTCTGGTGTAAATTTCTTGAGCTGTGTCGTATTGTTTTCCATTTCTATTTGCCTCCTCTCGCTTGAGCGCTCATCTTATTTTCCTTCTTTCGTCTCTTGTTTGATCCATGTCCAGGAACGCACTTTTTTTCCTGTATCTGCTTCGTTGATCTCTTTTTCCACTACGGCAAAATGACCGTCAAAGCCACCGCTTAACGGAATAATTTCCTTTCCTGTATGCATATCTTCCCATTCACTTCGCACATCAAGACCACTAATTTTCTTTACAGACGTTAAAAATACTTCGTTTCCAAGCTGTATTCCTGCGCGATCTTTCTGTAAAATATCAAGCACAACATCATCTATGCTGTGTGCGCCATTTGTTGCCTTGCGAATCATAATATCAGTATTGATTACAAAAATCATTCCTCTGCCATAAGCCAGTCGCTGCGCCCTGCGGTCTTTCCAGCAAATGGCGGCAGCCTCCTCATCTCCAAGTGCTCTTGTCGGGTTTGAATAATATGCATCTGTGCGCTTTTGAAGCTCCAAAATAGCTTCATCATCTGTCATAAGGCCAAGTCTAAGCGGTAAAAGTACGCTGTAATACTCTGCCGTGCCTTCCGAATACCATGTTGTGACACCATATGGATTATCGTTTAGCTGCGGCCAGTTATGTACCATCTCATGTGCAAGAATGGCCTTTTTATCTTCAAGACTGCATGGCTGAGTTGTATTCCAACCAAAAAGATAGGAACGATAAAGTGCCGTTCCGCCGCTTGTCAAAAATGGATCCTTTCTCACGAAAATACGATAGACTTTTTCGGTATCCTTGAAGAATTTCTGCATCTGACTAAAAAGTTTTTTTGTATACTCAGCAACCTCTTTCACGTCAAATGGCGGCTGACTCATCCAGTAAAATCCAAAATCACCCTCTTCAATAGCATTTAATTGTCCCATAGCAAAATAACATTCACGAAGCCTATCAAGTGTCTTCGCCTTTACTTTGTGTTCCCCTAATGTGCAAACACCGCGGCTTTTCTCTGGCATCGCACTCATATCCCACGAAAGCTCGCATTCTTCTGCCTTTTCAATATCCATTAAAAAAGAATGGCCTGCACTGTTTGCGCCGCCCTTTTCTGCACGAAAGTCAAAATATGGTCCGCAAATATCTGTTGGCTTTATCTCTCTTGGATATACGGTATAATTAATCTGCACACTTCCCTTTGTGTCACGTTTCACATTCCATCTGCGCCAATGATACGGATATGGTGTTTCTTCTGACTCCTTCACCAAAACCACACCGCTTTCATCACTAATCTGTAAAGCATTTGGCTCACATCCTGGAATTGTCACGGTGCTTAGCTGCATACTGCAAAGCCGCTCCCCATCTTTATAAGACAATCCTGTGATCTTTATTGTCACATCCATTCTGTCTATTATATTTTCATCCCAATACGGCTTTAGGTTTATTTGTGTCAAACTCATCTGATGTCTCCCTTCCTTGCCATTTTTTAACACATAACTCAACAGTATAGCATCTTTTCCTGTTTGTCAAGCTTGACATCTCTCTTTATTTTTGCTATTCTATGTTGGTACTAAAACCGGATTCCGGCCGTGGACTTTTCATAAAGACTAATTAAGTTAAGATATCTTTATTTTTCGCCACACAACAATACTGCGTTCTCTGTGTTCCCGTATTTGTTGTGCGGTATTTTTTTTGCGCAGCAAAACCAATAAATGTTTTCGTGAGAACGCTTTAAAGCAGAAAGGAGTTCTTTTTTTATGGATCAAACTTACATGAAGCAAAAACCAGTGCTACCGCTTGTAGTTTCTATGGCACTGCCTATGACGCTGTCTATGCTTGTCAATTCTTTGTATAACATTGTTGACAGCATCTTTATCGCAAAAATAAGCGATAATGCCATGACAGCACTCTCTCTTGTTTATCCAATTCAAAACTTGATTACGGCAATCACCGTTGGCTTTGCAATTGGAACAAATGCTGTTATTTCCATCCACCTTGGTGCTGGAAATAAAAAAGAAGCAGACCGTGCTGCTTCACTTGGCACATTATTAAATGCATTTCACGGACTGCTTCTTATGATTGTCTGTCTAACCTTTATTCGTCCTTTTTTGGAGCTGTTTACAACTGATCAGGACGTGATATCTTTAGGTATTCGTTATGCAAGAATCACCCTTAGTTTCTCAATTCCGATTGGAATTTCAATATCTCTTGAAAAAATTTTTCAGGCAACTGGACGCATGAAGGTTTCGATGGTTGCCATGATGGCAGGCTGCATCGGAAACATTATTCTTGATCCGCTTATGATCTTTGGCATCGGACCTTTTCCAGCAATGGGAATTGAAGGTGCTGCAATTGCAACTGCCATTGGACAAATGCTGTCTCTTGTAATTTACCTTGTTTTCTGCGTGGTTCGTCCACTGCCTGTAACTTTTTCTCTTTCCTGCTGCAAGCCAATCAAGCAACTGCTGCTTCGCCTTTATACTGTCGGCATTCCTGCCACATTAAATTTGGCGCTTCCTTCACTGCTTGTCTCTACATTAAATGGAATTTTGGCTGCATATTCCCAGTCATATGTACTTGTTCTTGGTGCCTACTATAAGCTCCAGACCTTCCTTTATCTGACTGGAAATGGCGTTGTTCAGGGAATGCGTCCGCTGATTGGCTACAATTACGGTGCAGGTGAACATGCTCGTGTAAAGCAGATTTTCTTTGATTCTCTTTTTTTAATCACTGGTGTCATGGTAATCGGTACTGCACTTTGTCTTGCTATTCCAAGCTCTTTGATCGGACTTTTCACCTCTAATGCTGATACGATTCGCCTTGGCGCTTCTGCTCTTCGCATTATCAGCATTGGCTTTATCATCTCCTCGATTTCTGTCACCGTTTCCGGTGCACTCGAAGGACTCGGAAAAGGTGCTCCATCACTTGTGATCTCACTGATGCGCTATATAGTTGTCATCATTCCAGCTGCACTTATTTTAACTAGATTTCTTGATGCAAATGGTGTATGGCACGCGATGTGGGTGACGGAGTTTATTACTGCCGCTGCTTCATGCGTAATCTATCTTAAATTTATAAGAAAGTGACCAGAGGGACAGGTACAGTGGCCAAATTAGTGTCCCTGGTGGCTCAAGTCTGAAGGCTGACCAGGGGGACACATTTTGAGCCACCGTACCTGTCCCCGTGGTTTCCCAAAAAGGAATTTCCTTATTTTTTCTCCGTT